>CAVWPT010000008.1:0-255724 GCA_963756965.1 uncultured Solirubrobacterales bacterium
CATCCGGCTGGGAGGTGCGAAGGCCGTCGAGCCCGGCGGGGTGGCTTGGCCAGCAAGCCCTGAACGGTCTTCCTAATTAGAGCCGGTGATCGTAATCTCCGATATAGGCACCGCTGCGGGTGCTGCAGTGCTCGATTTGGCCCTGTTCGAGCGCTTCCCGGTAGGTCGATGCAGGTCCATCGCCCGTAGAACTGTGTGTGTCGTGCGTCGATGAACCAGGCCTTCAAGACGCGGCGGGCTTCGTTGCAACCGACGTGCCCTCGCAGCACGTAGACGTATGGCGTATATCCGCGCGCGTGGAACGTTCCGCAATAGCTGTCGCTCGCTGCCGAGCTGCTCGTGGCCGCTCCAAGCGTGGTCGCGGTAGCCATTGAAACCTACCGAACCGCCCCCAGATCAATCGCGTTCTCATCTGCTCCCCCTCCGCACTTAGAGGCCGACGAATTGGCCGATGTAGTCAGAGAAGAAGACGAGCATGTTGCCCCGAGCGCAGTAGTCGCGCCCAACGTCATCGCCCAACCTTGAGCGGTGGCAACGGAATCTCGTGAGGTACCCGGTGGGTTGTAATCAGTACGGCTTGAGGCGTCCCTGAACGCAGCGCGCGCGTATCGCCACACGAAGCTCCGGGCGTCACTGCACCTCATCCCTTGCACGCTGATGCCGCTGTGGAAATCCAGCGATTGGAAGGTCGCGTAATAGCTATAGCTGTCGCCGGGCACGTCGTAGTAGTAGGTGACCTTCCCGCAGTCATAGGCCTGCGCTGCGCCCGGAAGCCAAGCCATCACAAGAGCAACACCGAGCGTGCCGATCAGGCTCCGCACTAGCGCTCTCATCCTCACGTCTCTTGCGCCTCCGATTCCTGTCGTTGCACCAGCCCCATCAACAGCCTAAGGCCACGGCGTCACGTTCGCCCCACGGATGTACCCGAGTCTTTCGCCGAAGTCGCGCGCTAGGGACCCTCGTTGTAGTCGACCTCGTGGTCCCGTCTCACGCAGTAGTAGTCCGTTGACGAGCCGTCCGAGGAACCGATCCCGTGGCAGCTGTAGCCGTCGGTATAGGTCCAGCATTCGTCGGAACCCCCGCATGGCCAGCCCCCGTTGTGGTTATCCACAGCCACCCTCCGCGCCTCGTCACAGCTCACGTTAGCGGTTGCACTGATGTTGGTCCGACCGATCCCGACGTGCGTCGCCCCGCAGTTTTGGGGCGGGCGAATCCGATACGCGACCACCCGCGTGTGGTTCTGGTTGTGGCAGGCGATTCGTCTGTCGTTTTGGTAGTTGCACGCCCACAAATCCTCGAATTGATCATGGGTGATATCCGCATAGCGGACTAGGTCGTAAATGAACGCGCAATCGAGGTAGGCCGGACCGTTCGGGGGCAGCACACGCCCAGAACCATCGCCCGGAGTCGCTGGCAATAGTGCCGCAGTCCTTCCGTGCCGCAGACGCCGCCGCAGGGGCGATCGCGCATGCCGCCAGTGCCGCCGCGGCACTCCCGCCGAATCGACCCCACCGTCTCAACCGCATACCTCTCTCTAAACCTATTCCCGAGGGCGGCTTGCGGCAAACCAGCAAGTACGTCAACCTCGGGCGGCTTTCGAGCCGGGAGCCGGGACTTCCCCTTCTCGATCAGAGGGGAAGGCAGCGGGCCCGTCCGGAGAGTGCTCAGTTCGGCTGTGGAAAGGGGCAGTCGGCCGCCAGTGCTGCTGCTCGTCCGGAGCGGCGAGGTGATCAACGGTCACGCCGCCTACCGCTCACGCCCTCAAAGAAGGCGCTGCGAGCGTGGTGTCCGCGCGGAGCGGGTTGCGTACCCCGACCGCGTCAGAAGACCTGGTCCGGTCCTCGAGGAGGCACCCTCCCGGGCTGCCGACCGGCTCACCAATCCGGTCGGCAGCGGTCCGCTGGCGGTGCGTGGTCTCAGCAGACCTGAAACGTGAGGCTCAGCGTCTTGGACACTGAGACGGTCTGCCGGTGGCCGTGACGCTTCACGGTCTCGTGGTAGGAGACTTTGACGTTGAACACATGCGAGCCGCTGCTCAGGCCGGCAAGCTTGAGCGACACGTTCGTGGGCAGCTTGCCGACCGTGACGTTCGGGGTGTAGGTGATCGTTGTGAGCACGACCTTCTTCCCGTGCCTGTGCACGGTGCGATGGTGAACGTGCCGGACGCCCCGATCGATCGATAACGCGGCGCCGGTGGACCGTAGCTTGGGCGCCGTGGATCCGGGGATCGCCGATGAGGTCAGCGTGGCGCTCAGCGATCCAGATCTAGCGATGCACCCGGACCCCAACGAGGTCACGACCGCGATCAGCTGGTTGTCGAACTTGGCGGTGATCGTCCGGGCCCCGCCACCACCACCGCCACCGCCACCGCCACCGCCACCGCCACCACCGCCGCCACCGCCGCTGGTCTGCGTGCGGAAGAAGTGCGCGACCGTCCCGTTGTCGGAACCGGTGACGTAGACCGAGCCGCCGTCCGGGCTGACCGCGACGGCATCGGCGCCCTTCAGCGGCTCGCCGGGCGGATCCACGCAGCCGGGGATCGCGTCGTCAGACAGGCAGCCCTGGAACGTCAACTGGCCCCCGGGAGCGATGCTGAAGAACGAGACCGAGCTCGACGTATTGGAGGCCACGTACAGCGATCGGCCGTCGGGGCTGACCGCCACGCTTAGGGCGCCCGCGAGTGGGGCCCCGGTGCCGGGGACATCGGCGCAGGTGCCTCCTGATCCGTCGTCGCTCACGCACCCGTCCCAGGACAGCTGCCCCCCGGTCGGGTCGGCGAACAGATGCGACACCGTCCCATCGGCCGAAACGGCGTAGACCGATGCGCCGTTCGGGCTCACCGCAACATCGATGAGATCACGGAGCGGCTTCCCGCTCCCCGGAACATCGGCGCAGGTGCCTCCCGATCCAGCCGCAACCGCCGACCCGTCATTGCTGACACACCCGTCCCAGGACAGCTGCCCCCCGGTGGGTCGGCGAACAGGTGGTCAAGCGTGCCGTCATGGTTCGCGACGTACACCGAGGCGCCATTCGGACTCGCCGCAACACCCAGGCGCAGAGAGCGGCTTCCCGCTCCCCGGAACATCGGCGCAGGTGCCTCCCGACCCGTCGTCGCTCACGCACCCGTCCCACGACAGCTGTCCCCCGGTCGGGTCGGCGAACAGGTGGTCAAGCGTGCCTGCCAGGTTCGCGGCGTACACCGAGGCGCCGTTCGGGCTCACCGCAACATCTACGGGGGTTTCGAGCGGCGCGCCGTTCCCGGAACATCCAGGCAGGTGCCTCCCGATCCGTCGTTGCTCACGCACCGGTCATAGGTCAGCTGCCCCTGGCTCGGGTTAGCGAAGAGGTGCACGATCGTGCCGACGACGTTCGCGGTATACACCGAGGCGCTATTCGGACTCACCGCCACGCCTGCGGCGTCGGCGAGCGGGGCTCCGCTCCCCGGGACGTCAGCGCACCTGCCTCCCGACCGTCGTCGCTCACGCACCCGTCGTAGGCAAGACGACCCTGGCGCCCACGAAGAAGTGCGACACCGCACCATCGGCTGCGTCACCCGTGACGTACACCGAGCTGCCGTTCGGGCTGACGGCCACCCCGTCAGCGCTCGTCAACGGCCCGCCGGCCACGAACGTGCAACCCGCCGCCGCGCCGAAGCACCCGTCATAGCTCAACTCCCCACCGCCCGGGCCGCCGCCGGGCGACCCAACGCAACCGTCACGAACACCAGCCCGACCAGCCCAGCCACCACCAAGAGATTCCGCCGCCGATCTCCGATCCGCCCAGCCATGCCACCCATCTAAGCCGCCCCCTCATCCATGTCAGGGTAATAGGCCAGGCCCCATGGGCCCACGCACAGCCTACACCAGCACGCCGCAGCAAACTGAATCCCGCGGAGCAACGCGACACTGTCGGCGAAGAGCGTCGTCCCCGCCCTGTGACGCCCGCTTTCTGTTGGCGAGCGGAACCCGGCGCCCGCCGGTGAGCACGTCGCCGCTGCGGACGAGCAGCAGGAGTACGCGCGGCACACACTCGCTTCTCCTTACAGCAGAAAGCAGCGCTCTTGATCGTCGCGGCCAGACGAATGCAAAGGACTAGAACGAGCACTCTGAGCCGAGACCGCATCGCCGCAAGGCCCGTTTGCACCGCCTTTGCGGCGCTCTGGCCACCGGATCTTGACAACTCGACCCTCGGACCGGCCGGCGAGGAGTTTGGGCATGCATGGGCTTAGGGCGCTCCAGGACCCCGGGTCCCGCCCAGCCGGTCTCGCGCGGCCTGCCCGCTACCCCGCTCGCTCAAGCTGGGCGACGGGAGGCCGTGCCGGCGCAGCTCGATCAGCGCCTCGTCAAGCTGCGAGGCCGCGGCATCTCAAATGAGCGCGACGCAGCGCCCTGGCACGTGGAACGTCGCCGCGTCCCGGACCAAGGTCCCTCCGCTAGCTCGCGAAGCGCGCTCACGCCGCCCTCAAAGCACGGGCCCGAGGCGTAGCGCGCACGAACTCCACCCTCCGCTCCGCCGGCGCGCCACTCTCGGGATCGGGATACCACGTCTCGACCTCGGTCCTGATCTCGACTTGCCCGCCTCCTTGAGCGCGGCCCAGTCCGACCGCGACACGCTCAAGCCGACAAACATCGGGTCATCAAGCGTCGTCCACATCGCTCGCCGCCGCTCCTCCCAATCCCGCTCCGCCAAACGGCGATTGTGCGAACTCAACTTGGCCAAGTCATAGCCCGGTGGATCATCCGTGGGGCGTTGCGCGAGCAAGTCCAGCGCACGCTCCAACCGCCGGTCAAACACGGCGGCTCCGCGCGTCCAGATACCGGGCGATGTAGTCCGAGACGCTCGCCATCGCCACCGGCTCCGTCGAGCCGCTGCGAGAGCGCGCAGCACGAGCGGCGACAGACTCAAGCAACTCCCGCCGCTGCTCACCATCGGGGGACGGGATCCGCGGCGTCAAATCCCGCCGTCGCTGGCGTGCAAGCCATTCCGTGACCGAGCCCATACATGAGCCGGTCGCCACCGCTGTACTCATCTCTCGCCTCCTGGCGTTCGTGATCTCAGCCGACTCCAACAGGGCAGCCACGCGGCCACCCGCGCCGGCCGCCGTCACAAGATCGACCGAGCAGTTCTCCGGGTCGTTGGCCATGCCCTCGACCAGCCAGCCCTTGCTCCCGTCCTTCCGGCGAATCGGACGCAGCCCCGTCGCCTGGCTGTTGATCGAGAACTTGAGTTGGCTCGGGATTCGACGCAGCAAACTCTCGACGAGATCGCTTGCCGGCATGAACTTGCCGACCACCGCGCCGCGCTCATAGCCGAACTGGGCATCGTCCGGCGCTGTGTACGTCGGATCCCAGTAGCACTCGCGCAACTCGCCGGCCAGCTCCTCCGGGCCTCGCCTGAGTTTCCCGGCTGCCTTCTGGGCGCGAGGGTCAAGGTGATTGAGGTATGACGGCAGGCCGCTGAACGTCGGCGCGTCCCTCGCCAGCATCGCTGCCCCGTACTTCCGAGCACCCGGCCCGCGACCGTCGCAAGGCCGAATAATGACTGCGGTCACGGTGCCATCCGGATTGAAGATGCCGTCGCCGCCCGGCGCCTCGAGCAGCCGCAATGCCGAGCGCTCAACGATGGCCACGCTCACGTCGCGCTCCAGGCTGGCGAGTCGAGCTCGATCAGCAGCCGGACGCGTGCGCCGCGCCGCGAGCGGGCGTAGGCGGCGATGTCCCGTCCACCGATATGGGTTGACGCTGTGAAGTGGCCAGCCCGCGGCTCGGTGATGCGAAGAGGCGGCGCCGAAGCGTCGGCCTGCCGGATCAGAGCCGCAGTGTCAAGCCGGCGCAGCATCACGAACCACCTGGCCGATCGCGCCAGAAAGGGTGCGCCAGTTGGCGCAGGCTTTGGGAGCGCCGTTCGGGCTGCGACCCCACACGGACCCGACTCGGATCGCTTACAGACTCAGGCGAAACCGCCGGTGCAAGGCCCGTGGTACTCGGTGGGGTACCCGGAGCGGCCTGCGAAACGCTCATGCCGCAGCCCTCGTTGAAGCCTCAAGTGCCGGCTTCTACGTGCTCCCGAGCCACCGCCATCAGCTCGTCGATCACCTCATCCGGCACGCCAGACCGGCCGAGCAGATCAGCCACCCGCTGAGCCATCGCCACCATTCGCTGCTCGATCTGCGGCTCCGCCAGGGTCCTTCCGACATAGCCAGCGGCCGCCATCAGCCGCAGACGCCGATCGTGCACCTCGAGCATGCGGCTGATAGCGCCCAGCGTCACGTGCGGCGCCGAGCGGCTCGTGGTAGTCACAAGTTCGGCCAGGTCCTCGATCATCTGCTCGTACGCCGCCAGTGTCTGATCGACCACGCGGCCGGCGTCGACGCGTACGCCATCGCGCGGGACGCTCGGCGTGCCCTCCCAGTTCTTGAGGATCTTGTACACCGCCTGCCGCGTGATCCCGTGAGCCGCCGCGATCTTCACCACCGGCACGCCGCGGCGGTGCGCAGCGACCATCGAATGCTCACGCAGCTCGCGCTGCCGCCGCCGCGACCGCGGCGTTCCCCCGGGCGGTGTCAACTGAGAGGTTGCCATTTTTCCGTTCTAGCGCAGCCAAATCGCTGAAAGGCCATCGCGGTTGATGGCTGTGTCGCGATTTCGCCCGCCGTTGCTGGGGATGCGCAGGGCGGAAATTTGCGCAGAACCGTGCGGCCGCGTTGGGGCTGACTGCGGGTGTATGACGTCGGGTGCCCAGGTCGGGTCCGGTTCGCTGCTTACGCTGCGACGGTGGCTGTCGACTGGCTTGATCTCGCGGGCGGTGGGGCGTTGCCTGATCCGTGGGAGGCGTTAGCGGCTGAGGTGGGCCGTGTGCAGGAGGACCGTGGCCGGGCGTCGCGCGATCTGGCCGTCAGGTCGCTGGGCTTCTGGGATTGGGTGGAGCGCGTGCCAGAGCCAGGTGGCAAGTCGATCGATCTACTAGGTGGCCGTTTCAGGCCGAGCTGTATTCGGAGGAGTCAGCCCACGTTCGCGAGGCGGCCTACATGAAGGCCACGCAGCTGGGGATCTCCTCGGCGATCTCAGTGCGGCTAGGGCTCTACTGGGCGGATGTGTTCCAGGCCAATGTGCTGGTGTGCTTTCCAACGCTCACCGATCTGAAGGATTTCTCGAAGCACAGGATCCAGCCAGTGATCGAGGCGTCACAGCATCTGCAAATCCGGATGAGCAAGAAGGCGGTGGCCAACGTCACCATGCGGCAGATCGGGACGAGCGGGTTCTGGTTCGGCCGTGGCCTGGCTCACGAGGTGCTGAGCCTTCCGATCGACTTGATGATCGTTGACGAGCTCGACTCGGCGCCGCAGGAGGCCATCGAGGTCTCAGAGCGTCGGCTGTCAGGTCTGTTGTCGGAGGGAATGATCCGCAAGATTGGGGTGCCGTCGGTGCCTGGGTATGGGGTGGCCAAGGCTTTTGAGGAGAGCGATCGGCGCGTGTGGCATGTGCGCTGCGACGCCTGCGGTGAGTGGAATCCGATCTTCGGGTTTGAGGCGTTCGAGGCCAATGTGGATGTCGCCCAGTTGCGGCTCGTGTGCCGGGAGCGTGACTGCCGGCGACCCATCGATATCAGCGCTGGCGAGTGGGTGCCGGCGTTCCCGGATCGTGATATCCGGGGCTATCACTTGCCGCGGTTGCTGACGCCGAGCCCACGAGTGCTCAAGTCCATGGTCGAGAACAGTCGGAAGGTGCGGCCAGATCAGATTGAGCGGTTCCGGACGCACGATTTGGGCGAGCCGTTCGTCTCGGCCGAGAATCGGCTATCGATTCGAGCAGATCCGGGACTGCGTCGATCATTCGCTGCGACCGGTGGACTCGGTTCCGGCGCCGACGCTGGATCTTGTTGTCTGTGGGATTGACGTGGCCAGCGCCAGGGCCCTCAACGTGGTGATCGGGCGAATGGTTGACGACGGCGATCGCGACCAGCGGCTATTCGTGGGCGAGGTCGAAGACGGGCCAGCGGGCACCGCGTTCGAGCAGCTCGTCCGGCTTATGGACACCTACTCGGTTACGTTGGCCGTGATCGACAGTCGGCCAGAGGGTCGTTTTGCCCAAGCGTTTGCGGACGCGCTTCCTGGACGCGTCTGGCGCGTCGCGTACTTCCGGTTCCCGGCCTCGCAACGTACCGCCGAGCCACCGTGGCGGCCCGACCAGATCGAGCGCTTCGTCTCCGTTGAACGCAGCCACGCCCTTGAGGCGACACAGGAGCGCTTCCGCCGTCGGCGCGTGATCCTGCCCCCGCTCGAACTGCTGCCCGATGACTACCCGCGGCACCTCGGGTCCGTCGTGAGGCGAGTCGCCGAGGACCGCGTCCGGGTCGACTTCGTCTCGACCGGGCCCGATGATTACTACCACGCGGAATGCTATTTGCTGGTTGCCCGGGAGCTCGTGTTTCTCGGCCAGGGCCTCCAGCGTCTGGCGCTGGCACAGCCGCGGTCTCTGGTCGAAGAGTCAGGAATCGAGCCGGTCAATCTCGCGGATTACGGCGAGTCGTCGCTTGAGTATCGACCAGGCTTCAGCGATACCGACTGGTAACGCGCGTGCTACCGCGCCGGCAGCGGCGCCCAGATGTCCGGGCTGATGTCTGGCTGGGCCCCGACTGGCGTCGGGCCGGGCGAGTTGGGCCGGATCTTGGACACGTAAGCCACCGAGTTATAGGTGACGATCGTCAGGATCGGATAGGCCTTGGTGGCGTCGTACGCGCCGGCATAGCCGAAGTCGGCCCACGCCGGCGGCGTGAGATTCAACTCTTGGCCCATGACGGGCTCGGGCGGCGAGAGCGGTGCGCCCATTGCTCCAGTGTGCCACTGCCCATATGGCGAATGCACACGCGCGGAAAGTCTCAGCGCCAGAGCCGACGCCAGACGCCAGCGCGGCCGAGCGCACGACCGACGGCAATGTTCTTCGCGCGGCGGCCAACGCGGCCGGTGCGGACCGCTCGGCCGGTAGCCGAGATTCGAGCTGCTCTGTAGAGGCTGCTGGTAAGGGTTCTCCTTGCCATCGCTGCCTGCAATGCTCCCACTCCGATGGGCGAAGTCAACAGCGGCTGCGGCAGAGCTCAGGCGGGGAGCGCCAGATCCCGCCCAGGGCGGTCGGCGACGCTCACCGTTTCATTCACGACTTGACCCGCCGCCACCGTGCCTTCGATCGCGAGCACCACTACCGCCGTTGAGGCGAGGTGCTGGCCGCTGGTCATCGTCGGAGGAACGATCGGGGCGTTAGAGGTAGCGATCGCCGAGATGATCAGCGGCAGTTGCTCCTCAAGCGAGAACCTCGCCACCACCCCGTCGAGCTCGAGTCCCATTGATGGATAGAGGAACTCCAGGCCGATGGCCCGACCGTCCGGGTCGACGTCGACGTACGTTGAGTCGTCCACCTCCACCGTTCGCTGACGCTCGCCGGCGCCGAGCCGGACGTATAGCGCGTCAGCCTCACGGTCGTACTTTGCGGAAATGGCCATTGCTCTCCTTATTCGGCGTCCAGATCGATGACGGTGACCACAAACTCCGGATCGTCAGCGGCAACCACCACCTTGATCCGACGTCCGTCCACCTCGCCTATATAGCAGGGGTTTCCCTTGCGATCCGTGAACGTTGTGTGGGCATTCTCTACGACTGCGGCAGCTTGAGCAAGCGTGATGTCCCGCTCGCTACCACGGTCCTGGGCGTGATTTGACCACCGCATGCGGCGTTAACGGGGCCGCTGACTAGGCCGACTGCGGTGGTGACGGCAGCGGCAGAACGAATAGCCGGAGCGGCTCGCGTACCTCGGTCCCATCCCACGTGATCACGAGCGAATACGAGCCGTATTCCAGGAACCTCGTGCTCGCTAGCGTCAGGACGATGCCAACCCCGACTCGACGTCCTGGCGGGATCATCGCCCGCTGCTCGGGCGGCATCGGCTGCGTATCCGCCTGTATCCGGCGAGCTCGCTGTCCGGGCCCATCAAGGCGACCACGACGCGGTGAGATGTCTCCAATTCCTGCGGCGAGAGCAGGAACCGCATCGCGAGATCCATGCGCGGGTGGACGGCGGGAATGGACGCGGCGTAGACCGTGTCCCATCCGACGCCGTGGAGGTCAATCTTCCCATCCGGTCGCTGCGACGCGACGTCCGCGAGCACTACGTAGTCAAGCTCCATTTGGACCCCTCCTTCGGCGCGTCGACTCAAAGGGGGATTAGCGGCGCACCCGATTGCTGGTGTTGACGATTTCCGCGCCCGATTATTGAGTGGGCGGCGGACAGCAAGAGCGGGTCGCCCGGTCCCCACCGGGCGACCCGCCGAGTTCTCAACACCAGCGCGACCATCCTGACGGCTCGATCGGACATTCTGGATTCAGCTGGCCTCAAGTACCACCGTAGTACCTTCGCTGGCTCCCGCGCCCGCCGGAATCGGTCAAATGCCCCGCCAGTAAAGGCGATCCGAGATCACGAACTCAATGCGGCGGGTGGGAGTCGAACCCACACGTCCTCTCGGACAATGGATTTTGAGTCCATCGCGTCTGCCATTCCGCCACCGCCGCGATGGCGACGAGTCTAATTGCCTCTACCCAACCAACCTGATCAGCCCCTCCATCAATCCAGCTGGCGCAGCCACGATCCCCGCGTCATCCTCGCCTGACTCAGGTAGCGCGCGCACGGACAGCCCCGCTCGCGCCGCGATCAGAGCCCCAGCCGCGATGTCCCACGCCTTGCAGCCCCGCTCGTAGTAGGCGTCAAACCGGCCGCACGCGGTCCAGGCGAGGTCGAGCGCGGCGGCACCCACCCGGCGGATGTCTCGTACACACGGCAGGACGCGTGCCACCACCTCGGCTTGCCGGCCACGCACGGCGGCGTCATACCCGAACCCAGTGGCGACCAGCGCCGTGCCCAGATCCGAGCGCGAGGAGCCCCGAATCGCCTCGCCGTTGAGAGTCGCCGGGCCGGACCGAGTGGCGGCAAAGCATTCCTCGCGCACGGGATCGAGCACCACGCCAACGAGCGAACCGTCTGAGTCCTCGCATGCCACGCTCACCGCAAAGGCAGGAATCCCGAACAGGAAGTTGATGGTGCCGTCCAGCGGATCGACCACCCAGCGGAGGTCCCCCTCCCCCCCACCGCTGGAACCACCCTCCTCGGCAAGGATCGCGTCACCAGGTCGCCGCTGCTCCAGCACCCCCCGGATCGCGCCCTCGGCGACGACGTCTGCTTCGGAGACCAGATCGGTTGGCGTGGTCTTCGTGTGGATCGCACCGGCCCGCCCGCCAAACCGCTTGAGCAACTCCAGAGCTGCGGCCTGCGCCGCGTCACCGGCAACTCCAAGCAGCTCGTCCTCGAGAGCGCTCACGCGCGGCGTTGTAGCCGAAACGGCGGGCAGGCGCTGCCCCGGCTGCGATCATGCGCGCCGATGCGCGCCCTACAGATCGCGGCAAAACTCGAGCAATTCAAGGGCCGGAGCGCCGGCAGCGATGCCGAGCGGCGTGCCGCACGCTGGTTGGCCGACGAGCTCGGCCGGGACGGCCGTGAGGTCGTGATCGAGCAATTCTGGTGTCGGCCTAACTGGCCCCTGGCTCACGCCTGGCACGTCGCCCTAGCCCTCGCGGGGAGTCTCGTTGAAGTGTCCAGTCCACGAGTGGGCGGCGGACTGCTCCTCGCGGCCCTGGTGTTCATCCTGGTAGACGTCTTCACCGGCCAGTCCCCCGGTCGGTATCTCACCCGCCACCGCGCCACCCAGAACGTCGTCGCTGCTCCGAAAGCGGACGGGCGCTCCTCACCCGCCGACCTGCGACTCCTCCTCACCGCAAACTACGACGCTGGTCGCGCCGGCCTTGTTTTCCGCAACCAGCTTCGTAGACCAGTGGCAGCGATCCGCCAGGGTACTCAGGGGCGCGTGCTGGGATGGCTGGGCTGGCTGTCGATCGCGATCGTGTGGCTCGAGATCATTGCGATCGTCCGCCTCCAGGGCCATACCTCGGGAGGCATCGGAGTCGCCCAGCTTCCGCCCACGGTCGGCCTCGTGCTGGGCCTGGCGCTGCTGCTTGACCTCGCCAGCAGCGACTTCTCGCCGGCCGCCGGGGATAAC
This sequence comes from uncultured Solirubrobacterales bacterium, assembly GCA_963756965.1. Classification (GTDB taxonomy): domain Bacteria; phylum Actinomycetota; class Thermoleophilia; order Solirubrobacterales; family Solirubrobacteraceae; genus Palsa-465. Next base: position 12,096 of record CAVWPT010000008.1, read on the forward strand.
GGCACCGGGGTTGGGGTCGCCGTCGAACTGGCGCGGGCTCTGGACGCTGCCGCGCCGGGTCACCTCGATGTCGAGCTCGTGCTGACCGGAGCCAGCGATCGCGACCCGCTCGGGCTGCGCCACTACCTTCGTGCCCGCCGACACACGATCAGGCCCTCCAACACGGCGGTGCTCGGAATCTCGTCGTGCGGCGACGGAAATCCGTGCTGGTGGCGTAGCGAGGGCCCACTCGTTCCGCGCCGCTCGGCAGCAACCCTGCGTGCGCTGGCGGCACAGGTTGCCCACGCGGAGCCAGATCTCCACGTCTCCATGCATGCCGACCGCGGCACGACCCCCGCGCTCGCCGCCCTGACCGCACGGATACCGGGCATGGCGATCGGCGCCGTTGCCGATCCCGGACTGGCACCCCGCTCCCACCAGCGGGGAGACATCGCGGCCGCCGTGAACGCCGACACGCTTGGCGAGGTCGTGGCCTTCGGACTCGTGCTGGTCGACGCCATCGATGCCTGGCTGGCCGAGCGCCGGCGCAGCGGCGCCGCTACACCGGCGTGACGGGACCTCGCTTGTCCGGCCACTCCCTCTGCTTGCCCGAGGCAAGGGCAAACCGGCGGATCAACTCTTCCCGAAGGTCCTCGGGTTGAACGATTGCGTCGACGACGAGCTCGGAGGCGAGATGGAGGATGTCTATATCCCGCGCGTATTCCGACCGCAGCTCCTCGGTTCGAGCCGCGCGCGCGCCTGGATCGGCGATCGCCTGAAGCTGGTTGTAGTAGACGGCATTGATCGCGGCCTGCGGTCCCATCACGGCGATCGACGCAGTTGGCAGCGCAATGCAGCAGTCAGGGTCGAACGCCGGGCCGGCCATCGCGTACAGGCCGGCGCCGTACGCCTTGCGAACTATCACCGATAGCTTGGGAACGTTCGCTTCGGAGACGGCGCTGATCATCTTCGCTCCGTGCCGGATGATCCCCTCGGACTCGACCTGCGTCCCAATCATGAACCCGGGCACGTCAGCCAGGAACAGCAGCGGGATGTTGAACGCGTTGCACGTCCAGATGAACCGCGCGCACTTGTCAGCCGAGTCGACGAACAGCACACCGCCCTTGACCTTGGGCTGGTTGGCCACGATTCCGATCGCCCGTCCGTCGAGCCGCGCATAGCCGACGATGACCTCGCGCGCCCAGCGGGCGTGGATCTCCAGGAACGAATCCGCATCGACGAGCGCGGCCAGCAGCTCTCGCATGTCGAACGGCTTGTTCTCATCGCCTGGGATCAGGTCGCGGATCGATCCCTCGCTGGCGGGCTCGCTCGGAGGGGCGCCGGGCGCATCGTCAGCGAACGAGGTTGGGAAGTAGCCCAGGTACCGCTTGGCGAAGTCGATCCCCTCCTCGTCGGTGGACACCAGCACATGGCCGCAGCCGCTCTTTGAGGTGTGCATCCGCGCGCCTCCCATCTCCTCGAGGCTGACCTTCTCGCCGATCACCATCTCGGCCATTCGCGGCGACCCCAGGTACATCGAGGCGTTGCCTTCCCGCATGACCACGATGTCGCAGAAAGCCGGAATGTAGGCGCCGCCTGCGGCGCTTGGACCGAACAGCACGCAAACCTGCGGAACCACCCCGGAAAGCCGGACCTGGTTGAAGAAGATTCGCCCCGCATTCCGGCGCCCCGGGAACATCTGCACCTGCTCGTTGATTCGAGCTCCCGCCGAGTCGACCAGATATACCAGCGGCATCCGCAGCGACAGCGCCCGCTCCTGGATGCGGAGGATCTTCTCGACGGTTTTCGGTCCCCAAGAGCCAGCCTTCACCGTCGGATCGTTCGCCATCACGGCGACGGGCCGGCCTCCCATCGTGCCGAGGCCGTGACGACGCCGTCTGCTCCCAGGCCCTCCTGCTCCCAGTTAGCCAGAAGCCCCTCTTCCGCGAACGATCCCGGGTCAAGCAGGCGTCCACGCGCTGGCGCACCGGAAGCTTGCCCTGCGCAGCGGCCTTCTCACGGTGACGCTCGGGTCCCCCGGCGCGGGCCCGCTCGATCGCGGCGTTCAGGTCATCGGTGTGATCGATGTCCGCCATCGTACTTCCACTCCACCGGCCCGGCTGTCAGCAGGTGGCTGCCCAGGCGGCCTCCCCAGCGCCTCCTGCGCAGCCCGCGAGGCGTCGAGCAGCGCCGCCAGATCGATGCCGGTCTCGGACGCCCATCTCGTGGAGCATCGACACGACGTCTTCGGTGGCGACATTGCCCGTGGCCCCCGGCGGAACGGGACACCCGCCCAGCTCGCCAAAAGACGACTCGAAGCTCTCCACTCCGCTCTCGAGCGCGGCGAGGACGTTGGCCAGTCCCTGCCCGCGGGTGTTGTGGAAGTGCGCGGTGAGCTCGATGTCCGGCAGCGCGTCGAGTGCCGCCGCAAAGAACTCGCGCACCTGAAGCGGGATTGGCCATTCCGGTTGTGTCGCCGAAGGCGATCTCCTCGCATCCCGCCTCGGCGCAGTGCCCCGGCGATTTCGAGCACCCGCGCGCGCGGGACGTGACCTTCATAGGGACAGCCAAACGAGGTCGAGATGACTCCCTCGCAGCGCAGGCCCTCCTCGCGGGCGCGCGCGAACATCCGCGCGAGCCCGGCGAGCGAGTCCGCCATAGGACGGCCCGACGTTCTTCTGGTTGTGGGTCTCCGAGGCCGAAAGAAAGCCGTTGACCTCTTGGAAGCGCTCGCGGTGGGCCAGTGCTCGCTCCAGCCCTCGCACGTTGGGGATCAGCACGCTGACCGACACCTCCGCGGCAGCCTACGCGTGAGAGCACCTCCTCGGCGTCGGCCAGCTGCGGGATCACGTCGGGGCGGACGAAGCTAGTCACCTCGATTCGCGTCGAGCCCGGTACCGCCCAGCAGCTCGATCAGCCGCACCTTCTCCTCGGTGGGGATGACCTCCGGCTCGTTCTGGAAGCCATCCCGCGGGCCGACCTCGCGTATCCACACGCGCTCGGGGAGGCCGCTTGGCTGATTGGACATGTCCTACTTATAGATGACGGTGCAGACCGAGCAACTGGTGACTGTCACGAACCGGTAGCCACGGCTGCGCAAGCGTGGAGATCTCCTGCGGCAGCGCGGCCAGGGTCTCGTACCGCGGCCCGCCCCCGAAGTGCTGGAGGATGATCGAGCCGTTGTGCGCGCCCGAGACCGCCCGCTGGTAGATCGTGGCCGTACCGGGGGTGGTCCAGTCTGCGTATCGACGTCCCAGACGATCGTGATCAGGCCCAGCGAGCGGGCCAGCGAGACCAGGCCGGAGTTGAAGGCGCCGTACGGGGGGCGCCACAGGCAGGGCTGAAACCGCTCGCCGATCTTGATCGCCGCCGCGGTTTGATCGAGCTCCCGGCGCTGCCCGGCAGAGTCCAGAGGGTCATGTCGGGATGGGTCCAGGTGTGATTGCCGATCATGTCGCCGTCGGCCAGCATCCGGCGCTCGAGTCCTCCGCCCGGGTCGTAGGGCTGGATCTGCTCGCCGATCTCAAAGAACGTGGCCGACTGCGTGGTAGCGCTCAAGCACATCCAAGAACTGGGACGTCGGGGGATCGGCCACGGGCCGTCGTCGAACGTGAGCGCCACCTCACGCTGGCGTCCGGGAGCCATTGAAGACCAGTGAGGAACCCGCAGCCACGCATCCAATCGGGACCGGCACGTGCATTCGCAGAAGCGCGGGACGGGCGGGGAACAGCGCGAAGCAGCCGGCGCGATTTGGGACCAGCGGCGTGCAGCCCGGTGGGCGGAGCGTGCTGATCACCTGCCAGCGCAGCGGGTTGTAAGCGCGCCCTATCTCTCCCGGCAGGAAACGCACCGATATTTCATGCGTGCTTGAGCGTGAGACCGAGGCGCCGATCGCCTTGCTTGGACCGCGTCCCGTGCGGCTAATCGGCGCGTACAGCACGCGCGGGACGCGAGAGTTGCGCGTAGGTCCCGCCAGGCACAGATCGCCAGCCACGCTGCCGTTCCTCGGTCGCTCGAGCAGCAGGCACAGCGTGCGGTGGTCCCTCGCGAGTCCACCCGGTGAGAACGGCTGAGCCAAGGCCAAATGCCAGACCAGCTCCTGGCCATCCTGGGCCAGCGTGGCGGCGCGGATCTGGAGAGGGCGCGCCGGGCCGGCACCAGCCCCGGGAGCGCTGGCGGCGGCGTCTTGGACCGCCCATCCGGCCGCCAGCACCATCGCTGCCGACAGCAGGATCGCGCGCCGCACCTATCCCCCTCCGATGTTGATGATGCGACGCTCGTGCGTGCCGACGCCGATCGTCCTCCCGTCGTCGGCCACGACTTCCACCGCAAACCTGAGCTTTCGCCCGTCCACGATCTCCTCCAGTCGTGCGCGAACGACGCACCGGGTTCCCTGGGCAACCGCGGCTACGTGCTTGATGCACACCTCGAACCCGACGGTCGCCTTGCCGGAGTCCAGATGTGGATACACCAGCATCGACGCCGTCCGCTCCATCATCCCGATCATTCCGGGCGTCGAGAGGACCGAGGCGGCGATCGTCCCTCCAACGTCGGTGAGGAGCCAGCCGTCAACCACGAACTCGTCCGTGGCCTCGAGCCCCACGGCAAGCGAGTCCCCCATGGCGCCGAACCATACACTCAGCCGCCGTGGCTGCCAATCCGGTGTGCATCGTCGGAGGGACCGGGGCGCTGGGGTTCGGGCTGGCCCTTCGGCTGGGCAGGGCGGCGTTCCGGTCCTGATCGGCTCGCGCGACGCGGACCGGGCGTAGGGAGGCGGCCGCGCGCGCAGGCGCGGCCGTTCCAGCGGGCGCGTTCGAACGGCCTGGGCAACGCCGAGGCCGTCGGGCGAGGCCGAGATCGTGATCCTGAGCGTCCCGTTTCGCAACCAGTCGGAGAACCTGACCAACCTCAAGGGCGCGCTCGGTCCGAGGCCAGCTGCTGGTCGACGCGACCGTTCCCCTGGCCGCGGCGGTCAGCGGCAAGGCCAACCCGGATCGCTCGGGGTGTGGCAGGGGTCGGCGGCCCAGCAGGCCAGGAGATGGCTGCCCGGCGGCGTGCGCGTCGTAGCGGCCTTTCACACGGTCAGCGCCGCGCTGCTCGAGGACCTCGACCACGAGCTCGACGAGGACGTGTTGATCTGCGGTGACGGCGCCGAGGACAAGGCCGGCGGGCGGCGAGCTGATCGGTCGATCGACGGACTTCGGCCGGTGGACTGCGGCCCGCTGGAGATGGCGCGGATCCTCGAGCAGCTCACGCCGTTGATCATCTCGATCAACGTCCGCCACAAGGTCCGGGCGGGGATCAAGATCACGGGGCTGTAGAGCGTGACGGGGCCGGTCGTGGTGCTGGCCGGGGGCACGGGCGGGGCCAAGCTGGCGCGCGGGATGCTCGACGTGGTCGGAGCGGAGGAGCTGGTCGTTGTGGCCAACACCGGCGACGACATCGAGATCTACGGCGGCTACGTCTCACCGGATCCCGACCTGATCACTTTCTGGCTGGCCGACCGGATCGACGAGCGCGGCTGGGGACTGCCGGGCGACACGTTCACGGTCATGGACGGCTCCGCGAGCTTGGGGTCGAGATCTGGTTCAACCTCGGCGACCGGGACCTGGCCGTGGCGATCGAGCGGGCCAGCGCCCTGGCCCGGGGCGCGCGGCTGACGCAGGCGCATGCGGCGATCGGCCAGGCGCTCGGAGTCCGGGCTCGGGTGCTGCCGATGAGCGATCGCCCGGTGCGAACGCGCGTGATGGCCGGCGGGCGCTGGTGGCCGTTTCAGGAGTTCATGATCAAGGGCGGCGGCAGGGTCCGGTCGAGGCCGTGGACTACCGGGGCGCCCCCGCCCGGCCCCACCCCGGAGGTCCGGCAGGCGATCGCAGCGCCAGAGCGATCGTGATCGGGCCCTCGAACCCGGTCATCTCGATCGGCCCGATCCTCGCCGTGCCCGGGATCCGCGCGGCACTGGCCGCCGCGCCGGCGCCCGTTGTGGCGGTCAGCCCGCTCGTGGCCGGCGCCGTGGTCAAGGGCCCGACCGAACCGTTCCTGCGCTGGGCTGGCCAACCGCTGTCCAGCGACGGGATCGCCGCCCTGTACCACGGCGTGGTCGACGGACTGGTGGCCGACCAGGAGGCCGAGCACGGTTCCGGTCCACCTGACGGACGTGCTGATGGTGACGCGGGTGGACGCAGACGCGTGGCGCAGGAAACGCTCGCCTTCGCCTGTCGTTGGGCCGATAGCGTTCGCGCCCGATGCGGACGTTCGCAGTCCTCCCTGTAAAGAGCTTCGGGGTGGCCAAACAGCGCCTTCGGGCCGGCCTCGACCCGGAACTGCGCGAGGAGCTCGTGGAGGCGATGTTCACCGATGTGCTGGCCTCGCTGCTCGCTGCGGAGCTCGATGGACGTCTTGGTCGTGACGGCTTCGCCGGTGGCTCGGCGGATTGCCCTGGACCACGGCGCCGAGGTGCTGCGAGATCGGGGGCCGGTCACAACGCGGCCGCAACGCTCGGGATCGCTGCGGCGCTCAGAGCGGGGCGCCGAACGGGCGCTGCTTGTCCCAGGCGACTGCCCCGCCCTTGACCCGGATGAGCTGAACGAGCTGCTCCGCCGCCCAGCCAGGGCTCCCTGCGTCCTGGTCGTGCCCGACCGGCACGGAACGGGAACCAACGCTCTGCTCCTGACTCCGCCGGATGCCCTGGCACCGTCGTTCGGGCCTGGGAGCTGCCAGCGCCACAGCGAGCTGGCCACGCTGCCGGGGTCGCCGCCGAGCTCGTGGAGGTGCCGTCGCTGGCGCTCGACATCGATACTCCCGAGGACCTCGAGGTCCTGCACGCGCAGCGGCATCGCGCCGTGGCCACGCGCCGCTTCCTGGCCCGCATGCTGAGCGCCGTGGCCCTGCCGGCCCTCCCGAGATCGAGCCAGGCGACAACCTGGCCGCGCTGATCGCCGGCGCTAGCGCGGACGGCCGGCAGTCCGCCCGGTGATGTGCTGGTCGTGGCGCATAAGGTCGTCTCCAAGTCCGAAGGACGGATCCGCTCGCTGGCCGACGTCATCCCGGGCGGAGGCGATCGCGCTGGCCGACCAGCTGGACAAGGACCCCCGCCTGGTCCAGGTGATCCTGGCGGACACGCAGAGGATCGTGCGCGCCGAGCGCGGCGTCCTGATCTGCGAAACCCACCACGGCCTCGTGTGCGCCAACGCGGGGGTGGACGCGTCCAACGTTCCGGGCGACGATGTGGTCGTCCTGCTCCCGGAGGATCCCGACGCCTCGGCGCGCGGGCTGCGCCACCGACTCCGAGAGCTGACCGAGACGGCCCCGGCGATCGTCATCACCGACACCTTCGGGCGGGCGTGGCGAAACGGACAGGTCGAGGTGGCGATCGGGTGCGCCGGTCTGAAGCCGTTCGAGGACTGGCGCGGGCGGACCGACGCCCTGGGGCGCGAGCTGAAGGCCACGTGGATCGCGGTGGCCGACGAGCTCGCAGCGGCTGCAGATCTGGCCCGGACGAAGGACGGGCGCCAGCCGGTCGTGCTCATTCGCGGTGCCGGTCGGCTCGTGACCGCCGAGGATGGCCCGGGCCGCGGCGCTGCGCCGGCCTGCGGCGGAGGATCTGTTCCGGTAGGGGGCTGGCTGGAGCGTGCCGGCCAGCCGGTCCACGTAGGACTACACGTCGGCTCGGCGCCCCCACGGCGTGGAACCCCCCGTCGACGTGGAGGATCTCGCCCGTGATGGCGCGCGCGTAGTCGGAGAGCAGGAAGCAGATTGCGCTGGCCACTGGGCTGGGTCCTCGATGTCCCAGCCCAGCGGGGCTTGTCTGGGCCACAGCGCCGGCCAGCCGCTCAAATCCGGGGATGCCTCGCGCGGCCACTGTGCCCAGCGGTCCGGCCGACACCAGGTTGACCCGAATTCCCGCCGGGCCCAGGTCTCGAGCCAGGTAGCGGGAGACAGACTCGAGCGCAGCTTTGGCCACACCCATCCAGTCGTAGATCGGCCAGGCGACCGAAGCGTCGAAGTCGAGCCCGACCACGCTCGCACCCGAGTCCATGAGCGGCGCCAGCGCGGCCGCCAGCGCCTTCAGCGAGAACGCGCTGGTCCGAAACGCCTCCAGCGCGCTCTCCGCCGGAGCGCTCAAAAAGTTTCCCCCGATCGCGTCCTCGGGAGCGAACGCGATCGCGTGGACGATGCCATCCAGCCTCCCCACCGCTCACTGGATCGCCGGCCACGGCCTCCAGGTCCTCTGGGCGGTTGACGTCCAGCTCGAGCACGTCGACAGGCTCGGGCAGGCGCTGAGCGGCGCGCTCGGTCAGCCGGCGCACCCTCCCGAAGCTGGTGAGAACGACGCTGGCGCCCTCACGCTGGGCCTGCTCGGCGGCGTGAAAGGCGATCGAGTCCTTGGTGATGACGCCCGTGATCAGCAGCCGTTTGCCGGCCAGGATCAACCGGCTGCCCCCCGAGCGCCAGCGTCACGTTGTGGCCTCCGAAGGCGAACGAGTTGGAGAGGGCCAGCGGCGGACCGTCGCCGTCTGGGATCAGCGGCCGCGCCTCGCCGGGGACGTAGTCCAGGTCGCAGTCCGGATCCGGGACCTCGTAGCCCAGCGTGGGCGGGATCACCCGGGTGCGCAGGACCTGAAGCGTGGCCACCGCCTCCACCGCGCCCGCCGCCCCCAGGAGGTGACCGATGGCCGATTTGGTGGAGGAGATCGGTATCCGCCGGGCCCGCTCATCCCCAGCGCGCGTTTGATGGCCGCCGTCTCCGCGGGGTCGTTGAGCGGCGTGGAGGTGCCGTGGGCGTTGACGTAGGCGAATCCGCGGCGGCCAGCGCCGGCGTCGGTCAGCGCCAGCTCGATCGCCCGGCCGCCGGGCCGCCCTCGGGATCGGGCGCCGTCAGATGGTAGGCGTCGGAGGTCGACCCGTAGCCCGCCAGCTCGCCGAGGATGGTCGCGCCTCGCGCCTGCGCGGCGCCGGCCTCCTCCAGGACCAGCATGGCCGCTCCCTCTCCCATCACGAAGCCGTCTCGCCGGGCGTCGAATGGGCGGCTGATACCCGTCGGGGAGAGCGCCTGCATCGCGTTGAAGCCCCCGAAGGCAAACTCGGTCAGCGTCGCCTCGGAGCCGCCCGCCAGCACGCGTCCGCGTCGCCGCACTGGATCATCCGCAGTCGCCGACCCAAGCGCATGGCCGCCGCCCGAGCAGGCCGAGACGACGCCGAAGCTCTGACCCCGGAGGCCGTGCCGCATCGAGACCGCGGCCACGGCCGCGTTTGGCATGTAGGCGGGGATCCCGAGCGGCGACATCAGTTTTCGCCCCCTCCCGGAGCACGTCGTGCTGGCCTCAACGGTGTTCAGCCCGCCTATGCCCGTGGAGAGAACGCAGCCCATTCGCAGCGGGTCATAGGCCAGCTCCTCGGCCAGCCGGCCTGGGGGATCGCCTCGTCGGCGGCCACGAGCGCCAGCTGCGCGAACCGATCCAGCCGGCGGATCTCCTTGACGGTGAGGAAGTCGCTCGGCGCGAAGTCGCTGCAGGCGCCCGGCCCCGTCCGTGATCCCACACACCCCGCTGCCCATCTCTCATGGAGCGCGCGGCGCCCACGCCTAGCGGCGTCACGGCGCCCAGCCCGGTGATCACGAGGTCCGCTTCACGCGAGTGGTTAGCGCGCCTACTCCGCCCGGCTGACGATCAGGTCGATTGCGTCGCCCACGGTCTTCAGCTCCTTCATGTCCTCGCCCTTCAGAACCATCCCGTACTCGTCCTCCACGATCTGGGCCAGCTCGACCAGGTCGAGCGAATCGATATCTAGCTCCTCGAAGGTGGTCTCGCGGGTGATCTGGTCGGATCCGGACCAAAGCTCGCCAGCGCCTCGAACACTCGGGCCTGTACCTGTTCGGCGGTCAAAGCTGGCATGTCGCCCTCCTATCTGGTCGTTGCGGTTATGCGGCCAGTCCGCCATCCACGGTCAGCACGGCGCCTGTGACATAGCTTGCTTCCTCGGAGGCAAGAAAGCGTACGCATGCCGCGACCTCTTCGGGTGTCCCGGCCTCGCCGTGCGGGCACGGCGGACAGTAGGTCGGTGGGAATCCCCGAGGTCATCTGGGTGTGGATCCAGCCGGGCGCAACGGCGTTCACGGTGATTCCTCGCCGCGCCACCTCGACCGCCGCGGTCTTGGTCAGCGCGATCAAGCCCGCCTTGGCAGCCGCGTAGTTTGCCTGTCCCGGGTTGGCACGAAGGCCACCGCCGAGGAGACGTTGACGATCCGCCCGCGGCGCGCGCGGAGCATGGTCCGAGCGCCCGCCGGGTGAAACGGAAGGCGGCGTTCAGGTCGGTTTCGAGGACCTCATTCCATTCTTCGTCCCCGAGCGCCGCGACGAGGTTGTCACGCGCGATCCCTGCGTTGTTGACCAGCACGAATACCGGGAGGCCGAATTCCTCGTCGAGCGCTGCCCATAGCCGGTCTGGACTGTCGAGCGCCGCAACGTCGCCCTGAATGGCTACCGCCCGGCCGCCCTCCCGCTCGATCCCGGCTACGACCGACTCGGCGCCCGATCGGTCCTGGTTGTAGTTCACGCCTACGGGCCACCCGTCCCCCGCAAGGGCTCGCGCGATTGCGGCGCCGATGCCGCGCGAGGCACCGGTGACCAAGGCGCACCCGTTTAGGTTCGTCGGTCCCACGGGAATAGCATTACGCACCTTGGCTCTTCCCACCCCCTCGCCGAAATCTGCCGCGCTCGTGACCGGCGCCTCCGCCGGAATCGGTTCCGCCATCGCCGGCGAGCTGGCCCGTCGCAAGCACAACGTCATACTCGTGGCGCGGCGAAAGCAGCGGCTCCAGTCGCTTGCCGACGAGCTGATCGACGAGCACGGCATCCGCGCAGAGACCGTCTCGTGCGATCTATCCAAGCCAGCTCCTCGTGGCCGCCTGGCCGGACAGATCGCCGACCTCGGTCTGACCGTAGACATCCTGATCAACAACGCCGGCTTTGCGACCGGTGGTCCGTTCGCCGACTCGGACCCGGGCCGCGAGCTGGAGCAGGTCCGCGTGCTCGTCGAAGCGGTGGTGGCGCTCACGTCGGCGTTCCTCCCGGACATGGTGGCTCGTCGACGCGGCGCCATCCTGAACGTCGCCTCCACGGCTGCGATGCAACCCCTCCCCTACGCCGCGGGTTACTCCGCCGCCAAGGCCTACGTGCTCACGTTCTCGGAGGCGATCCACCACGAAGTCTCCTCGCAAGGAGTGGCGGTCACCGCCTTATGCCCTGGCCCGGTCGAGACCGACTTCTGGAAGGGCGCCGACTGGCAGGTTGCCGGAGGGCGTTCGTTCGAGAAAGCGATCCCCAGCCCGGCACTCGTCTCGGTGGCTGACGTGGCCCGCGCCGGGGTGGACGGGCTGGCGGCGGGCCGCCGCGTCGTCGTTCCGGGACTCACGATGCGGACCGCGATGCTGGCGTCCCGCTACGTGCCCCACGCGGTCAAGTTGCCGGTAATCGAGCGGGTCATGCGCCGCCGATGAGCGAGCTGCTACCACGGCCGGTTCGGTTGCTGCTGGGAGCAACGAGCCCGGGAGTCAGCGAGGGCCGGCTGCGCAGAGCTGTCGATAAGAAGACCGTGCTCATCACAGGGGCCTCGTCCGGGGTCGGCGAGGCCAGCGCGAAGCGGCTTGCCGGCGCCGGGGCGACCGTCCTGCTGGTGGCGCGCCGCGAGGGGCTCCTTGAGCAGGTACGCGAAGACATCTCCTCCGCGGGCGGAACCGCATTCGTGTACCCGTGCGACATGGCCGACACCGACCAGGTGGCGCAGCTGGTATCCGACGTGCTGGAGCGGCACGGTCACGTCGACGCTGTGGTCTCCAACGCCGGCCTCTCGATCCGCCGGTGGGTCTCGCGAGTCCTACGGGCGCTTCCACGACATCGAGCGGACCACCAACGTGAACTACCTCGGCCCGGTCCGGCTCCTCCTCGGCCTGCTCCCGTCTATGCGAGAGCGGGGCCAGGGCCACATAGTCAACGTCGCCACGCTCGGCGTTGACTTCCCCCCTCTGCGCTGGACCGCATATATCGCGTCCAAGTCGGCGTTCGAGACATGGCTTTCCGGCGCCGCGCCCGAGATCAGAGCCGACGGAGTCACCGTCACCTCCATCCACCTCCAGCTGGTGCGATCGCCGATGCTCGGTCCGTTTCGGATCTGGCGCTACGTCCCGGGGATGAGCACGGAGGAGGCTGCGGACATCGTCGCGCGGGCCGTTGCACTGCGTCCCCGCGTGATTGCGCCGCCGTTGGCCCGGTTCGGAGGCGCAGCCAGCAAGCTTGCCCAAGGGACCGTCGAGACCACGATGTGGCTTTACACCCAGGCCGCAAAGGCCGGTATTCCCATGGTGCTCGGTGGTTTCGACACCGTCGCCTCCTCGGGCACGATCCGGCCGATCCGCCCTGACCGCATCGCTCGGGCGCTGCTGGCCGGTCGACGGTTCGGAGGGACACCGGCCTTTGCCGCGGCTGCCGCCGCAGAGCTCTATGGCAACCGGCCGGCGCTGATCGACGAGCTTGGGACGATCTCGTTCAGGGCGCTCGACGCCCAGGTCCGCAAGCTGGCGGGTGCCCTCCACCACCACCTGGAGCTCGGCGACAACGATCGCGTCGGAATCATGTGCCGCAACCATCGGGGGTTCGTGCGCGCCCTGGTCGCAGCGTCACGGGTCGGGTGTGACGTCGTGCCCCTGAACACGGACTTCGCCGGCCCCCAACTGGCCGAGGTGCTCGAACGCGAGCGCGTCAGCGCCGTCGTCTACGACCAGGAGTTCGAGCAGCTCTTCGACGGTTTCTCGGGGCCTCAGATCATCGCGTGGCACGACGCAGATCCAGCCCAGCCGACGCTCGACAGGCTGATCGAGCTCGGCGCGGCTGACGCGCCGCCACCACGCTCGCCCGGCCAGGTGATCGTGCTGACCTCCGGTACCACCGGAACCCCCAAGGGTGCCAAGCGAACGATCCGTCCTTGGGCGCTGGCGCCGCTCGCGGTCGCCGGCCTGTTTGACCTTGGCCGGATCCGCCGTCCACCTCGCTCAGGCGAGCCCTTCATCGTCGCTCCGCCTCTGTTTCATCTCTACGGCATAGCCGCCACCATGGGCGCCTTCGGGCTTGGCTCGCCGATCGTCATCCGCCGGCGTTTCGATCCCGAAGCCATCCTCGAGCAGATCGACCGACATCGCGCCGGCGCGCTGATGGCGGTCCCGACGATGCTCGCCCGCATCGTGGATCTACCCGAGAGCACCCGCCGCCGCTACGACCACGGCTCGCTGAGGATCATCATCAGCGGAGCCGCTCCGCTGTCCCCCGACCTGGCGCGAGGAGTCATGGACGAATTCGGGGACATCCTCTACAACGGTTACGCCTCTACCGAGACGGGGGCGGGCACCCTCGCGACGCCGGCGGATCTGCGCACCGCGCCCGGGACCGTCGGCAAGCCGTTCGGCGGAACCCGGGTCAAGATCCTTGACGAGCAGGGACGGGCGGTGGACCCAGGCAAGACAGGCCGGATCTTCATCGGTAGCCCGCTGCTGTTCGAGGGCTACACCGGCGGCGGCTCCAAGGAAGTGGTAGGCGGCCTGATGAGCACCGGCGACCTCGGCCATTTCGACCGCGCCGGACGGCTGTTCATCGACGGGCGGGACGACGAGATGATCGTCTCAGGCGGCGAGAACGTCTTCCCCCAGGAGGTCGAAGATCTCCTGACCGCCCACGAGGCGGTGGCCGACGCCGCCGTGTTCGGCGTCACGGATGAGGATTTCGGCCAGCGGCTGGGCGCGCAGGTGGTGCTCCAACCCAACGCGCGCGTCTCGGAGGACGAGCTGAAGGGCCATGTCCGCGAGCGCCTGGCCCGCTACAAGGTGCCTCGGGAGATTGAGTTCGTGTCCGAGCTGCCGCGCACTCAGACCGGGAAACTTCAGCGGCGCCGGCTGTCAGAGTCCCGCTAGCTCGCGGGTGCGCTCGCTGGCGGCCGCGCCACTCCCTCCGCGCTCGGCGACCAGGGCCTCGTACTCACGCATTGCATTCGGCACCTCCTTGACCGCCTGGCTCTCGAACAGCTTCGACGCGAACATCTGCCGTAGCGGCAGCAGCTTCAGGAACCATTTGGGGTAGGCAACGCGGCGCCGGCGCTCGGCGATCGCGGCCACCACCTCATCGACGGCCGGTGGCAGCGGATAGGTCCGCGCGAAGGCCTGCGGAAGACGTGACCGGGCGCGATCCATCTGTGGCATCTCCCGTTCCGCGTCCCGGACCATGTCGGTGTCCAGGAACAGGAAGTAGGCAACGCCGACGCCGACGCCGAACGGGCGCCTCCTCGACCCGCAGGCAGTTGGTGAGCGCTTCCACGCCGGCCTTGGCCGCGCAGTAGGCACTCATGCCAGGACCGTGCGCAACCGCGGCCGCAGAGGCGATGTTCAGCAGATAGCCGCGGCTGCGCTCCAGGTGCGGGAGCGCCGCGCGGTCGGTGTACATCACCCCGAGCAGATTGATCTCGATCACGCGCTCCCAGCTGCGGATCTCCTGGAGGCGCAGCGGCCCGGCGGCGGCGATCCCGGCGTTCGCCACGACGACGTCGAGCCCCCCCAGCGCTTCGGCCGCGTCATCGATGGCCCGCGTGATCTGTTCGCGGTCGGACACGTCGCACTCGCTCGTGAACGTCCCCTCCCCGCAGCGCTCGGCCACTGCCGCCAGTTGATCTCGCTCGAGCCCCACGAGTGCCAGACGGGCCCCCTGGGAGGCCAGCCTCTCGGCCACGGCGGCGCCTATTCCCCGCGCGGCACCGGTGACCAGAACACGCTTGCCGCCGACGGAGCTCATGCCGCCACCACCGGCGCCAGCTCGTAGCGGCGCCGGACGTCGTACAGCGTGGTCCGCTCCGCGGCCGGGCGGCCAGCGCGGTGCGCGGCGTCAACCAGCCGCTCCGGCGTGAGCATCACCCCGTGATAGCTGCCGGCCATGCGTGAGATCGACTCCTCCATCAGCGTTCCTCCTAGGTCGTTTACACCCCAAGACAGCGATTCGGTTGCTGCATCTATCCCCATCTTTACCCAGCTGGCCTGGAGGTTCTTCACCGTCTTCCCCAGGGCCAGGCGGAACGCCGCAGTGTGCTTGAGGTTCTCCTCACGCGAGATCTCCTCAATCCCGTGTGTGCGGCCGAGCAGGGTGTGGAAGGGGATGAACGACAGCGGCACGAACTCGTTGAACGCGCCGGTGCGCTCCTGGAGCTCGCGAACCACGCGCATGTGCTCGGCCAGTTCCCAGGGCTCCTCGATATGGCCGAACATCACCGTGACCGAGGTCGAGAATCCCGCGGCCGCCGAGGCCTCCATGATCTCGATCCACCGCGCCACAGGGAGCTTGTTCGGCGAGATCCGTTCACGGACACCATCGTGAAGTACCTCGGCTGCAGTGCCGGGCGTCGAGCCCAGTCCGGCCTCTCCCAGCCGGCTGAACACCTCGGCCGGCGGAAGACCGCTCACGTCGCACATGTGCGCAACCTCCATCGGGGAATAGGCGTGGAGGTGGATGTGCGGCGCGGTCTGCTTGGACAGCCGCAGCCACTTCTCGTAGTCCTCGAGGCCCCAATCTGGGTGGATGCCAGATTGCATGCAGATCTCCGTGGCGCCGAACTCGACGGCCTCTTCGACGCGCCGAACGAATTCTGCTTCGGAGTGCTCATACGCGTCTGGCGAGCGCCGTGACTGCCCGAACCCGCAGAACGCGCATCCGACGACGCACACGTTGGAGACGTTGACGTTGCGGTTGACGACGAACGTAACGGTGTCTCCCGCCACCTCGGCCCGCAGCTCGTCCGCGGCCGCGCGCATCTCCTCAATCACGCCGGGCCGCCGCTCCGAGAAGAGCGCGGCTAGCTCTTCCGGGCTAAGCCCCAGCCCGTTGCGGGCGCGTTCCACCGCGCGGGGAGCAGCGTCGTCTGAGATCGGCACGGCCGTCCGGCGACCGGACCCGCGCCGCGGGATGAACGACCAGTAGCAGCGCTTGACCACGTCCATCACCGGACCCGACAGCCACTCCGGATCGATGTAATCCGCATAGACACACAGCCGCTCGGACAGCGCCCATCCTTCGGCGGCCAGGCGCCTGCGCACCGCCGCTGGAGCGGGGAAGGGATGTTCGGGGGAGATGTGGTCGCCGTTGGCGCTCAGCCCGCCGAGATCGCTCGCCCCGGCTCGCACCAGCTCCACCCACCAGTCCGAGAGATTCGGGGGCACCTGGATACCGACGTCCGGCAGGAGCCGGCGGGCCTCGGCCACAAGACGCTTCATATCCTCGATGCCCACCGGGCAGGCCCAGCTGGGAGCGTCCAGCAGCGGCCCCTCCCACACTCCTGTCCGCCAGTACTCCTGTGAGGCTGCATCGGCGATCTGCGCCGGCTCACGTCCGTAGTAGCTCTGGTGTGGCACGAAGTTTTGGAGGATCACCTCCTGGATGTGGCCGTACTCGGCATGCAGCTCGGCGAGAGTCTGGAGCGCCGCGACACGCTCCTCTTCGGTCTCTCCTATCCCCACCAGGATCCCGCTGGTGAACGGGATTCTCAGCTCACCCGCCGCCGCAATCGTCTCGATCCGGTGGGCGGGGTGCTTGGTGGGAGAGCCCTGGTGCACGACTAGGTCGGGGTTGACCGACTCCAGCATCAATCCCTGCGAGGCCGTGACCTCCCGCAATTTGGCCAGGTCCTCGCGGGACAGAACCCCGAGGTTGGTATGGGGGAGCAGCCCGCGCTCGAGCGCGCGTTCGCAAGTCCAGACGACGTAGGACGTGAAATCCTCGTGCCCGTGCTCGAGCAACTGCCTCGCCACCTCCGGATGGTGGTCCGGTTTCTCGCCGGTCAGTACCAGGAGCTCCTTGACATTCCGCTTCGCCGCGTGGTCAAGGATCCGCAACGTCTCCTCAGGCGAGTACAGGTGCGGCTGATGGGTGGCGAAAGCGCAGTACTTGCAGTAGCAGCGGCAGGTCCGCGAAAGCGACAGCGTGAAGTTCCGGCTGAACGTGACGCGGCGGCGCATGCGCTGTGGGGATTCTACGGACGCCGCGTTGCCGCGCTCCTGACGTGTGCCGCCATTGCCGGCTGCGGCGGTGGCGGCAAGGGCCCCGCCCGAGCCGCCACGCTGGTGCTTGATTTCACGCCTAACGCCGTGCACGCCGGAATCTACTCCGCATTGGCTCGTGGACTCGATAGGGCAGCCGGCGTACGGCTTCGGGTGGTGGCGCCCACGGCGTCGACCGACTCCATAAGGCTGCTCGAGACCGGGCGCGTCCAGTTTGCGGTCCTGGACATCCATGACCTCGCGATCGCGCGCGAGCGGGGTGAGGGTGTCATCGGCATCATGGCGGTTGTCGAGCGCCCCCTCGCTGCGGTCCTGGCCGCGCCCGGCATCCCGACCCCGCGCCAGCTGGTCGCCCACACTGTCGGCGTGACCGGCGTTCCCAGCGACACAGCGGTGCTGGACTCGATCATCCTGGGAGCCGGCGGAGACCCGGTAAACCTCCGCACGATCACGATCGGCTTCAACGCCGTTCCGGACCTGCTCTCAGGCAAGGTGAAGGCGGCGACGGGGTTCTGGAATGACGAGGGGGTGACGCTGAGCCGCAGGCGCCCCGGCTTCCACGCCTTTCGCGTAGATGAATACGGGGCTCCCGCCTATCCCGAGCTCGTGCTGTGCGCAACGGCGAGCACCTTGCGTGGGGATCGAGCGCTCGCTGCATCGGTCGTCCGGGCATTGATTCGCGGTTACGAGGTCACGACCTCGGATCCGGCCGGGAGCGCGAGTGACCTCGAGCGTCAGGTACCGGGACTCGATCCCGCCCTGGTGGACGCCCAGCTCCGGGCGCTGCTCCCGGCCTTCCGCGCGCCCGACGGAGGCGTCGGCGAGCTTGACTACGGACTGCTGCGCAGCTGGTCGGCGTGGGAGGCCCGGTTCGGGATCGTCAGGCGCCCACCGGATGTTCAGGCGATGTTCGATTCGAGCTTTGCCAACAGCGCGGGCGCTTCGCGCGCCATTCGCGAGCGCGGGACCACCAGCTCGAACCCGGCCTGATCCGCAAGCGCGCGGACGTCGGCCTCGACGTGTGAGTAGAACGCTAGTGCGCGGATCCCACGCGCCATCAGTGGACGTGCGAGCTCGATTCGCGCCGCGACATCGGCGGTCAGATCGACGACGAGCGCATCGGCGTGTAGGTCTGGGCGCAGCTCGGCGACCAGCTCGACGTCGTGACCAGCTGCGCTCAAGGTGGCATGGACGTTGGAGCCGAACAGTAGATCCGGCACGAACGCGACGATCCGCGCCACGCTACTGAGCGCGGAGCCGCCGGAAGTCCTGCCGCACCGACTCGGTGCGGCCCCACATCTGCACCACCTCCGCACGGCCGGTCCGGACCTGGCGGACCGCCAACTCCGCATCGATGCCAGCGTCATCGAGCAGCTTCAGTGCGGTATGCACTGCCTGTGGCGCCGCGGCGTGGCCGAAGCGGTGGGCAACCAGTATCCGCCAGTGCCAGTCGTGCTCTGAGTAGGGCTGGGCATTGCACGTGACGAGCAGCACCGCGGCGTCCACGTAGCGGTCCTCATCGAAGATCCGCAGGTCCAGCTCGAGGTCGGTCCAGTCATCTGGAAGCGAACCCACTACCTGGTCGAACGTGTCCGCGAGCGCCATCTTCATGCGGAGCGTAGCTATTTTCAGTGTGTGACCCACACCACCGTTGACGTCTCCGAGTACCGCACGGTCACCGAGGCATGCGGCCTGCTGGACCGCTCAGTTCGGGGCAAGCTGGCCCTGACCGGAAGCGGTGCCCGGGAGTTTCTCCAGGGCCAGGTGACCAACGACGTGGAGTCGCTGGCACCGGGTGAGGGGTGCTACGCCGCCTTCCTTACCCCGAAGGGCAAGATGCTCGGCGACCTGCGGATCCTGACCACCGAGGAAGAGCTATTGCTTGACACCGAGCGCGAAACGCTCCAGGCCCTGTTCAACATGACCAGGCAGTTCAGCCTCGGCTTTGACGTGGAGCTGCACAAGCGAACGCTGGAGCGAGGACTCCTGTCGCTGATCGGTCCCAGCTCGTTCGAGGTCTTGGGTGAGCCGGAGCTCAAGGGTGCCGCCGAGCACGCCCATTGCGCGATCTCGATCGGCCATATCCATGCTCGAGCAATCCGGACCGACGCGGGGGTTGATCTGCTCTGCGAGAGCGGCGACACGGAACGACTGCGGTCCGAGCTCCAGGAGGCGGGCGCCTCCCCGGTCTCCGAGACGACAGCCGAGTGTCTGCGAGTGGAGCACGGCCGCCCTCGCTACGGACTGGATCTCGACGACTCCGTGATCCCCCAGGAAGCCGGGCTAAACGAGCGCGCGGTGTCGTTCAGCAAGGGCTGTTACGTGGGGCAAGAGACCGTGGCCCGGCTCCACTACCGCGGCAAGCCCAATCGCCACTTGCGCGGGGTTCGCTTGGATGCTCCGGCCCGCACCCAAGACGAGGTGCACGTCGGCGATCGGCAGGTGGGTCGTCTCGGCAGCGTGGCCGACTCGCCGCGCCTCGGCCACATCGCCCTCGCGCTGATCCGCCGTGAGGTGGAGCTTGGCTCAACGGCGACCGTCGGAGCCGACGAGGTTCCCGCCGAGGTCGTCGGTCTCCCGTTCTAGAAGGCGGTCACTGCCCTCCGGGCAGGGCGGGTCGGCCCCTCCGCGGAGAGCGGTTCGGCCCCCTCCGCGTGTGGCCGCTCACCCTCCGCGGAGAGGAACCGCTCAACCCCCTCCGGACAAGGCGGCGGGTCAAGCGGAAGCTGAGCAAGGTGCGGATGCGAGACCAGATAGGTGCCGATGAGCCGCACCTCGTCCACCTCGTCCGGCGGAATGTAGGCGCCATCAGCGCGTCGTACCGCTGCGTCGGTACGGACGACGACCTCCTCCGGCTCCTCGGGAAGCGCTCCCCAATCCACCAGCCTTCCGCCAACCAGCCAGAAGGCGTCCCTGAGCTCCGCGCGGACGGGGTGCTCCGCCAGAATCAGACGCGGCCGGACGTGCGTCGCCTCCAGCACCCCCCCTAGGCGCCGCAGGATCACCCGCAGTCGCCCAGCTCGCCGCCGCAGCCAGGTCGCACGCTCGAACTGTTGCTCGGCAGCCGCAGCTTCCATCTGAGAGAGCACGTGGCCTAGCAGCGCCTCTGCTCCATCGTCTAGGAACAGGGCCAAAGCCTCGTCCAGGCGCCGGCGGTAGAGATTGGGATCGAGGTCTCCGAGGCACGGCGACAGGCATCTCCCCATCTGGCCGTAGGCGGATGGCCACTGGCGGCGGACCAGCCGGCGCCCGCAGTGCCGGAGCCCGAACAGCGATTCGAT
This sequence comes from uncultured Solirubrobacterales bacterium, assembly GCA_963756965.1. Taxonomy (GTDB): domain Bacteria; phylum Actinomycetota; class Thermoleophilia; order Solirubrobacterales; family Solirubrobacteraceae; genus Palsa-465. The sequence continues at coordinate 32,436 of CAVWPT010000008.1, forward strand.
CTGCTCGACGAGCTCCACAGCCAGTGCTCGTCCTCGGACCGGGCCGATGCTCACCGCGTGACCCGCAGCCGGCTGGGGCGCCACTTCGAGAATCGGAAAGGGAATGTCGAGCCGACACCGGATGTAAACCAACCGGTCATCGCGCCTGGCCAGGCGTACGTTGCCGGGCGGCCGCAGCTCCTTGATCAGGCGGTTCTCCAGCACCAGCGCTCCGAGCTCGGATCTCGTGGGTCGGTAGTCGACGATCGAAGCGTGCGTCGTCCACTGGGAGGGCGCTCGCGAGGGCGCGAAGTGTGCGCGGGCCCGGCTCCGGATCGAAATCGACTTGCCGACGTACAGGGTGCGACCGGTTTCGTCACGGAACAGGTAAATGCCCGGATCGCTCGGCAGCTCCGAGAAATCAAGCTCGGGACGGAGGCCCAGTGCGGCGGGCGGCTGCCGCGTGCGGGCCGTTCTCCGCCGCGCACGCCTCGGCTTCAGGAGCGCGACCGCGTCGCCCACCGTAGCCGCGCTTGCGCAGAGCCGGGCGAACAGCGCACAAAGCACTCGCGCGCACGTTTCGGCGTCGGCGAGCGCGCGGTGGGCGACGTCGACTTCGATGCCAAGTGCGTCGGCGAGCGCCCCGAGCCTTCGAATGCGCTGCAGCGGCAGGAGCACCCGAGCCATCGCCGCAGTACACAGAATGGGAGGGTCGGGCCATTCGAGTCCGCACACCGAGAACGCCCGCCGCAGCGCCCGCCGGTCATAGGGAGCATTGTGAGCAACCAGTACTCGGCCCCTGAGTCGCTGCTCCAGCATCGGCATGACCAGCTCCGGCGGTGGCGCATGCTCGACCATCTCGTGGGTGATGCCGGTCAGGCGGCGAATGCTGCGCCGGAGCGGTGCGCTCGTCCTCACCATCGAGCTCCAGCGCTCGTGCAATTCACCACCGCCGACCAGGACCGTTCCCACCTCCACAACTTCGAGCGCGTCCCCGGCGAGACCGTTCGTCTCCGTGTCTACCGCAAGGAATTCGGCGGTCGCTAACGGCTGTTCGTGCAGTTTCAAGCGCCGGGTGATACGCCGCGGCTCGGACGGTATGCAATATCCGCTGCATCCCGGCAGCCCGCCCGTCAGACTGTCTTTTGGTGCCCCGGTGCTCTAGGGTTCACGTCGCTGGTGAGGAGAGCCGGTCGACACAGGAATAGTGCGTTCGCGGCACTCGTCTTTCTGGGTGCCGCGCTAGCAGGTTGTGGCAGTAGCGGCAGCGGTCACTTCGCCAATCAGCCCCGGCCCCCGACGCCCGTAAACCTGACGATCTATATCAACGACCATCGGGTCTCTCTATCTCCAAGCTCCGTCGGCGCCGGCCCGATTGTGTTCATCGTGACCAACCAAGCAAGCCGTGCCGAGTCGCTGACGATCCTTCCCGCCGGCGTGGCGGCGGCCCCCGTGACCAACACCCCCGGATGCCCGCCGAACTCCCCGGCGCTGGCCTGCACCGGACCTATCAGCCCGATGGCGACCGCACAGGTCAAGGTCGACCTCTCGACGGGCGCTTACACGGTGACGACGACCGGCTCCGGCGGCACCGAGGCCGCCGCCGCCACCGCGCCACCAATCCAGTCGGCGCAGCTGCACATCGGCACGTCGCGCCCAAGCTCGAGCGGACAGCTGCTGATTCCGTAGGGCGCGGGGGTTTGGGGGCGAGGGCCGCGTCCGGAGTGGCTCGGTCCGGGAGGGCTCGGTCCGGGGGGCGGATGCCCTCGACGGCGGGGCGTGGGCGTTCGTTTTCCGCCGAGCGGAGGCAAGGGCGGCTGAGCGAACCATACGTTCGCTTTCCCGCCCTTGCCCCCTAGCTTCACCCTCATAAACCGTGCGTTTGTGCAATACTTGCATGCATGCAAGTAACTAGCGACACCTCGCCGGTGGCCGAATCCACCACCAGCCCGGCCGCGGCCGCTACGCCCCCTCGGCGGCCCCACCCGCCACAAGCCCCCCGCTCGCCCCACCCCACCACGCGCCCGCCACAAAACCCCACACCGCCCCCGCCACGACCGACCTGGCCAGCGAGCTATACGCGCTGATTGCGTTCGTGCACAAGCACTGCAATTCGGACCTTCTCGAAGCCGTGGGAGCGGAGGAGCTGTCGCTGACCCAGATCAAGCTTCTGCACCACCTGGAGGGGGCGCGTCCGCTGACCCTCAAGCAAGCGGCCGAGCTCGTCGGCGTTTCGTTTCCAGCGGCAAGCCGGCTCGTGGATGACCTCGTCCGTCGGGGCTTTGTCGACCGCCAGGAGGACGTAGAGGACCGGCGGATGAAGCGCGTGGAGCTCACCGAGCGGGGCGGCTCAGCACTTCGTCGGATGAGTGCCGCCCGCCTGAGCGGCCTCCGGGACTTCATGTCTTCCTTGACCGAGGATGAGCGTCGCGTGGTGGCAGCCGCGCTCACGCAGCTGCTCAAGCGGTCCGAGATCGCCGCGTGCAGGCCGGAGGCCGAGGCATGACGGCGCGAATCCTCGCTCAACGCCACCGTCTGATCACCGAGGCGAACAGCCGCTGGTGGACGCTGGCCGCAATGTGCTTCGCGTTGTTCATGATCATGCTCGACAACACCGTCGTGAACGTCGCGCTGCCCTCGATCCAGCGAGACCTGCGCGCATCGCTTTCGGCGCTGGAGTGGACGGTGAACGCTTACACGCTGACGTTCGCGGTGCTGCTCGTAACGGGCGGTCGCTTGGGAGACATCTTCGGCCGGAGGCGGATGTTCCTGTTCGGAGTGGTCGTCTTCGGTCTCTCGAGCGCAGCTCTGGGGCTGGCGCCGAGCGACACGTTCCTGGTCATGTTTCGAGCGGTGCAGGGCGTCGGCGCGGCGTTCATGATGCCCGCGACGCTGTCGATCATCACGCAGGCGTTTCCGCCTCACCAACGCGGCACGGCGATCGGAACTTGGGCAGGTGTCAGCGCGCTGGCGCTGGCGATCGGGCCGGTGGTGGGGGGTTTCCTCACCGAATACGTGAGCTGGCGGGCAATCTTCTTCATCAACCCGCCCATAGCGATCGGTGCGGTTGCGGTGGCGCTGTTTGCTGCGCGGGAGTCACGGGACGAGACCGTCCCGAAAACCGTCGACTTCCCGGGAATCGCCGCGATCACCATCGGGCTGACGGCACTGGTGCTCGCCCTCGTCGAGGGCAATAACTGGCACTGGGGTTCGCCGCGGATCATTGCCCTGTTCGCCACCGCTGTCGTGGGATTGGTCGCGTTTGGAGTGCTCGAGACGCGTGTGCGGTGGCCGATGCTCGACTTCGGCTTCTTCCGCAGCCGGACCTCGCTCGGGGCGAATCTGGTCGCGTTCATCATCTCGTTCGCGATGTTCGCCCAGTTCTTCTTCCTTGCGCTCTACATGCAGAACATCCTTCACTACTCGCCGCTTCAAGCCGGTCTGCGGTTCCTGCCTTCGACGGTCGTGATCATCTTCATGGGACCGCTCGCCGGTCGGCTGACCGACCGCGTCGGGTCGCGTCCGCTGATGACGCTTGGACTGGTGATGGTCGGTGGCGCGCTGCTCATCCAGTCAGGCCTCACCACCCACACCGGATACGGCCGCCTGCTCCCCGGCTTCGTCCTCATGGGATTGGGCCTGGGGCTCGTGATGTCGCCGATGAGCACGGCCGCGATGAACGCTGTGGACCGTACGAAGGCCGGCGCCGCCTCCGGCGTGCTGTCGATGAGTCGCATGGTTGGCAGCACGTTTGGGGTGGCAACGATGGGTGCCCTCGTGGCCACTATCGGCCGGTCGAAGCTGGACTCCGCCCTCCCCCACGTGCCGAGCGCCACCAGGAGCACGCTCGCCAGCAGCCTCGCGGCCGGCGGTCCCCCGGGGGGCCACCACGCGCCCGCTCAAATCGTCAGTGCGGTGCGTGAGGCGTTCGTCTCCGCGCTCGGCACCGGGCTCGAGGTCAGCGCATTCGTGATCCTGGTGGGAGCGGCGCTGGCGTGGGTGCTGATCCAGCGTACGCCGGCCAAGCCGGAGGCCCTTCCAGAGCTCGCCGCGGAAGAGCGCATCGCGCCCGAGCTCGCCGCGTGAGCACGCAGCCCGCGCCCCTCGCCCCAGCCCCCCGCCCGAGCGCCCTCGTCCCCGGCCCCTGTACGATCCGGCCGTCGTGGCCGTCGACCTCGAGCAAATCGCACACGTAGACGCCGAGCCGGGCGAGCTGCCCAAGACCATGGCGGCATGGGTGATCCGCCAGGAGCGCGAGGGCGAGCCGATGGACGCCTTCCAGCTCGAGGAGATTGAGATCCCCGAGCCGGGCGCCTTCGAGGTGATCGTCAGGGTGATGGCAGCCGGCGTCAACTACAACAACGTCTGGGCAGCTCAGGGCAAGCCGGTCTCGGTCTTTCCCTACGGCGACCATCCCCAATGGGGGCACCACATTGGTGGTTCCGACGCGTCAGGGGTCGTGTGGAAGGTGGGTGAGGGCGTGACGCGGTGGAAGCCCGGAGACGAAGTGGTGATCCACTGCAACATGGCCTCGTACGAGGATCCCGAGGTCCATGGGTTGGACCCGCTTGCGGCTCCCTCGCAGCTCATCTGGGGATATGAGACGACGTGGGGGTCCTTTGCCCAGTTCACGAAGGTTCAGGCCCAGCAGCTGCTGCCCCGCCCTCAAAACCTCACCTGGGAGGAAGCAGCCTCCTATGGGCTCGTCTACTTCACGGCCTACCGGATGCTTATCGACCAGTGCAAGCTTCAGGCCGGGCATCGCGTGCTCATCTGGGGCGCTGCGGGCGGATTGGGCGTGTTCGCCATCCAGCTCTGTCGCACCGCGGGAGCGGAGTGCGTCGGGGTGGTCTCCTCGGATGAGAAGGGCAACCTTGCGATGGAGCTCGGCTGCACCGGATACATCAACCGCAACGAGTACGCCGGGATGATGCGCCGTGGAGGCGAGACACCTGATGAGGAGAAGGCGCGCTTCGGCGAATCACGCCGGTTCGCGAAGGCGGTCAGGGAGATCCTGGGCGAACCGCCCGACATCGTCTTCGAGCACGTCGGCAAGGCCACGTTCCCGACGTCGGTTTTCTGCGTCCGTCCGTTCGGCAAGGTGGTCATCTGTGCCGGTACAACCGGCTACAACCTCGACTTCGACGTCCGGCACCTGTGGATGCGCCAGAAGCAGATCATCGGCTCACACTTCGCCAACGCGTATGAGTGCAACAAGGCCAACCAGTTGATAGAGCAGGGCAGGATCCGGCCTGTGCTGTGGCGGACGCTCGGTTTCGAGGGTGTCCCTGAGGCCCACCAGCTGATGCTTGAGAACAAGCACCTCGGCAAGATCGCGATTCTCGTCGGGGCCACCGAGCCCGGCCAGGGCAGGACGGTCGAAGGCCCCGGAGCGATCTACGCGGAGGTCGGCGCCTAGGGATGCCCGCCACCTTCCGCATCCCGGGGGTCGGTGCCTAAATGGCCGGGGTCGTTCACATCCCCTGGTACGCCACGATCCTGCGCCAGGATGCGCTCGCCGTAGAGGTTTGCCGCGCGTCCCGAGACTCGCTGCGCTATGGCGCCACGCAGTACTCGGTGCATCGCTCAGAGGACGACCGCTACCGAATCCTCCAGATGGTCTGGTTCGACAACAAGGCCGACTGGTATCGCTACTGGGAGGGCCCTGAGATGATCGAGTTCCGGCGGCGGAACTCGGGCCACTACCAGATCCCGATCACGTACATCTGGCACGAGGAGCTCGCCGCCGGTGCGTTGGGACCCGAGGTACCGCTCGCCGACGAGCCGGCACCCGAACCCGAGCCTCAGGCGGCCGGAACATGACGGGCGCGGGTCGGGGATACTGAAGCAGTGACGCGGAGCCACAAGATCATCAACCTGATCGGCGTTCCGCTGCCGTTGGTTGGCGTGATCGTGGCGATCGCGCTCCTCTGGGGCGTGGGACCGGCACGCTCGAACTGGGACTGATGACCGGCCTGTACGTGATCACTTGCCTGGGCGTGACCGTCGGCTACCACCGGATGTTCACCCACCGGTCGTTCGAGTCATCGCGCGCGTTCCGGGCGGTGATCGCCGTGCTGGGGTCGATGGCGGTGGAGGGCCCCGTGATCAGGTGGGTCGCAGACCACCGCAAGCACCACACGTTCACCGACCAGGAGGGCGATCCGCACTCACCCCACCTCAGTGGCCCGGGATTCTGGGGCGGCGTGAAGGGGCTCTGGCACGCCCACGTGGGCTGGCTGTTCGACACGGTGGGCACCGCCGACCGCAATCGGTTCGCCCCGGACCTCGTAGGCGACCGCACGCTGTTGGTGATCGACCGGCTTTTCGGGCTCTGGGTCCTGTTGAGCTTTGCGATTCCGTTCGCGGTTGGCTGGATCGTCGGTGGCGGCATCGGCGCCGCGCTCACCGCGCTCCTGTGGGGCGGGTTCGTGCGGGTGTTTCTGCTGCATCACGTGACCTGGTCGATCAACTCGATCTGTCACTTCTTCGGCAGCAAGCGCTTCCAGGTCGATGATGAGTCACGCAACGTGTTCTGGCTGGCACACCTGTCGATGGGCGAGGCCTGGCACCACAACCATCATGCCTTTCCTACCTCCGCCTTCCACGGCTTGCGGTGGTGGGAGCGCATGGCCGATCCAGCCGGGCTCCTGATCATGCTGCTCGAAAAGCTCGGAGTGGTGTGGAACGTCGTTCGGGTCAGCCCCGAGCGGCAGGCCGAAAAGTCGCTCCCGCGGCACCCGTCTCAGGTCTCAGGCGAGGCAACGCCCGCCTAGCCCGCTCCCGCCTCGGGCGCGCGCCCCAGCAGTCCCTTAGCCCGCCTCGAGCGGCGCCATCGTCAATCCGGCCGCGTCGAGTCGCTGCCAGTACTCCTCGGCATCCTCCCGTGGGCCGCTCCAGACGATGGCCTGACCGCTGTTGTGGATGGTGTCTGCGAGCCGGTATCCGTCTGCCAGGGTGACCCCCGGGATCACCGAAGCCAGCGTCTCCGCCACGTGGTCAAACGTGTTGAAGTCGTCGTTGAGCACGATCACGCGCCACACGCCGCCCAACCCGCTCCCCGGTTCGCCCACCCGGGGCAGCTCCACCGTCTGGGACATTCCTCCTCAGGATACCGGCGGTGCGGGCGCCTCCGGTAGGGCCTCGGCCCGCTTTCGCCAGTACCGCTCGAGCCCCAGATACAGCTGGTCAGGCGGGGCGGCCTGGACGTAAGCCGGCAGCGTTCCCGGCTCGGCTGCCTGCTCGATCTCAGCGGTCACACCCGTGATAAACGCGTCTAGATCCTGCTGGCGGACGCGCTCGGCCCACGCGTCCAGCCGTTCGGCGAGCTCGCTGAACTGTCCAGCTACGTCTTCGTTCTCACCGAAGTGGGTGAACGCAAGGCGTCGCGGTGCCCATGCCTTGACCCGGTCGATAGACCGGTGCCAGGCCTCGATGTCGATGTCGGGTGGCGGCGTCGGCGGGACGACCGGGGACTGCGGGGTGATCCTCACCCCGCCGACATCGCCCACGAACGCGGTCCCCGTCTCGCGGTGGAGGTACGTGACGTGATGCGAGGCGTGGCCGGGTGTGTACTCGACCTCGTAGACCTCTAGAACCCGCTCGCCCCCGGCGAGCACTCGCAGGTTCGCCTCGGGCACCGGCAGGACCTCGCCCCAGAGGCGATCCATGTCCTCGCCGTACAGCCGCCGGGCACTGTCGAGCAGGCGGGCTGGATCGGTCAGATGCGGAGCGCCCCGTTCGTGGACGTACACCTCGAGCTGGGGAAAGCGCTCCACCAGCGAGCCGGCAGCCCCCGCGTGGTCGAGATGGATGTGAGTGAGCAACAGCGCGCGGGGCCGATGTCCCGCCAGCTCCTCGAGCAGCGTCGGGAGCGTCGATGCGGGACCCGGATCGATCAGCACATCTCCCACCTGCCAGCACCCGATCACGCGCTCGCGCCCGAGGTGCCGGACGTCGATGACCCGCATCAACCGCGTGCGGGCGGAGGCTCAGGCGGACCTGCCTGGGGGCGCGGCGGAGTCGAGGGCTCACCGCGCTCGGGGAACGTCTCGTGGATCAGCTCCGGATCCGATGGCCCTGAGGAGCCATGATCGAGCTTGGGCATGGCGGCGGTAGGTTGGGTGAGGTCATCCGGGGGCGGCTCCTCCTCGGCCACGCCATCCGCAAGACCTACCGGCTCAGGCTCCTCGGCCGGAGGAAAGCGCTCGGCGGCGGAGTCGGCCAGCGCCAGCAGCTGCGAAGCCAGCTCGCGGGCGTCCTCCACGATCCGATGTCGCTCGGCCCAGATGCGGTCGGTCTCCGCGTCAAGGTCTGTCAGCTGCCGCTCGGCCTGGGCCCGTATCTCGGTTGCGTCCCGGCGCGCGGCCTCTAGCTCGCGCGCGGCCTCGGTCTTGATCTCGGCGGCTTCCTTGCGCGCCGATTCCAGCCGGTCCTCGGCCTCCGAGCGGGAATGCGCGGTGATCTTCTCGGCCGTCTCGTGGGCTCGCTGGAGGATGCCCGAAACCTCCTCCCCCACGCGTTCCAGCGCGCGGCGCACGGCAACATCCGGAGAGCGCATCGACCGTAGATCCGACACCTCCTGGTGCGTCTGCCTCACATATGCATCGACGGCTAAGCGGTCATACCCGCGCAGCACGATTGGAAAATCGATCTGCTCAGGCTCGGCCGGCGGCTTCGGATCGACGGCGGACAGCGGCGCCGTGATCTCCTGAATCAGCTCGTGTTCGCTCGAGGCGAAGTTCTCATCGGGCACCTAGCTCACCTTACAGTGGCTCACGCAGCCAGCGCGGGCTCGCTCGATCGGCCACCGAGCTCGTATACCCTCGACTCCGGTCTTGATGCGCTCAAGCACGCCGTGGCTGTTCGCCACATACTCCAGGTAGTCCTGAATCTCAGTCTGCGGCGCGTAGCGATGTGACCACCGCGGGTTCGGGGCAAATGAGAACTCGTACAGGTGCGAGGGGACATCGCAGGCAGCGCCCGGGTAGGTGTTGTGGTGCCAGACACCCCCGACCCGCGGGGCCCGCTCGAACACCGTGACGTTCTCGTAGCCGGCGCGGTGAAGCATGGTCACGGCGCCGACGCCCCCGAAGCCCCCGCCAACCACGGCAATCGAGACCATCGGGGTAGCCTATCTGCATGGCCGAGGTCCCCTCTCCACGCCTTCCTGAGCGGGATCGCCCATGGCTGATGCGAACCTACGCCGGCCACTCCGATGCCAAACGGTCCAACGAGCTCTACCGCCGCAACCTAGCCAAGGGGCAGACGGGGCTGTCGGTCGCGTTTGACCTCCCCACACAGACGGGCTACGACCCCGACCACGAGCTAGCACGCGGCGAGGTCGGCAAGGTCGGGGTATCGATCGCCCACACGGGCGACATGCGAACGCTGCTCGACGGGATCCCGCTGGACCAGATGAACACCTCGATGACGATCAACGCCACCGCCGCGTGGCTGCTGGCGCTGTACGTCGTGATCGCCGAAGAACACGGCGTCTCTCCAGAGCAGCTCCAGGGGACGACCCAGAACGACATCCTCAAGGAGTACCTCAGCCGCGGCACCTACGCCTTCCCGCCAGGCCCCAGCATGAGGCTGACCGCCGACACGATCGCCTACACGGTGGAGCACGTTCCCCGCTGGAACCCCGTCAACATCTGCTCCTACCACCTCCAGGAGGCCGGAGCCACACCGGTACAGGAGATCGCGTACGCCATGAGCAACGCGATCGCCGTGCTCGATGCCGTTCGCGACCGCGTTCCCGAGGAGCTCATGGGCAAGGTGTTCGGCCGCATCTCATTCTTCGTCAATGCCGGGGTCCGCTTTGTGGAGGAGCACGCCAAGCTCCGGACCATGTCGCGTCTGTGGGACGAGCTCGGCCGCGAGCGTTACGGCGTCCAGGAAGAAAAGCAGCGCCGGTTCCGCTACGGCGTCCAGGTCAACTCGCTGGGACTGACCGAAGCCCAGCCGGAGAACAACGCGTACAGGATCGCGCTCGAGGCGCTGGCCGTGTCACTCGGCCGAAACACTCGGGCGAGGGCGATCCAGCTTCCCGCCTGGAACGAGGCGCTGGGCCTGCCGCGCCCGTGGGATCAGCAGTGGTCTTTGCGACTGCAGCAAATCCTGGCCTACGAGACCGACCTGCTCGAATATCCCGACATCTTCGAGGGGTCGAAGGTGATGGACGGACTGGTCGACGAGTTGACCGAGGGCGCACGTCACGAGATGGGGCGCGTGGCGGAGCTGGGCGGAGCGGTCGAGGCGGTCGACTACATGAAGGCTTCGCTGGTGGAGTCCCACCGTGAGCGTTGGCGGCGGATCGAGGCGGGCGAGATCGTGGTCGTGGGCATGAACCGCTTCACGTCGACCGAGGCGTCCCCGCTCACCGCCGACGCCGACGGCGGCATCCTGGTGGTGGACCCGCAGGTCGAGGCCGACCAGCGGGAGGCTTTGGAGCGCTGGCGGTCAGAGCGTGATCAGCGCGCGGTCGACGAGGCGCTCGCGGAACTGGCGCAGGTCGCCCGCGACGAGGCCCAGAACATCATTCCCGCAACGATTTCAGCGGCCCGCGCCGGAGCGACGACCGGCGAATGGGCGCAGACCCTGCGCGAGGTCTTCGGCGAGTATCGAGCTCCCACCGGAGTCGGCGAGGCCGCCTCGGTTCGCTCGGAGGACCTCGCCGAGCTGCGCGACGAGGTGGAGCGGATCAGCGAAGCCCTTGGACGCCGGCTCAAGTTCCTCGTGGGTAAGCCCGGGCTCGACGGGCACTCCAACGGCGCCGAGCAGATTGCAGTGCGCGCGCGCGATGCGGGCATGGACGTCGTGTACGAGGGGATTCGGCTCAGCCCAACCCAGATCGCCAACTCGGCCGCCCAGGAGGGCGTCCACGTGGTAGGCCTCTCGATCCTGTCGGGGTCCCACCGGGAGCTGATCCCGGCCGTGCTCGAGGGCCTGCGCGAGGCTGGCGCCGCGGACGTCCCGGTCGTCGTCGGCGGCATCATCCCCGAGGCCGACGCCGAGTCGCTGCGTGAGATGGGCGTGGCTGCCATCTACACCCCGAAGGATTGGGACCTCAACCAGATGATGCGGGACATCGTCGCGCTGGTCGCTGAAAGAAACGGCATCGGCGCGACGGCTTGAGCGACTCGCGCCTCGACGGCGCCGAGCTCGCCCGGCGTTTGCGTGAGCGGGACCTGGCCGCGGCCCCCGCCGTAATGAACCTGCTCGAGAGCGGCTCAGACGCGTCTCGCGCCCAGTCTCGCCGCCTCCTTGCCGGGGTCTCGCCGGCTGCTGTGGGAGGCGAGGCGCAGGGCCGGGTGGTCGGGGTTACCGGTCCACCCGGGGTCGGAAAGTCCTCGCTTCTATCGCGGCTGGTGGCGGAGTGGCGAGCGCGCGGTCTGTCGGTGGCCGTGCTGGCGGTCGATCCGACTTCCCGCCGGTCGGGCGGTGCCCTACTTGCGGACAGGGCTCGTATCGAGGTCGATCCGTCCGATCGCCAGGTGTTCATTCGCTCCACCGCGGCTGGGAACCGGCTTGGTGGATTGGCTCCCGCCACGAGGGCAGCTGCGGCCACGCTCTCCGTGGCCTTCGACGTCGTCGTGATCGAGACCGTCGGCGTCGGCCAGTCAGAGACCGAGGTGGCCGACGTTGCCGACACGGTGGCGGTGGTGGTGCAGCCGGCGTCAGGCGATGTTCTGCAGTTCCTGAAGGCCGGGATCATGGAGGTGCCAGACGTCCTCGTTGTCACCAAGTCAGACCTCGGCCAGATCGCCCGGCGTGCCGTGTCCGACCTCGAGGCGGCGCTGCGAGCCCTCGGCGCCTCGGACACGCCGGTGCTGGCGGTGTCCGCCATCCCGCCGGGCTCAGGCGTCGTCGAGCTCGTCGACGCGATCGACGCGCACGGGGCGAGCCTGGACCTTTCCGCTCGCCGCCTCCAGGCGCGGCGGATGCACGCTCTGGCCGACTTCGTGGCCGAGCACGGTGAGCGGGGTCTCCGGACACTCGGTGGACGCCGTGACGCTCAGCGGTGGCTTGAGGATCAGGACCCTGGGCTCGACGTGCCGAGCTTGATCGAGGCCCTCCAAGAGCGTGCGCAATAGGGCGAGCATCCAAGCGTGGCTGCCATACGACGGGACCCGGGTAGCCTTACGTTGATGGAGCGTCTGGTCGACGGACATGGTCGGGTCATCGGAGACGTCCGCGTGTCTGTGACCGACCGCTGCAACTTCCGCTGTCAGTACTGCATGCCCGCGGAGGGCCTGCCTTGGCTCGAGCGCGAGGAGATCCTCACCTTCGAGGAGATCACGCGCGTAATCGCGCTTCTTGCCGGGATGGGCGTCGGCGAGGTCCGCCTGACCGGCGGAGAGCCACTGGTACGGCGTGATTTCCCCCGGCTCGTCCGGATGTTGAGCGAAGTCGAAGACCTCGCGGAAATCTCTCTGACGACCAACGGCTTCCTGCTCGAAGACCAGGCCGAGGCGCTCGTCCGGGCCGGGATCAACCGGTTCAACGTGTCGGTCGATTCGCTCCAACGGGACCGCTTCTTTGCTCTCACGCGCCGCGACGCCCTTCCACGTGTCCTACGAGGCCTCGAGCATCTGGCGCGGTTCCCGGAAGCTCATCCGATCAAGCTCAACGCCGTGGCCATACGGGGCTTCACCGAGCAGGAGGTGATTCCGTTTGCGCAGCTGGCCCGGAGCACCCCATTCGAGGTGCGGTTCATCGAATTCATGCCCCTGGACGGCGATCGCGCGTGGACACCTGAGCAGGTGCTGACGGGGGCGGAGATTCGCGCCGCTATCGAGGAGGTGTATCCGCTCGAGCCGACCCCACGAGAGCCCAGTGCCACCTCACGCGTTTACCGCTTCGCCGACGGCCACGGCAGCATCGGGTTCATCAACCCAGTCTCCGAGCCGTTCTGCTCGGACTGCAACCGCATCCGGCTGACCGCGGACGGCCGGCTGCGTACGTGCCTGTTTTCGCTACACGAGACCGACCTGCGCCAGCCGTTGCGTGGGGGTGCGGACGACCGCGAGCTCGAACAGATCGTACGCAAGGCGGTCTGGCGCAAGGAGCTCAAGCACCACGTTGGGGAGCCTGGGTTCATCCAGCCCGAGCGGACCATGTCCGCGATCGGCGGCTGAGACCATCAAGGCCGGCGCCCCTACCTAACGTGACCGCGGTCGCGCCCAGCGGTTAATTACTTCGCAACATCCCTGAAGCATCATCTACTGAAGGCAAATGCTGCTGTTGATGCTGTTCGCCATTCTGGCCGGCGCGGGCACGGCGATCACGCCTTGCGTGTTGCCGGTACTGCCGGCACTGCTGTCGGCCAGCGCAGCCGGAGGCCGTCGCCGGCCCCTGGGCATCGTCCTCGGGCTGGCCGTGACGTTCACGATCGCGATCGTCGCGCTGGCGCAGCTCGTAAAGGGCGTAGGGCTAGCTTCGAGCGCCGCTCGCTACCTGGCCATCGCTGTCCTGATCGTGTTCGGAATCGTGATGCTGGTGCCCGGGCTGGCCGCTCGAGTCCAGGCACCGCTCTCGCGCTTAGCTCGATTTGGCCCCCGCACCCGGGGTGATGGATTCTGGTCCGGCCTCGGAGTTGGGGGTGCGCTGGGATTTGTTTGCGCCCCGTGCGCGGGCCCGATCCTGGCGGCGGTAACCGCGGTCAGCGCCTCCAGCGGCCCTTCGCTACGGATCTTCCTGGTGGCGCTGTCTTTCGCCGCCGGACTCAGCGCCGTCCTCCTCCTCTACGCCCTGGGCGGACGTGCCGTGATCGGGCGTGTCCGGCGGGCGGCGCGAGGCCATGTGGTCGAGCAGGTCCTGGGCGTTGTGCTGCTCCTGACGGGCGTGGCCATGGCCACGAACCTGGACGTGCGCTTCGAAGAGGCGCTCGCTCGAAGCAGCGGATTGCCCTCGTTCCTGACGGACCCCACCAAGTCGCTGGAGAATTCCTCTGCCGTGCAGCGTCAGCTGGCCTCGCTGCGGCCGGCGTCGCGGTACGCGGTCCGGCAGGGCTATCAATCCGGCCTGCCTGATCTGGGCCCTGCACCTGAGTTCACGGACAACCAGCGCTGGTTCAACACCGCCGGCGGGCGACCGCTCAGCCTGGCTGGCCTTCGTGGACACGTGGTGCTCGTCGACTTCTGGACCTACACCTGCATCAACTGCATCAGGACGCTGCCCTTCCTGAAGTCGCTGTACGCCACCTACCACAGGTACGGGCTTGAGATCGTGGGCGTGGAGACCCCCGAGTTCACCTTTGAGCAGGACGCCGGGAACGTCCAGCAGGCGGTCAACTCCGACGGGCTTCGCTATCCGGTGGTGCAGGACAACAACTACGGCACCTGGAACGCCTACAGCAACCAGTACTGGCCCGCCGAGTACCTGATCGACGCCCACGGGCATGTACGCCACACCCACTTCGGCGAGGGCGAGTACGACCAGACCGAGGCCTATGTACGGCGTCTGCTCCAGGAGGCGGGGGTGAAGAACCTTCCGCCGCCCAGCAATCCACGCGTGGTCATTCCCTCAGCCGGACTGGCGACGCCCGAGACGTATCTCGACGACCAGCGCTCGCAAGGCTTCGTGGAGCCGCTCACCAGCGGGACTCACTCATATGCCGGAGTCGACACGCCCGCGCTCAACGAGTTCGCGCTACGCGGGGTCTGGAACGTCAACTCGGAGGCTGCCACGCCCGTCTCCAGCCCAGGCACGATCACCGCCGGCTTTCAGGCTGCGCAGGTCTACCTGGTTCTGACCTCATCGGGTAACACTCCGAGGCAGGTCAGGGTGCTTCTGGATGGGAAGCCGATTCCGACCTCCGTTGCGGGCTCGGACGTACGCAACGGGCTGGTCACCGTCACTGGCCAGCGGCTTTACTCGCTCGTCTCGCTTCCCGGAGACGAACAGCACACGCTCGCCGTTGTCGCACCGCCCGGGGTTAGCGCCTACGACTTCACGTTCGGTTGACTGCGAGCCCCCCGGTCCAGGATCGCCGCAGCCCGTAACAGATCCTCCGGCGTATTTACGTTGAACAGCTCCTCCGGGTTGGCGACCTCGACGACCTTGGGCCTGATCGCCCACACGATCTCGCTCAGTGGGCGATCCTCGTCTCTGAGCGCGGCCGCGAGCAGGTTGAGCGCGGCCGGGTAATAGCAGCCGAGCACCGGGTGCAGATGGCCCTCGGCCCAGGCCACCGCGGCCGGGGCGGCGCCGTGGTCGGCAAACGCGACCGCTCTCACCAGCCCCTCGCTCAACAGGGGAAGGTCTCCGGCGCACACGAGCACCGGGTGTCCGTCGGCGCAGCGCAGCGCGTGGACGATCCCAGCCAGCGGATGGCGGGGCTCATCGGGCTCAACCCAGATCCTCACTCCTGGCAGCGCCGGCAGCTCCGAGTCCCGTTTCGCGACCACCGCGACGTTGCCGACCGCGCGCCATACGGCGTCAAGGGGGTAGGAAATCAATGACCGCCCTCTGAGCTTCACCGTCGCCTTGCCCCCGCCGATCCTTCGCCCCAGGCCGCCCGCCAGCACCGCTCCGATGGGCTCACTCACAGAGGGATCGTAGAATCATGGAGATGGAGGGCTCGACGTCGGTCAAGAGCTGGTTGCGCTGCTATCGCTGTTGGTCCCAGAACCTAGAGGTCCAGGTCCACTACGAGGGAATTCACCGGATCGACCCCGATAGTGGCGAGCGAGGAGACGTCGTGGACGAGATGCAGGAGGCGGTCGTTCAGTGCCTTGAGTGCATGCACGACCAACCCCACCTGGGGTTTCACAACGGCCGCGTAGAACCGATCGAGGACCGTTGGGAGCGCATGATCGCCGGTACTCCGTGGGTGGCGTCGTGCACGGTGACCGTCGACGCCGACGACGTTGAGACCTGCTCGGGGCCTGAAGCGGGCGACTCGTTGTCATACGCCGCGTTCGGCGACCACGGCACCCGCGAGTTCTTCACCCACGTCCGCTTCCACAAGCACGACGAAGATCGGATCGTCGTCCACCTCTTGGTCGAGCTGTACGCGCGGTCGGCCGATGAGGCCACCCAGGTGCTCGAGGACGCCGCCCGGGGAGCACTGAGCATCACCTCGCTTGCTGAGGAGTCTCGGCCGCCCGCGGCCAGCGCCGACGGCCAGCACTGAACGGCAGCCGGTCCCACCCTTCCAGCACGATCAGCGCCAGCGCCACGGGCACCGTCGCCGGCAGCTCCCTCACAGTCAGGAACAGGAGGTCGAACAGCGCGGCCAGCACGAGTGTCAGTAGCGCTGCGCTCAACTGACGGCGGCGCTCGCCGGCCATGACCGCGCCGAGCAGCCCCGCCACGAACAGATCCCCATAGCCCATTGTGGCCGACCCGAAGATCTCGGCTCTGAAGCCGAGGTAGGCCGCCCCCGGGATGGGCGGCGATCAGCGTGGCGTTGGGCGCTTGCAGCAGGTCGCCCACCACGAGCCAGGTGTCGGCGGCGGCCATCGCGAGGATCCCCAGCTTGAGCCAACCCGAAGGAGAGACGGCAGCCAGGACCGCCCCCAGCGTCACGCAGCTGAGCCCGGAGAGCAGCGCCGCAGCGGCCTCTCCGGCAAGCGAGCGGCGTGCCGCCCAAGCGATGGCGAACAGGCCGGCGGCGCCCACGATCCCGATGAAAAGGCGACGCGGCGACGGCGCGGCCTCCGGCCGGGCGGCCCACGCCACCGCGATCGCTGCGAGCGGTGGGATCGCGACAAGCGCCAGGTACGTCAGTCCCGTGGCCGTATCGGACAGGAACCGGATCGCAAACACCACCACCACGATCGACCCAATCGGAACCAGGGCCCACGCTGGCCCGCGCAGCCGTGCAAACAGAGCGAGGCTCGGCAGCCTTCGCGGCGCGGCGACCACTGCGGCCTGAAGTGCCAGCAGGCCGGCGTCGGAGGGAACGAACGCTAGGGCCACGTGGTCAGGCTACGCGGCCTCCGCAGCGATCAGGCTGCTTCTAGGCGCTCCTCAAGCGCTTGGAGCTGCTCTCGTAGCTCCTCCGGCAACCTGTCACCGAAGCGCGCGTAATGTTCGCGCATCTGCGGCAGCTGTTGCTTCCACGCGTCAGCGTCGACCTGGAGCAGCTTTGTCATGTCCTCCGAGCTGATGTCCATGCCCTCGAGGTCGATCCCGCCCTCGCCGACCGGCGGGACCAGCCCGATCGAGGTCTCGTTCGCCTCGGCACCGTCCTCGCAACGGCGGAAGATCCAGGCCAGGACGCGGGAGTTCTCACCGAACCCGGGCCACAAGAACCGTCCATCCTCGTCCTTTCGGAACCAGTTGACGTAGAAGATCCGTGGGAGCTTCGCTCCCTCGCGGCGGCCGATATCCAGCCAGTGGTCGAAGTAGTCGCCCATGTTGTAGCCGCAGAAGGGCAGCATCGCCATCGGATCGAACCGCAGCTCGCCGACGTTCCCGGTCGCCGCCGCGGTCTTCTCGGAGGCCATCGTGGAGCCCATGAACACACCGTGCTCCCAATCTCGCGCCTCATGCACCAACGGCACGACGGCTGCACGGCGACCCCCGAAGAGCATCGCGTCGATCGGCACCCCGGCCGGGTCATCCCACTCGGGAGCCACCGATGGACACTGCTCGATGGCCACGGTGAACCGAGCGTTTGGATGGGCAGGCGGCGTGTCGGACTCGGGGGTCCAGTCATTGCCCCGCCAATCGACGAGGTGAGGCGGAGGCTCGGGCGTCATCCCTTCCCACCAGACATCTCCTCCGTCCGTGAGCGCGCAGTTGGTGAAGATCGTGTCGTGGGAGAGCATCTTCAGCGCGTTGGGGTTCGTCCGCTCGTTCGTCCCGGGAGCCACGCCGAAGAAGCCGGCCTCGGGATTGACCGCGTATAGGCGGCCATCGGAGCCGAATTTCATCCAGGCGATGTCATCGCCGATCGTCTCAACCTTCCAGCCCTCAAGGGTTGGAATCATCATCGACAGATTCGTCTTGCCGCAAGCGCTGGGGAACGCGCCGGCGATGTACTTCGACTCGCCCTCGGGAGACGTGAGCTTGAGGATCAGCATGTGCTCGGCCAGCCAGCCTTCATCGCGGGCCATGGCCGACGCGATGCGCAGGGCGAAGCACTTCTTGCCGAGCAGTGCGTTTCCGCCATAGCCGGATCCAAACGACCAGATCTCCCGGTTCTCCGGGAAGTGCACGATGTACTTGTTGTCGGCGTTGCACGGCCATGCCACGTCCTCGACCCCCTCGGCGAGAGGCATGCCAACGGAATGCAGGCAGGGGACAAAGTCGCCGTCGTCGCCGAGCACGTCGAGCGCGTCCTGGCCCATTCGGGTCATGACCCGCATCGAGGCCGCCACATAGGGCGAGTCGGTGATCTGGACACCTATATACGAGATCGGCGAGCCGAGCGGCCCCATCGAGAAGGGAACCACGTACATCGTCCGGCCTTGCATCGAACCCCGGAACAGGTCGGTGAGTGTCTGGCGCATCTCATCTGGATCACGCCAGTTGTTGGTAGGGCCGGCGTTGGACTCCTCCTCGGAGCAGATGAACGTCCGGTCCTCCACGCGAGCGACGTCTGCAGGATCCGATCGGCATAGGTACGAGTGGGGCCGCTTGGCGTCCGACAGACGCTGAAGCGCCCCGGCGTCGAGCACCGCCTGGACCAGGTGGTCGTACTCCTCATCCGACCCATCACACCAGTGGATCTCCTCAGGTTCGGTCAGCGCGGCCACCTCGTCCACCCACGCCCGCAACCCTGCATGGTTGGTGCTGGCTTGGTTCTTCGCTGCGGTATGGGCCATGTTTTTCAGCAACTCCTCGTCGTCGGTGGCCTCGAAAAGGCTACCCGCGGTAGCCGCGTGGTGACTCCAGGATCGTCCGAAGACCAACCTCTAGGCCGCGCTTGTGCTCCCGGTCACCGCACGCGCCTGAACTTCGCAGAACCATGCCAGGACAGCGTGAACGTGCACGTTCCACCGCTACCCCCACCCTCGCTGCTGCAGTCAGATGGCGGCCGGTACCCGGGGACCGGGGTCACGCTCCATCGGGCGCTCCCGGCTCCTTACGGGGCACCAGCACGACTCGCTTGAACTCGGCCACCAGCACACCATCTTGGTTGTAGGCCCGTGTGTGGACCTTTACCGTGCCGCGATCAGGCTTGGAACGCGACGGCTTGCACTCGAGGACCTCCGACTCCACGAACAGCGTGTCCCCGTGAAAGAGCGGGTTGGGGTGACTGAGTTCCTCGGTGGCCAGGTTGGCGATTGCCTTGCCGCTTACGTCGGAAACGCTCATGCCCAGCGCCAGGGAGTAGACGAGCGGACCCACCACTACGTTGCGGCCCTGCTGAGACTGCCGGGCGTAAATGTCGTTGATGTGCAGCGGGTGATGGTTCATCGTCAGCAGGCAGAACAGGTGGTCGTCGGCCTCCGTGACGGTCTTGGCGGGCCAATGCTTGTAGACGGCGCCGACCTCGAACTCCTCGAGGTAGCGACCGTAGGGGTGTGCGCCTGAGGCCTCGCGTGAAGGCTGATCGGTGTCCACTTCCGTCTCCGCTCGAGCTGTTGTCGTCATCGAATCTCCTGTTTGGGCAGGGCCGCGATGGTAGCTTGCGCCTTGTGACGCCGCGCATCCCCCCACTCCCGAGCCAGGAACTCGACGAGCAGCAGCGGGAGCTGCTGGGCGGAATCCGCGTCGACGGTCCCACGTCGAACATCTTCGCAACGCTGGTCCGGCATCCCGGCCTGTTCAGGCGATGGATGCCGTTCGGCGGCAAGCTGCTGGCGGGCAAGCTGCCCGCCCGGGACCGCGAGCTTCTCATCCTGCGCACAGCCGTTCTGTGTCAGGCCGACTACGAATGGGGGCAGCACCGGCTGATCGCCGCGGCCTCCGGGGTCTCCGACGAGGAGATCGAGCGGCTCCGCACTGGTGCCGATGCGGACGGCTGGGCCGGGTTCGATTCCGCGCTGCTCCGCGCCGCCGATGAGCTTCACCAGGATGCCCGCGTCAGCGATGCCACCTGGCGGGCACTTTCGGAGCGCTACGACGAGCGCCAGCTGATCGAGGTGCCGATGGTGGTTGGCCACTACCACATGGTGGCGTTCACGCTGAACTCGCTCGGCGTCCCACTGGAAGACGGCGTCCAAGGTCTGGACGGGTGAACGACCGTCTCGCGGGGCGCCGCGTGCTCGTCGTCGGCGCGGGGACCGCGCGATCGGACGATCCGGACGCCCCGGTTGGCAACGGCCGCGCCATCTCCATCCTGGCGGCCCGAGAGGGAGCCACCGTCGCGTGCGCCGACCGCGACGAGGCCGCGGCCAGGGAGACGGCCGAGCTTGTCGAGCGTGAGGGAGGCCGGGCCGAGGTGCTGGTAGCAGATGTGGCCAGCGAAGAGGATTGCCGGTCGATGGTGGCCGCCGCCGGCGAGGGCGGGCTGCACGGGCTGGTGGTGAACGTCGGGATCGCGCGGGGGCGTGATCTCGGCGAGACGAGCGCGAAGGACTGGGACCTGGTGATGGGGGTCAACCTCCGAGGCCACTTCCTCTGCGCGCGCGAGGCGCTGCCACTGATGGGAGAGGGCGGCTCGATCGTGTTCAACTCATCGACGGCCGGCCTGCGTCCCGGGAGCCGCATCCCGGCCTACGACGCCTCGAAGGCGGGCCTGATCGGGCTCGCCCGCCATACCGCCCGGGAGGGCGCCCGCCGGGGGGTCCGCGCCAACGTGATAGCGCCGGGGCTGATCGACACCCCCCTGGGCCGGCTCGCGTCTGCCGGCCGGCCATCCCGCGACCGCACGCCGATCCCGCTCGGCCGTCAGGGGACGGCGTGGGAGGTTGCCGAGGCGGTTGTCTTTCTGCTGTCCGACGCCGCGTCGTACATCACGGGCGTGGTGCTGCCCGTGGATGGCGGGCTGTCGCTGCTCTGAGCACCCCGACGGGCGCCTGCGTGGGGATGGGGCCGATGAGCGAACGTAGTGTTCGCTAACCCGCCCTTGCCCGCGGCGGGCGCCCCGCATCTGGACCGCGCCCGCGGCGGCACTCAGCTAGCGTTCGAGCTATGCGAAACCCCCGTGACTTCGGCAAGCCGCTGGCGATTGGCGCCCCCGAGCCGGTGCGCGAGGTCCCGTTCAAGCCGTCCCGGATGATCCATTTCCTCGACTTCTCAAACGAGAAGATGGTGGCCAAGGTGCCTGAGATCGCCCCGACGGTCGACATCCTCCTGGGCAACCTGGAGGACGCGATCCCGGTCGATCGCAAGGAGGCGGCCCGAGAGGGATTGGTGCGCGTCGGCAAGGAGATGGAGCTCGGCGAGACCCAGCTGTGGACGAGGGTGAACAGCCTGGAGTCGCCGTGGGTGCTCGACGACATCACGACCGTAGTGACAGAGATCGGCCCAAAGCTCGACGTGATGATGATCCCCAAGGTCGAGGGACCATGGGACATCCACTACGTCGACCGTCTCCTGGCTCAGCTGGAGGCCAAGGCAAAGCTGGAGCACCCGATCCTGATCCACGCGATCCTGGAGACGGGGCTGGGCGTCGTCAACCTGGAGGAGATCGCGACCGCCAGCCCGCGCATGCAGGGCATGAGCTTCGGCCCTGCCGACCTGGCGGCGTCACGCCGCATGAAGACCACCCGCGTCGGCGGCGGCCACCCCGGCTATCAGGTGATCAACGATCCTGACGCGGAAGACCCGGAGGCGCCGCGGCCCACGGCCCAGCAAGATCCGTGGCACTACTCAATCGCGCGCATGGTCGATGCCTGCACCTCGGCCGGGATCCTGCCGTTCTACGGCCCTTACGGCGACATCCGCGACACGTTGGGGTGCGAGACCCAGTTCCGCGCGGCGTTCCTGCTCGGATGCGTAGGTGCCTGGTCGCTTCATCCGGTGCAGATCCAGATCGCGAAAAAGGTCTTCAGCCCACCGCCGGAGGAGGTCCTGTTCGCCAAGAAGGTGCTGGAGGCGATCCCGGACGGCCGCGGCGTCCACATGATCGACGGGAAGATGCAGGACGACGCCACGTGGAAGCAGTGCAAGGTGATGGTCTCGCTGGCCGAGATGCTGGCCCGCAAGGACCCGGAGCTCGCTGAGGCATACGGCTTCAACGAGCCGCCGGCTGCCGCGGCGTAGGCCCCTCCGCTAGCCTCCCCCGCCGCTGATGCGCTTCTTCGAGTACGAGTCCCGCGCGATCGTCGCGAAGGCAGGTATCCCGGTAACAAAGCACGGATTCGCGAAGACCACCGAGGAAGCGCGTGACGTTGCGGCTGAAATCGCGGGCCCCGTGGTGATCAAGTCGCAGGTGTTGACAGGCGGGCGCATGAAGGCCGGAGGCGTCCAGTTCGCCGACACGCCCGAGGAGGCCGAGGGCCATGCCCGCCGGGTCTTGGATCTCGAGATCAACGGACACATGCCGCGCGGCGTCCTGGTCGACTCGAAGGCCGCCGTCAAGCACGAGTACTACGCCGGCGTGGTCTGGGATGGGATCCGCAAGCGCCCCGTGATGCTGTTCTCCGACATGGGTGGCATCGATATCGAGGAGGTGGCCGAGCAGCACCCAGACCACGTGGCCCGCGCCCACTTCTCCACGCTGACGCCGTTCCAGGACTGGCAGGCCAAGCAGCTGATCGCCTCGCTTGGCACCACGGGCTCGGCGCTCAACCGGCTGACCCCCATCCTCGCGCGTCTGGCCCGCCTGTTCC
This sequence comes from uncultured Solirubrobacterales bacterium, assembly GCA_963756965.1. Taxonomy (GTDB): domain Bacteria; phylum Actinomycetota; class Thermoleophilia; order Solirubrobacterales; family Solirubrobacteraceae; genus Palsa-465. The sequence continues at coordinate 55,094 of CAVWPT010000008.1, forward strand.
TTCACTACGACATGACGCTTGCCGAGATCAACCCGCTGGGCGAGCTCAAGGACGGCTCGTTCGTCGCCCTCGACGCTCACATGGAGATGGAGAACGAGGCGCGACCTCGCCAGAAGGCTCTCTTGCACGAGCTGGGAGTGGGCGATGAGGAGACTCGCCAGGCCCGGGAGCCGACTCCCTTCGAGCTGGCCGGCGAGCAGGTGGACGCGCAAGACCACCGTGGAGTGGCCGGCAACGTCACCGAGTTCGACGGGAACCTGGGGCTCGTGATCGGCGCCGGCGGCGGCTCACTGACCCTGTTCGACGCGGTCCGCGCCCACGGCGGGAATCCAGCCAACTACTGCGAGATCGGCGGGAACCCATCGGTGCGCAAGGCCAAGGGACTGGCCAAGCTCGTGCTCACCAAGCCAGGCGTCGACAAGATCGCGGTGATGATGTCGATCGTGTCGAACACTCGCGTGGACATCGTGGCCCGCGGAGTGATCAAGGCCTGCGTGGAGCTGGGCTTCGATCCCGCCGAGAAGATCGCGATCTTCCGCATTCCCGGAGCCTGGGAGGAGGAGGGTTTCAAGATCCTCGAGAAATACGGCGTCGAGTACGCCGATCGCAGCGTGTCGCTGCACGAGGCCGCGCGCCGGGCGGTGGAGAAGATCCAGGGGGCGCCACCGCCCCCGGCCAGGGGGGCCCGACCGCCCCCGAAGAGGCGCGCGCCTGATGTCCATCCTGATCGACGAGAACACAACCTTCATCGTCCAGGGAATTACCGGGCGGGAGGCGGTCAATCTCACGCGAGAGTGTCTGGACTACGGGAAGGGCGCCAAGATCGTGGGCGGAGTCACCCCCGGCCGCAAGGGGCGCGACGTTCACGGTGTGCCCGTGTTCGACACCGTCGCGCAGGCGGTCGAGCACCACGGCGGCCCGATAGACGGCTCGGTGGTGACGGTGCCTCCGGCGTTCACCAAGGACGCGGTGTTCGAGGCGCTGGAGAACGGCGTCAAGCTTGTAGTGATCGTTACCGAGCGCATTCCGCGACGAGACGTTGCCGAGATGGTCGAGCTGGCGTCATACCGGGGCGCCCGGATCATCGGGCCCAACTGCCTGGGCATCATCGTCCCTGACGTGATCAAGATGGGCGGCATCGGTGGGCCAGCCAAGGACGCGGCCAAGTCCTACACACCCGGGCCGGTCGGCGTGATCTCACGCAGTGGCGGGATGACGACCGAGATGTCCTCGACGTTGACCGCCGCAGGGCTCGGCCAGTCGACGGCGGTATCGATCGGAGGCGACGCCATCATCGGGTCGAGCTACGCCGAGCTGATGCCGCTGTTTGACGCCGACGAGCAGACACAGGCGATCGTCATCTACTCCGAGCCCGGGGGCCGCATGGAGGCCGAGCTTGCTCGCTACGTAACCGAGCACGAGTCCCGGCTGCCGATCGTGGCGTTCATGGCGGGCCGGTTCATGGACGAGATGCCGGGGATGAGCTTTGGTCATGCCGGAACGATCGTCGAGGGCAAGGAGGACACCGCCACCGAGAAGATCGCTCGGCTTGCGCAGGCCGGAATCACCGTGGCCGAGGAGATCTCGGAGATCCCGGGCATCGTCAAGGAGAAGATGGGCGCGGGGGTTGGCGCCGGATGACCGCGGACCAGATGGGCGAAGTGCTGTTCATCAATGTCGAGGTCGCCCCCGAGGTGGCAAGCGACGCGGAGCTGGCGGCCAAGCTCGCCGAGGTCTGCCCCGTCGACATCTTCACCGCCACCGACGGGCATCTGGAAATCGTCGAAGAGAACCTCGACGAGTGCGTACTTTGTGAGCTCTGCATCAACGCCGCGCCGGCGGGGACCGTCAAGGTGATCAAGCTCTACTCGGGCGATACGCTGCCGGCCAGCTGATGCCCGCCAGCGCCAAGCAGCTCCTGCTTCAGGGCTCCGCCGCTCGGGCGGCCTATGGAATTTCCGCGCTGTTTTTTCCCAACCAGCTGGCCGCAGCGGGCGGAATGAGCCCGGACGACGTCGACCTTGACGCGCGCTATATCAACCGCCTGTTCGGCAGCCGGGACCTGCTCGTGGCCGGACTGACGATCGGCGCCATCCGGCGCGGCGAGGAGAAGCAGGCAGCGTGGATGAACCTGATCGCCGAGGCTACGGACACCATCTCCTTCATGGAGGAGGCTCGGGCGCGCGGCGGCCTTGATCGCACGTTGTTCATCGGTCTCGTGTTCAACGTATTCGGGTACGCAACGTGGGTGCGCGCCCTCAACGCCGCGTAGACGCCAGCAGGCGTCGTCGAGCGCTGGCGCTCAGCGGGCGGTAGATCTCGCCCGAGCGGTCCCGGTACCAGGCGAGCACCCCCGGTCCCGGCTCGGGTATCCCCTCTGCTCGCAGGGATCCGGTGATCGGCCGGTACCAGGTCGTGACCGGAATCTCGTCCACCACGCGCACCACGGCAGGGCGCTGAACCAGGTCCAGGGCTCGCATCGCCCTACCGAGCTGGCGTGCGGTCAGCTCCTGCCCGGCGCGGAGCGTCACCGCGGCAACCGCCAGCTCGTGCTCACCACGACCATGCACCCCGTAGGCCACCGCCAGGTCCACCATAGGGATGCCGCCCAGCGTCTCCCGGATCGGCGCGCTGAACACGGGCCCATCAGCCGTCCGGATCACCTCCGCCAGGCTGTCGATTCGCCAGTAGTCGCCGTCAGCGTCCTTGCGGAACAGATCCCCCGTCATCACCCAGGCATCCTGGGGCGCGAACACGCCGCGAAGCGGGACCACGCCCAGCAGGTCGGTCGGTCTGACCCGGGCCAGCAGCATCCCCACCTCATCAACCTTGCACTCACGCGCGAACCCGTCCGACCCGAGCAGGAGGCCCCCGGCCTCGATGTCGTACTCCGCGATCCGCATCTCGGCGCTCCCCGGCAGCGGCCTGCCCATTGCGCCAACTTTGACGTCGCGAACATTGACCAGGATCGCGCCGGCCTCGGTCGATGCGTAGAACTCCAGAACCCGGGCGGGGCTGAACCGCTCCTCCACCTGTCGCCACAATCCTTTGGGCATCCCGGACCCGATGAACAGGCGGAGCGGATGGTGACGCTCGCCGGGCTGCCGCGGGGCCGCAAGCAGATCGTGCAGCAGGGTCCACGTGTATGAGGCCACAGTCACGCCGTAACGCCTGACCTCCTCCCAGTAGGTGGCGGCGTCGAAGTGGCGGGCCATCGCCAGGCGTGCTCCCCCGGCAATCGCACCTCCAAGGGTCATCATCAGTCCGGAGGGGTGGTACGGCGGGGTGACGCTGTAAACGGTGTCCTGTGGCGTCAGCGCGGCCGAGGAGGCAGTCCCGAATGCGGACATCGCCCATCGGCCATTGCTGATTCGGCTCATCCGGGTGCGCTCCCCCTGACCGGTGAAGATGATGAACGCCAGCTCGCTTGCCCGGCTGGGGTTGGGCCGATACCACCGGGGCAGCTTTACGCGGTCGGGATCGATTTGCTCCATGTCTGTGACGAGGGGCTCGTCAAGCTCGCGGGGACCTCCTCCCCCGCCGAGCACGAATACCTGCACGTCCTCGACGCCTCCGGCCAGCGCGGCCCGCTCAGGGTCAGCGATGATCCGGTTGACCTGCCCGAGCCGGGCTTCCCGGCCCACGTCGCCATCTGGACGCATCAGCACCGACACCGCTCCGAGCCGGCTGATAGCGCTGGTCAGCGCCAGCGACGTCGGCCTTGTACCCATGAGTACCCCCACATGCTCGCCCTGCCGAACCCCGATCTCGACCAGTCCACGGACGACATTGTCGATGCGCCGGTTGATGTCGGCGGCGGTGTAAGCGCGGTCCTCGAACAGGAAGAACACGTCATCCGGTGCGCTCGCGCCGCGCTCCTGAACCAGCAGACCCAGGGAGATCCGGCTGCCTGGCTGGATCTGCTCGAGTCGAGCCAGGCGGGGTAGCTGGCCGGCCGCCTCCCGAGCCAGCTCTCGAATGCTGCGCGCGGCTCGCACCGCGGTATGTGACAGCGCGCTGGTCATCCCCGTGCTCACACCTGCGGCGAGCTCAAGTCCGTAGCCAACGCGGCTGCGGACGTGCGATGCCAGCTCCACCGAGCTGGCATCCGGGGCGGCCGTCACCTCCTCGGGGAGCTCCTGCCCGTCGTCACGCCACTTCGCCCACTGAGCCACCACCGGCCAGGTCACAGCTGTTGCGGTGGAACCGACAACCAGCCCGAAGTGCCCAGCGTGCAGGCTGAGCTCGTAGATCTCGGCCTGCGGCGCCGCGTTGGCAATCGCCCTGACCCCTGGTGGCGGCGCCAGCTGGTCGACCGTTCCCACCACGGTGAGGATGGGACAGGCTATGTCCGCGAGCGTGACGAGCCGGTCTTCGATCACGAATCCGCCCTCGAGCATCCGGTTATGCGCGATGAACTGCCGCAGAAAATCGGCCATCGCCGGGCCGGGCCACGCCACCCATCCCTCGCCCTCCAGGAATCGCCGCTGGCGCTCGCGTGGCAATAGCGCCTCCCGGTCGTGGAGCTGGAGAATGAACTGGATGCGGCTCCGCAGCGACTTCACCGGGTCGAGTAGTCGGAAGCCGGTCCGGCTGGCCCAGGCCGGAAGCGCCATGCCCCGGAACGCATCAGCCAACAGGCCGGCCAGCTCGCCGGCCAGCTGCTCGGGAAGGCCAAACGGCATTCCCAGGCGGGTGTCGACGGGGCTTCCAAACGTGATCAGCGAGCTGATCCCGTCGCTGCGGCGGTAAGCGGCGGTCTGGTAGCAGAACATCCCGCCCTGCGAGTAGCCGCCCAGATGGACGTCCTCGCCGCTGAGGCGCCGGACCTGATCGACGGCCTCTGAGACCGCCAGGACGTGGTCGGCCAGCGTGCGCTCCAGCCCTCCCTCCTCGTGCTCGGGCGCCCCGAAATCCACGACCCAGGGATCGATCCCGAGTTCACGCAGGATCGTGACCGCGCTGCTGTTCGGGGAGACGTCGTAGACCTCTGCGGCAAGCATCATCGGCGGCACCAGCACAACCGGGGGTCCCTTTGCGCTGTCCGGGTAGTAGTGGCGGAGCCGGTAGACGTGGTCCTCTTCGGCTACCACGTAGGGCGACGGCTCTTCGTCGGTTGAAAGACCGCCGAATCGCGCCACCTCGAGAGCGTTCTGCGCCGCGGCGCCCAGCCGGCTGACGGGCCGGGTGATCGTGTTTGGCACCAGTGGCATTGACGCTATCTTCGCGGATCCTATGCCAGAGCCCATGACGATCCGGCCCGCTCATCCGGACGACGCCGAGCTGATCTTCGCGCTCGTCAAGGAGCTCGCCGAGTACGAGCGAGCCCCGGACGAGGTGACGGGCAACTCGTCGATGTTGCGTGAAGCGCTGTTCGGCGCCGACCCGCAATGCGAGGTGCTGATCGCAGAGCTTGGTGGTCAGCCGGCCGGCTTTGCGCTCATCTACTCGACCTTCTCGACATGGGAGTGCCGCCCCGGCATATGGATCGAGGACCTGTATGTGCGCAAAGAGCACCGAGGTGCGGGCGTCGGCGGAGCCCTCCTCGCCAGAGTGGCGGCAATTGCGCTCGAGCGCGGTTGTGCGCGGTTGGAGTGGGCCGCTCTACGCTGGAACACCCCGGCGCTCGAGTTCTACGAAAGGCTGACGGCCAAGCAACTCGATGAATGGGTGATGTTCCGCCTCGACTCCGTCCAGCTGCAGCATGTGGCGGCGCCGGGCCTCAACGAAAGCTGATCAGGGCGAGTACACGGATGTGCGGCACGGTCGGCTGCCGCACACGTTCAGGACCGCACCGGCGGGCTGCAGAAAGGCGGAGATCTGGGTTTGAGCCGTCGGCGTATTGCGGGGGTTCTCGTGTGGGTCGATGTTGTTAGGCGCCGCGGTAGGGGGAATGTTCCCTAGCGGAGGTGGTTGCACCCGTCCCGGTCCGCTGTCCCAAATCTCGATGGCGGAGCCTCCGAATGGGAACCGTCCAATCCGTGGAAGCCCGAAGAACAGGTTGCGGTCACGGCCCCGCCCGGCGCCGAGGGCCGGCTCGTAGGCACTCGCGCCAATCGTCCTTGCCTCGGCGGCGCCCGCATACATGCTGACCTGAAAATCTCCGAATGCGATCTGCATCAGCACCGTGTGCGCGGGGGTATCCGGGAGCGGATCGGTCGTCATGTGCTCGGCATAGCCAGCCGGATCGCCGCGATCCCAAAGCTGTTGGAGCACGTCGGTGATCACGGGATACAGGGATTGATCCGGATAAGACGCCTCGAGGATCGTCTTGAACGGCGCGAAGTCTGTGCTGCGCTGTATCAGCAGGTTGCCATAGTCGATTCCGGTTACCCCTATGACTGCACGGCGAACGTCAGGCGAGACGGCGGTGGCAAGCCCGCCTTCGATCCCTCCTTGGCTGTTTCCGTAATAGAAGAGGTGGGAGGTATCGATCATCGCCCGCCCGCCGGACTCGAACGCCCCGTTCCGCGCAAGACCATGAGGGTTAGCCATCAGCCGGCCCAGGAAGAGCGTGTTCAGCACCCCCTGTTGTAGGCGATCGACGATCACCGGAAACAGGTTCAGGTTCTGGACCACGCCGGCATCCAAGGCCTCGTCCGGGCTCGCCAGGCCCCACCAGTCAGTCCCGCAGAAGACCATGTTGTGGCCGGTCGCCAGCGCCTCCACCCACGGCCGCGTCACCTCCCCGCGCGAACCGAACAGGCCGTGCCCGTAGAGCGAGATGCGGGCCGGGTGCGTGGGGGAAGCGGAACTTGGGATGACGCACTCGAACGCCGCGGTCGCAACGTTGCCGCGACTTTGGGCGGGCAGCGCGTCGAGCTTCCGTGAGCTGTAGTGAAACGCCGTAGTCGCCTTCGCCCCACACATGATCAGGTAGCACGGCACTTGAAACGTCCCTTGGACGTCCCGTAGCTGGGGAGTGATAGCGCTCGCGCTCGTGACCGTGAAACTCGGCGCCCTCCCGCGTACTTTGCCGTCCCCCAGGCGGCGGTCCCCAAGCTGCGCGAAGGCGCGGTTCCGAATCGAGAGCAAACGTGACGTCAGGCTCTTCTCTGAGGCGACCGTGAAGTCCCACGCTTCGTACAACTCCGGGCGCCGGATACCTGCTCGATTCAGCGCCGCAAACAGCCGCTCATACCGTGCTCGCTGGGAGCGCTCCTGCGCCGGGAGTCGGCGTCCGTCACGGAGCTTCTCAAACCAGATCGGAGCACTGAGCAGTCGTCCGTCGCTGGCGCGGAGGTGACGTAGCGCTACGACATACGTGTGCCCCTCGGCGAGCTCCCTGGCGGGGAGGATCATGAGGTTGGTCGCGGCAGGCGTGGGGGCGTTGGCGTCCAGCTGCGAGAAGATCAGCTGCCGCCGCCCAGTGGCCTCATCAATCACGACGATCGGCTGGTCCTTGGCGTAGGCTCGCCTCAAGTTCAGCAGTCCTACAGGATTCGTCTGCGCGAATGCCCCTGGGTTGTCCAGACCGGGAACGTGAACGATCATCGCGCTGCCGGGACTGAAGCCGTCGTTGCGGTCGTACTGAGCGACAGCGAGCCGCTGACCCTTGCTGTTGACGGGCATGGCTCCAGCCGGGAGATTCAGCCGGATCCCCGTCGGTGTGGAGCGGTCCCGACGCGTGAAGAGATTGTTGGGGAAGGGCAGCAGGCACGGGGTACCTGCGAACGGTTGGCAGTCGGCCGCCGGCCTCGACGAGCCCGCCCCGACCGTCGATGCCGGGAAAGAGACGAACACCAGCAACGCACCGCCAACGGTCAACAGCCTCCGCGCAAGCGTCATCTGCAGCCTCCTGTCGAGCTTCCCCCGCCTCACACGTAACGTAGCGCACGCGCCAGCTACCGCGCTTCGCATAGCGCACGCGCCAGCTACAGCGCTTCGGCGCACCCCCGCTACCGCGCTTCAGCCACTCCGATCACGTGCGGGTTGGTCAACCCCCAGCTTGGTCCCACGTTGATCGTGCGCACCTCCTGCACCAAGAAGCCGGCGGTCTCTAACGCGGTGATCGTGTTACGGGAGGCGTGGCAGCCACCCGCCAGCGCAGGCCAGAGGCCGGAGCGGTCAAGCGCCACCTGGACGCGGGCCTTCCCCGGTCTGTCCGAGCGGACGTGCTCGAGAAAGCGCAGCTGGCCGCCGGGTTTTAGGACCCGGCGAAGCTCGTCGAGGGCGGCAGCCTGGTCGTCGACGCTGCACAGAACCAGGCTCGTTACCGCGCCGTCAAAGGTCTGGTCCTCGAACTCAAGCGGGGAGGCAAGGCCCGGCTGAACGCTCACCTTCACCGGCGCCGCGGCTGCCGCACGTTCGGCCCTGGCTCGGAGGTAGGGCTCCGGTTCCAGCGCGACGACCTCCTCAACGGTCGGTGGGTAACGACGGAAGTTGATCCCGTTTCCCGCTCCCACCTCCAGCACCCGCCCCGACAACCCCTCCACCAGCTCCGCCCGCCGCGGCCCCACCTCCTTCTCCAGGAGGCCGCTCAGGCGATCGAAGAAACGCGCGAACAGCGGGTGGTGGACGTCTGCAGCCATCGGTGGCAGAGGCTAACGCCAGCGTGGTCGCCCACTAGAAAGCCCCGCCGGAGCGGGGCTTTCCTTAGCAGGCCTGTAAGCCGGATTCTGTCGAGAGCAGCCATCCATCTTTGCGGCCTACCCGGACCTTGGCGGGCCACCTCCAAACGGTCCTGCTTGGCCTAGCATCAGGTGGGGTTTGCCTGGCCGCCGCGTCACCGCGACGCCGGTGCGCTCTTACCGCACCATTTCACCCTTACCGGCCTGAAGCTCTGCAGCGGCCCCAGGCTTAGGCGGTGTTATTTCTGTGGCACTTTCCCGCGGGTTTCCCCGGGTCGGCGTTACCGACCACCTTGCCCTGTGATGTCCGGACTTTCCTCGAAGGCATTCACCTCCGCGACTGCTCAGCCTGCGCCACCCAGGATAGCGGCGATCAGGCTCACGCTTCATGAGAGCGAGCTCCCAGCATTCGCCCACAGCCGTCCTCGGCCGAGCTCCGTGCGCACCCGCGCGTTCGGGAGTCATCTCGCCGCCGCAGACCGGGCACGCGACCAGGCGCCGCGCGCAGAGCCCCTCCCAGACGTCGACGATCACGTCATCGAGCAGTCGACTCGCCTCGCAGCGCGAGGCCCATCTCGCGGTGCAGCGACGGCCAGCGACCTACGACATGCTCCTCATCAGACCGACCACCTTGCCGAGCACGCGAACGTCGCGGCTGCGGATCGGCTCCATGGAGTCGTTCTCCGGCTGCAGTCGCACGTGGTCGTCCTCGCGGAAGAAGCGCTTGACGGTCGCCTCCTCGCCCACCAGCGCGACGACGATGTCGCCGTCGCTCGGCCTGCTCCTGGGGCCGCACCACGACCAGGTCGTCCTCGAGGATGCCGACGTTCTTCATCGAGTCGCCGCGCACCCGAAGCAGATATTCGCCGTCCTCGCCGCCCGGCGAACGTCGGGGTCTGGACGTAGTCCTCGATGTTCTCCTCCGCCAGGATCGGCTGACCGGCGGCAACCTGGCCGACCAGCGGCAGCCCGGGACGGACGAGGCTCCGCACCCCGGCCGCCGCGCGGTCGAGCAGCTCGATCGCGCGCGGCTTGGTCGGGTCGCGACGCAGCAGGCCGATCCGCTCGAGGTTCGACGAGGTGCGCATGCACGGTCGAGGACGAGGCCAGCCCGACCGCCTTGCCGATGTCCCGGACGGTCGGCGGATAGCCGTACTTGGCCGAATAGCGCTTGATGAAGTCGAAGATCTCCTGTTGACGCTTGGTCAGGTCCATCCGTCCGCTCCTTGCTCGGTTGGCCTGTGGCCATGTACGTCGAACACATGTTCGGAAATGTAGCGCGGACCACGGACGGACACAAGACGACCCCGGTCCCCGGCTGACCCGGCTGAGGCCGCCACGGGCGGCAGTACGCGCCCGCCGGCAGGGCCACCAGCACGCCGGGCTATACTGGCCGCTCCCGCGCCTGTGGCGGAATTGGTAGACGCGCAAGGTTGAGGGCCTTGTGGAACGAATGGTCCGTGGAGGTTCGAGTCCTCTCGGGCGCACTGGAGAAAGCCCCGCATGGCGGGGCTTTTTATGCTCTTGGGGTGCCGTTGCGTTCCGTCCGGCCGGTGGACGTATTGTTGCCACGTGGCAAATACGTCCACTCCGTACGTCCATTGGCGTACGTGACAACGCGCTGGACGTACGCGTGAGCGTGAGCTACCACCGCGGCGGCTGGGAGGTGCGCTGGCGCGATGCTCGGGCCGCCGTCGCGCCGGCGGTTCGCGTCCGAGGACGCGGCGCGGGCCTTCGACGAGGCGCTCGCCGAGGTCTCCCCCGCCGCCCGCCGAGCCGACACCGCTCGCCACGGTCGTAGCGGCGGCGTCTACTCCTACTCGCACCGCCGAGGGCGATCCGCTGGCGCTTCGTCGTATCGCCGCAGCGACGGCACCCAGACCACCAAGCGCGGCTTCACGAGCGAGCGCGCCGCGCGCGAGCCGCCGGCGCCTGATCGAGCAGGTCGAGCGCGGCGAGGTGCGCCACACGAAGGAGACCTTCGGCGGCTACTGGGAGCGGTGGCTCGCGCGGCGCCGGCCGTACCTGGAGCCCGGCACCTGGACCGGGCTACGAGATCGCACGGCCGCAAGCGGCTGCTGCCCGCGTTCGGCGAGCGACCGCTCGGCGAGCTGTCGGTCGACGAGATCCGCGAGTTCGTCGCCGAGCTGGCCGAGGCGGTCGAGGCCGGCGAGCTGGCCGCAAAGACGGTCAACAACACGCTCGGGACGCTCGTCGTCTGCCTCAACGCGGCGGTCGAGGACGGCCTGCTCGCGGCCAACCCGGCGCTGCGCGTCCAGCGGCTGCCGCCGGCGCACATCGAGCGGGAGTACCTGCGCCTCCACGAGATCCCGCGCTACCTCGACGCGTGCTCGGACGTCTACCGCCGCTGGCCGAGCTGCTGATCGGCAGCGGACTGCGGATCTCCGAGGCGCTGGCGCTGCGGATCGGCGACCTGGAGCTCGAGGAGACGGGCGGGATGATCGTCGTCTACCGCTCTCGCAAGAAGGACACGTCGGCTCGACCAAGTCGGACCGCTTCCGCTCGGTCGAGATCGGCCCCGGCCTCTGCCGCGTCCTTCGCGATCAGGTCGCCCGTCGCGCCGAGCTGGCCGCCGGAGACCGGCGCCGATGCGTCTCTGTTCGTCATGCCGGTCCGGACCGTCAAGCGCAGCAAGGGCCGCTGGGAGAGCGCCGGCGTCGGCCAGCCGCTCGATCGGACCACCGTCTCGCGCGACTGGCACAAGCAGGCGCTCGAGGACGCCGCGCTGCGCGACATGCCGCTCCACGCGCTGCGCCACACCGCCGCGGCGGCGTGGCTGCGGCCGGAAACTCGCTGATGTACGTGCAGCGCCAGCTCGGCCACGCGGACATCGGCACGACCGAGCGCTACTACGGCCATCTCGAGCGCCACGTGCTCGCCGCCGGGCGGTTGCCACTGAGGAGGCCATCGCCCGGGCGTCGCAGTGCGGTTCGCTAGAGCAGCGACTGCTGTCCGGCGGGCGTGGACGAGCGCCCCGAAGCTCGCCGAGCATTGCCTCTTGGCACGCGGTCGCCGGCGGCTGTCGTGATCACGTTTGATTTGCTCGGCGCCTTCCCGCTGTCCAACTCGGCCCGGGCCTCCCGCAGCCACCGGTCGAGGTCCTCTGGAACGAACCGCAGCGGCCCATCCTCACCGCCAATTCGCACCGATGGGATCCGCCCTGTCCTCGCCGCCTCATATACCCACGCGCGCGAGACCGCGAGCTGGCGAGCGACCTCATTCGGTTTCAGCAGGTCCACAAGCCAACCGCCCGACGCGTTAAAAGAGTACAACACATGATTACGGGCTATAAGCATACTCTAGATAGCGCGAGCGCAGATCTTCGTGAAAGCATCTCTTTCGGCGCCGTCCGGAGCCACCGTAGACTGCTAAGTACTCTTATGTCGCTACCTCGCGCCCTTCAATAGACGCGACACGAGCGATGCGTGCTGTTTCCGACGCTGGGATGGACGCACGTGGCTGACGAGCAGTTCTTGACGCCCGCTCAGGTCGCCGAGGAGTTGCAAGTGACCGTCATTACGGTGCGCCGCTGGATCACAACCGGGCGGCTACGTCGCCTCTAAGGCCGGGCCGCGCAAATGGATGATTCGCCGCTCCGAGCTCGACAGGTTCCTCGTCTGGCGCCGGTGAGCCGGCCTCGACGCGTTGCTCCGTCCGAGGACCCGTCGTTCCGCAAGCTATCTGGTGGTGCCCGATGATGCGTTGAGCGCGCGAAAGAGCAGCTCGAGCTCTGCCGGAGGGGCGCTGGGAGAGCGCGATCCGCGAGCATGCCCAGCCGCCGCCGGACGCCGGGTTCTCGCCGCCGCCTGCGGGCGCTGGCCGACGCGGCCGCCCAGGAGCAGGCCGCATATCAGGTACGCGGCCGATCAAGGGTTCGGATGGCGTCCGGGCCCGCCGTGGCTGCCGCCGCGCGAGCTGCGTCCCGCGCCGTGGCGCATCGTCGCTGGCGCCGCGAGGAGGTGTGGGAGCGTTTCGATGAGGCGGTCGAACGGGCTCTCGCTCGCGCGGACTGGCATGAGCGTCGTCGCGATCGCGCAGGCGTTCGGTCGGCTCTGCGTCGGCGGCATGGGAGCTGGCGGAGGCCGTCGACTGCAAGCGGGCAGCACGCCGCCGCCGGGGCTGGCGTACGCGGTAGAGGTCGCGCGGGATGAGCATTCTGCGGCCGTCCGCGAGCTGGTCCGTTGTTTACGGCCTGCTGCGGCCGGGTTCGCGGACCGGTTCGGGCGGCGTCCGCCCCGCCCTCACGGGCTTTTCGCGTTTCCGAGTGTCTCTTTGTGGCAGCGGACCACCCGCCCTCCACGTGGTGGTCGTGCGGGTGGTCCGCTGCCAGTCAAGACCGGGATCGCGATTCCATGTTGGGCAGGGCGGACACCGGCTCAGGCGGGGGCAGGTGAGGGTAGGCAGGCTTGGCTCGGAAACGGATCACGGCTAGGCCCCGGGTCGCTACGCGTCGGGCACTTCGTCGGGCGGCTGGGAGTGGTGCCGCTGCCTGCGGTGGAGGTCGGGCTGGGGCTCGACGAGCGAGTCGTGCGGCGGCACGTGGCGAAGCTCGAGGCAGCCGGTTGGCTTGGACGTGCACCAGGCATGTGGGGCGAGGGCTCCGTGGCGTGGCTCACGGCCCGCGGCCTCAGCGCCGTGGGGCTCGGGGGCCTTCGGCCTGTGAAGGTGCCGCCGCGGCCGACGACGCTTGCCCACGGCGTGTTGGTTGGCTGGTCGGCCACCCGCATCGAGCGGTGCGGCCGACCGTGGCAGTCGGCGCGTGAACTCGCAGTCGACGCCGAGCTGTGGGCGGTAGGGGTGCGCGACGAACGCGGCGTCGGCCGCCACCGCCTCCCCGACCTGGCGGTCTGGCTACGTGATTCAAGTCCGCCGGTGGCCTTGATCGTGGACGCCGGGCTGCGGCGCGCCGACCGTCAGCGGGCGATCCTCACAGGCTGGCGAGAGTCGATCGGACGCTGGACAGTACGCCGGCGTCCGCTACGAGTGCACGAGCGAATGGGCGGCTGAGCGCCTCGGCGACCTGGCGGAGCAGGTCCAGCTCACGGATCCGGAACTGTTGGTCACGGTCCAGCCGACACGAGACGAGATCACCGCGACGGCCACCAACGAGCTTCGACCAGAGGGTGGGGACGAGCCGCTGTCAATCGCGGCTCACACGGACGAGCCCGCTGACGCCGTCCAGCTCCAACTGCCCGCAACACCTGCGCTCGCGCCCGCTCAGATGCGAGAGCCGCCGCCGAGAGCGAGGCCGGAGTCACGGCGAGCGCCGGAACCAGAGTCGTCCGTGACTGCCGAAGAGCGCGAGCGGCGCTATCGGGAAGTCCTCGGGATCCCCGACGAGAAACGCCGGCACCGCTGGGCGATGCCGATGAGCTCCCGGGCGAGTATGTGGGACCCCGTCCGTGCTCGGTTCCGCTGGCGTCCATGCCAGGGGGCGACCCCCTCTCGCAGACACCCCCAACCCGCTGAAGCACAGGACCAACGAGCGCCAGTGGCGCGTTGCGAGCCGATGCTTCGGGGTCTTGGCCAGGAAACATTGTCCATGCCCTTCACTACCGCATCTACGGAATGGAGCCGTCCTTCGAGTCTCGTCGCGGACGCGAGGTGCTCGTCGGTTCCCCGAGAGATTTCGGCGCGGCGACACTTGCGCTTCCCCGTGTCCCGGCCGCTTGCTGGCGGGCGGGTCGGCGACTGGGTGCTGACTGTCCTCAGTCGGGAAACAAGGCACCTGCTACCGCCGCCGGTGCAGAGCGCAGCGTCTCGTCCGGGGCGGCGCCCGGGTTGACGGTCCTCGTTGTGGACGCTCTTGCCCTGCGACTTCGAAAGTAACGCGGCATTGGCGGTTCTGCTGAATCGCTGGCGGGGGTGCCGTGCCTTCGCAACACCGCTGTCAAGTGCCGTCGACACGGTCAAGCATCTCGAACTTCTCAAGGACCGAGTGGGAGCCGTCCTCTGAAGCATCAGGAGGTGAAGATGCCGGCCTGGCTGCCGCGCCCAGGGTCGGTAGAGGAAGCGGCCGGTTCGAGCAAGGACGCGTAGCCACTCGCCTCCGCGGAACACGACATCGCCAGCGAGGACCTTGCAAGCAGGCACGCGCGACTTGCATTGAGGATCTGTACATAGGTCTCTCCGGAGCTGGCATCGGGGTCGGTACACGAACTAATGTACGAATGCGGGTTTGTGTCGGAACAAAACGCGGTTCGGTGCGGCAGCGACAGCTCCATTCACCAGCAACATCCAGGGCTCGCGCAGACGCCGCACGGGCATGGCCGCGGCGTGTCGTGCTGAGCGGCATTGCTCTGATCATCGTGATCGTTGCCGCTGTCGGTGCGAACAGTGGGGCTGGCGACACCATAAGTGGCACACGACCTGCGCACCCGACACCAATCGCTCCGGCAGGGTGATCGTGACATTAAATTAGCTAGCAAGCGATGCGGCCGCGGCCTCCATCAAGGCGTACGCGATATTGGAAGGTGGCGAGAAGAGCTATGCGGCAGCGAACTCGTCGACAGCACCGGCACATACTCCTACGAGGCTCCGGTCACTCCAGGCGCAACGGCGATCTCATGTGTCATGAGGCCGGAGATGCCTTCTCGCGTAGGCGTCGCGCAAGCGCGGCGGGCCCGTGATCCAACTGACGCTGCGGACGATCAGCGGGCGTGACTTGCCAGCCCCGCGAATGGGCCCCGGACGCCCGCAGGTCGGCCATGCGGGAGGAGATATTGCGACGGCGGTTCTGGCGCGCCCGCTCGGCCGCGAGAGCAGCAGTCATGCACGAGCGCTCCGCAGCACCACAAGGCTGACGACGCAGTTTCGCCGGTTGAAATGTGTTCCAGCTTGGTGGCGAGTGCGCCGGTTGAAAACTACGCCCGTTGAGGGTTGCGGCGGTCGATGTGACGGTTCAGGCTGGCCGCCGGCGTCGACGGACCTGGCGGTTTCGCCTTCGATGGGGCAAAGCGTTGGTCGGTCATGGCCGCGATCCGACGGCGTGAGCGGGGTCGTTGGTGGGTACGATCTGGTTGCGGTTTGCGGGAGGCGCGGGGGTGCTTCTTGTTTCGCGGGAGGTGAAGACATGGTTGATGGCACGGAGGCCGGTTCGGACTCGGCGGGGCTCGAGTTGGCGTCGGTTGGCCGTACGATCGTGTTCTTGCGCTCGGAGCTTGAGGCGCTTGATTCGGAGAGCGCGGCGGCGCAGTTGTACGTGGCGTTGATCGCGGGGCTTGAGGCGGGTGTATCGCCTTCAGCGCTCTGATTGAAGGCGCTCTGCTAGGAGTCTGATCGTCTCAAGCGCCTCGGCTAGCTCCTGCCGGCGGTTTCCTGCGGCGCCGAGCGGCTCGGCGAAGGGCTCCTCTCCTAGCAGGAACGTCTCGGGGAGCTCGAGCGCTTCGGCAATCAACCGGAGCTCCATCGGGCGAGGCTCTCGCCTGAGCCTGAGGATCTCATCGAGCTTTGAGTGGCTGATGTCGTTCTCCACCAACAGCTCGTGCTCGGCGAGCTCGGCGGTAGTCATCGCGACCACTGGATCCTCACGAGTGCCCTCCTTGCCGGGACGCCCCCGCAGCCATAGGGCCGCCTTGATCCTGAGTGCGACGTTTGCCCGGCCGTTTTCGTCCACTGTATTTGCGATGATCGCATCAGAACCAGACGGAATGCCATAGCGCGGAACCAAGCCGTTCGGTTCCTGCTTGACTTTTTCGGCTTTAGCCGGATAATCTCGGGCTATGCCCGAATATCTAAATATCAAGCAAAGTTTGGTCTGGGGCCGAAGAAGCCCGGCCCGTAATCTCCGATCTCAACGACGAGGCGCAGCGCGCCGCGCTCCCATTTTGCTCTCGCAGGCGATGGCTTCCGGTACTGCTCCCCGTGATCAGCCTCCTGGCGGCCCTCGCCTTTCCAGCCGTGGCCTCGGCGCAGAACGCGACCGTCACCCTCGGCATCGCCGACGCCGGAGGCTGCACGCTAAGCGCCTCGGCCCCAGGCTGCTCCGCCAACGCCTCGAACAACGCCTTCACCTGGTATCAGGCTTCGGCCGGCTCACTCTCCGGGGGAGCCAACCAGTTCAAGAGCCGCAGAGTTCGTCGTACCATGGGACACCGCCGCCAACGCGACACCCGCCACCGGTGCGTGCTATGACACGCGGTCAATCGTCAGCTACTACGGCCAGACGGAGTGGTCCCGATTGACGCAGTGGTATCAGGGTGCCGTCAACGCGGGAATCACCGATCTCTTCGTGTCGGTGGGTTCGGACGGCGACATTGGGGCACCCAGCAACTACCTGGATCCGGGGCCTGCCAATCCCGATCCCAGTCTCAGCAGCAGCGACCCGAACTTCAACGAGTACAACTGCGGGATGTACTACCTGATGGCCGACCTGTCGTAGCTGGGCTCAGAGCAACGGCCTACCCCTTCCACACGAGTGGGGAGTGTTCAACGAGCCCGATAGCGCCAACGCGCCAATCACGAATGCAGACTGGTGTACCGGAATCCACTCGATCAAGCCCGCGGGCTACAACGGCCCCTGGGGAGGCGGCCAATGCGCGACCTACTATTACCAAGTCGCTTACACCCGACGACTACTACATCGACGGTAACGCGGACACGCTGGTTGCCGGTCAGTTCAATTACGGCACGTCGAACAACCAGACGTACAGCAATGCCTACATGACCTACCTGACCGGCCAGCTCGGTCTGTGGCCGCCGGTGGTTTCGTACCACCCGTATGACGACGTGGTGATGGGAGGAAAAGACAACTGATCGGGAGACAACACCGATACAGTCGATACCGGGCTTGGAATCAACCTGCATCTATAGCGCGGCAGGAAAGTCGCTACCCCCAGCTCTGGCTAGAGGGCGCGGCGTGGCTAAACGACAGCAGCACCTCGTACGAGGGTAGGGGATCGATCTACTGCTCAGACAATGAGGACGACAACAACAGCGCCCCTATGGGAGCGTGCTTGGACGGCAACCCGACCGCGCAGGCATATGCTGCGCTCGACTTCCTCTCACTACCGAGCGAGTCGCTCTACAACATCACCCGCGAGTACTGGTGGGAATTCGACAGCCTGTTGAACCATCCGACCAGCTGGGACTCGGGCCTGATGTCGCCAGGGGGCCGAGTACTACCGCTCATCGTTCTGCGTCCTCGCTGGAAACAGCGTGTCGGCAGCGCTGAACAGCAGCAGTTGCAACAGCGTTGCCGGGGCAGAGGACTCGCAAGACTCGGCCGGCTCCCAGGACAAGACCGGCTCATAATCTGGGACTGCGAGCAACCCAGGCGCCGCTCCTGCTCCCGCTGTTTCGATAGGCGTAGATACGCCCGTCGCCCAGGAGCGGCACCTCGCCCCGCAGCCACGAGGGAAGCACGAGCCTAAAGCGCCGAAAGCTCAGCAGCAGAACACCTACAACCTGCTTCTTGCCATTCAGCCAAGCCACTGCTCGCGAGTCGCCGGACGCCCCACCCACTGCCAGATGGAGGTGGGTTCCGCAACGCTCAACGTACGTCCGGACCGGATCCCCGGGCATCGGGGCCGACTTCGCAATGGCAAACGGGCCATAGAGATCGAGCGGGCCAGGATCCGGAAGGTCAAAGCCGGGCACCCGGAGCGGCGAACAGAGCCGCCGGGCCAGCGCAGACGAGGTTAAGGTTGGGGATAATCCGGCCGCCGGGCTTCCACGCGTCGAGCCGCCTCACCGCGCCGGTGCCCGTATTCTGAAAGGCGAAGTAGGCCGTCTGCTCGCGTCCGGGTGAAACCAGCCATTCGATCCAATCCGACCCGACCCGGGCCACCTCAGCCGAACAGCCGTCGGCGTGGTCGCCACAATCCAGAAACGGGACTACGCTCCACACCCCGGTGGTGACGTTGTACAGGCGCACATTGGGGCCGCAAGTGAACGCTAGCCGCCCCCCGCCCATCGCATCGAAAGTGCAGCCACGATAGTCGACCTGCCGACTCCGGCCGGTGCGGTCATCAACGAGCGTGCTACCCGCGGGATCGAAGGCGAAGAAGGCGTACCCGCTGGAGACCGTGGGCGCTGTGCGCGCTACCCAGTGCCAGGCCGGCTGCAACAGCAACGTGCGCTGCGACCCGGACGCTACCGCCGCGATCGGAGCTACTAGAAGGACGAGCAGAGCGACGACCAGCGGACGGAAAGGGCGGGCGATACCTGGCACGACAACCTCCTTGAGAAAAACCCCTATGTACGTCTCAACTCTTCCTTCCTCTTCTACACCGCTGAAACGCAAGACGCGATCCAAAGTTCCGGCGAAGCAGTGACAAAGAAGACGATCGGCGGCAAACATAGTCCTGGTCACACTGGGTTCTATATCCGAGAGACCGTCAACGCCGTCCGGCTCACGCAAAGCTGCAATCCGGCAGAGCCCATCAGCCGGGGCATGGCGCCGCCGACACCGAGCCTCTCTGGAGCTCAGCCAGTTCGCGTGGATCAACGCCACTCGCCACTCCGCGGGTGTCGCCGTCGGACTCGCTCTGCCAGGCGGACCGGCGAACGCCTGATCGCCTGGGCGGTCAGCTTCAAGGTGCTGCGGAGCGCTCGTGCATGGCAGAAGACGCCTGCCGTCGCCCCGATTGCGATCACTTGCGGCGCGCAACTTCTGTTGGGTAGCAGCGTTATTTCGGCAGGCATGGGAACGCGCCTGATGAAGCTCCTGGGCTTACTGGCCGCAGCCGTTGGGCTCGTGGTGATCTGTGCGGCCGCATCCGGACGGGCTGGTGGCGGATCAGTCTGCGGATCGGTTGACGGCGGTCGAGGTCTCTCGCTCACTAATAGGGTCGCAGGTGCCAAGATCAGCGCCCTAGTCAGCGGGAGCCTCAAGGGTCAGCCTGGTCGCACCTGCTGGTTGGAAATCACGGCGACCGCACCGGTGCGAGGCTACTCGGCCCAGTTCACCCTCAGCCAGGGACGCGCTCGGCTGCTGGCGCAATCGACGCTTCAGCGCCTGCGCCGAGGAAAGACCCGCGTCCTGCTGGCGCTCGACGAAAGCGCCCGCGATCAGCTAGATCTCCGGTCGAACCTGATCGCGACCCTGCGCCTGACGCTTCGCTCGCCGCGCGGGAGGACTGGGTCGGTCAGTCGGAGGCTGACGCTTAACGCCCATCGCCTCAAGACGGTGACCGTGACATTCATGTTCAACGGCTCCGAGCAGAGGTTCACAGTGCCGGCCGGAGTGCGCAGCGTGAACGTGACAGCTGTGGGCGCCCGGGGTGGGGGCGGCATTGGAGCGATCGTGTCTGGCACGCTGTCTGTTCATCCGGGGGAGATCCTGTACGTGGAGGTTGGAGGGTCGCCGCCTTTGCTTTTCCCAGAGGTGGGCGGGTACAACGGCGGTGGCAACAGCGGGAGCGGGCCCTATGGGGAGTGTGACACCTCTGCGCATGGAATCACGGGCGGAGGCGGAGCCTCCGACGTGCGCACGATCTCCGGCAGCGCCCCTGGGGCGCTTGAGTCTCGACTGCTGGTCGCGGGTGGGGGCGGAGGCGGAGGCTCTGAGGTCGGCTGCGGTGGCGGCAGTGGCACAGTGGGCGGTAACGCAGGCAGCCCGGGTCCGTCGGCGTCGGGCGGTGGTTACGGTGGCCAGCCAGGCATGAGCAGCGCTGGCGGCGCCGGTGGTGAGGGCTTCGGGTCCGGAAGTCCAGGCAATCCGGGCACCCTGGGAGTCGGCGGAAACGGCGGTGACAACGGCCCCCGTAGCGGCTATGGGGGGGGAGGCGGGGGCGGGTTCTACGGGGGAGGCGGCGGCGGCGGGGGCATCGGCGACGCCGGCAGCTCCGGTGGGGGTGGGGGCGGTGGATCGTCACTCGTGCCCCCTGGAGGGAGCTTCGCGGTGGCCCCGGGCAGCGAATCACCGTCAGTCCAGATCACGTACGCCACCTGAGCCAGACCAAACCGTGACACCGGCAGGAAGCCGCGCAGCTCCCTATGTGTCCCCAGTTGGATGGCACTCGGCGCGATCGCGTAGCCCGCGCTTTATGACCACGCGTCGAGGCCGGTCCAGGAGAACCCCGCCCACTGCACATTGACGCCCTCGGCGTCCTGCTCCACCCCGATCAGGGTGTAGAGGCTTGCGTTGAGCGAGTAGGGCGGGACGCAGTTCTGGCCGTCCCAATAGGAGGGAGGGTTGCTGTTCGCGCACTGGGCATAGGTCTGCTCGATGTGCAAGTTGGTGTCGTTCAGGGCGTTGACGAACTGCGCCGTCGAGATGTTGATTTGCACCCAGTCGGCGGTGGGCGTCGAGTTGACGGCCGTGGAGCCGCTCTCCCAGGTCCCCCACGCGGAGCCGCTCGATGTGGCGTCCAATCGCATGGTCGGCTCCTGCGCGTAGCACAGGCTTCCGGGAAGGACACAGGGGGCAGCTTGCTCCGGCGTCGAGCCGATCCCCTCTGGGGTCCAGGGGCTCCCCGTCCCGGTGTACTGGCCGTAGTAATAAGGCACGTAGCACAGCTCGAAGTTCTGCAGCGCGGTCAGGCCCACCGACGGGTCCTGGAACAGCGCGCACATCCGAGTCGAGAAAAAACCCCCCGAGCCCAGGCCCAGGGAGGGGGATTCCGCACACTGGGCGGAACAGTTCATCGGGTTGACGTACTCCTGCAGGGTCATCTCGCCGGAGGTGGAGAACGGATACTCGCCCTGCGGCATAAGCCCCCAGTGGACCGAACCGCACCAGCCCCCGCCGGTGCCGCATCCCTCGCCGGTGGACCACCAGTGCTCCCAGGAGTCGAGGAAGGAGCCGCAGCCCGCATAGTTGTTCGCCGCTCCGGCCTGGTAGCTCGCGTAGTTGTACGGGGGGATCCAGCCCGTGGGCTGAACGGCCGCGATCCCGCTGTCGTAATAGTTGCCCGAGCCAACCAACGGGTTGGCCTGGTTCTTGTAGAAGACGCAGTAGCCGTTGGCGTCGGCCTGGTCCCCCCACTGGACGTACGTGCCCTGATTGGAGTAGAGGTCTGTCAGGTACCCCGCGAGGGCATAGCTGCAGCTGCTCCAGTTGCACACCGCGTTTCCATTCGGGTAGTAGTAGCCCGTGTTCGCCGCGGCCGCGTATGGTGCAGCCAGGCACCCCCGAGCACAGCCAAGAGCACCGCAAGCCTTCGGCCGCCGGCGCCCGCATGTTTGAAACGACAGGCAGGTATCTCGAGCAAGGGGCGGCGATCGACAGGTAGTGGGGAGATGACCACTACTCGCTGACTGTTCCAGTGTCAATCGAACATCCGTTGCCCATGGTCGATCGAACGTTCGTTTAGGTGTCCTCGCGGGGCCGCTTCGAGAGCTACAGCGAGGCGGTACAAACCACGCTGGCACGACGTATGACGCTCCAGGGGCTCGCCGTCTCGGCAGGTGTACGGTCACTGCCACGAACGCGCACTACAGCTGCAAGGCGACGTTCGGTGGGACTCAGGTCCGCGAACCCGGCCCACGGGACCGGTTACCCCCGAGTCAGCCCCTCCCGCTGTCTCAACGGCAAGGTGCGCGGCTGGGGACCGCAATCATGCCATCGCCGAAGGCGGCAGTGATCCACGGCGATCTAGTCTAGGAGACGCTGCCGTCCACGCGGCGATCCGCCCGGTTACTGAGATCTCATTGCTGGTCTCCGACATCTTCCATAAGGACCCGCGCCCTCACGCCGAGGGCCGCGCGAGGATGGGACCTCTTCGCTGACAGAAGTCGCTATCGGATGTGAATCTCCGCGGCGAGCCCGATGGGCCGCCCAATAAGTTGTGCTAGTCGCAGCTCGACCCGTAGGGTCAGCGTTCGTTTCCGCGGCCCGTTTCTCGTCCGGTTGAATCTGAGGATGTCGAGAATTCGGTTGCGGAGCGATTTGCTTTCGGCCAGGGCACCGGCATTGATAGAAACGGCGGAGCTCCCAGACGAATCCGCGAACGTTGCCATCAGGCGCGAGCCCTTGATTCTCAGGTGGTAGTGCTCGGCGCCGCGGATAGAGATGCTCCGCTGAGCGGCTTTGTTGAAGGCGATGCCCGAAGGAAGCATCAGCATGAACGAGGTGATCGGTGATGCGTACTTCGGCAGGTGCAACGCGAACCTGAGCTTTGGAGTGCCGCCTGGCAGACCGACAAGGGACAGGCGCTCAATGCTCGGAGGTAGCACCTTCTGTCCGAACGTTCCCGTTAGTCGGTACACCTCAACCGTGCTTGTGCCGAGCGTGAAGAGCCAGGGATCTTGTAACTTGTAGAGCCCGGAGTCGCCGCCACCGATCGCCGGTTGTGCCGTGACGGTTCCATTCCAGCCACCCGGTGGCTGGCTGAACAGCCACACCTGACTGCTGCAGGGACATTGGTGCTGCGGTCCGAGGCGGCTGGCGCCGATAGCGGCCGTCTGGTCGGTGATCTGGTCGATCCCGAACGTATAGCCGCCGCTGGCGAGCGGGACGAGTGCGGCTGAAGGCTGGACTGTTCCCGACCACCCAGTGGTTGGTCTGCTGAAGACAGAGAAACCGGCGATGATGCTCCGGCTCGAGATCGCCACGGGACTGATCGGGCCGCTCGGGCTAGACAGCCTCGCGCTCTCATGCAAGGTGCCGGTCCATCCGCCTGCTGGTTCAGTGAACACGTCGGTGCGGTTTCCATAGACCGCGCTCCCGCTAGCTCCGACGATGGTCGTCCCAGAGATCGCTCCTCCGCCTAGGCGGGCACCACGCGAGTCGTTCAGCGTGGCGCTCTCATGAACGACCCCGGTCCACCCACTAGCAGGCTCGGTAAAGACATAAATCGACCCATTTGAACCGGTACCTGTGACTACCCTCCCTGAGATCCCGGCGCCACTGATATCGGTGCCGTCGGAGGCAACAAGCTTCGCGACAGGCTGCACCTGGCCAGACCATCCGGCGGGGGGCTCAACGAATACATCGAGGTACCCGGGAGTGTTCGGATCGTGGGGTGGCGCGACGACGATGGCCTGACCTGAAACCGCTGCTACTCCTGCATCGCTTAGGGTGGCCGCCGGCGTCTCGCTCGACCAGCCGCCACTCGGCTCGATAAACACGTAAGACTTCGATGGCCCCGAAACGACGGTCGTCGGCCCGGAACCCGCGACCCAGCCCAGTGGCTCACCACCAGGAACGGACAGCGTCGCCACGTGCGTCACGGCTGCCCGTCCGGGAGATGCCGTGACAAGAGTCGCAATACAACTCACCACCAGACAGCATCTATAAATGCGGTTCAGAATCTGCAACCTGGTCCCGCTAATTGCTCCCGGCCGTCGGCCCGGGCGGCCAGGTGCTCCAGTCCTCAGCGTCGACGGCAGAGCTGCTGCAGTCATAGTACGGAAGATGATCAGGCTCACAGAGGCTGTAACGCGGTGTCGAATACGATCCCCCGCTGGGCACACAGAACGGCACGCCGAACGGTGGGCTGTTGCTGCAGCCGCCCTCCTGAGCTGGCGAGAGAAGCCCTGAGTCATAGCCCGTGCTCCGGTTAGCGGCCTGGAACTCATACCAGTCTGCTTGGCTGATCGTCTCGTTGTTTATCGTGCCTTGTAGCTGTAGAAAACTATCGGCGCCCCAGAGTTGCGCCATCGGAGTGTGGTCCACGCAGCCGCCAAATGTCCACTTTCCAGCCTGGCTGTTGTAATGATCCGACTCGCCGTCGTTGCATCCCGTGGCCTGGGAGTTAGCGTCCCCGGTAGCGCCGTCATTCAGGTTGATCGCAGATTCCGTAATCCAAACGATCTGACTGCCGCCCCAGTTCGAGTTGAGATTGCTAGTGAAGGAGTTGATATCGCCGGTGGCCGGATATGTGCCGCTTGATGGGTCGTTGTAGTCGTGCACCGCCCAGACCGAAGGCCAGTCCCCGCAGTAGTACCCACCGTAGGATGATTTGCCATTGGAGCAGTCCTTGGTCGAGTACACGACGTTCTGGATGTAGCTGTTCTCGTATGCGTAATTCTCGGCATTCGAGAGTGTGAGTGCCGCGATGGTCATGCCGCGGCTCTTGTACAAGGTGTCATTCACGTAGCTCGCGAGTTGCCACAGCTCGAATGCCTCGAGCGGCCCGCACGGCGTGTATAAGAACCCGTAGCAGAGATAGCCGTTGCCACTGGGGTCGACTTGGCCGCCGCAGGCGTTCACCACCGTCGTTCCGGACGCGTAGTTTCGGCTATAGGCCGTGTAGTACCCCGAGCCGCACGGCCCATTCGGATAGCCGCTGGCTGGATTAAGGTTGGCGGACATAGACGAGCCCTCACACGAAGGGGCCGGGTTGTTCGCGTTCGGGCACGGACCGAGCGCACCGCCGTATCCCCCGCCGATGGAGTTGTCCTGGTAGGAGCCGTTCGGCTCGTTCCATGCCTCCCAGTTTGTGACCGGATTGGATCCAAGGCCGGCCGTGGCGATCCAGCCCATCAATCCGTCGACGCCGCAGTAGTAGTCCAACCCAGCCGTAGTCCACGTGTAGAGGGGGTACGTGGACGACGTGCCATAGCCCGGATCCGGAACGGAGGGCACCGGGTTCGGTTGTGCGACCCCGGCCGTCAACCCGGTTCCGTTGGTGAACGCGACGACCGGCGTCAGGCCATCAGCCTGAGCGGCCTGAACGTCCCAGATAAGCCGGTAGTAGGCCTCGAGGCCCGGTGCCATGAACGTGTAACTGGTGCCAGCGTTCGTGGAAGTCGCCGGCTGATCGAGCTGAACCAGCGTTCCCGACACCGAATCTACGCGGTCCTCCGGCGGCACTCCCGGCCCCCAGACGTACATACCAGGGATGACGGCGCTACTCGAGCTGACGAGCGTCATCTGAGTCGATCCGCTGACCGTGGCACCCGTCTGGCTCGTGCTAGCCGATGCCGGGGACCAGTCACACGCGTTGGTGCTGGTGTTCTCGTAGTACAGCGCGTCGTAAGGGATAAAAAACCGGGCATACTTGGCGGGCATCGAACTGAGCCAGTAATCGAAGTAATTCGTGTACGGGTTATTCGGCACGTACCAGCCCTGAAGGTCGCCCGATGGACAGGGTGACTGCAGGACCGTGCAGTATGCGTACTGCTCGTTGATCGGGTAACCGTTGTCGGTGGCAAAGCCGAAGCCATCCGGCGCACCAGTCGCCCTGGGGCGGATAGTCCGGTGCGACCTGGGCCCTAGCCGACCGGGCAGTTTCGGCCGCCCCAATACGCGCTCCCCCGTCCGCGTCTGTTGTAACAGCATCTGGTGGCCGTCCACTTCGCGCGTGGACAGGGTCCCCGCGACGGGGAAAGCGATCCTAGCCCGTCCTCTCGGATGTGAGCTCTGCGCAGTGGATGGCTTCCGCTGCGCGGGGTGCTCGGACGCGGCCGCTCTGGCCTGAGATGCGCCGGTCGCCGACGTTCCAACGAGGACGTTGCCGGAGTGGTCAGCCGCGACGCACTCCGACGAAGAAGAGCACGAAACGTCTCTGATCGGGTCAAACCCGTTGTTGCCGCTCGAGTATTCGAGCGTCCAAGCCGACGGGCCTCCGACAGGATCGCTCGACGCATAAAGATTGCCCGCATCATCCGACGCGAAGCAAAGCGACGTAGATGCGCACCAGATTCCCGCCAGCGGTACCGAAGCAATCGTGGCAAAGCTCTCGGGAGATGCTGCGGGATTCGTCGGATTCCACGTCACCACGTCGCCGGCGTCATACGTGCTCCCGAGACACTCCGCACCGAACAATCCGTCTCCGACTGGGCAGATCCCCAAGCAGAATGTCGTCGAAGGACACGTAGCGTCGGTGACCGGCCCCCCGGCACCACCGGTCTTCCACGCACTGGGATCAGACGGATTCGTCGACGTCATCGCGCCGCCCCAGCTATCGAGCGCGACGCAGAATGATGTGCTCGGACAAGACAGGCTTGTGATGAAGCCGTCACACCCGCCGGTCGACGTGTACTTCCCGCACTCAGGCCCAAGCGTCCGATCCACGCCGTTGGAAACCCTGCCAAGCTCCAGAGCCGCCGGCGGGATCGCTCGATACAGCTACATCCCTCCCGCCGGTCGCCAGGCAGAGGGACGGCGACGGACACACAACCTTCTGGAGGTTGTGGACGTGGTCCGAAGACCATGCCCGGGCCCCCCGCGAGGATTCTTTGAACTCAACACGTTGCCGACCCGGTCGAGCGCGACGCAGAGATTCACTGATGGACACGAGACGCTGTACAAGAGGTTTGCCGGAATCAATATGGTCCGACCTCCACGCGGACGCTCCACCCTTCGGATTGCTGGACGTAACTACGTTTCCGTCGCGATCCACGCCAACACACAACGAGGTAGACGGGCACGATATGCTGGTCAAGGATGCGGCGACATGCCCGCCGTGGCTCCACGAGGGTGGAGTGCCAGTGGCCGGGCCGCACAAGACGAGCAGCGCAGACACGATGCTCGTCAAGAGGACGAGTCGCATTGCCATGGCGCGGAAACATCCAAACCGACGTCGGGCTGCGACGGAGCGGTCAGTTTCGCTGACGAGCTGAGTCAACACTGAACCAAGCGGACGGAAACGTTCGTGGAAATCGAGACGAAAAGCTCGCTCCCCACGCTCCCGCCTCCTCCGGCCAGCCTGCCAGCGCTATCACTAACGTAAATCAGGGGCCCGAAGAAGTCAAGGCTCGCTGATCCGCCATTGTCCCGCCGGCTCAAACAGTGCCACTTCCCCCGCCTCCCACACCGGCTGACTCTTCAGCGGCCAATTTACGACGGGAAGCCGCGCCGTGTCACGAAACCTCTTCGTGGCGTTCGGTCGATCAAGGCTGCGCTCTCCCGGCGGGCCCTCATCCCGCGATGATCGGGCCGCGCTTGAGCAGTGATGGGTGATCGTCGCTGGCACGCGTCAGCTCTTCGATACTTGCCGCCACCGCGTCGTCGAACCTGTCTTCATGCAGCGAGTACGGACGAATCGCGCGTAGGACCGTGCGACGCGTGAGAGCCCGCAGCGCCACAGTGCGTGATGGCCCTAAGGTGTCGACAAGAACGCGACGCTCGCAAGCGCTCGCTGCACCATGGTCCCACGAACGGCGGCTCGTCGCCGAGCGCGTTCCTGGTCGAGCACCCACGTCGATCGGGACCAGCAAATCGCCAAGCTCAGAACGCAGCCATACTGATTCTTTCGCGGCTTCACCGCAGGCTCAATGACCAGTGCGTCGTAATCGGAGCCGTCGTCAACCTGCCCGCGCGCGTGGGAGCCGAACGGCACGACGCGCGAGTCCTTCGGCACCGCCCGACCCGATCTCCTGGATGACTTCAACGGAAGTCGCGGCGTGATGGTATCCGCGCGGCTCGCCGGATCCGTGGCAACACTCGTGGCAACATCCACACCGTCCAACGCCTCCAGAGCGTCTAGAAATCTCCGCAATTTGCACACATCGGACGCTCAGAAACCCTTCTACAGCAGGCGATTGCGGTTGAGGGCCTTGTGGGAGACAACTCCCGTGGAGGTTCGAGTCCTCTCGGGCGCACTGCGAAAGCCCCGCATGGCGGGGCTTTTGGGGGTCTACTGGTCGTCCCGGCTTCCCCGGTCAGGAATGAGAGCTTCTTGGTTGTGTGGTGATCCTGCTGGTCGGGAGGGTTTCTCCGCGAGAGCAAGCTGTCGGCTCCTGCGGTGTCTGCGTGGTCAGATCGTTTGCTCGTGCTCCTCCTGTCTGCTGAGCACTGCCGCGAGCATCACCCGCTGACGTTCCGTCAGCGACCCGAGGGTCTTCTGCTCGGACAGCGAAACCGATCGAAGCATCTTCGAGGAGCGCGTCGGTCCCCAGCCGCGCTGGCTTAGGAGTAGCTCGGAGACGGTCATCGTGTCGGTGTCGCGGGAGCCGCGCAAGATCGCCTCGGCCACGGCGGTCTCACCCGCACGGAGACGCCGTTTGAGCACCGCGCGGGCGAGCCGAACGTGATTGGCGCGCTCGAGGGCAGCCAGACGTTGGCGCGAGGGGGCGCCTGCACGGCCCGTGTTCACAGAACGCCTGTCGCTTGGCCCGGAAAGGCAAGCCGTGCTGCAGCTACCGCGAAAGCTCTTGTCGGACCGCCGATGAGCCGGGCAGCGACCGTCCCAACGACGCGGCGGTAAGCGGCGGTTGGACGATTGGAAGACCACGCTCGTCGAATTCGAGTGGGTGCGCGGGCGAGCGCGAACTGCGCCGGCTGCCCCACTCCCGCGCGGGCAGCTCGCGCTCTACGACGCTCAGGCGCGGACGATGCCCCGAGCGATCCTGCTCCATAGGCGCTTGCATCAGCGCACCCCCCATCCGTTAGCGTCGGCGGCCGCCAAGAAGATGCGGGCGTCCCGGCGCTGGCTGCCCTGATCGCGCAGCGACCAGGCCAGCAGCCACAGCGCTGCCTTGCGCTCGGTTGATAGTTGGGCAGCATCGATCACGTCCTCGACATCTGAGAACAGCATCCCCTGCTCCAACATTGCCTCGACCTGCGCTTCGCAATGGTCGAGGGTGAGTGGCGCGCTTGCCGTCATAGACGCGCCTCCTTTCCCTGGGTCCCGCATGGCTGCCCATGGTGTGCACCACGCGGTCCCGCTAGCTGAACTAGTTGGCTTATCACAGATCGACCCGTGACGCTACCCCGGAACTCGCAATTGGCGACAAACGCTCGCCGATACCCCTGCCGGCTCGCAAGCGGTGTAGCCTGTACTGAACTGCTTGCGGGGCTCCTCCGCGTCCTCTCCCTCTCGTGGTGCCAACGCCCGAACGAGGATGCGCCAGAAAGGCACCCCATGGAGTACCAGCACGAAAGCCAAAGCCCCTCCGCCAGAATCGCCACCTCGGCCGTCCACGCTGCTGCATCAATACACCGGCCGTGGACCGACAAAAGCCAGGACAACACTCGATGGGAACTTGGTCGCGATCCTGCTCGCAGACACGCTGACGACCGGCGAGCGAACTCTCGTCGAGCACGGCCGCGCCGATCGCGTGATGCAACTGCGCCACGACTACCAGAACACGATGCGCGACGACCTCACCGCGATCGTCGAACGAGAGCTCAACCGCGAAGTGATCGCGTTCATGAGCCAGAATCACATCAATCCCGACCTCGCAGTCGAGGTGTTCGTGCTCAAACCCACGGACACCGCTCGCGAGCCAAGCAACGCGGACGCGTAGCGGACGGGCCTGAGCCACACGCCATAACCGCGGTCACGGCGTCGCTCACCGGCGTTTCACAACGAGTGCGTCCGGGCGGCGAGCCCGATAATCGCGGTGTTCGGCGGCAGGGACGGGATCTGGTAGCTGAGCGCTAGGCCGGCCCACGCCGCGCCCAGGGGTGGCTCCATCATGTTCCGATGTCGACTGTGTTGCCACCGGCTCCTCACACCTGGTGGCCCAATCACCGGCGTTCGGCCAGTGTGGCTTTTCCCTGCTGGGTCAGGCGCGAATCGCCTGCTCGTGTTCCTCGGCGTCGACGAGCGCCCAGCCCATGCGCTCGACTAGCTGGTGAGCGTAATGCTCGTTGGCGAACATCTCCGAGGGCACATGCTCGGTCAGCATGACCTCTTGGTCACGTCCCTGCACTTCGGTTAGAACCTGAACCCTGGGCATCTGTGCTCCTTTGTGAGTGGGAATGCGGGCATCGGCAGCCGCTGCTTAGTCGTGCGAATGCGTTAGGTATGCGTAGCGGGGGTCGGGGCCGTGCGGGTCTGCCTTCGCTCTGCTGCGATTCACCGGCGGCGGGCCAAGGCGTCGTCGGGCATGAATCGCCCGGTCGAACATCCGCGATCCGCGATCGCGAGCCGACTCGCCTCGCCTGCGCGCTGCCTGACTGGGTTCCGTTCGCGTCATGGCCTCTTGACCTTCCCGTCCCTCTAGTGGCGCCGCGCGGAGGAAGAGGGGCGAGAACCCCCGAGCGCTCATCAGGTAGGGGCGCGGCCACCGGCCGGTGGGATAACGCCGATAGGAATCCCTGCACCGGCCCCGCAGTCAAAAACAAGTAACCCCCGCCTCTCGCCTCGTGGCGCGGGTCACGCCGTCGGTGGCATTCTGGCTTGGGCTGAGAATCCTGACCGCAGGGCCAGCCACCTACCAACACTACTCCGAATCGCGACGTTCGTGGGCGCCGATCCCAAATTCATCCCAAGACTGCCATGAACTACTGCGAAAGCCCCGCATGGCGGGGCTTTGATGTTCCGGGGGCTTGACGTGGCGGACTTGCCGATAACCACAGCCACGGCGGTGCGAGACTTGCGCGGTGTTCGAGAGCCTCGACTTCATCTACATGCCGAGTCGCGATGCCGCCGGTGATGTCCGCTACTTCGTCGAAGGCCTCGGCGGTTCGCTGGTATTCGCAATCGAGGCGTTTGGGACGAGGGTGGCGATGATCGACCTGACCCGGCAGCCGCCGCCAGTGCTGCTGGCCGAGCACCTGGAGGGCGAGCGGCCGATCCTCGTCTACCGGGTCGCCGACCTGGAACAGGCAACGGCTGAGCTTGCGCGGCGGGGAGTGGCCACCGCGGCGAGGTTCGGGATTCCCCACGGACCCGGAGCCGAGCTCGCGACCGGCGGTCCTCAGCGGATCGCCGTGTATGAGCTGACCCGGCCTGAAGCGCCCACCAGGCTCGCCGGCAGGCGTGATTTCTGAGGGCCGACGTGGCACGAGCCGTGTCGCTCCTCTCCGGGCTGGCCGCGATAGGTGCGCTCGTCGCCGTCGTGATCGTCACCAGGAAGACCGCACCCCCCGGCAGCGGCACGCTGTACATCGAGTCCAACTCGCCGGCGCCTGACTCCAATGAGATCCTGGCGTTCCGCTACCGGAACGGAGTGCTCAGTGCCCAGGGTGTGCGTCGGTATCCGACCCACGGCAGCGGGTCGCACGACCTGAGCAACTCAGGCGTGTTGGACGCCGACCAGGAGCTCATCGTCAACCCCGACCACACGCTCCTATTCGCGGCCAACTCGAGTTCGGACACGATCGCCGTGTTCCACGTTCGGCCTGATGGCTCGCTCACCCCGGCGCCGGGCTCGCCGTTTCCATCCGGCGGGAAGGCGCCGACCAGCCTGGGACTGTCGGGCAACACGCTGATCGTGGCGAACAAGGCGCAGGACGGTGTACGCGACCTGCGGCAGGCGCCTGCCAATTACACGAGCTTCCACGTTCGGCCCGATGGCTCGCTCAGCCCGGCGATCTCCTCGATCGACGTGCCGCCGCGCTCCTCGCCGCTGCAAGCGTACGTCACGCCGGACGGCCGAGTGCTCATCTCGAGCGAAGAGACCGGGGTGTTCCGCGCATTCCGGATTGGCTCCGACGGCACGCTCACCGAGGGTCCAAACTCCCCACTGCGCCTCGGGCGTCCGGTCAACCCGAGCGGCGTAAGAGGACCGTACTGGCCGGCGGGACTGGAATCCCACCCCACGCGACCGATCCTTTATGCGCAGGTGGCCAACCTTTCCCGCACGGTCGTCTACCGGTGGGACGATCAGGGCCGCTTGGAATTCGTGCGGGCGCTTCCCAACCCGCGCTCGTTTCTCCCCTGCTGGACGCACGTGAACGCCGCGGGCACGCGGATGTATTCCGGCAACGCCGGCAGCGACAACATCAGCGTGTTCGACATCTCGGGCGATCCCACCAACCCACGGGAGATCCAGTCGGTCGCGCTCGATGCTCCGGGGAATCCCTGGAACTTCGAGATCGATCCGAGTGGGCGGTTTCTGTTCCTGCTCGACATGCGCGCCGTCCGCCAGATCCCAGCCGGGCAGGGCAACGAGCTGCACGCGCTGCGCATCTCCACCGACGGGCGGCTGACCGAAGAGCGCTCATCGCCGATCAGGATTCCGGTTCCCGTGGGGACGAACCCGGTGGGGCTGGCGATCGTGCCGTTGCGGTAGGGACGAACCCGCTTGGATTCGCGGCCGTGCCATTGCGATAGCCGACTCCCCGTGAGCTAAGCTTCGCCGCGAGGCGCCAGGCAGAGCGCATGAGGGGCAAACGAGTGGACGACATCGACCGTCTGAGCGACGAGGACGCGCACATCCTCAGGCTTGGCCGCGGGGTGATTCGTGGCCACACGTGCAAGGTCGTGGTGCTCGAGCGCTCGAACGGGTGCCAGCTGCCAAGCGTCGAGGCAATCCGTCGCCGTGTGGAAGCTCGCCTGGACGAAGCGCCCCGCTTGCGTAGGCGCCTGCTCAGCACGCCGCTGCGCATTGCAAACCCAGTTTGGGTTGACGATCTCGAGTTTGACATCGCCAACCACATCACCCGCGTTGACACCGACGAAGCGCTCAGACGCGCCGATCTGGCAAGGCTGGTCGCCCGGCTCATGACCCAGCGACTGGACCGCACACGGCCGCTCTGGCACATGTCCGTGGTCGAGCGGCTCGAGGGCGACGCCATGGCGATCGTGTGGCGCATACACCACTGTCTCGCCGACGGGACCAGCTGCGTTCGTCTGGCTTCCGCTCTCCTGTGGGACTCTGAGGAGAGCAACGTTGCTCCCACCAAGTGGACGCCGCAGCACCCGCCAAGTCCATGGAACCTGTTCGCGAGCGGGCTGGCCGGCAGGGCCGAGCACCAGCGCGGGCGCAAGCCGCTGCGGCCCTACCCACGGGCTTTCCCGGCTACTCGCCGAAGTGGCGAGGCGGGAGCTCTGGCCGGGCGCCTCGCGGACGCGGCTCACCGCGCGGATCGGACCGAGTCGCAACGTAGCGTTTGCTTCGGTGCCGCTCGAGCAGTGCCGGCAGGCCGGAAAGTCGATCTCCGACTCGGTCACCGTCAACGACGTCGTGCTGTCGATCATCGCCGGCGCTGTGAGGGGTTGGCTGGGGCGGCACGCCTCGATCCGCGTGAAGGTACCGGTGAGCCTGCACCATGGCGACCCGGACGGCCAGACGAGCAACCACGACTCGTTCTTCTTCGTCGACCTTCCGGTCGGCGAGCCAGATCCGCTCCGACGGGTGCTCGCGATCAACCGGGAAACGAAGGAGCGCAAGCTCAATCGAGACGCGGAGACGCTCTACCGCCTCGGGGCTCTCCCCCCGGTGGCGCACTGGTCGATGAGCCCGCATGTGTTCACGTTCAACGTCTCCAACGTCCCCGGTCCGCACGAAGCCGTCTTCATGCTCGGCGCCCGCCTAGGTGAGCTGTATTCACTTGCGGAAGTGGCCCACCATCACGCGCTACGTGTCGCGGTGATCTCGGCCGCCGGGACGCTGTTCTTCGGCCTGTGCGCCGATGGCGAGGCGGTGGCAGACCTAGGAGACCTTGCGGACGGGATCGGCCGGTCGGCGCAGGAGCTGGACCAGGCGACTCAAGCCGCAGCGGGCCGGTAGCACGCCGCGCGGCTCACACCGCTACCTGCGAACCCATCATCACCGTACGGTCGCTGGGAAGGCCGAAGGCGTCGATGGGGCTCGACGCGTTGCGCGCCATGGCCGTGAAGACCTTCTTGCGCCAGCGGTTCATCACCGGCGCTTCCGTCTCCTTGATCGTCATGCGGGACACCAGGTATGAGGCGTGCTCAAGGTCCAGGTTGCGCTCCAGCAGGCCGCGTTTGCGCGCCAGGGCCAGCGCCTCTGGCACGTTCGCGCGGTCCTGGTAGCCGATCCTCACCGTGACGTGCACGACCTTGAACCTCCCCTGCCCCAGCGCCTCGACCTCGAACCGGTCGGCCGGGTCCACGTGCGGTACGCCGATCTGATCGAGCGAGACGATCAGCACCTTTTCGTGCAGCGCATGGATCCGCTCCACCTCGGCCTTGAGCGCCAGCGGCGTCGTCTCCTTGCCCGGGTTCAGGAAGATCGCCGTGCCCGGGCACACGGTTGATCGGCGGATCGGCCGTGCGCAGACGCTCCAGGAACTCGAGCAGCGGTCCCTCCTCCTTTATCCGGTTCTCGGTCACGATCTCCCGGCCCTTCCGCCAGGTGATCATCAGGAACGCGAACGCCAGCCCAACCACCAACGGCAACCAGGCGCCGTTCTCGACCTTCGACACGTTGGCGCTGAAGAACGAAACCTCGACGATCAAGAACAGAGCGCCGAGGAGGGCCAGTCTCCACCTCGGAGTCCTCCACAGCGCCCGCGCAACGGCAAGGAACAGAATAGTGTTGAGCACGAACGTACCCGTGACCGCGACGCCGTAGATGTCCGCCAGCTTCGCGGAGTGCTTGAACGCCAGCACCAGCCCTACCACCCCGGCGCCCAGGACCCAGTTGATCAACGGTACGTAGATCTGGCCCTCCAGCAAGGAGGTGTGGCGGATCCGCAACCGCGGGAGGAAGCCGAGCTGAACCGCCTGACGCGCCACCGAGAACGATCCCGTGATCGCCGCCTGCGACGCGATGATCGTGGCCACCGTGGCCAGCACCACCATCGGGATGAGCAGGCTCCTCGGGACCAGCAGGTAGAACGGATTGGTCACGTCCTGGTGATGGGCGAGGATCAGCGCGCCCTGGCCCAGGTAGGACAGGAGCACCGCGGGCAGCACGATCAAGAACCAGGTGAAGCGGATCGGCGCCGGCTCCGAAGTGACCCCGGTCTGCGTACAGCGCCTCGGCGCCGGTCACGCACAGGACCACCCCGCCGAGGGCCAGGAACGCCTGTGCCGCCATGGTCGATCATGAACCGTGACTCCCCACACGGGCGAAAGGCCCTGCAGCACCCCGGGGTGCGGCCACCACCTCGCGCAGGCCCAGCACCCCGATGACCGCAAACCAGATCAGGATCACCGGGCCGAACAGCCATCCCATCGCGCCGGTGCCGAACCGCTGAACCACGAACAGCACGATCAGGATGCCCAGCGAAATCGGGACCACCAGGTGCGCGAGGTTGGGATCAACCACGTTCAGCCCCTCCACCGCGGAGATGACCGAGATCGCCGGGGTGATCATCCCGTCGCCGAAGAACAGTCCCGCGCCGAAGATGCCGAGCACGATCAGCAGGGCGGCCTTCGGCCACCTTGCGGCGCTGGACCAGCGCGGTCAGCGCCATGATCCCGCCGTCGCCGCGGTTGTGGGCCCGCATGATGAATCCGGCGTACTTGATCGACACCACGATCATCAACGACCAGAAGATCAGAGACGCCACGCCGTAGACACCCGCGGCGGTGGTGCGGGCCGCATCGCCGTGCTGGGTGAAGATCGTCTGCACCGTGTAGAGCGGGCTCGTCCCGATGTCGCCGTAGACGATCCCGAGCGCCCCCAGGGCGAGCACGGCGCGGCTGGCGTGAGCGACGACGTCGCGGCGGTCATCGGCGGCGGCGAGCAACGCCTGCGATTCGGTGCGGTCCTCGGGCAGGGGCTCGGGGCGCACCGGCCAGTAGGAGAGCTTGTGAGCAGCCTCGTTGAGGCTGCGCCTGACCCCAGGAGAGCCCGCGGCGGCGGTCGAATCACGCCGGTCCTCGTCGAGCTTGTGGGCGGCCTCGTGAAGAGTGGAGCGCCGTTGTGCGGGAGTCATCCTAGCCTGGCCCCGAACGCGAAGATGATTTGGAGGATAAAGGCTGCCCGGGCCGTTACCGCCAGGACGCCTTGATCCCTTCAGCCCGGCCGAAGCGCCAGCACCTGGTAGACGGAGGCCCAGCCGGTCTGAAAGCCCTGGCGAGCTGCCCGAAGGTATAGACGCCACACCCGAGCCCGTTCAACTCCAGCGAGCCGTACCGCTTCCTCGTAGCGGTCCTCGAACCGTTGGACCCAGTGGCCCAGCGTTTCGCGCATAGTCGTCGGCGAGACCCTCCACGTGGCGAGGCACGAACCCGGACCGCTCGAGCGCGGCGATGATCCGCGAGAGCGGCAGCGGAACACCGTCGGGGAACACGAACCGCTCTGAGAATGGCCCCTCGTCATCGGTGTCGAGGTCCTTGAGCTTGGCGATCCCGTGGTTGAGCAGCTTTCCGTGAGGCCTCAGGAGATCGAACAGCGTGCTTGCGTACAGATCGATCCGTTCCTCCCCCACGTGCTCCACCATGCCGATGCTCGAAATGGCGTCGAATTGCTCGCCGCTCAGCTCGCGGTAATCGGCGACGCGGATCTCGACGCGATCGCCGACACCCGCCTGGCGTGCGCGCTCGACCGCCAGGTCGGCCTGCGGGGCTGAGAGGGTCACGCCCAGGACATCGACGCCATAGCGCTCGGCCGCATGCACTGCAAAGCTGCCCCAACCACAACCGACATCAAGCACGCGCTGACCCTCGCGCAGACCCAACTTGGTGCAGACCAGGTCGAGCTTCGCCTCCTGAGCCTCCTCAAGTGTGCTCGCGCCGCGTGAGAACAGGGCGCAGCTGTAGGTCATCGATGAGTCAAGAAACAGCGCGAAGAACTCGTTGCCGACGT
Organism: uncultured Solirubrobacterales bacterium; assembly: GCA_963756965.1. GTDB lineage: Bacteria > Actinomycetota > Thermoleophilia > Solirubrobacterales > Solirubrobacteraceae > Palsa-465. The sequence continues at coordinate 91,912 of CAVWPT010000008.1, forward strand.
CGTAGTGATGGCGGACAGCACGACGGTCCCGAGCAAGGGTGTGACGCTCACCGCGCAGTCGCAGCTCGGTGCCGGGCGCACGCGGGGGCACCGTGAAGCCGCACGCCCGGACCATGGCACCGCCAAGCCGCAGCTTCTGAGCCAGGGTGAGCGGTGGCGCTTGGAAGCCGTCGATGATCCGCAGCGCGCCGTCCAGATCGTCGACCTCGAGCGCGCCGGCGACGTAGGCCCGTCCTACGCCGAGCTCGCCAGGGGCCCTGAGGACGTGGGCCAGCGCCTTGGGCGATCGGAGGGTGAACGTGGGTGCGTTGGGCTCGGTGGCCTCAACGCGCGTGCCATCCCAGAACTGGATCGCAAACGGCCGCCGCGGCAGCGCCGCGCGCAGCTCGCCCCGCAGTGTTCCAGTTCGAGCCAGAGCCAACCGGGTCTCAGGCGGCCTGGAGCGCGGCCTTCGCCTTGATCCGCTCTGGATCAACCCTCACCACATCCCAGGCGAGGCCAAGCACCTCCAGCACCCTGATCATGGCGGCCGACGGATCGACCTGGCGGTGCCCGAAGCCATGGCGGTATGAGGTCGGAAAAGCGTGATGGTTGTTGTGCCAGGACTCCCCCCAAGTGGCGATCACCAGCCACGGAACGTTGCGCGATTCATCGTCTGTCTCAAAGTCCTTGCGACCGAAGAAGTGACAGACGGAGTTGATGCTGAAGGTGGCGTGGTGGAGCAGGAAGATCCGAGCGGCGCCTCCCCACAGCAGCCCTGTCAGTCCGCCGGCGATGTTGCCGCGGAGCGCCACGCCCAGCCCGAAAGGGATCGCCAAGCCGGCAACCACCCACAGCACGAAGGTGCGGTCGATGAATCGGATTGTCCGGTCCGTGACGAGGTCCTTGGCGTAGCGGTGCTCGTCGGCGACCTCCATGTCGCTGAATACCCACCCGATGTGCGCGTGGAAGAACCCGCGGAGCGCGCCCGACCAGCCGCTTCCGTGACCAACGTGGGGGCTGTGGGGATCTCCTTCGACATCGGAGTAGACGTGGTGCTTGCGGTGAGTGGCCACCCAGTCGATCACGGGCCCCTCGGCGCACGCCGAGCCGAGAATCGCGAAGGTGGCCCGCAACACGGGGCCGGTCTTGAAGCTGCGGTGTGTGAACAGGCGGTGGAAGCCAACGGTGATCCCGCAGCCAAAGCCAACGTAGGTGACGACGAAGATCAAAATGTCCTGCCACGCCAGCAGGTGGTTGGTCCAGCCGAACACCATGCCGACGACGAGCAGAATCGGGGGAACGGCGGTAACCACACCGCTGGCCACGCGGTCCAGCAGCGGCATCGCGACCTGCCGCACCTCCCCCGCGCTGTGTTGGACTCCGGCCGCGTCGGCCATCGCGCCTCCAGAGATCGGGGAAGGCGGGTTGATAGCAGGTCTGGCCGACACCTGCGCAGGCGGCGCTGTCCTCAGGGCAGCTCGGCGACCAGCAAGCCAGGCTCGAGCGCTGGGACCCCTCGTCGGACCGCGGCCGGCCTCGGCGCCGGTTGCGGACGCGACCTCGACTTGTCGGCCAGCATCCTTGCATCGGCCCGGGCCAACAGCAGCTGGGCGCTGCCGCCGTCGGCGGGGTAGATCGAGAAGCCCACCGTGGCGCCCATCGCCTCGCCGGAGATCTGCACCCGGGATACCCGCTCCCGGATACGTGCGGCCAGGATCATCGCGCCCTCGGCGTCGGTCTCCGGCGCCAGTACTGCGAACTCGTCTCCGCCTTGACGGGCCACGGTGTCCTGCTGGCGGACCGCGCCGCACATCGCCCCCGCCACCCGCCGTAGCACGTCGTCGCCGGCGGCGTGTCCCAGCGCCTCGTTGACCTCCTTGAACCTGACCAGGTCGATGAGCAGGACCGCCAGCTGGTTTTGCCCGCGCTGATGTCGGCGGAGCTCGTACTCAAGCCGCTCGTGGAGCAGCCGGTAGTTGCCGACACCTGTGAGCGGGTCACGAGCAGCCAGCTCACGAAGCTCGGATTGGTTGGCCTCGAGCTGTCCGCGTAGCCAAGCCACCAGCGCGACCGTAGCCGCGATCGCCCCGATCTCGAGGAGCGTCCGCGGCAGGGCATCGCCAGTCGGATCGCGCAGGTAGAAGAGTGGCGCGGCCATGGCCATCGACACCACGAGCACATGCCCGGCGAGCCTCCTTCGGTCGCTGAATGCGTATGCGACCGCCGTGGCGACGAAGACGTAGTACCAGGAGAAGACCGCTGGGTGACCAAGCGCCCAGACGCTGAGCACCAGCTCCCCGTTGGCCAGCACGGCGGTGGCGTCGAGCCATCGCCAGGAGAGCCGGCGCCATGGAAGCAGGAAACAGAGCGTGCCTGAGACGATTCCGAGGAGCGCCAACCCAGCCACGACCAGCCCACCCGGAGGTTGACTTAGGACCATGGTCGAGGGGACCACCAGCAGGGCTGCGGCGAAGAACAGGAGCCCGGCTACCCGGCCGATCGCCTCCCGCCTGCGGGTCTCGGTCTCCTCGGGAGCCTGAATCGACTGATCCGGATCGGCGATGGGCGTCGCCCGTGCCACGGCCCGCGTTACCCGCGTGCGCTCGCGTGAGGCTGACTCTCGGATCCGCTGCGCAATCGCGGCCGCCGGTTCGGGGCGGGCGAAGTGGTAGCCCTGCGCGTAGTCACAGCCAAGCCGCTGGAGCACCTCTAGCTGCGCGGGTATCTCCACGCCTTCGGCGACTACGGTCATCCCGAGCGCCCGAGCCATCTCCACGGTGGCCGAGACGATCTTTGCGCTCCGGGTGTCATCGGACAGCTCAGCAATGAACGATCGATCGATCTTGAGCTGATCCAGCGGCAGGCTCTTGAGGTAGCTCAGCGACGAGTACCCGGTGCCGAAATCGTCAAGCACGATTCCCACGCCGAGCTGCTTGAGCGCGTCGAGAATCGCTCGCGAGGACTCGGCCTGCTCGATCAGAAAGGACTCGGTGATCTCAAGCGCCAGCTGGCTCGGATCGATTGCCTTGCGCGCCAGGATCCGAGAGACGAAGCCGACCAGGGCCGGCGTCAGCTGGCGGGCGGAGACATTCACCGACACCCGCAGGCTGGAACCGCTCCGATCCGACTCACGCCAGCGCACGAGCTGTTCGCAGGCCTCCTCAATCACCCACTCGCCGAGCGAGACGATCAGGTCGCTCTCCTCGGCCACGCCGATGAACTCCCCGGGGAAAAGCATTCCCCGGGTGGGATGCTCCCACCTCACCAGGGCCTCGACTGCCACCATGGCGCCGTCCTCCACCGCAACCACCGGTTGATAGTGCAGACGGAGCTGGTCGCAGCTCAGGGCCGAGCGGAGATCCGACTCCAGCTGGATTCGATCGAACAGGCGGACGCGCATCTGCTCGTCAAATACCTCGTAGCAGTCACGGCCGCGGAACTTTGCGCGGGACAGGGCGACCTCGGCATCTCGCAGTAGGTCATCGGCGCTGAGCGGCTCCTCGTCGCCTGTGGCGGGCGGCCCGGCGACCGCGATGCCCACGCTGACCGTCAGCGAGACCTCCCGGTCGGCAAGGACAAACTGTGGAGCCAGGGCCCGCTGGATTCGCTGCGCGATGCCGATCGCCTCGCGCTCTGAAGCCAGGTTCTCGCACAGGATGAAGAACTCATCGCCGCCGGTGCGCGCGACTGTGTAGTTGCGTGGCTCCTCTCCAGCACTGACCGCCCGCTGAAGCCGCTGGGCCAGCAGCAAAAGCAGCTGATCTCCGAGGCCCTGTCCCAGCGAGTCGTTGACGAGCTTGAAGTGGTCCAAGTCCACTATCAGCGCGGCGACCAGCGAGTTCGAGTCCCGGGCCCGTTCGAGCGCCTGTATGGCGCGGTCGCGGAGGAGCATCCGGTTGGGCAGTCCGGTGAGGGCATCGTGCAGTGACTGGTGTGCCAGCTCTCGCTCGGCTTTCTTTCGCTGGCGGATCTCCCGCTGGCTCTGGCGGCGCAGCTTGCGCTCGTGATCCAGCGTTCGGACCATCCGCAGCGTGAGCTCCAGGCTGCGAGCCATCCCGCGGAGCAGGTCCCATTCCTCGCGGCTGAATTCCTCGCCTCCCATGCGGGCCACCAGCAGAGCGGTGCCCGAATCGCCGTCCAGCGGCATCGCCATCGTCCACAGCTCGCCAAACTCCGGCAGGACCACACGCTCGAGCTTGTGCTCAACCGCCTCTACCAGGCCGGCCTCAGGGACTGTGCCGGAGGGAAAGCCGATCGTGGCCGGCACTCCGTCGTGCGCGACCAGAGCGCACACCTCGGCCTCCAGCGCCTCGGCAGCCCGCTCGACGGCCCGCTGCATGGCGTCCTGCTCGTCTGTCGAGCCCGATACCAGCGCGACGAACTCGGCCAGTTGGAGAGTTGACCAGCTTTCGGCCGACTTGGACATCACGACAGCGCAAGCACGACAAGGGTCTGGTTGTGGAACCCGTTGATGCCGCGTCTGCGGGCGATTTCGCCGTAGGTATAGAAACCCGCCACCGGGGCGCCCCCACCCAGCGCCGCCACCCGCGCAACCTCCGAACGGATTCCCTCTTCGCCCAGGACGCCACGCCGGGCGATGCAGTCGAAGGCGAGAAGCCCCAACGGTCGATTGCCGTTCAGTGCCGCGAGCGCATCCTCACACGCTGCGTCGGTCGCCTCCAGCACCGAGGAGTCATCGCCCTCCATCAGCCAGGCCAGCGAACCCTGGGGAACCTCGGCGATGCACCCCAGCGAGCGATCACCGAAGTCGGCATCTCCGATGAAGCGAACGTGCTCCTCGCTGCGGCTGGCGAGGCCCAGCGGATGGACCTGCGCGAAGCGCACGAACGCGGTGGCGTCGCGCCTGACCTCCTCGGGGGCGGCAAGCCGCTCGAAGTACACATCGAGCGCCGGCCGGCCCTCGATCTCGTAAACCCTGCTGTCCGAGCTTCGGGTGATCAGCATCGGGTCACCCACCCTTCGCCACCCGTGGCGCACGCCGATTCCGATGGGGGCGTCGGATCCAATGGCCGCAGCCACAACCGCTCCGGCCAGGACCTCTCCGCCGTAGAACTGCTGCGTGCTCGACATCTTCAGGTCATCGCCGGCGCAACCGCCGACAAGCGGTACCTGAGCCCCAACCACGCTGTAGGCCCCGCGGACGATCAGCGTTTGATCGCCGGCCAGACCGTCGGTTAGCAGCAGCAGCGCCTGGTGCTCCCGGGGCTCGATTGCGTCGATGCAAGCCGCGGCTTCCGCGCCGGCTCTCCGCAGGTCAGCCGGCGCGTCGCGGGCCACCGCGGTGGCGATCGAAAAGCCCTGGCCGCCCATCGCGGTCACGACGACGCTGGCCTCGCCTGGACCGGAGGTAGAGATCTCTCCCGCCGTTGAGCAGCCGATCACAGCCACGCCAGGTGCAGAGTCGTTGATCGTCGCCAGGAGCGTGCCGGTGTCGTAGGAGGAGGAGCAGAAGACGACCAGGAGCTTGGGGTCATCCCCTGACACCGCGGCGCTGACGGCCTCACGCCCAGCTAGCACCGGGTCGGGGTCGGCCGAGCGCCCAACCCCGATCCAGCGCGGGTGAGAATCGTTTCTGAGGTCGCTCATACGTTGCCCACCCGCTTGGCGTGATCAAGCGCCTCTTTGGCCTGCGCCACCAGTGCCGCCGGATCGCCTCCGTCCAGCTCGGCCACCCCCCAAGAAACCGTCACTCCGCCACACCCGCGATCGCCCTCGACTGCGGCCGCAAGCCGGCAGGCCGCCGTGCTCGCACCCGCCGCACCCACCTCGGGAAAGATCACCGCGAACTCGTCAGAGCCGAGGCGAAACGCCTCGTCCTCCCCGCGCACACAGGCGAGGTTGCGAGCGACCCCTCGCAGCACCTCGTCGCCAACCGCGCTGCCCAGCGTTTCGTTGACCTCATGGAACTGATCGACATCGACCAGGCATAGGGCGAGACGCCCGCCGTGGCGTCGGGTGCGCGCCACCTCTGCCCCGAGCCGCTCCTCGAACGCCCTCAGGTTGGACAGGCCGGTCAGCGCGTCCTTGATGCTCTCGACCTGCCGGCGCTCAATTTGGATCCACTCGGCCAGGTGCGCAGAGAGCAGCCCCGCAAGGAGCTGAAGAAGTCTGACGTCGTCCTCGTCGAAAGCGCCTGCGCAGCACGCATATATCTTCAGCGCTCCTATTACACGACCCCGGTGTCTCAGTGGGACCGAGACGATGGAGACGGCACCCGCGCGTGCCGCGGCCTCGTAATCCACCCGGGGATCGGTTCGAGCGTCACCGCAGTTCAGGACCTCTTCCGGGTCGAATCCGAGCCCGGCGGCGCCTCGCGTCGGGTCCAGTCGATGTCCGAAAAATCCAGCGGAGCTCTCGCCAGCTGAGTGGTAGACCACCTCTCCGTCGCCCAGCTCCACCACGGCCGCGTCCGCCCCGGTCACCGACCGGGCCCGGCGCGCCACCAAACTCATCACCTCTTGGGCGTCGAGATCCGTCGAGGCGATCTCGTGTTGCGCCTCGGTAACCGCGTGCAGCCGATCGTGGGAGAGCGCCCTCTCCATGGCGCTGAATATCGGCATGTGGTGCTGCGCCGATTAGCCGTGGCCTGCGTCTGGACCTATTGGTGGCAGCGCGGCCACCGTGTGCGGAGCTCAGGCCAGACGCACGGCGAAACATCCCAGGGCCTTGGCCACCGGCTTTCCGTCGGCCTTCAGCTCGCAGCTCGAGTGGATCAGTGCCCGGCCAATGCGGTCGAGGCTCGGGGTGGCTTCCAGCCATTGGCCGTCGCCCGCCGCATCCAGGAAAGCGATGTGCAGGTCCGCCGTGCTCATCGTAGCCCCGGGCGGCAGCTGTGTGACCACAGCGCGGCTCATCGCGATGTCGGCGAGTGTGGTCAGCAAGCCCCCATGCGCGCGTCCCACCCGATTTGCATGGTGGGAGGCAACGCGGATCCCCAGAACAGGCACCGATCCGCTGGCGTTGACATAGATAGGGCCAACGGTCTCCGTGAACGGGCTGGCCGCTTCAACGAGCTCGAAATCTGGCGGGACCTCCATCGCCTAGGGCTCTATCACGTGCCGCGGGTCAGGCTGGTGCTCCGGTGGGGCCTGGCTGTAATCGCCGAACGGGCCGTCGCGCCGTTCCACCACGCCGCGGACTCCTTCCGCCTCGGCCACCTGGATGAACTCCTTGGCGTCCGGGGTATTGCGCATCAGACCGTCAAGGATCGGGCCCAGCACCTGCGTGGAGGCCAGCCCCATGCGCTCGTACGCCTGGTTGACCACGAGCTTCATCGCCGCCAGCTGCGAGGAGGGTACCTTCGAGAGCTGCTCTGCCTGTTCGGCCACCGTCGCTTCTAGCTCCTCGAACGGGACAGCTCGGTTGATCAGCTCAACCTCGGCAGCCTCGCGGCCACTCAGTGGCTTTCCCGTGAGCGCATGCTCCTTGGCCTTGGCAAGCCCTAGGCGGTAGATCCACAGCCCCGAGAGGTAACAGCCCCACATGCGGCTGTATGGCGTGCCGATCACCGCGTCTTCTGCGGCGATCACCAGATCGGCGCACAGCGCAAAATCGCTCCCGCCGCCCACGCACCAGCCGTGCACCTGGGCGATCACCGGCTTGGGCGTGCGCCAGATGCTCATCAGCTTCTGAGTCGGAGCCAGCTGCAGCGCGGTGGCGGCGACGAAGTCCTTCCCCGGATCCCATTCCCCGCCGGTCGTGATGCCCTCGTCCCAATGGTGGAACCCTCCGCTGAAGTCATAGCCCGCGCAGAATGCCCGGCCAGCCCCCCGCACGACGATCACCTTGACTTGTGGGGCACGCGTCGCGGCGGCCACCGCATGTTCGACCTCATCGGGCATCGGCGGCACGATCGTGTTGAGCCGCTGCGGTCGGTTCAGAGTGATCGTCGCCACGGGCCCGGCGGTGGCATAGAGGATGGTTTCGTAGGAGCTCACGACGCGGGTTCTATCGCGTTGGGGCGGTGCCGGAAGCGCTGACTCCACGGGACCCACCATCCGGGGCCCGGCTAATGGCGGTGGACGCGAAGCTCTGGACGGTCAGCGCCCGTGAGACCGGCGATGCTTGCGAGCGTGCTTGCCGCGCCGCTTGGCCGGCCGGTGACGGGCGCTCGTCAGGAGCGGACAGGACGCCGGCCCGTTTGTGCATGCGGCTCCGGGTGTCGCCGTACCGAGCAGCAACTCGGACGGGTACACATCGTCGTGGAAGATCAGGTTGCGTCCCGCCACCGGCAGCGGCTCGTGGGTCGGCGTATCGGAGGAGCTCAGCCAGAGCCGCAGGCGATGTCCCGGCGCGAGCGTGTAGGCGGTGTCCCAGATGTCCATCCGGTACTCGGTGGTCTGGCCGATGACCACAGGCGTGTCACGGTCGTCCGGAAGGTACGGATCCCCGGCCGGCGAGCGCTTGGGGTCGACGTAGCGGAAGCTCGCGCGCAGCCAGCCCTGGGTGATCAGCGAGGCGCTGCCGTCAGGTGCCACGTCCTCCAGCCGGGCGACCCAGGCCATGTCGCTTCCCTCGGTCACCGCCCAGAAGCGGAACTCCGAGGGGCCGGCCAGGTGCAGCGGTCTGGGTAGAGCCGGCGTGGTGTACGTGAGGCCCTGCGGCTCGTCGAGCCGCTGGTCCAGCGGCGCGTAGGGAAGGAACCCGTCTGGGCCGTCCTTGCCCATCGGGACCGAAGCGCCGGCCGCCGGGTTGTAGACGTAGGAGTCCTGGTAGGACGCGCTCGCCGGTCGGGACGCTCGAGGCCAGCGTGCCGTCGTTGGGCGAGAGCGGAGCCGAGCCGCTGGGCTGGGCGGACAGATACAGGTTCGTGAGGTGCGTGTCGGCCGCGCGCCAGCTGGGAACCGGCGTGCCAGCTCCAGTCGCCCAGATCGAGATAGCGAACGCGCGGCTTGTGGTCGATGCCGTTGTGGATCCCCTTGACCCAGCGGTTCAGCCAGGCGATGTCCTCCCCGGGCGGCGGCGTGTCGCTCAGCGCAGCGAGATTGTTCAGCTGATCGGGGACCGATCCGCCGTACGGGGCGCCGACCTCACCGAGCTGGTCGGTGCCATGGTGGGTGCTGGCGTTGATCACCAGCAGGCTGGGTGTGCGCAGCGAATCGATCAGCCGCAGGTCGCCCCGGCTGTACATGTCCTCCCAGCCGGTGAAGATGTAGACGGGAACCTTGATCTGCGCCACCTTGGCCAGCACGGAGCGCTCGTAGTAGACGGGCCGTCGTAGGGCAGCAGCCGCGTCTCGATCGCGAACTGCTGCTGGGCGCGGTCGAGGATCTGCGGCTGGTAGCCGATCCCGATCGACTGCGCGGCGGTTTGGCCCGCGAACCATTGGTAGACGAATCCCTGGTCGTAGAGCCCGTTCTGCCAGACCACGTCCCGGTAGGGATCGGTCGGCGGGTGGCCGACGATGACGGCGTCCAGATGCTTGGGCTCAAGCGCTGCGCCGAGCAGCGCGGTGATGGCCGAGTACGAGTATCCGTACAGCGCCACGTGCCCGTTGCTCCAGGGCTGCTTGGCAATCCACTCGATCACGTCGCGAACATCCTCCTGCTCGCGCAGGCACAGCAGGCACAGCGCGCCGCCGCTCATGCCAGACCCGCGGACGTCGGTGTTGACCCGCACATAGCCCTGGGGGACGTAGTCGGTGGACGTCGAGCGCCCGTACGGCTCCATGTCCACCACCGCGGGATAGCGGCCTTGCCCGGCCCCGGGCAGGTAGACGTCGCCCACCAGGTTGACGCCGTCGCTGGCCGTGGATCGTGACGTTGGAGAGCTTGGTCATGCCGGCCGCACTGGCCGGCGGGCCAGCGCCAGCGCGGATCAGCAGGCAGAGTCCGAGCACGCAGCGGCGCACGGCAACACAACGTCGAGGCCGCGCGCGAACTTGCGCAGCACGTTTGCAGAAGACGTCAGTCGTGAGCCCTGCAGCCCCGCCGCAGGGCGAGCGGCGTTACGCCGCTCGCCTGAGCGCCTGGAGCTCGCCGCGCGTGGCCAGCCGCCGCAGTCCCTGCTCTTCGAGCTTGCGGGCCTGCTCGGAGGTGATCCCAAGTTCGGCACCGGTCTGGCGGAGGGTCAGAGCCTCCTCACCGGCAAGCCCGAAGCGGAGCCGGATGACGTTTCGCTCGGCCTCAGGCAGCTCGCCAACCACCTCGTTGACCTGGCGGTCACGCTCGATGTCGGCCACCTCGTCGTCCGGTCCGGGACGCTCCGAGGCAAGCAGCTCACCGAGCGCCGTCTCGCCGTCGTCGCCAATCGGCTGATCTAGGCTCGTGAGGCTCCGGTTGAGCTCGCGGAGCTCGATTACCTCGTCGAGCGGGAGCTCGACGAGGGCGGCGATCTCCTCGTCGGTGGGCTCGCGCTGGAGGCGGTTGTTCAGCTCACTTTCGAGCTTGCGAATCTTGACCTGCTGCTGTGCGACGTGTACCGGCACGCGAATCGTGCGGCCGTGGTTCTGGAGTCCGCGCTGAATCGCCTGGCGAATCCAAAGCGTCCCGTATGTCGAGAACTTGAATCCTCGCCGCCAGTCGAACTTCTCCACCGCGCGGATTAGGCCGAGCATGCCTTCCTGGACCAGGTCCTCCATCGAGAGGCCGTGCCCCTGATAGCGCCGGGCCTGGGAGACCACCAACCGCAGGTTGGCGTTGATCATCCGCTCCTTGGCTTCAAGATCTCCGCGCTCGATGCGCTTGGCAAGCTCAATCTCCTCGGCCGCGGTCAGCAGCGGGTGCTGCCGGGCCTGGCGGAAGAACAGCGAGAGCGAATCGGGCACTGACTGCTCCGCGGTCGCTCCCGCGGCATGCAGGGCGCGTCGCTGAGTCTGCCGCCGGGCAGAGCCCTCTGCGCGGCGCGTGGCTGCTTCACGGCGCCTACGCCGTGCGCGCATATTCTCAGTCTGTGTAGCTTCGTGGTCGCCACGCACGCGAGAGGCGCCGTCGCGGCCGTTTCTTGACTTATTCAGTGTCTTATCTCCGAATTCAGTTGGTTCGATGCATGTCGAATTATACAGTAAGTTCGACGGTTGTCGAACCAGCTGGGGCCCGGGTTTAAGATCTTCTTCATGTCCGAAATCCCCCGTGATCAGGGCCCGGACGAGCAGCAAATCCCGCAGAATCAGGGCCCCGAGGGCGCCGACGACGGCCGTAAGGAGACCGAGCTCGAGCGCTACGACCGCAACCTGGTGGAGCTCATGGGCGAACTGCGGGTTGCGCTTCCGGGCGTCCAGGTCCTCTTCGCCTTCCTGCTCGTGGCACCGTTCAACCAGCGGTTCTCCACCGTCAGCCGCTTTGAGCGTGACCTGTACTTCGCGACGCTCCTGCTGACACTGATGGCCTCGACCCTCCTGATCGCCCCGACGGTGATCCACAGGATCCAGTTCCGCCGGGGCCAGAAGGCCTACGTCGTCATGACCGCCAACCGCCTGACGATCGCCGGGATGTCGGTGCTTGCCGCGGCGCTCACCAGCGCGACGGCGCTGGTGACGCACTTTCTACTCGGCCAGACGACCGCAATCATCACCACCGTGCTCGTGGCCACGGTCTTGGCGGGATTTTGGTTCGCGCTGCCGCTCAGCCGCCGCAGGCGCTGAGGGTCAGCTGCCCTGCTCGGCCCCCACGATCGAGATGAACGACACGCACCCGCCCGGCCGGCCCCCCAGGTTGTGCGTCATCCCGAGCTGCGGGTCCTCAAGCTGCCGCTCCTCGGCCTCGCCCCGGAACTGAAGCCAGCACTCGAACAGCATCCTTAAGCCGCTGGCGCCGATGGGGTGGCCGAAGGACTTCAGACCGCCGTCGGGGTTGACCGGCAGCTTTCCGTCCAGGTTGAACGTCGCCTTCGAGCTCATCCCGCCAGGCCTCCCCCCGCTCGCGAAAAGCCCAGGTCCTCCATCAGGACGAGCTCGGTGGGCGTGAAGCAATCATGCACCTCGGCCAACGAGATCTGCTGCCGGGGGCGCTCGATTCCCGCCTGCTGGTAGGCATCCTGGGCGCAGCGGGTCACCTCGTGGAACGTCGTGTAGTCGTACGAGGGGTCGATTGGGCCGCTCGCCGGTCCGGCCACCATCGACAGCGCCTTGACGAACATCGGGCGATCCGTGTACTGGTGGGCGTCCTCCGCGCGCACGATCAGGGCGCAGGCCGCGCCGTCGGACACGCCGGAGCAGTCGAACACGCCGAGGCGGCCGGCGACCTTCCCTGCGGCCGCGGCGATTTTCTCCTTGGGCACCTCGGAGCGGAACTGGGCGCGCGGATTCAGCGCCCCATTGGCGTGGTTCTTCCAGGCAACGTGCGTCATCGCTTCGCGCATGTCCTGCTGGTCGACGCTGTATTTCGAGCAGTACGCGGGGTCCAGTAGCGAGAACGCCGCGGGAGCTGTCTGCGTCGCGGATGGGTCGGTGCCATCACCGGCCCCCCTACCGCTGGTCACCAGACCTGAGTACCCGGAGTCCTTTAGCTTTTCAACTCCCACGGCCATGACCACGTCGTACGCCCCCGAGGCCACCGCGTAGCAGGCGTTTCGGAACGCTTCAGAGCCGGTGGCGCAGAAGTTCTCGACCCGGGTTACCGGCTTGTAGTCGATCCCCAGCGGCTGGCTCAGAACCAGACCTGACTGTCCCGAGCTGAGCGTTCCGAGCCAGTACGCGTCGACGTCATCCTTGGAGATGGAGGGTGTCGAGGCAAAGCACTCCTCGGTGGCGTCGACCAGCAGATCGTCGGCCGAGCGGTCCCAGCGCTCGCCGAACTGGGTGCATCCCATCCCGACGATCGCGACCTTGTCCTTGATGCCGTGAGAAGCCATCAGTCCTCCGCGGGTTGAGCGGCCGGCGCTCCGGGAGCTTCAGCTCCTCCGCGGGCCTCACTTTCCAGAAATAGTTGTGCACTCCGCCTGTGGTGTAGAGCTTGCGGAACGTCAGCTCGAGTCGCGTGCCGATGTCGACCTCCTCAGGAATGGCGTCCGCCACCTCAAGCGTATAGCGCCCCCCACCGTCGAAGTCCACGACGGCATCGATCATGGGAGGCGACGGCGAGAACGCAAGCCGGTCGACGGTGTAGGTGGCGACCGTCCCCTGCTTGTCGGCCAGTGGCCGCCTCTCCATCTGATCCACGGACCCGCAGTTCACGCACACGCGCCGCGGCGGAACGTGGACGTGACCGCACTGCTGGCACGCGCTCCCCACGAACGCAAACTTCCAAGCCTCGGCGCGGGCGGCGGGTGGTGCGGCTGGCCGCTCTGGCTCCGGGCGGCGAGGAGGCTCGCGGTCGAGTAGCCCCCGCCACATCAGGTACTGCGTGTAGCTGATCTCGCGGCCGCCCTCGATCTGTTCCGCTACGGGCAAGCCGCGCCTGGCCCGGGTGATCGGCTCGCGTACCCCAAGCAGCGCCACATCGCACCCATCCACGGCCGAGATCAGGAGGATCGTCTCCCCCGGCTTGGCCTGATCGAGAGTAGCGGCGAGGCGCAGCCCGGCGTCAGCTGCGCCGGCGTAGCCCACAGTCAGCAGGGGCGCTTTCCCATTTCCGAGTTCCCGCGTTGCGGTGGCGGCGGTGCGGGCGTGTGGCGAGGAGACCACCACGTAATCGGGCTCCTGAGCCCCGCTCTGCGCCTGCACCTGCTGCACCGCTTCCCGTATCAGCGGCATGTACACCTCGACGCCGAACCGCTCCTCCCACTGATGACTCGCGGGTTCGCCTGGTAGCCGCCACCGATCGAGGAACTCGGCGGTCGTCGCGGCCGCCGCAAGCACCTCCACCGCCGACTCCTCGGCTGGACCCAAGAGATACGCCACCGCGCCATCCGCTCCTGTGCGCTCCTCTGTCGAGGTGGGCAGGCCCGTGCGAACGTCCGACAGCACCGCCAGGCCGCCTCCGTGCATGGCCGCGACGAGCGCACCGAAGCCGGAGCGGGCGGAGCCCGCCATGTCCACTGCAAAGCCCTCATGACCCAGATCGAGCGCCGCGTGGATCGCGGCAGCGTTGGTCTTGTCCAGGTATGGCGGCGTGGTGGTGGCGAAGTAGATCGCGGAGGGCCGGACGTCCTGATTTACGACGCGTCGTGCTGCCTCCACCGCCATGGTCGTGGAGTCCTCGTCATACGAGGCCAGGATGCGTGACCCGTTGCCCCCGCCGACACCCAGCTGCGCGCCCAGCTCCCGGTGCGGCAGTCGATGACCCGGAAGGTAGGCCGCGTAGGCGAGGATCCCGTGGTCCATCTCGTGGCGGCCATCGTACAAGCTGTCCGAGCGGGCTGTCCTGCGGTTAGGATCGCGGTCGATGTCGCCTCTGGTCCTGCTCGATCACGAAGATGGCGTGGCCGGATTGCGCCTCAACCGTCCCGCGGCGTCCAATGCACTCAACCAGGAGCTGCTGGAGGAGCTTGCTCAGGCCATCCGCGTGCTTCAGCAGGACCGTTCCGTGCGAGCGGTGCTCTTCAGCGCCGAAGGAAAGAATTTCTGCGGCGGAGGCGACGTGAGCGAGTTCGCCTCCCAGGGCGAGGCGCTCCCCGACCACCTGCGCCATCTGACCGGCCTGCTTGCGTTCGTCGCAGGAGGCCTGGTCAACCTACATGCCCCCGTGATCACTCTCGTGCAGGGGGCCGCCACAGGCGGAGGCGGACTCGGTTTGGTCTGTGCCTCTGACATCGTCCTGGCCGGCCCCCGCGCGCGGTTCATGCTTGGCGCCACGCGGGTGGGAATGGCGCCGGACGCAGGGCTCTCACTGACGCTGACGCGACTCGTAGGCCTGCGCCAGGCGCTCGCGCTGGCACTGCTCAACCCGATGCTCGATGCCTCCCAGGCCCTCGAGGCCGGCCTGGTCACGGAGGTGCTGGACGACGACGAGGCCCTTTGGGCCCGCGGCCTCGAGCTGGTCCGCGCGCTGGCGGCCGGCCCGCCGCTGGCTCAGGAGCAGACCAAGCGGCTGCTCTGGCAAGCGCTCAGCTCCCCCCTCCAGGAGGTACTGGCGGATGAGTCCCTCACCGTGTCGGAGCTCTCCGGCACCGCCGACGCCCGCGAGGGCCTGGCAGCGGTGATCGAGAGGCGCGAGCCGCGGTTCAGCGGGAGCTAGGCCGCCGCTCCAGCACACCGTCCTCTCGCCACCGATGAAGCGAGGGGTCAAGCAGCGGGTGAAGCGCGCCCTCGGGCAACCACGCCAGCGTTTCCAGCTCGAGGGCGTCGAGGAAACCCACGTGCCCCGTACGAAGATCTTCGATCCGCAGACGTGGCCCGTTGCCGGCGTGGTCGATGCTGAGCGACACGCTCGCGAACTCGCTCTCGACGATTCCGAGCTCCATCAGATCAAGAAGGCCATGGTGGGTAGCGGCCTGTCGTTGTTTGCCAGCACGACGGTCTTCCGGGCCATCTTGAGGCCCGCCCCTGAGCGGCGCAGGGTGTATCGGCTGCGGCCTCCCCACAGCGTCACGCCGCGCTCGCGCGACTCGAACACGATGAAGTTGGCACCCACTCCGACATCGGTGTCATCTCCGCTCTCGGGGGCCATCAACTCGAGGTTTGAGATCAGCCGCCGAAGACCGGACGGCGGGGTCTGTGAGTGACGCTTGCCGGTGTTGAGTTGCTTCACACGCGTGGCAATGCGCGCCCGGTTGTCGAAGATGATCGACATCTCGCGCTCGGGATCGCTGTCGCCGCCGTTCGCCGGCACCCAGTAGATCCCATCGTCGGTCCACAGCGCCTCCCACTCGTCGTAGCGTTGCTCGTCCGCTAGACGGGCCTCCTGATACACGAACTGCTCGGCCGCGCGGAGCAGGTCAGACACGCATCAGCTCCAGGTAGTGTCGCCAGATCCCGCGCTGCGGAACCTCATCGGTCGCATCGCCGATCAGGTAGCCGTTCTCGTCGTGGCGCTCGCGATGAACCCCCCGCCGCAGCACGAGCCATTCGGGGTCGCGGGTGTGCACTCCACGTTGGTTTCGCTCGTACATCTCCGAGTCGTCGGCAAGCAGGAATCCAGCCGGTCCGACCGAGCCGATCGTCTGCTGAAGGAGCCGCCGGTTCATATCCGGACACTCCTCGAGCTGGATTGCCGTGACGTGCTGGACTGTGCGGTCGACTGCAAGCGGCTGCAGCACGAACAGCTGGATCTCGGCGATGAACAGGTTGGGGAAGACCATCACGTGCGGTGCGCCGTCGATCAGGACCTGGCGGGCGCGCTCTGCTCCGCGGGCCTGCTCCAGCTTCGCCACGTAGTCAGGGACCCGGTCCGGCGTGGTGCCAAACCAGCCAAGCGGCCGGCCGACGCGGCGGAACTCGGGCCGCAGGTCATTCTCGGTGTGGCCATTCCCGTAGTCGCGGGACACCGCCGTCGATTTCTCGTCGTACAGCTTGCCGATGCCGCTGTCGGCGACGCTGAAGATCGAGGCGTGGACAAACTGCGGGTGGTAGCCGTCGGTCTCGTTCTCCAGGAGCATCTTCCAGTTGGCCTTGACCTCGTGCTTGACCCAGCCCGCGGTAAGCGCCAGACGGCCGGTCGGAGACAGTGCGACCAGCCGCTCGAAAGCCTCGGCCGCGCCGCCCAGGTGCTCGGCGAGCGTGGGGCCTTCCGGGCTGAAGGACCCGAACACGAACCCGTGAACGGAATCCACTCGTGCCACGCGACCGAGCCCCAGGTTTCGCTTTGCCTCGGTGCCGGCGTAGCCGCTGTTGAACGGATACCCCAGCAGCTTGCCGGCGTTGGAGAACGTCCAACCGTGGTAAGGACAACGAAACGCGTTCGCGTTTCCCTTGGGCGAGTCACAGACAAGGTTTGCGCGATGAGTGCAACGGTTGAGGAGCAGATGCACCCCGCCTCCCCGGTCCCGGGTCATGATGATCGGCTGCGGCCCGATCGACTTGACCACATAGTCGCCCGGCTGGGCGATCTCGCTCTCGTGGCCCACGAACACCCAGGTGCGGTACCAGATCCGCTCCAGCTCGGCGGCGAAGATCGCCGGGTCGGTGTAGAGCGAGCCGTGCACCCGGTCTCGCTCGATCAGCGCCGCCAGCTCAGGCGCGGGTGCCCGCGGTTGCTCGACCGTCGCCACGGCCGCAGGATACAGCGTTTCGGACGCCCTGTCCGGTCATATCGTCCGGCCGATTCCGAGACCCGCCGCGCGATAGGCTCGCGCTCGCGATGGCTTCGGATATCACGAGCTTTCTGGAGAGGATCGATGCGTTTATCGAGCGCGAGTTGCGACCGCTCCAGGAGGAGCATCCGCAGTACTTCGACTATCGCCGCGAGTTTGCGCGCACCGATGTGGAGCAGGGAGGCGCTCCGGTCCGCGAGTGGGAGGAGCTGCTGGTCGAGATGATGCGCCGTGCAGACGCAGCTGGGCTCTACCGCTATCCGCTGCCCAGCGCCCTGGGCGGCTCCGACGGCACCAACCTGGAGATGGCCAACATCCGGGAGCATCTGGCCAACAAGCCGCTGGGGCTCCATTCCGACTTGCAGACCGAGAGCTCGTGCGTCGGGAACTTCCCAATCGTCCTCGTCCTGCACGCGCTTGGGTCGGACGAGCAGAAGGGGCTGATCGAGCCGCTGCTTCGCCACGAGGTGGCATGCGCGTTCGGCCTCACCGAGCCACGGCATGGCAGTGACGCCACGTGGCTTGAGACGAATGCGCGGCGCGACGGGTCAGATTGGGTGATCAACGGCGCCAAGCGCTTCAACACCGGGATGCACGTGGCCCAGTACGACATCGTGTTCGCGCGGACGTCAGGCGAGTCCGGAAGTCCACGTGGCATCACCGCGTTCCTGGTTCCCACCGACTCGCCGGGGTTCGACGTCCTGTACCACCACTGGACGTTCAACATGCCATCTGACCATTCCGAGGTTTCCCTGACGGACGTCCGCGTGCCGGATTCGGCGGTCGTGGGCGAGGAGGGAAACGGGCTGGCGGCGGCGTTGCTGTTCGTGCATGAGAACCGGATCCGCCAGGCCGCTTCGAGCCTCGGCGCAGCCCAGTTCTGCGTGGACCGCAGCGTGGAGTACGCGCGTGAACGGATCGTCTTTGGCAAGCCGCTTGCGGTCAACCAGGCGATCCAGTGGCCGCTGGTGGAGTTGGAGACCGACTGCGCGATGTTGCGCGGCCTGATCCGGGACACCGCGGCGGAGATGGACGCGCAGGGCGGATCCGCGGTCTCGGACCGCATCTCGATGTGCAACTTCAGGGCGAACCGGCTTGTGTGCGACGCGGCCGACCGCGCGATCCAGGTGCACGGCGGGATTGGGTACACCCGCGGTATGCCGTTTGAGCACATCTATCGCCACCACCGTCGCTACCGGATCACCGAAGGATCCGAGGAGGTTCAGATCCGGAACATCGCGCGGAGCATGTTCGGGTTCGGCGGGCGCACTCCCGGGGCAGGCGACGGATCCCGCTCGCCCGGCCGGGCGTAGGCATTGTCGGCAGCAGAGGACGCCGGAGAGTCGCTGCTCGGCCCCCTCGCCGAGGCGCTGGGAGAGGAGATCGCCGACCTGCGCAGGCTGTCAGCCGGCGCCTCCAGGGAGACGTGGTCGGTGGCCACGACGACCGGGCACACCTGCATCCTCCAGCGTCTGCCCCGCGGCGCCGCGCGCGCCTCCGTCGACACAGAGGCGGCGATCCTCCGAGCGGCGGCCGAGGCGGGCGTGCCTGTGGCGCGAGTGCTCGCAGTGTTCGAGGCCGGAGGCCCGCTCGAGATGCCGGCACTGCTGCTCGAGGCCGTGCAGGGCGAGTCGCTTGCGCCACGGCTGCTGCGGGACGATCGTTACGCGCGCGCGCGGGAGGGACTGGCCGAGCAGTGCGGTCAGATCCTGGCCCGGCTGCACTCGGTCGCCACCGACGCGGTCCCCGGTCTGACCCATGTGGATCCGATCACTCGCTGCCACGACGTGCTGGACGCGCTCCCCCAGCGCCTTCCGGCCTTTGAGCTGGTGCTCCGCAAGCTGGCGCTGACCCGGCCGCGGGCCCGACCGCACACAATCGTGCACGGCGACTTCAGGATGGGGAATCTCTTGATCGACGATGGCGGCATCACCGCGGTGCTCGACTGGGAGGTCGTCCACCTGGGCGATCCGCTCGAGGACCTCGGCTGGCCGTGCGTCCCGGCCTGGCGGTTCGGCGGCAAGCGCCCGGTGGCCGGGGCCGGGGAGTACGAGGAGCTTCTCGATTCCTACCGCGCGGCAGGCGGCGAGGAGGTGTCGCTCCCCGAACTTCTGTGGTGGCAGACGGCTGGGACCGTGTGGTGGGGCGTGCTCTGCCACGTCCAGGCGCAGCGTCATCTCAGCGGGGCGACGCGGTCGGTGGAGCTGGCCGCGATCGGCCGCCGGGCCTGCGAGCAGGAGTGGGACGCACTCGCCATGATGGAACGGCTCTAGTGGCCGCGCCGCATGACATCCCGGACCCGCCGACGCTGCTGGAGGCGGTCCGCGAGTTCCTCACCGAGCAGGTCGAGCCCCGGCTCGAGGGACAGCCGCGCTGGCATGCCAAGGTGGCCGCCAACGTGCTGGCGATCGTCGAGCGGGAACTGCGGCTCGGTCCAGGCGATGCCGCCCGCCACCTCGAGCGTCTTGGGCGCCTCGGCTTCGCAACCGACGCCGAGCTGTCGGACGCCCTTCGCGCCGGCAAGCTCGACCACCGCCTCGACCAGCTGACGGGCGAACTTCGTGAGATGGTCGCCGACAAGCTGGCCGTCGCCCGCCCGGACCACATCGAAAGGAGGTCGCAGCATGACTGATGTCCTCAAGGACAGGATCGCCGTCATCACGGGCGGAAGCCGCGGCCTGGGACGGGCGATGGCTGGTGCGTTCGCCCAGGAGGGCGCGACCGTCGTAATCGCCAGCCGCAAGGCGGACGCATGCGAGGCCGCGGCCGGCGAGATCAGCGCGCAGACGGGCGCGCGAGCCGTTGGGGTTGGGTGTCACGTCGGTCGCTGGTCCGACTGCAACGCGCTCGTCGAGCGCGTGTACGGCGAGTTCGGCCGCATAGACGTGCTGGTCAACAACGCCGGCTCCTCGCCGGTGTATCCCTCGCTGGAGGAGGTCTCAGAGGAGCTGTTCGACAAGGTGATTGCGGTCAACCTCAAGGGCCACTTCCGCCTTTGCGCACTCGTGGGAACGAGGATGGTGGCCGGAGATGGCGGCTCAATCATCAACGTCTCCAGCACCGCAGCTGTGTCGCCTGAGCCACAGGAGCTGCCTTACGGCGCGGCGAAGGCGGGGCTCTCAGCGCTGACCGTGGGTTTTGCTCGCGCCTTCGCGCCTTCGGTCCGCGTGAACACGATCCTCCCAGGGCCGTTCCTCACCGACATCAGCAAGGCTTGGGACATGGAAGCTTTTGAGCAGCGCGCCAAGCAGGGAATCCCGCTCCAGCGCGGCGGGCAGCCGGAGGAGGTCATCGGCGCGGCGCTGTACCTGGCCTCGGATGCCTCCAGCTACACCACCGGCGCCACCATCACCCTCGATGGGGGGATGACCGCGCGCCCGGGGTGAACTTTGGCGCGCAGCGTCGGCAGGTGACGCCCACCGCCAAAGTTCACCCCGGGGTGAACTTTGGCGCGCCACATGACATATGGTCACGTGGAGCGGCAAAGTTCGCTGGCGCGCGCCCGCGCCCGCGGCGCGCGCCGCCCGCCCCGCGCCACGCCCCCCTCAGATCGACCGCCCCGCCCCCTCCCAGTACGGGTCGCGCAGCTTCCGCTTGAAGATCTTGCCGGAGTCCTCCCGGGGTAGGTCCTCCCGGAACTCCACAGTTCTCGGGACCTCGTAGCCGGCGATTCGCTCACGCAGGAACGCCTTGACTTCCTCCTGCGTCGCGCTCTGATCTGGCTGCAGCTGCACCACCGCGTGCACCGACTCGCCGTACTCCTCGTCTGGGATGCCGAACACGGCGCAGTCAGCCACCGCGGGATGGTGGTGCAGCTCGAGCTCGATCGCCGCCGGGTAGATGTTGACCCCGCCCGAGATGATCATGTCGATCTTCCGGTCGCACAGATAGAGATAGTCGTGCTCGTCGAAGTAGCCGATGTCGCCGGGCGCGAACAGCCCGTTGCGGTCAGCGGCCCGTCGCTTGGCCTCGTCGCGGTGATAGGTGAAGTCGGTGCTTCCGGTGGTGCTGCCCGCGGCGATCTCGCCGATCTCTCCCAAGCCGAGCTCGTTACCGTCGTCGTCGAGGATCCGGACGTCGGCCCCCTCCATCCTCCGTCCTACCGAGCCGGGGTGCTCCAGCCACTCCTCGGCTGTGATGAACGTGACCGGTCCGACCTCGGTTGAGCCGTAGTACTCGTGAATGATCGGTCCCCACCAGTCGATCATTGCCCGCTTGGTTGCCGGAGAGCACGGGGCCGCGGCGTGGACCACGAAGCGGAGCGAGGAGACGTCGTGGCGCATGCGCACCTCCTCTGGCAGCTTCAGCAGGCGTTCGAACATGATCGGGACCAGATGGAGGTGGGTGATCCGCTCGCGCTCGATCAATGCCAGAAGCGCCTCAGGATCAAAGCGCGGCATCAGGTGGATGCTTGCACCGGCCCTGAACGAGAAGATTGCGTGGGTGTTGGGCGCCGAGTGGTAGACCGGGCCCGGGACGGCGGTGACCATCTGGCTGGGGTCTTCGAAGTACGTGAATCCGAAGATCACGGCGAGCGCCTCGGTGAGCCGCGCCATCTCGTCCTCGTTGTAGGGCGGTCGCTTGACCCCTTTCGGATGCCCGGTGGTGCCCGACGTGTAGATGATCGACAGGGTCGTCCCCGCCGGCTCACTCAGTCGCGGCTCAAACCGCGCGAGCCAGGAGTCCCAGTCGGTCGCTCCGTCGGGGACGGCCGCGCTTGACTCGGAGACCCCGTACGCCTCAGCTATCTCCGGGGGCGTCCGCACGACGAGCACCGTTGCCCCCTCGGGGATGGCCGGCGCGACGCCCTCCAGGAGGTCCGCGTGGATGACGACCACCTTAGCTTCCGAATCCTCGAATACGTAGCGGGCCTCCTCCACGGAGTAGTGCCAGTTGACCGCCACCGGATACGCCCCGACGGCGCTTGCCCCAAGCGCGGCCTCGAAGAAAGCCAGGTCGTTCCGGAGGTAGAGGTCGACGCCGTCGCCGGCCCCAATCCCGAGGCTGTCAAAGCCGGTGGCGGCCCGGGCAGCCCGGAGCGCAACCTCCTCCGCGTCGAGCCGCCGCTCGCCACTGCAGACAACGCCCACCTCTAGCGACCCGCGAACTCAGGCCTGCGCCGGTCCTCGAAGCTGAGGATGCCCTCGCGGGCATCGAGCGTGGCGGCGCAGTCCACCATCGCGCTTCGCTCAGCCTCCAGCTGCTCGGTAAAGCTTCTATCGAAGCTCGAGCTCAGCAGGCGCTTGATGTGTCCGTACGCCGCCGTTGGCCCCCGTGCCAGGCGGGTCGCCTCCGCCTCCGCCTCTGCCTGAAGCCGGTCGGGCTCCGCCACCTGGTCGACCAGACCCCAGGCCAGCGCCTCCTCCGCGTCAAGCTGTCGACCGAGGAGCATCAGCTGGCGAGCACGCCGCAGGCCGATCATCCTCGGTAGCGCCCAGCTCGACCCTCCGTCCCCACTCAATCCCAGACCAGCGAACCCGGTGACGAGGCGCAAATCGGTGGCCGCGATTACCACGTCCGCGCACCACAGGAAGCCCAGCCCGCCGCCTCCCACCACGCCTTGGGCGGCGCACACCACGGGCACCTTTAGGGCGGCCAATCGATTCAGGAAGTCGTGGTAGACCGGCACGACCGCGTCGAGCGCTTCGCCCAGGCGATCGATCCGGGAGCGCAGCTGCTCGAGGTCGCCCCCAACGGTCATATGCGCGCCAACGCCGGAGATCAGCACGGCCCGCGCCGGTGAATCCTCCAGGTCCCCTATCGCGCCGGCCAGCCCTTCGACCATCTCGTCGTTGATGGCGTTGTGGGCTTGGGGTCGTGAAAGCACCAGCCGGGCCACCTCGTCGGCCACGGTCAGCGACACGCACGACGGGCGGACGGCTTGTCCGGTCATACCGTCTGCCACCGTACCACAGCTGATAACGTCGCCCGCGAGCTGATGCCCTCGGTGACGCGTCGCAGCCAGAGCAGCCGCGCCCAGCGACGCGAGGAGATTCGCGACCGGTTGCTGGCGGTAGTGGAGCGTCTGCTTTCCGACGGCGAGAGCTACACCGAGATAAGCGTGGAGCGCCTGGTCTCCGAGGCGGGGCTTTCGCGGTCCACGTTCTACGTCTACTTTCAGGACAAAGGCGCGCTGCTGCGCGCCTGGTTCGGCGAGATCGAAGCGGAGATCGCCGCCGCTGCCCGCGATTGGTGGGCCCTGGGTCGCGAATCCACCCGCGATCAGCTCCGCGTCGCGCTCGATCGTGTGGTCAAGACCTATCGCCCCCATACGACGCTGATGGCCGCGATGTACGACGCGGCGGCCTATGACCAGGCCGTTCGTGAGCTGGTCGGCGAGATGATGGACCGCAACATCGCCGGCCTTCGCAAGCACATCAAGGTAGGGCAGCGCGACCGCTTCATCGATCCCGACCTCCTCGCCCATCAGACCGCGGCGTGGCTGACGTGGATGGCCGAGCGCGGGCTGCACCAGCTTGTGCGGGATGCCGGAGACGCGGAGCTGGAGCGGCTGATCGACGCCTACACCAGCATCGTGTGGAACACGCTGTACGCGCCGGTGCGGCGTTAGTCGCGCGCGCTCGCGCTCGCCGCGCCTGCGCCGCCCAGCCGCGCGTGAGCACGCGGCACCGGGCCAGCGCCCGGCCCTGCGCCAGCGCCCAGCCCCGGCGTCATCCCGCTCGCAGTATCCGCTCGGCGACGAGCTTCCCGGTCTCCACGCACGCCTGGACTCCCCCGCTCGCGTACTCGCGGACGCCGTCACCGACGTTGTAGAGGTTCTCGATCGGGGTCTCCTGCGGGAGGTCGAGCCCCGCGATGCTCCGCTGGGCGGGCCACTCGCCGCGCATCACGCGGATCGACAGGATCCGGGCGCGTCGATCGAAATCGGGAAGCTGATCCCGCAGGTCCTGGAGCGTCGCCTCCACCTCCTCGGCCTCGTCGAAAGGTCCAGCCGCGGGAACGGGGACCCCGTACGCGACGTACAGGTTCCAGCCCGGGGGTGCCAGCTCAGGGCAGGTTGCAGTGAGGTTGGCCATGTTGCACAACCTCCGCGTTACCCCGAAGGTGATGATCCCGGGCGCGTTCATCAGCCGCTCACGGCTGGCGAGATTGATCACGATGTTTGCCGTGGGCCTCAACTCCGTGTCCACGCGCTCCAGATACGGAGGCGAGAAGTGCTCCCGTCCGCAGAGGGCAACGGTTGCGGCGGGGCCGGCGTTGGAAACAGCGACGTCCGCGGACATCTCCAGCTCGGCGCCATCCCGGAGCAGCTCAGCACTTCTGACAAACCCATCGGCGACCTTCAGCGTCCGGACCTTGGCACCCGTCCAGACCTCTCCCCCGCGCTCCCGAACCGCGTCCGCCAGGCCCGCCATCAGCCCGATCGTCCCGGTTGGCGAGAAACCGAAGTTGCGAAATGCGCCCTTTGTGAGGAAGTAGGTCATGAAGGCCTTGGCGGGGAGCTCATCGCTGTTGCAGGCGAAGATCGCTGCACACAGGTTGCGGAAAACGGCATGCACGGTCTCGTTGGCGGTGTAGCTGGCCAGCCACTCACGAACCGTTGTCTGCTCGTCGGTGGATCGAAGCATTGCCGCGCCCCGCTTGAGCGCTTGGTTGACCAGCGCTCCCGTTGGTCCCTTCGACAGAGACAGCTCCCGGCGTCCGAGCTTGAACAGCGTGGCGGGATCGGGGATCCGGATCTCGAACGGCGCCCCGCAGGCACGGAAGGTCTCCTCCAGGACGCCGCCGTACTCGATCGCAACCGCGCCGGTGTTGACGGTGAACCCATCCTCGACGACGCTCGACGCGCGTCCTCCCACTCGCTCGCGCTCCTCCACCACAAGCACTCGCAGCCCTCCGAGGCTCAGCCAGACCGCGGCGGACAGTCCGCCGGCGCCCGCGCCGATCACCAGCGCGTCGAAATGCTCAGCCGGCGGCAGCGGCCCGATAGGAGATCGGGAGCGACACCAGTCCGTTGACCCAATTGGAGCGGAGCCGGACCGGACGCCCGGCCAGCTCCAGGTCATCGAGCCGGCGTAGCAGCTCCGAGAACAGGACCCGTAGCTGGAGGCGGGCCAGCGACGCACCCAGGCAGAAATGACGGCCACCCCCGCCGAAGGCCTGATGCTCGACCGTGGATCGCGCCACGTCAAAGCGCATGGGATCCCGAATCAGCTCCTCGTCGCGGCTGCCAGAGGCATACCACAGCACCGCCTTCTGCCCTTCGGTGATCGTCTGGCCGTGCAGCTCGACGTCACGTGTCGCGGTCCGGCTGAACCACATAACGGCGCTGACCCAGCGCAGGATCTCCTCGACGGCGCCGGGCTCCAGCGACGGGTCGGCTCGCAGCCGCGCCAGCTGGTCAGGATGTTCGAGTAGCGCCAGCAGGCCACCGGACGCGGTGTTTCGAGTCGTGTCGTTGCCGGCAAACATGAGCAGTCCGAAGAACGAGGTGATCTCCACGTCGTTGAGATGCTCGCCATCGACCTCGGCGTTGATCAGCGCGGTGATGAGGTCGTCGGCTGGCCGGCGCCTGCGCTCCTCGATCAGCGCGGCGAGGTAAGCCCCCATCTCCCCGAAGGCTGAGAGCCCGTCGTCGGTGTGCTCGGTGTGTGCGGCCTCGATCCGGTTCGTCCACTCGAAGAGCTTGCCGCGGTTCTCGTAGGGGACGCCCAGCATCTCCGCGATCGTCTGCAGCGGGAGCTCAACGGCGATCTCGTTGACGAAGTCGCATTCGCCTCGCTCGGCCACGCGGTCTATCAGCGCACCGACCCGGGCGCGGATCGGTTCCTCCTGCCGGTTCACGGTGTGTGGCGTAAACACCTTCTGGACGATCATCCGGTGCTTGGTGTGCTGGGGTGGATCCATCGCCAGCATGATCAACCGGATCAGATCGACGGGTATGGGGACGTCCTCGCGCACGAACACGCCTCGCCGGTTGGAGGACCAGGTGAGAGGGTCGCGGCCGATCGCCGCGATGTCGGCAGCTCTGGTGACCGACCAGAACCCCTCTCCGTCGTGAGTGCTGTTCCAGTGCACGGGCGCCTCGGCGCGCATTCGCGCGAACAGCTCGTGCGGCGGGCCCTGCGCGAAGACGTCCGGGTCAACGAGATCGACGCGCCGCCAATCGAGGTCCGTGGCGATGCCGGCCACCGACCGATCGTACATAGTGTCCAGATGGGTTGCAAGGCGAGCTCCACGCTCGCCCGCTGAAGCCTGGTCAGGCCGGCCGCCGTCGCGCCAGCGCCTCCAGGGCGGGGTTCTGCCAGCCGGTGTCCGCGGGATTGACGCTCACCCCAGGCGGCACTATCTGGTCGATCCGATCGAGCACCTCTTCCGAGAGTCTCAGGTCAGCCGCAGGAAGCTGGGACTCCAGGTGCTCGCTCGTACGAGGCCCAATGATCGCCGCCGTGACCGCCGGGTGATGGATAACGAATGCGAGCGCCATCTCGATCAGGGTGATCCCGGTCTCCTCGGCGAGCTTCGCCAGGGCGTCGGCCGCCTCGAGCTTGCGTTGGTTGGCGGGAATCGACAGGTCGTAGCGTTCCGGGAGCATCGCGGAGCGGCGTGAGGAAAGGCCCTCCTCGCCGAGCCTCCATTTGCCCGACAACCAGCCGCCGGCAAGCGGACTCCACGGGATCACCCCAATCCCGTAACGCTGACAGGTCGGCAGCACATCCGCCTCCACCGCCCGAATGAGCATCGAGTACGGAGGCTGCTCGCAGACGAAGCGCTCCAGGCCGCCCCGCTCGGCCGCCCACTGCGCCTCGACGATCTGGCTGGCCGGGAAGGTCGAGGAGCCGACGTAGCGGACCTTGCCCGCATGGACGAGGTCGCTCAGCGCGCCCAGCGTCTCCTCGATGTCGGTGTCGTGCTCGGGGCGGTGGATCTGGTAGAGGTCGATCCAATCGGTCTTCAGCCGCCGGAGGCTGTTCTCAACCTCCGCGATGATCCACCGACGCGAGTTGCCGAACTGGTTGGGGTCGTCCCCCATCGCCCCATGCACCTTGGTCGCCAGCACGACGTTCTCACGCCGCCCCCCGGCGAGCGCCTTGCCCACGATCTCCTCGGACTCTCCGCGCGAGTACACGTCCGCCGTATCGAGAAAGTTGATCCCAGCGTCCAGCGCCCTATGAATGATTCGGATCGAGTCGTCGTGGTCGGTGTTGCCCCACGCCCCGAACATCATCGCGCCTAGGCACAGCGGCGAGACCTTCATCCCGGTTCTGCCCAACGTCCGGTATTCCACAGACCTACCTCTGCCCGCTGGGAGCCCCGCGCTTGCCCTTCTCCTGCCGGGGGAACGGGCCCTTGACGACCGGCGCGCGTTCGTTCGTGGTCGAGCACTTGGCGAATTGCCCGGGGTTGACTCCAGGAAGCGAGGGACGTCCGTACCGCGGGGACGCGGCGAAGTTGAAAGCGGCCGTCAGATCGCCCGTCGTCTTCCGCCGCCAGGCGCTCAGGTTGGGCACCTTGACGCGGAACCGCGTCTCCAGGAACCGAAGCGTCGATGTGTGATCGAACGTCTTGGAGCAGACCAGCCCGCCCGGGAGAACGGCGAGATCACGACCATCGGCACGCGGAAACCAAGTCCGATCGGCCCGCGTACGTTCTCCGCCTTTGACGGCAGGGTCGACACGGTCAGGAACTCCCCCTTTGTCCCAGGGGGCGGCGTCGGGGGCCGCACGTGGTCGAAGAAGCCGCCGTTCTCGTCGTAGGTCAAGAACAGCGCCGTCTTGCGCCACACCTTGGGATGCGAGACCAATGCTTCGACAACCTGCCGCACCACCGCTTCGCCGGCTACCGCCGCGCCGAAGCCCGGATGCTCGGACGCGAAGATCGACGGCAACAGCCATGAGACCTGCGGAAGGTGTCCAGCTGCGATGTCGCTCAGGAAGTCGGCCGGATACGTTGGCTGCAGGCCGCGCTGAGCCAGCTTGGAGCCGGCGCTGTACTGCTTGAAGTACGTCAGCACGTTGTCCAGCACGCCGGCTTCCTTGCCCGGTGCGGTGTACACCTTCCAGCTCACACCACGCGCTGACAGCTGCTCGGGCATAGTCGTCCAACTGAACACCCCATTGCGGTTCAGCAGGTTGGTCTGGACGAGCGGCCCACCATGCTTTCCATCGGGATCGATCGTCCCCGACATGCTGTACAGCCGATTCGGGTCGGTCGGGCCGATGACCGAGCAGTAATAGTTGTCGCAGACCGTGAACGCGTCCGCCAGGGCGTAGTAGAGGGGAAGGTCTGCACGGGCGTAGTAGCCCATCGTCTCGGGCCCCACACCCGCCGGGTCAACGGCCTCATGGGCGAGCACAAATCCGCTGATCTTGCCGCCGGCCCACGACCGGTGCTGCGGCCCCCAGTCATGGGTAAGGTCAGGAAAGCATTGCGCCTGGCCCAGGCGGAACGGATGGATCGTCTTTCCCGCGCTGTCCTTCTGGAAGAACGCATTTCGGCCGTGCTTGTCGCCGAACCCCCGGACGCCTGACAGCGTTCCGAAGTAGTGGTCGAACGAGCGGTTCTCCTGCATCAGGACGATCACGTGCTCGATGTCCTTGAGTGCTCCTGCGCGGGGCGTCGCCGCCAGAGCTTGACCCAGCAGGTCCTGGATTCCCCCAGCAGCTGCCGTAACCCCGGCGCCGGCAACTGCCGCGTTGCGCAGCGCTTCACGCCGCGTTAGGCCCCATCCACGGTCTTCCATCCGGTTTCCTCCTGTCGAGGTTCTAGCGGCCGCAGCAACGACCCTACTACGCTGCCGCGCTGGTGCGCCACTCCAGGCTTGTCCCGCTGCTGTTGGCCATTGCGGCTGCGGCCTGCGGCGGTGGGTCGTCCAGCTCTCACTCCGCCCAGCGTGCCGGACCTGAGGGCCCATTCACGTGGCTGGTGCGTACCTCGGGCCTTCAGCCCACCGTCCAGCAGGAAAACGGCGCGGCCGGCACGACAGCGTGGCGCCTGCCCGGACCCGCCCAGGGTCTCGGCGGACATTCCCAGGGCGAGGTGGCCGGCTACGTCTCCTCGCCGGCCGTCCTACCTGGGGAGACCGAGCGGATTTATGTGAACGCTCCGGGCTCTCGCTACGTGAGGATCAGGCTGTTCAGGATGGGGTGGTACGGCGGCACGGGCGGACATGAGGTGCTGGTTTCCCATCGGCTGCGGGTACGGAGCCAGCCCGGGTGCAGCCATGACTCACGCACCGGGCTGACCGAGTGTGCCTGGCATCCGACGCTGACATTTGTCGTTCCGCAGGCGCTTCCCAGTGGCGTATATATCGTCAGGCTCTCGGCGCCGTCCGGTCAGGCGGATTCGCTGTTCGTCGTCCGCTCCAGCACGCCCCAGGCGCTCATGGCGCAGCTGCCGACATCCACCTACGAGGCCTACAACGCCTGGGGCGGAGACAGCCTGTACCCCGGAGGCTCCCGCACCACCGCCGTCACCGGCACCACCCAGGGGGTGGAAGTGTCCTACGACAGGCCCTACGACAGCGTCACGGGAGCTGGTCAGTTCTTCGCCCGTGACGTGGCGATGGTGCGGTTCCTGGAGCGCTACGGCTACCCGGTCTCGTACACCACCAGCGAGTCGGTGGACACCGACCCAGGCCAACTGGATGGCCACCGCGCGCTGCTGGATTTCGGCCACTCGGAGTATTGGTCTCAGCGGCAGGCGGACGCGTTCTCCCGCGCCCGCGACGCCGGAACGAACCTCCTCTTCATCTCCTCGGACACACTCGCCTGGCGAGTCCGCTACGGCCCTGCCACAGCGGCGGCGAGTGAACCGGGCGCGCCCGGACACGTGATCGTCGCTTACAAGGAGCACGCCGCGCTCGACCCAGATAGATCCACGCCCACGGGCGAGTTCCCCGACCGTGGCGCCCCGCTCACGGGGTCGGCGTATCTGGGCTGCATCACCCCCCGCCTGGGCGCCACCGGCCCCCCAACCTACCGCTATTACGAATGGGCTCCCAACCCCCGCCTTGCGCCTGGGTGGCTGTTCTCCGGAACCGGCGTCTCGTCTGGCACGCGAATCCCGGGGATCCAGGGGTACGAGCTGGACATGCGGACGTCCGCCAGCCCTGCGGGCACCGCGCTGGTCGGTTATGGACACGCCACCTGTATGCGGCCCGCCGCGGGCGAGCCGGCCCCAGGCCCAGGCCAGAACCTGGGCGAGACGACCCTCTACCGCGCGCGCTCCGGCGCGCTGGTGTTCAGTACGGGCACGCTTGGCTGGGAACTGGGGCTGGAGCCGGTGCCCGACGCCTCGCCGGACGCACCGCGTGCACCCGACAGCCGGGTCGTGGCGATGACGCACAATCTGCTTGCGCGGGTCCTCAGCGGCCCGGGAGGTGGTAGATGAAAAGCTCCCCGCTGGATGCGTGGTCCATGTAGTTGCCGACGGGCAGGATGATGCGCCCGCTCACGACGATCGGACTGTTCCAATGCCCGCTGGCGGCGCGCAGGGATCCGATTAGCCGCCCGCTTGCCGGCTCATAGACCCTCAGCGCCCCGCCGCCCTCGTCGTAGATGTACAGGAGGCCTCCGGCCAGCACCGGACTGGTGCCAGACGTCCCGTTGTGCCACGTCATCGTCAGGCGTGGGTGGTGGCCGCCGATAAGCGCGTACGCGGCGGTTCCGGAGTCGCCGGTCACGAACACGAGCGGACGTCCCTTCCGGGCCCAGACCGCTGGTGCGGTGAACACTCCACCGGGCGCTCCGATGTCCTGGATCTCTCCTCCGAGCCGGCCACCCGCTCCGCCGCGGGTCCCGTTTAGCCGGTTCAAGTTGAGGAGGTGAAGCTGGGCGTCCTTACCTCCTTGCACGGCAAGGCGGTATCCGTGATAGCTCGGAAGCAGCGCCGGTGCGGTGCTGCCGAGATCGGTATCGGTGGAGCTCAGCTGAGCCTGATCGGTCGGCGTCCAGTTGTGGAGCAGGCGACTGGCGTTTGGAGTGAGTTCAAGGACGCTGTCGCCCCAATCCGTCGAGCCGTTGAAGGGCCCGTTGCCGGTGGCGACCAGCAGGCGGCCGCTCCCCGGCTCCACCACGGCCCCGGCGCGTGCCCAGATCGCCGAGTCGCTGGCGGGACACGAGCGGGGAGGGTTGATCAGGAAATGGCGGTTCGAGCACAGCGAGTTCCACACGTGGACGATGTGACCGGATCCACGGTCGATCACCACTACATGACCCTGATAGGAAGGAGCATCGCCGATGTATCCCCCGGTGACGGCGATCACGTAATTCCCGCTGATGTTCAGGGCCGAGGCGAGCTTCTCGTGAGTTGGATCGAAGGTGACCCGCACCGGCCACTTGCCGGAACGCAGCTCGCGCCCAGTGGAGGTAGCGAGTTTGTGGATTCGCCCGTCGGGGCTCGTTGCGTAGACGAACCGGCGGTCGGGGTCGGCAATCGGCGTGGCCGTCGTGACCTGGGCGCTCCCCTCATACCCACGGATATCGCCGGGCGTGAACTCCCACAGCCTGGCGCCGGTGCCTGCGTCGACCGCAATCGTCCGGCCGTAGGTCGTCGTGACCACGGCCACGTCACGGCGCCGCCCGCGGATCAGGACCCCATTGAGCTCGATCGGCGAGGAATCAACAGTCCCGTCGAGGTGAACAACGCGGGTCCGCAGCGCCCGAAGGTCGTCCGCGCGTATGCCCGTGGCGCCTGGGCCGACTCCGCTGCGCTCGGCGCTGTAGTCAAATCGAGTCCAATCAGCGGCGCCGATCGAGAGCCCTGCTCCAGCTGCCCTGGTCCCAAACGCGCCAGCTGCCAGCATGGTGAACGCCGCGCCCGCTACGGCGCTCCGAACGAGGAGGCGTGACCTCAAGAGGAGGCCGCCGCAGACCCGGCTGCGCGGGTGACCCTGGTTCGCGTTGGGTGGGATCCGCCGGACAGGATCTGGTCAGCCGCGCTGGAAGCCGAGCTCACCTGCTTGGTAACGAGCGGACCGAGGGGAGCGGGAAGCTGACTCGTTGCCGAGGCCGCGGCGCCCGAGACCTGGTCAACGGCCGTCGGGTTGGGAAACGGTGACGGGCTGCCGGCTGGCGATCCCGTCGTCGGTTGGCCTCCGCCCGAGCCGCCCTGGCCCCCTCCGCCCGAGCCGCCCTGGCCGCCTCCGCCCGAGCCGCCCTGACCGCCTCCACCGAGCCCGTTTGCACCGGTCCCTCCGCCTCCTGTTGTAGACCCCGCGGCCGCCGCCCCGCCCTGGGCACCCAGGCCTGAGGACGTGGCCGCGCCCAGTGCGCCCGCCGTCGACGCCGGAAGCGCCACCTTCAGTCCTTGCAACAGGTTCGGCGAAAACCGCTGCGCCGCCGGAACGGCTGGTCCCGAGAAAGCCTGAGACAGTGCGCCAAGCGAGGCAAAACCTCCCGCCAGCGCCACCACAGCCAGAGCGCCGATCAGCATGCCCGGAGCGAGCGTTGCCGCACCCAATGCACCAAACAGGCGACGCCTCCAGGCCCGCGCCAGAACCATGGCGCAAATAGTAGACCCACCCCGTCCGCTCGGGACGCAGTTGCATCCGCGTCGAGGACGCCCCTGTCGTCGCTAGGATGACCGCGGTAGAGGACCCATGCAGCGCCTTTCGATCGCTCGCTCGTTTCGCCTGGCGCTGGTGGGGCTGATCGTGGCGCTGGGGCTCATCGCGGGCCTGGGGATCGCGGCGCTTTACGGCGCTCGCCAGAGCTACGAGAACACACTGGCCTCGAGCGCCGCCCTGTCCAGTGCCGCGGCGAACCTGGTCAGTGGGGGCATTGCGGAGGACGAGGTGCTCAGGGACGCGCGCGGCCCAGCCGGCGCGGGAGCCCGCCTCGAGGCGGCCGCGGCCTACGATGCGGCCGCCGCCACCGCGCAATCGCTCGCCCGCGACGATGCGATCAGCCGGCGGCTTCTGGCGCTCCAGATCGCCGATGAGCAGCTGGCGCGGCGGCTAGCCGCAACGGGCCACCTCCCTACCGCGCTCAGCGCCTCGGGGCCGATGGCACGCGCGCGCTCGGTCGCTGCTGCCATCCAGACGCGCCAGCAGGTGCGCCAGCAGGCCGCCCGCAGCCGCGCCCGCTCGGATTCACGACGAGCAGTGGTGGTGGTTGGGATAGCCGGTCTGCTGGCAATCGTGGGCGCGATGGTGCTCATATCGGCGCTGATCAGCGCCGTGAGGCGTCCGCTCGACCAGCTGGTCAGGGCCACAGGCGAGCTGGCCGCAGGAAACCTCCAGGAGCGGGTGACGCTCTCCGGCCCCCGGGAGCTGCGCGAGCTCGGCGTCGCCTTCAACTCGATGAGCCAGGAGCTGGCCGCCGCGCAGCGGCGAATCGAGGAGCAGCGCCAGCGCCTGGCGGTGACGATCGAGAGCCTCGGCGACGCGCTGATCGTGACCGAGCCAGGCTCGAGCCGGGTTGCGGTGGCCAACCCACGCGCAGCCGAGCTCGTCCCAGAGATCACCGTCGGCACCGATCTCGACTCGGATTCGATCCCGCTGCCACCTTTCCAGGCTGCGCTCGAGGGCGAGACGTTGATCGAGCATGGCGGACGCACTCTCGCGGTGACAGCCGCCCGGCTGGGAGATGAATCCCAGGCGGTGGCCTGGACGGTTCGCGACATCTCTGAGCGGGCCAGGCTCGAGCGAGCCAAGACCGAGTTCGTGGCCACCGCCTCGCACGAGCTGCGCAGCCCGCTGACTTCGATCAAGGGCTTCATCGAGCTGCTTCACCGCTCTCCAGAGGCCATGTCAAGCCGCCAGAAGGAGTTCGTGGAGATCATCCTGAACTCAACCAATCGACTCGTGGACCTGGTCAACGACCTGCTCGATGTGGCCCGGATCGAGGCTGACCGCGTAGAGATCGATTTGCGGCCCGTCAATGTCGGCGATGCCGTGCGTGAGGTCGCCGAGTTGATGGGACCGCAGATCGAGTCAAAGCGCCAACAACTCAGCGTGCACGTGGCTCCAACCGTGCCGGAGGCGCACGCGGACCCACGGCGCCTGCGCCAGATCGTCGCCAACCTGCTGACGAATGCCCACCAGTACACCGAGGAAGAAGGCAGCATCCATGTCAGCGTGGTCCCCGATCGCGCTTGGGTGCAGATCACCGTCGAGGATTCGGGCATCGGCATGACACCCGAGCAGGCCGAGAGGGTGTTCGAGCGGTTCTACCGCGTGCGGGACGGAGGTTCGACCGGCCAGGGGACGGGCCTCGGCCTCTCGATCGTCAAGTCGCTGGTCGAGCTCCAGCACGGGCGAATCGAGGTCCAGAGCGAGCCAGGGAGCGGCAGCGAGTTCCGCGTGCTGTTGCCGGCAACCGCGCCGAGCGCGGAAACTGGCAGGGGGCTTGAGGTGATCCGAGGTTCTCGCGTGCTCGTGATCGACGACGAGCAACCAATCGCCGAACTGATCGCCGGCCAGCTCGCCCCGCTGGACGTCCGCGCCGAGATCGCCACGAGTGGCGAAGAGGCATTGACGATGCTCCGAGCCGAGCAGTTCGATGGCGTCACGCTCGATGTCCTGATGCCCGACCTCGACGGTTTGGAGCTGCTTCGCCGCATTCGCGCTGATCCGTCTCTCGCCGGAATCCCGATCGTGTTCGTATCGGTGTTCTCGGGCCGCCACGAACTCGTTGGTGAGTGGGTGGTCTCCAAGCCGATCGACGCAGACGAGCTTCGCAACGTCCTGGCGGCAGCCGTTCAGTCTGGACGCTCGCGCGTGCTCGTGGTTGGACGTGACGAGGTACGTGCCGCGCTCTCTCCTGCGCTGGATGAGCTCGGGCTCGACCACCACTGGGAGTCGAGCGGTGCGGCCGCAGCCAGAGCCTGCTCGGAGCGCCGCTTCGAGGTCGCCCTGGTTGACGTGGGGCTTCGAAATCCTCCCGCGATCCTCCAGGCGCTCGATCTCCGCGGTCGCAGGCTCCGCCGCGCCGTGATCCTGTTCTCGGATGGGAAGCAGCCGATGCCGCCGGGCATGGCTCATCTGGGGTTGGAGGTGGTGCCGGTCGCTGAGGCGGCAAGTGCTGTCCGGGCTGCGCTGCGGGACCGGTCCGGCTAGTACGCTGCGCCGCGATGCCCGTGCGCAGCGACACGGAGCTGATGGCAGAGGTCGATCGCCTGCGGGCTGCGCTGGCGAAAGGTCAGCGGGATGCGACGGCCAAGGAGCAGCAGCTGGAGCGCTACGCCGCCGACCTGCGAGAGAGCTTCAAGCGTGAGCGCGCCCAGGCCGAGGAGCTGAGGCGCTCCTACAAGGCGACCGTCAGGGCGCTGTCCAACGCCGTCGAGGCCCGCGATGCCTACACCGGCAAGCATGCCGAGCGGGTCACCGCGTACGGGCTGGAGGTTGCCCGGGTCGCGGGAATGTCAGCCGAGGATTCCCCCGAGCTGGAGTTCGGATTTCTCCTCCACGACATCGGGAAGGTCGCGATCCCGGACGCGATCCTCTACAAGCCGGAGGCGCTCAGCGACTCCGAGCGGGCGCTGATGGAACAGCACCCGGTGATCGGCGCGGAAATGGTGCGCGGCATCGACTTCCTGGCGGGCGCGGTCGCCGTGGTCCGCTCGCACCACGAGCGCTGGGACGGCGGCGGGTATCCGGACGGGCTGAGCGGAGAGGAGATACCGCTCGCCGCCAGGACGTTTGCCCTTGCCGACGTGCTCGATGCGCTCACGACCGATCGTCCCTACCGGCCCGCCTCGTCGCTCGGGGTGGCGCGAGAGATGATCCTCGGCGAGGCGGGAGGTCAGTTCGACCCGCGGATCGTCGATGCCTTCGCCGGGATCCCCGACGCCACCTTCCTGGGCATCGCCGCGGCTCTGCGCTGAGGGCTGAGGGCCTTACCGATGCCTCATCGCGGAGTCCTGATCGTCGACGATGATCATTTCATCCGCAAGCTCATCAAGACGACGCTCGAAGATGTCGCCGAGTTCGCGCTGCACGAGGCCGCGGATGGGGTCGAGGCCCTCGAGGTAGCAGAGCGCGAACGTCCCGCTTTGGTGTTCCTCGACGTGGAGATGCCGCGGCTCGACGGGATCGAGACCTGCAGGCGCCTGCGGGTGCAGGACGCAACGCGGCAGAGCACGATCGTCATGCTGACAGCCGCCCATGGCGACGCGGTGGAGCGGCAGGCCGAGGCCGCAGGCGCCGACCTGTTCCTGACGAAGCCGTTTAGCCCCCTCGACCTGCTCCACCTGGTCGACGGACTGGCTGGGAACGAGTTCAAGTGAGCGGGCCAACGCCATTCCGCTGGCACGACGGCGAGCGGCTGCTGGTGTTCGGCCGCGAAGCGCTGGCCCAGGCGCCCACACTGATTGGCGACGAGTACGAGCTGATCAGCACCTCCAGGGCGGTGGGGTTTGCACCCGAGCTGGCCGCAGGAGCGCTGGCCGTGCACGAAGTGCCGCCGGGCCGGGTCGATGAGATCGCCGGCGGGCTGCGGGAGGGGATCAAATCGCAACAACTGGTGGCGCTCGGCGGCGGCCGCGTGATCGACGTGGCCAAGGCGCTCGCTGCGGCAGACCCGCCTCGGCGCGTCGCCGCCGTGCCGACCACGCTCTCGGGTGCGGAGATGACCGCCGTGCACCGCCACGCGACGGGAGTTCCGGGCGACACGCCGCGGCTGAGGGCGGCCCTGGTGATCAACGACCCCAGCCTGTCGGCGTCGCAGCCGGTGCCTGAGCTTGCCGCGAGCGCCGGAAATGCGATGGGCCACATCGCCGAAGGCCCGCTGACGCCGCTGACCAATCCGGTTGCAACCCTCACCGCGATCGAAGCGGCGCGCCAGCTCGCGGCCGGGCTGGCGTCGCGTGAGCCCGATGATGATGCCCGCGACTCGCTGGCGCTGGGCGCGTTGCTCGCTGGATACGCGATCGGTTCCTCCGGTTACGGCCTCCACCACGTGCTGTCGCAGACGCTGGCGCGGTTCACGCCAGCCAGCCACGCCCACGCCAACACGCTGATGCTTCCCCATACCGTGCGGGCGCTGGCAGCGCGCTCGTCAGGCGACTTCATGGCACGGCTCGACGACGCGACTGGAGGTAGCGTCGTGGAGTTCGCCGAGCATCTGCGAAGCGTGGCCGGCCTGAGCCGCTTATCGAGCGAGGGTGTGACGGAGTCGGACCTGGAGCGGTGCGTGCAGGAGGCGTCCGCCAGACCGGAGCTCAACCTCACGCCGCCGGCGGCGGACGCGGATGAGATCAGGCAGCTTTATCAAGCTGCCTATTGACCGGGGGCGTGGGCATCCGCGACCGCCCATCTCGTTGCTGTCGCCGCTTAGGAGACCTTGATCAGAACGATCGTGTTGATCACGAAAGCCAGCGCGAACACGATCGTCCAGCGATTGAGGTTGCGTTCCACCAGCGAGCCGCCGCCGAACGGTCCCGCGCCAGTGCCCACGCCGAACGCACCCGAGAGCCCCGAGTCCTTGCCCGAGTGCATAAGCACCAGGAACACCAGCACGACACAGAGGACTACCTGGACGACGCCGAGAATCGTGGTCATTGCGCGCTGATGGTATCGATCGCTCGCAGGATCTCCACCGCCTCGGCACGGAGCGTGGAGTCGACGGCCGTGTAATCCTCGTCGGAGAGCTTCCCGGTGCGGTGATCAAGCTCGGCATCCCTGATCTCCCGGTACTTGGCTTCGCGCGCCGCCTCCAGGTCATCAAGCCGCGCCGATGAGGACGTGTCCGCCCGAGGGCCTCGCCGCAGCGGCGCCGAGACGATCATCACCACCAGGCCGACCACCACGGTGACGAGCAGGAAATCCATCAGCCGACCAGCTCCCTCGCCGGGGTGACCGATGCGGGAGCGCCCGCCGCGCCGGGCACAGCACCAGGCAGCGGTACCGTGGCCGTCCGGCGTCGGCGGACTGGAATCGGGATCGGCCACAGCGCCAGCAGCCCGCCGCAGGCCACGATGATCGCCCCGATCCAGATCCACGTCACCAGCGGGTCGACGATAAATAGGAAGCTGACCGGCCAGGGGTGACTGACGAAACGTGCAGCGATCCCGCTGACCGCTTGGTCTCGCAGCTGCCACAGCGGAGCGATGCTGGCCTGGGCCTGCGCGGGTGGCAATGTCGCGGCGTTACGCATCGCTCGAGCCAGCGCCGTGGCAAACACCGTATTCCCGCGATTGATCAGCGAGTGCAGCGGGGACAGATCCGGATTGATCACCGTCCAGATGTCCCGCGTGGCCCCGGCCTGTAGCCCCACGGTGCTGTCAGCCTCCCCATCGAAGAACCGCCCGATCTGGCCCAGCGACGGATCCTGGGATGGATAGAACCCGCGCGAGGTCCGCAGCGTCGTCACGTGCTTGCCGCCTTTGGAGACATCGAGGACGGCTCCGAAGGACAGCTTCTGCGACGTCGTCGCAGCCGTGGGCCTGGCGTATGCGACGGTGTAGCCGTCCACCCGCGCGCTCTGACCTGGCCTGAGCACGACCTCCCGGGAGTGCTGGAACGAGGACGACGCAGCCACTCCAATCAGGAGCACGGCGACGCCGGCGTGGACGACATAGCCGCCGTAGCGGCGCCGGTTGCGACGGAAAAGCTGAACCAGTGCCATCGGAGGCGCCTCGCGGGTCATCGCCCGACGCGCCGCTGTCCCACGCAAGATCTCCTGCGCGACCGCGGTCAAGACGAAGGCACCAAAGGCGAACATCGCCAACGCGAACGGGCTCCCGCCGGCCTGCCCGCTTGCCAGCAGCACCACGCACAGCGTTACCCCGGCCGCAACCGGCAGCGCGAAGTTCCGCCGCAAATTTGAAACGGTCACCCGCCGCCATGCGATCAGTGGGCCGATACCTGACAGCGCCACGAGCACCAGCGCGAGCGGCACGATGAACGGGCGAAACGCCGGCGGACCCACAGACACCTTGGTGCCGGTGATCGCCTCCGAGATGAGGGGGAAGAACGTGATCCAGAAGATCACGAACACCATCGCCACCAGAACGAGGTTCTGCACCAGGAACACCGCTTCGCGGGACAGCAGCGACTCCAGCCGGGCCTCCGACCGCAACCGCTCACGCCGCCACAGGACCAGCCCGATCCCCGAGACGATCATCGTCGCCAGCAGCAGCACGAACGGGATCCCAAGCGTCGAGGCGCCGAAGGCATGGATCGAGTCCAGGACGCCTGAGCGGACCAGGAACGTGCCAAGGATCGCGAGCGTGCCGCTGGCCAGGACCAGCGACACGTTCCACACCTTCAACATCCCGCGCTTCTCCTGGATCATGATCGAGTGGATGAACGCGGTGGCAGCCAGCCACGGCATCAATGCGGCGTTCTCCACCGCATCCCAGGCCCAGTAGCCGCCCCACCCCAATTCGGTGTAAGACCAGCGGGCGCCCAGCACGATCCCGATCCCCAGGAACAGCCACGCGGCAAGGGCGAACCTGCGGCTGACCGAAATCCACTCGCTGTTCAGCCGGCCGGTTATCAGTGCCCCCACCGCGAACGCGAAGGGCACCGCCAGGAGCGTGTACCCGGAGTACAGCATCGGCGGGTGGATCATCATGCTCGGGTGGAGCAGGAGCGGGTCGAGGCCCGCGCCCTCCAGAGGCGGGTTGGGGCTGGTGGTGAACGGGTTGGCGAAGAACGCGGCGAGCGTGATGAAGAAGGCACCGAAGCCCAGCAGCACCGCGGTCGCGTACGGCGCTATCTCCTTGACCCGGTTTCTGGTCAGGAAGAGAATCAGGCTCGACCAGAGGGACAGCAGCCACACCCAGAGCAGCAGCGAGCCCTCCTGGGAGGACCACGGCGCCGCCAGCTTGTAGAACGTGGGGGTCGTCGTCGACGAGTGAGACGCGACGACGTTGAACGAGAAATCGGAACGTAGGAACGCCGCCTCGAGGATGATCCACGCGATCGTGGTGACGAGCGCGAGGGCGTAGACGGCCCGTCTGCCGGACACCACCCATTCCGTTCGCCGCGCCCGGGCCCCGTAAAGCGATGCGCCGATGCCGTAGACGGCGACGATCAGGCCGAGGACAAGCAGGGTGCGGCCGACGGGTGCCACGTTCAGGCTCTACTCGTGTTGCGCATCAATAGGAGGCACTTGCCGCCTGATACTTCGACGGGCATTTCGTTGTGAGCGAATCCTGCTCGCCGACGAATGTTGTTCCGGGAGTCTGCTCGTGGACGGTGACGAGGACTCCGCGGCCGGCACGGAAGGGATCTGGGATAACCCCTGTGTAGCGAACCGGGACCGAAAGGCGGAGCTTGGGGTCTCGCACTCGGAACAGCAAGGCGCTTCCGTCGTGTCGGACCGAACCGTTTAGCACCGTACCGGCGAGGATGTACGACTGGCCCGGGCGGACGACACGCAGCAGCTGTCCGGCCGTCACCTCGTCGCGTCCGGCGCTGAAGCTCGTGTAGATGAGGGCCGAGGCGAGGAGGAGAGCGGCGGTCAGGGCAACGACCAGGCGGATGGCGCGCTTGCGGCTGGGATCCACTCTCCTGGATTTTCCCATACGGCGCGCGTGTGCCCGCCGGTGAGCCCCGCAGGATTAGCGTCGCGTTAGCGCCCAGGAAATCCGGACCCCGCCGCGAAACAAATCCCTACCCGCGGCGTTAGTTCGCTGTGGAGACAATGGTTCGATCCAAGCCCCTCACCAGGACAGCAGCGCGCCGGCGGCTCGGATTCACCTCCCATTCCCCCGACGGCCTTCCGGCGCAGCGGGCAACGGCCGGCCCAGTCAGAGGGTCGCCGAACCGGCGGCCCACCTCAGGATCGCGCCCTCTACGCCTGCGGGTGCGGCTACGCCTTCAGCGCCGCGGTGTCGACCTCGGTGGCCTGTCCGCACTGCGGACGCACCCAGGCCTGGTAGCGACTCGGCTCCCTCGGCCGGTGCGAGCGTTGGGGCGCTGGCTCCCCGCCACGTCCGGTGCGGGCCCTACTTCAGTGCCTTCCTTGCCCGCTTGGCCCACGTCTCCGTCAGATCGCGGATGAACTTGGCCTGCGCCGTCGCCAGCTGTGACACCCACTCGACGTCGCTGGAACCCGGGCCCCGCTCGATTGTGCTGGCGATCGCCTTGAGCGCGCGCTCGTAGCTGGTCAGAGTCGCCTCCCCGGCGTCACGGCTGGCGTCGATGATCCGCTCGTTGAGCTTGCGCAGCCGCTGTGCCGCCGCCTCAAGCCGAGCATCGGCCGGCTTCGCCGTGCTGCGGCGCCTGCTCGTTGAAGTGGTGCGCTTGGCTCGCGTGCTGCTCGCGCGCCCGCGAGTGGACCGGCTGGCGCTGGCCGA
This sequence comes from uncultured Solirubrobacterales bacterium, assembly GCA_963756965.1. GTDB lineage: Bacteria > Actinomycetota > Thermoleophilia > Solirubrobacterales > Solirubrobacteraceae > Palsa-465. The sequence goes on from CAVWPT010000008.1 coordinate 133,192, forward strand.
GCCGGAGCTCTTGGCCCGCGAGGTCGTCGAGCGCTTCTTTGTGGAGCTTGATCGTGAACTGCGGGAACCACCACTCCTTGCCTGCGGCATGTGTTCTCCTTAATTTGCGGAAGAAATCGCGTGCACCCTACCTTCCCGGGCGCCGCGGGCACCCTATCCCTCTGCACGCGGGCGTGGGTTCTTTCGGCAAGGAGCGTCGTCGGACCAAGCAGCTAGGATCCGTGCATGCCCGTTACCGACGCCCTGAAGAACGAGTACACCAAGCGCATCCTGCGTACGACCGGCGTGCGTCCGGTCCCGCAGATCCCGCGACGAGACACCCCGCACTACCGGATGCCCAAGCTGGAGGCCAACGGCGGCTGGCTGGCACTGGAGCGCTACAGCGGACCTGAGATCCCGCGTGAGGAGTACGAAACCCTCGAGTACACGACCTATCCCACCGACCCCAGGACTTACTTCGCCCCGATCACCTCGGCCACCGGCCAGATCGAGCTCGGCGCCTTCGGCAACTTCGGCAAATGCGATCTCGATCGCGAATGGACGCCCAATGCCGAGAAGTGCCCCACGATCCTCAAATGGCTCGATTCCGTCGGCGCGCGCTTCGGAAAGGTGCAAGTGCTCCGGATGACCCCGAACACGATGCGTGAGTGCCGGTGGGGACTCCATCTGGATAACAACAACAACCTCAACCCTGAGGAAAACGGGTGGGCCGTCCGCGTGTGGCACGAGCTGACCGACGATGACTCCAGCCGGCTGGTGGTGCGCCAGGACGAGTTCGACAAGTCGACCGAGACGCAGATTCCCCTGCCCCTGCGCCAGCAGGTGGTTGTGGACTCGCAGTGGCTCTGGCACGGCGGCTTTCACGACGGCGCCCACACCCGCTTCGCGATGATCGCAACGTTCGAGTCAGGACCAGAGCTGGAACGCTGGATCGACTCGCAGCTGCCGAGCGAAACCCGCGCGGCGGCTTAATCGGCGTCGGGGCGCGCGGGGGCGTCGCGCTCGCGCGCGGTCGTACGACGCGCGACCCCCGCGCGGCCCGCGGACGCCCGGGCCCGGACGCCCCCGCGCCACGCAGACGCACCCACCTACATCACAAAGACACTCCCCTCCCGAAAGCCGGCTAAAGCTGCATCGATTTGACGGTCAGAAACTCCTCTAGGCCCAGGCGGCCCAGCTCTCGCCCGTGGCCTGACTGCTTGTAACCGCCAAAGGGAGCCAGCGGGTTGAATGTCCCGCCGTTGATCTCGACCTGTCCTGTCCGCAACTGCCGAGCCACCCGCTTGGCCCGCTCCGCATCGCCAGACCACACCCCGCCGGCGAGGCCGTAGGAGCTGGCGTTGGCCAGGCGAACCGCATCGTCCTCGTCTTCGTAGGGCATGATCGCCAGCACGGGTCCAAAGATCTCCTCCTGGGCAATCGTCATGTCCTCGGTGACCTCGCTGAACACTGTCGGCCTGACGAAGTAGCCGGTCTCCCGCCCCTCAGGCGGCTCGGCCCCACCGGTCACAACCTTCGCGCCCTCGGCGACGCCCTTCTCGATGTAGGAGCGGACGCGCTCACGCTGCTTCTCGGAAACGATCGGCCCAAGCATCGTGCCCTCCTCGAACGGCCCACCGACGGGGTATGCCTCGGCCGCCTGGCGGGCGATCTCCTCCACCACGGGCAGCTTGTCCCGTGGGACCAGCATCCGGGTCAGCGCGCTACAGGTCTGACCTGAGTTCAGGTAGCACTTCTGTACGCCGTCGACCACGGCCTGTTCCAGATCGGCGTCGTCGAGAATCACGTTGGGCGACTTTCCACCGAGCTCCAGCGCCACCCGCTTCACGGTCTGCGCAGCGTTCGCCGCCACCCGCCGGCCAGCCAGCGTGGACCCGGTGAAGGAGATCATGTCGATATCCGGGTGACCGCTCATCGCCTCGCCGACCACCGGGCCATAGCCAGAGACCAGGTTGAACACACCGCCTGGGAGGCCGAGTTCTTCGATCACCTCAGCCAGGACGAAGGCGTTCAGGGGCGTCACCTCGCTCGGCTTGAGCACGATCGTGCACCCCGCGGTCAGGGCCGGCGCGACCTTTGCGCAGATCTGGTGCAGCGGGTAGTTCCACGGCGTGATCGCGCCAACGACCCCAACGGCCTCGCGCACCACCAGCGAGTTACCGATGCGCTCCTCCCACTGGACCTCGCTGACCAGCTGCGGCTGGCTGGTGAAGCTCATCACCGGCAGCGCAGCCTGGATCATGTTCGAGAGCTGGATCGGCATCCCCATCTCCCGGCTGATCAGCGCGGCGATCTCCTCCTGACGCTTGTACAGACCACCTCCAATGGCGGCGCAGGCCTCGGCGCGTTCCTCAACCGGAACTTGGCTCCACACCTCGAACGCCTCGCGCGCCGCCTCCACAGCCCGATCCACGTCTTCCGGGGTGCCCTCGGGCACGCGGCCGATCACTTCCTCGGTGGTGGGGTCGATCACCTCAATGGTCTCTCCGCCGGCAGGGGCAATCCACTCTCCGCCGATGAAGAAAGTGGTCCGCTCGAGGGTCTCGGTCTGGCTGGTGGTCGTCATCTAAGCCTCCTGGAGGGCGGTGTCGCGGGTTGCGCCGGCGGCTTCGGCGACCTGTTCGGCCGTGCGGTGCGCCAGCGCCATGATCGTGATCATCGGGTTGGTTCCCGATGCGGTGGGAAAGGCCGAGGCATCGCCGACCCATACCCCCGTTGTGTCGTGAAGCTCCCCGGTCGGGCGCGCCACGCTGCTGGACGGATCGCTGCCCATCCGGCAGGTTCCCATCTGGTGGGCGGCAAACATTCGCATCGCGCCTGCGCGCAGAGGGATCCGGTTCACGCGGCGGATGAACTCCTCGAGATCGTCGCCGCGGTTCCAAACCGGAAGCTGGTCTGCCAGGACCGAGATCTGGTGGGAGCCGGCGGCTGCATGACAGCGGATCTGGGCCTCGACGCCACGGCGGACCATGACCTGATCCGCGGGGTCACGCACCGAGTAGAAGGGCTGGGCCATTCCGGCGGCATCCAACTCCACCCAGCCATTTGCATCACCCCGATCACGAATCAGACCGACCGACGTGCCGACATCGCGGAAGTCCTCCAGCGCCTGCTTGTGCTGGCGTGCGTCTAACCAGGGAACCGCTGAGGCCGCCAGTCCGGTGGTGTACTGAACGCCCTCGATCAGGAACCCGTAGCCGCCATCCTCGGCGACGAACTCGTCGATCAGACCGCTCTGCGGCGCGCCCCACCATGGCTCCATCTCCTCGCCGTACGCGCCGAACACAGCCGTCGAGGGGTGAAGGCGTAGGTACCGCCCGGTTGCCGGACCGCCGATGCCGCTGCGCAAGAGGATGCCCGGGCTTTCCAGGGCGCCCGCCGCCACGACCACCTGCGGCGCGCGCACAGTCAGCTCCGCTCCGGTGGCGATGGCGCGGCCCTGCACACCGGCGGCGTGGCCCCCGTCGGTCAGAATGCGCTCCACGAAGCAGCCCACCACGATCTGGGCGCCGGCTCCGGCCGCATCCGCCAGATATGTCTTCATCGTGGACTGCTTTGAGCCCGACTGGTCGCCGAAGCCCATGTAGCCGGCGCTGACCGGGTCGTAGGCGGAGCGATCGGCGTTGCGGGTGATGGTGTTGAAGGACCACCCCAGCGCCTCCGCGCCCCGCTTGAGCATCTGGTGCGGCCCGTTGAGGTCCGAGCATTGGTCGTTTACCGATAGCCGCGACCACACCGCATCCAAGTGGCGATCGAAATCAGCCGCCAGGTCGCTCAGTCCGTGCTCATCCGCCCACTCCTGCCGGACCCACGGCTTGGTGCGCAGGCAGTTGGTCCAGTTCACAACCGTCCCGCCACCCAGACAACTGCCGGCCTGGAGTGTGACGTTGCGGTCAACGGTAGGGCTCGGCCCCCCACGCCAATAGAGGTTCTGCCATGCCCACAGCTCGTACTGGTTGAAGTCCGCCTCGTTGAAATAGCCACCGGCTTCGACTACCAGAACGGACGCGCCGCGCTGAGCCAGCTCCGCAGCAATCACGCCGCCGCCCGCACCGGAGCCGACGACCACGACATCGGCCTCGAGGCTCGATGTCGGAGTCCAGAATCAGCGGTTCGATCGGCTTGGGTGCCTCAGGCGGCTGGCTGATCGGTCCCGGGTACCCCAACATGTCCCAGCTGGGGTTGCGCCCTGTTGCCGGATCGGGAGAGCCGTAGTGCAGCAACAGCGTCAGCCCCGCCAGCGCGCCGATCCCTGCCGCCGCGTCAGGTGAGCCCAGCGAAAGGTTGCGCAACACCTGCTCCCGTGAGGCCTGCGATGAACGCGTGAAACCCTGGCCGTCCAGGACGTCGAGGAGCTGGCCCATCCCTTCGCGCTGGTCAGGCGGAAGCATGCCGAGCGTCTCGGCCACCGCCTCGGGCACGCCGTAGCTCGATGCCGATCGGGCCCAGTGGCCGTACGGATCCGGTGAGTGCTCGATCGCCGGCACCACCGTGTCGCAGATCGCACGGATCACCCCGGTGCGTGACTGGTTCAAGAACTCCTCGCTCATCTCTACCTCCGCGGCCGACGCCACTCCTGTGAAGTTGTCTCCTGAAACGTAGGCGCTTGTCTTAGGAGGGTCAAGGCAGCGCGGTATCGTCAACCGATGGCGGCAGCTCCTCAGGTGCTGTGGATGCCGGGCGGCGTCCGCACCGAGATACACCTGACGGCCAGAGAGACCGCTGGCGCGTTCTGCCTGCTGGTCGACGAGCCCCCACCCGGATGGTCGCTTCCACCTCATCGTCATCGCGGCGTGGCGGAGACGATCCACATCGTCGAAGGCGAGTTTGAGATGGACCTAGCAGGTCAGCGCTCCCAACTGCGGGCCGGTCAGACGCTGCACGTCCCTCCTGACGTGATCCACTCGGGAGGCAACCGGGGCAGAAGCCGAGGCCGGCGACTCGTGATCTTCAGTCCCGCCGGCATGGAAGGTTTTTTCCTTAGGCAGGCGCGCCGGCCGAGGATGCGGACGTTGATCCACGGACCGCGCTCGACTTGGCCATCCGTCACGGGTGGGAGTTCGTCAGCGGCGAGTCCTACGCAACCACCAACCCCGCCTAGCGCTGTGCTGCTGCAAGGCCTTCACCACATCACAATGATCACCGGAGACGCGCGGAAGAACATGGAGTTCTACGCCGATGTTCTTGGCCTCCGGCTGGTCAAGAAGACGGTCAACTTCGATGCGCCTGAGGCCTACCACCTGTACTTCGGCGACGAGCAGGGCTCACCAGGATCGATCCTCACGTGGTTCGAGTTCGCGGGGGCGGCCCCGGGCCGGGCCGGCGCGGGAATGATCCACACGATCCAGCTCGGCGTCGGCTCCGAGAGCGCGCTCGAGTTCTGGGTTCGCCGCCTTGCCGATCGCGCGTACACGAGCGAGCGCGCCGGTGAAGCCCTCCAGTTCACCGACTACGACGGGCTCCGTTTCGAGCTTATCCCCGCCGGGAGCATGAACGCGCCGCTGCGGGCGGTGCACCCAGAGATACCGGCCGAGCACGCGATCGTCGGAGTGGAGGGTGCTCGCGCCTACGCCTACGACCGTGAAGTGCAGGAAAGCCTCCTAACCGAGACCCTGGGCTTCACCTTCGCCGGCGGTGGCGACTACCGGCTGGACGGCGAGACGACGGCGGTTCAGCTTGAGGTACGACGATCCTCCACGGGAACCGGGCCGTCAGGGAGCGGGGACGGTCCATCACATTGCGTGGGCCTCGCGGGACGAGGACCACCTGAGCTGGCAGCAACGGGTGCGCGACGCGGGCGCGTACGTCACCGACGTCCGTGACCGGGACTACTTCATGTCGATCTATTTCCGCGAGCCCCGAGGAATCCTGTTCGAGATAGCGACGCTTTCGCCCGGCTTTTCGATCGACGAGGATCCCCAGCGTCTCGGCGAAGAGTTGCGACTGCCGAAGATGCACGAGCACCTGCGTCCCCAGCTCGAGCGCAGCCTGATCCCGCTCGTGAACCCAAGGACTGCACAGCGGCAGCCGGTCGGCGGGTGAGCGCTCTTTCGTTTCGGGAGCGCCCCTCCGTCGATGATCCGCGAGGGCTGTTGATCCTCCACCATGGCCGCGGCACCGACGAGCAAGACCTGCTGCCGCTGGCAGACGGGTTGGACCCGGAGGGCCAGCTGCAGGTGGTGAGCGTCCGCGCTCCGTTCACGCTAGCCGGATCGCCCGGCTATCACTGGTACGCGGTCCGCCGGGTGGGCTATCCCGATCTCGCCACGTTTCAAGCGTCCTTCTCCCAGCTCGCCAGCCTCCATGACGAGCTCGCGGTGCGCTACGGAGTCGGTCTCGACCGCACGATTCTGGGCGGATTCTCGATGGGTGCGGTGATGAGCTACGCGCTTGGGCTGTCGGCCGGCCGTCCGGCACCCGGCGGGATCCTCGCTTTCTCAGGGTTCATTCCGACCGTCGAGGATTGGCAGCCTGATCTCGCCGGACGGAACGGGCTACCGACGTTCATCGCGCACGGCCGGAGCGACCCGACGATCTCGATCGAGTTCGCCCGCGCCGCCCGGCACCTGCTCGAGACCGCCGGGCTCACGGTCAGCTATCACGAGTTCGACGGACCGCACACGATCGACCCGTCTCACCTTCCGGTAGCGAGGGCGTGGATTCAAGGGGTGGTCGGCTGACCCGGTCGTGATCGTCGTCGCCTGCCCGATCCTCCAAGCACCCGCTTGTTTGACAGTCTGACAACAAGGTGTTATACAGGCGATCGAGAACGTTCCGTATTGGGAGGTACGGCGTGCGTAGGCGCAGGACCACGCAAGCAACTCGGCGATCACTACGCGGTAGCCACCCGGCGGCGGCCGCTTCGCTGGCGCTCGCGCTCGCGGCTGTGGGAATCAGCGGCGCCGATGCGGCCACCACCATTCATCACAAGCGCCCATCGGCGGGCGCTTGCGCGCGCTTTCGCCTCGAAGAGCGGCGTGAGAGCCAGCGCCACGAGCAGCACGAGAGTAAGACCGAGCAGCGCAGCGAAAAGCAGCTGTCCCGGTCGTGCGCCTCGCAGCCCGCGCCGTCGGCGAGCGGAATCCACAAAATCCGCCACGTGGTGATCATCATGCAGGAGAACCGCTCGTTTGACACTTACTTCGGCGCGTATCCCGGAGCGGACGGGATCCCCGGACTCGCCGGCCATCCCGGAAAGCTTCCCTGTGTTCCGGACCCCCGTGCCGGCGGCTGTCAGAAGCCGTTCCTGAACACAAGGACGTCAACGCCGGCGGCCCTCACTACAACCAGAGTGCGCTGACCGACATCGACCACGGGAAGATGGATGGGTTCATCACGAGCGTCGAGCAGTCACAGGACCTCGATACCGACAAGGTCAGCTGCGCGGTCGCCGGACAGGCGCCGTCGTGCGTGGATGTCATGGGCTACCACGACCAGCACCAGATTCCCAACTACTGGTCCTACGCCCACAACTTCGTACTCCAGGACCACATGTTTGAGCCCACGGACACGTGGAGCCTGCCCGCCCACCTCTACATGATGTCCGGCTGGTCGGCCCATTGCACGAGCCCGACGAATCCGGCCAGTTGCACCACGGATCTCAACTTCCCTGACACCGAGGGCGCCCCTGAGACCGGGAGCACGCTGGCCGATCAGATCAACGGCGCCGCGCTGGGGATCTTCACCGCCACGGATGGGGACAACTTCGCGGGCTCGCCGCAGCCGCCCGAATACGCCTGGACCGACATCACTTATCTGCTGCACAAGTACAACGTGAGCTGGCGGTACTACCTCACCCAGGGCACAGAACCCGACTGTCCGACGGGCGCGATGACTTGCTCCTCCCAGCCTCAGGCCGTCAGCACTCCCGAGATCTGGAATCCGCTGCCGGACTTCGAGACCGTCCACCAGGACAACCAGGTAGGCAACGTCGTGCCCGACACCCAGCTGTTCAGCGACGTGCAGGAAGGCAACCTTCCGGCGGTGTCATGGGTGATCCCCTCCGGCGACAACTCAGAGCACCCATTCGCGACCATCAGCGCCGGCCAGAACCACGTCACCCGCGTGATCAACGCAATCATGCAGAGTCCCGACTGGAGTTCGACGGCGATCTTCCTGGCCTGGGATGACTGGGGAGGGTTCTACGACCACATGCCTCCGCCGACCGTCGATGGACAGGGCTACGGCCTGCGCGTTCCGAGCATGGTGATCAGTCCGTACGCCCGGACCGGCTACATCGACCACCAGACGTTGAGCTTTGACGCGTACCTGAAGTTCATCGAGGACGACTTCCTCGGTGGGCAGCGCCTTGATCCGCGCACCGACGGGCGGCCTGATCCTCGTCCCGACGTACGGGAGCGAGCCAGGATCCTCGGAGACCTGCGCAAGGACTTCAACTTCAGCCAGACACCACGCCGCACTCTGATCCTCAACCCGGGGGTCGCAAACATCCCGGGGCCCGCGCCCATCGGCCAGCCCCAGCTCCCACCCGTCCCGACCGGCTAGCCGGCGCCGCGGCCCTGGGAGTCCAGATAACGCTGCATCGCCTCCCGCGACTCTTGATCGTTCAGCGCGGCGGTCAGGGCGGCCGCGTCACGGAAGCTCTGCCCGGTTGAGTACGCCTCCTCAACCAGCGCATCGACATGCTGTTTGGTCTGCCGGATCAGGAAGGCTGACTTGCGGGCGAGCGACGTGGCCAGTGCCTCAACCTCCCGGTCCAGCTCGCTCGCATCGACGACCCGGTTGAGGAACCGGGCGGCAAGTGCCTCGGCAGCTGAGAACGGACGGCAGCTAATCACCAGCTCCTTGGTCAACGCCGGCCCGAGCTCCCGGACGAGGCGTGGAATCCCTCCCCACGCCAGAGGGATCCCGAAATCGACCTCGGGGATGGCGAAGCGGGCGTCGCTGGTAGCGATCCGGATGTCGCAGGCGGCAGCAAGGACGACTGCTCCGCCGACACAGTGGCCATGGATGGCGGCGATCGTCATCGCCGGGATCGCCCCTACGGCGTTCGCCATCTGTCGCCCGAGGTCCGTCCGCTCAGGGGCGGGCTCGCCGTCGGCCGCGTCGAGATCAAAGCCCGCCGAGAACGCCCTCCCGGCGCCGCGGATGACCACGACCTTGATTGCGCTGTTCCTGCCCAACTCCGCGGCGCTGTCAACGAGATCAGCGAGCATCTGCGGGCTCATCGCGTTGAGGCGCTCCGGGCGCGAAAGGGTGACGCTCGCTACGGAACTATCGATGTCCACGACCAGCGTGCCGTAATCGCTCACGATGCCAGCACCGACTGAGCTTGGGTGACTTGAGCTACCAGCCGGCTCGATTGGTCACGCAGCTCGGTTCGCACCACGATCACCGACCGGCCGGCGTGAAGCGGCCGGGACTCCCCCACCACCTCTCCCTCGCGGACCGCCCGCAGCATATTCGTCGACGATGAGATCGTTGCCGTACCGGCGCCCGGCGGGAGGTTGAGGTAAGCGCACACTCCGCCCAAGCTGTCGGCCAGACTGATCAACGCGCCCCCATGCATTATCCCGGCGGTCGTACACAGGTCCGGCGCCCACGCCAACCGACCGGTTACGAGCTCAGCCGCGGCGGCGTCGATCTCGATGCCCAGCTTGGTGGCAAACGGCATCATGTCGCGCAGCTGATCGAGCTCCGGCATCGCGCCGTACGATAGGCGCGCCGGCCCCGGCTTGTTGCGACACCTAGCGCGTGGCTAGCTGCTTGATTTCTTGCCGCCCTTGCGCCCGGCGGCTGCCTTCTGCGCGCGGTTGCCGCCGCTGCCGGTGCCGCTGCTGCGCTGGCTTCTGCTGCTACCGCTGCTCTTTCCGCCGCGGCTGGATGAGCCAGGCGAGTTGGAGATTGCGGCCGCCCGGGATTTGCTCATTCCTTTTTTTCGCAATCCCTCGTACTGCTTGTCGTTTTTGACACTCGAGCCGTGATCTTTGGCCATCGGAAACCTCCTACCGCGTTTCCTCTTTCTCTACCCGCTCGCCCCAGTGGTTAGCCGCGGAAGGTCGTCAATGACTTAACAGCGCGGTCACCGGCACCGGGTTGCGATCGACCTCTTCACTCGGCAGCCCTCCAGCGCCAGTGCGGCCTTGCGGAAAGCCACGTAGGCAGGCTTGGCATGTACCGAGTTGGTGGCGGCGCTGAAGTCGAACAGGCCTGAGTAGCTGAACACCGTCGATCCTGGATTCTCCTCGCCGAGCCATGTGTAGACGTAGAACCCGGCGATGGCGAGCCGTTTCCGGACAGATCCGATCATCGGGATCACTCGTGCGAGGCGCTGAGCCTGACCCTGACGCGTCGTCGCCACACCGAATGTTGTGGCGACGTGTCCCAGCGAGGAGGGCCATCCAAGCTCCGTCAGCACGATCGGCTTGCGGCGATCTCCATGGCGGTTCATCACGTTGCGAACCAGCTGAAGGATCGTCACGACCCCGCGTGCATCCGCGGTGTAGGGATGGATAGCAACGGCATCGAACAGCGAACTCGCGCCGCTCACCTGGTAGATGGCATTGAGCGCGTTCCAGGAGTCGTTGGCCAGACCGGCCAGGATGACCTCGGCTCCCGGATCAGCCTTCTTGATGGCGTCGTGCGCGTCGCGGAGCAGTGTCACGTACGTCGCGGCGAACGGCTGGCTTGCCCAGAAGTCCCCGATATTCGGCTCGTTCCAGACCTGCCACTGGCGGATCGGCATCCGCGGGATCTGGGGGTTCTCCGCCCAGAAGGACCCCTGTGGCCCATACCGGCCCACCAACGCCGTCAAATAGTCCCCGTAGGGTCCATCATCGTGCGGCTGGATCAGCGACACCAACGGAGCGGGCGAGGAGCGTGGAGGATTGGTCTCCAAGTCCCACGATGGTGCGTACATCGGCACAGGAAGCACCGACATCCCGCGCTGTGCCGCCAGGGCAACGATGCGATCGCTCGCGCTGAAGTCGGTCGGGACCCCGCTCTGGCTCTGCGTGAACTCTCCGATCAGCGATTGAGGGACATCTGACCAATTCGCGTAGGGCTGCGCGGCGCTCCAGCTGAAAACGACGCGGAGGCTCTCGACGCCGCTGGCCACCATCTTGTCGAGCTGCTTTGGGAGGTTGACCTGGGGGTCGAAGATCGGCCCGTCGGCCATCATCCCGACAAAGCCCTGTGGTACCCGAGCGGATGCTCCCGGGGCCATGACCGCGAGCAATAGCGCGGCGGTCATCGTGCAGAGCCGCCAAAATCGCCAGGCCCGTCGCTGAGAGGGTTCGCCCCGTGATATCCAGAAGTGTCTGATCTTGCGGTCCTTCGACTAGGCCGATCTCCGCGGCCGGTGGTTCGAATACACGGTACATCGGCACCTAAACCGCACCTCCATAGTCCTTGTCACCCATGTGCGGTCGTGCTCGCCGGTGTAGGCTCGCCGCCGGTGGAGGGTCTGTCTAATTGGTCTGACGCGTCGCTTCTGTCGATTGCCTCCAAAGGCTCGGTGCTCTCGATCGGGTCCGTCGGCTCGGCGCTGTCGATTGGGTCCGTCGGTTCATTCGCGTCCGCGTTCTCGATCGGATCGGCTTGGTCCTTTGGCTCCCTGCTGTCGGCTGGCGCCAGGGGTTCGGTGATGTCCACAGGCGACACCGGCGGGGTCCTGCGCGACACCGAGCACTCGCGCGGCGCTTTGGCGCTCTCAGGCGTTTTGATGATCCTCATCGGCACATTGATCGTCCGCCAACTTCGATGACCCGCGCGTTCGTCACGGGTGGCTCCGGGTTCATCGGCGGCCGCCTGATCGAGCGCCTACGAGCCGAGGGCCACGACGTGAGCGCCCTGGCTCGGTCGGATACCGCCGCCGAAAAGATCAGCACCAGGGGCGCAACCCCGGTGCCCGGAGACTTGGCTGATCGCGAAGCCATGCGGGATGGCGCGTCGGGCTGTGAATGGGCTTTCCACGCCGCGGCCACCTTGGGCGATTGGGGGAAACGCGAGGACTTCGAGGAGGGCAACGTTCGCGGCACCGAGAACGCTCTCCATGCGTGCGCGGAAGCCGGCGTCCGACGGTTCGTGCACGTTGGTACCGAGGCCGCGCTGATGGCCGGACAACCGCTCGTGGATGTGGATGAAACGGTGTCGCTGCGGCCCGACTCGCCAGCGCTGTACAGCTCGACGAAGGCGCGGGCCGAGCGGCTGGTGCTGGATGCAAGCCGCGAGGGATCGTTCGAGGCCGTCGTGGTGCGGCCTCGGTTCGTCTGGGGAACGGGCGACACAACCCTGCTCCCGGCGATGGTGGACCTGGTGCGCTCAGGACGGTTCGCGTGGGTCGCCGGGGGCCAGAACCTGACGGCGACGACGCACGTCGACAACGTCGTGGAGGCGTTGTTGCTCGGGGCAAGCCGGGGAAGGGCAGGCCACGCGTATTTCGTTACCGACGGCGAACCGGTCGTGTTCAGGGAGTTCGTCTCGGAGCTGCTCCGCACGCAGGACGTGGAGCCCCCGACCCGTTCGGTCCCGCGCTGGGTCGCGGGTGCGCTGGCGGCGACTGGCGAGACCGCCTGGAAAGCCCTCCCATTGCCCGGCCGCCCCCCGCTTACGCGCTTTGCTTACTGGGTTTCCTCCCAGGAATGCACCATCCGGATCGACAAAGCCCGCGCAGAACTGGGATATGAGCCGGTGAAGTCGCGGGAGGCCGGATTGGCCGAGCTGCGCAACTCCGCCTCCGCCGAAGGCTAGCTCAGACGGCCGGCTGGGCGATAGCCGGCTGGCGGTCGGCCCAGGGCAGCGCCTGCTCCAGCGCGCCCGCGAGCCGCAGCATCGTCGACTCGTCGAAGGGTCTGCAGACCAGCTGGGCCCCGACGGGTACGCCATCGTCGGTCTCGTGAATCGGCAGCGAGATTGCGGGCTGACCGGTCACGTTCGCGAACGCCGTGAACGCCACCATCGCAACCACGACCTCGGCGGGCTCATCAGGCGCGCTGTGGGAGACCTCCATCAGCAGTCCTGCCGGGGGCGGAGCGATCCCCAGGGTGGGAGTCACGAGCACATCAAAATCGCGACCCCACGGAGCCATCAGCTCACGCGAGAGCAGCTCGATGTCTTTGGCCGCCCGCGCGTATTCGAGTGCCGAACGAGCCGTTGCGTTGGCGACCTGCGCAGCGATATGAGGTTCGGCCTGATCGAAGTCGACGTCGCCGAGCTGTTCGCCCAGCGACGCCTCGATCAGCGCCACGAACGGACCGATCAGCTCCTCGGAGACCGTGGCGACTTCTGCCGGCTCCACGACATGGCCCAGCTGCTCCAGCGCGCCACCAACGCGACTGGCAGCCTCGCTGCACACCGGCTCGACCGGCATCCCCCCGGGACCGCCGGTCATCAAGCCGATTCTCAAGCTGCCGCTGTCCGCCCCCACCTCCTCGGAGAAGCGCCGGGGCGGCGCCGGGGCGTTGTACCAGGCGTACATGTCGGGCCCGGCGATCGCGTCAAGGATTGCCGCGCTGTCGGCAACCGTCCGCGTGACCGCCCCCTCGACCACCGCCCCAAGCCAGCTCTGGTTACGGCGTGGAACTCGACCGCGGCTCGGTTTCAGGCCCACGAGCCCGCAGCAGGAAGCAGGGATCCTGATCGAGCCTCCGCCGTCATTGGCGTGCGCAGCTGGGAACATCCCGCTCGAGGCTGCCGCGGCTGCGCCCCCACTCGATCCCCCGGGCGTCCGGGATACGTCCCAGGGATTGCGGGTTATCCCCCATCGGAGGTTCTCGGTGGCGGTGATGTGCCCGAACTCGGGCGTGTTGGTTCGACATGCCAGCACGAATCCCGCCTTCCGGAACGCGTCCACCACCTTCTCGCTCGACCCCTCCCACAAGGTCATCGGGCGTCCTCGCGAGCCGTAGGTGACAGGCTGGCCTTGCACCTCGGTGAGGTCCTTGATCGGCAGTGGCACGCCCAGGAAGGGTGCCTCCTCCCCCGCCGCCAGCCGCTCGTCCGCGGTCTTGGCCTCAGCTCGCGCCGCGTCATCGTCCCTCCAGACGATCGCATTCAAGTCGTCGTTGAGGCGGTCCACCTCTGACAGGCAGGCCTCGAGCAATTCGACCGACGAGACCTCGCGAGCCCGCAGCGCCGCGGCGAGTTCCAGGACGGGCCTGCGAGTCAGGTCATCCACCGGTGCGATCCTATCCTCGCCGGCCTCGTGCCGTGCAACTACACCTCCGTGAGGAGATCCTCCACCTCCGCCGGTTCGCTTGACGCCTCGATCTCATCGAGGGTCTTCTTCCTTGCTTTCGAGATCCGTTCATAGCGCTTGCGGAACTGGTTGGCGGCGTAGTCCTTGAACTCATCAAGTCGCAGTCCAAACGGATTGACCCCGTCCGGATATGCCTCGTAGCCGGACCGGATGATCTCGTCGGTCAGCGGCCGCAGCTCCTGCATCCGTTCTTCGATCACCGCCCAGACCGATTCGTCTTCGGCGACGAGCCGGCTGAGCAGGTACACGCCGTACGCGATGTGTCTCGACTCGTCTCGCTTGATGTTGACCAGGCCGGCACACAGTCCCGGCATCAGCCCATTCACGGCCAGGGACTGGTGGTAGTTCTGATAACCGGTCTCCGCCAGGACGCCCTCGATCACCATGTTGTAGGTGACCGACGCGCGGGCGATCGTCGCCGGGGATTGGTCTTCCAGCAAGGCGTTCATCGCATTCGGCAGCTCGACGTCGAAGAGCTGTATCGATGGTTCCGGCGCGCGCGGCAGCCGTGGCGAGCCGGCCACCTCTCGGACCCAGCGGCTGAAGAAGTCGGTGTGCTTTGCCTCCTCAAACAGGAACGTCGTAAGAAACATCTCCTCCTCAAGCCGCCCCTGCCTGGCGATGGCAAGGACAAGCGGCAGCAGATCGAGCGTCACGGCCTCCTCGCCCGCCAGGAACCGCGCGGTCAGTCGCAGGATCGCCTTCCGGCGCTCACCGTCCATGGCCTCCCAGTCGGCGCAGTCCTGCGAGAAGTCGATATCCGCTGGGTTCCAGACCCCCAGACGCTTTGCCTTCTCGTACAGCCGCATTGGGAACGAATCCGGACGAACCACTGTGGGTTCGGAATAGTTGTGCGCGGTGGCGGTCATGTCTCTCCTCGGGATGACTGAGTCATGGGATAGCAAACGCGTCGATTGCTCCCGCGCTCAATTCGCTGTTGCACGGAGGTTGGAGCCGGAAGGTCCAAGAGTAACCTTGGCTCAGTGAAAAGCCTCGTCCCGGGAGCGGAGATCGCCGGGTATCTCCTGGAGGATGTGCTCGGCAGAGGCGGGATGGGCGTTGTGTGGCGGGCCAAGCAGATCGCTCTCGAGCGCCCTGTTGCGCTCAAGGTGCTCGCCCAGGAGCTAGCCGAGGATCAGGAGTTCCGCTTCCGTTTCGAGCGGGAGGCGAAGCTGGCGGCGCGGATCCGGCATCCGAACGTGGTGATCGTCTACGACGCACGGGAGGCGAGCGGCGTGCTCGTGCTGGCGATGGAGCTGGTGAAGGGCAGCGATCTCGCCAGCGTGCTGGGAGAGCACGGACCCCTGCCGGTTCCCCGGGCAATCAAAATCATCGAGCAGGTAGCGGGAGCGCTCGACGCGGCTCACGCCGAGGACCTCGTTCACCGTGACGTCAAACCGGCGAACGTACTGATCGCGGGAAGCGGCGAGGACGAGCACGCCTACCTCACGGACTTCGGCTTGACGAAAGCGCTGACCGAGGCGGCCAGCGAGGGACTGACCCGCCGGGGCACAATCGTGGGAACACCGGGCTACATGGCGCCAGAGCAGGTGAAGGGCGAGGACGTCGGCGAGCGCGCCGACATCTACGCGCTCGGCTGCATCCTGTTCGAGCTGCTGGCGGGAAAGCAGCCCTATGTCCGCGACACCGAGGTGGCGACGCTCTTCGCCCACGTCAACGACGCCGTTCCCTCATTGCGGGAGCTGGCACCTCAGCTGCCTGCTGAGCTCGATTCGGTGGTAGGGCGCGCCATGGCCAAGGCCCCCGAGGACCGGTTCCTCTCGGCCGGCGAGCTGGCGCGGGCTGCGCGAGGCGCTATCGACGGCGTCGCTGCGGCCGCCGAGCCGCGGGAGCAGAGGACGGTGATAAGCCTCGAGGATGCGGTCTGGGAGGGCCATGCGGCCGTTGCAGGGTTGGGCGCGAGCGGATCGCGCCTCGCGATCCAGCTGGACGATGCCGGCTACCGGGTCGTCGCGATCGAGCTCGATGGTTCGAGCGAGGGCGTCGTCGCCTGCCGGGAGCGAGGCATCCCGGTGCTGGTGGGCGATGCGACCGACCCGGAGTTGCTGGCGAGCGCGCAAATCACGAACGCCAGGCATCTGATCGTTACCTGCGGCAACGATGCGCGCAACATCGACGTGGCAATGGTGGCGGAGAAGCAGCTCCAGGCCGAGCGGCCGAACTTGCTCACAGCCCTCGTGCACCTGCGCGATATCGACCTGCTGAGAGCGATGAAGGTCGAGACGGTACGAGGAGGAGGTCGACGGGACTTCCGGCTCGAGTTCTTCAACCCGCGCGCGACTGGTACCCGCCTGCTCCTGGACCGCCACCCCCCATTCGAGGACATCGATGGCACGCCGCTGACGGCGCCAGGGATCTGCGTAGTGGGAGACAACACGGTCGCCTCCAACCTGATCCTCTTGACTGCCGCCGAGTGGCGACAGGTACGCCCGCTGGAGGAACGGCTGCCGGTCGTCGTCGCGGGTCCCGGAGCGTCCGAGCTGGTCGATGCGCTCACTGTCCGGCATCCCCGACTCGCCGAGGTATGCCTGCTGGAGGCGCGACCGGCAGAGATCCAGTCGGCACGGTTTCAGAGCGGCGAGGTCCTCCTGGACTCGGACGGCCGATGCAGGGTCACCAGGGCCTACGTCGCGCTGGAGGATGAATCGAGGGCGCTCGAAGCGACGCTCGGGCTACATGCGCAGCCAGCCACCGAGGCCATCCCGATCGTGGTCGCGCTCGATGACGACGAGGGCCCTATGGCAGACGTGCTGCGTGCCAAAGGTCGAGCCTTCGCGCGGAGCGTTGAGCCCTTCGGGATACTCAGCTCGGCGCTGACTCCGACGCTGCTGATGCGGGGGGTCAACGAGCTGCTGGCGCGGGCGAACCACGAGGTCTACCTACGGGAGCAGCGCGCGCGCGGAGTATCGGAAGGAGCCTCCATGGTGCCCTGGGAGGACCTGCCCGAGTCGCTCAAGAACTCAAACCGCCGCTTTGCCGACGGGATCGGCGCGGTACTGGTGACTCTGGGCTGCAGCCTCGCTCCAACGGCGCTCGCGGGCGGCGATGGTCCCCCGGTCGCTTTCAGCGACGAGGAGGTGGAGGAGCTGGCCAGAGGAGAGCACGAGCGATGGATGGCAGACCTGATCCGTGACGGCTGGCAATTCCATTCGGGTGAGAAGGACCCCGAGCGGAAGCTTCACCCCCTACTCGTACCGTGGTCCGAGCTCGACGAGATGGAGCGAGACAAGGACCGCGACGCCGTCCGCTCGATTCCCCAGACGCTCGACCGGGCGGGCTTTGAGGTCATCCGACCGCGTGGTGAGAGCGCAGGCAAATCGGCGGCCGTCGGCGCAGCTGCCAATCGGCAGGAGTAGCAAGCGGCTTCCAGGCGCAAGCGGGCCGACCGAACCCGAACCTAGACCTTGGTCCGGTTGCCGGACCGTTTCGTGCGTCCGATGCGCTTCGCATGCGGACAATCCGCGCCGGGCCTCGCCGCGTGGCGTCCAGCGCGACATTGACCTTCGCCGCCGGGGTGTTCCTATTCCTGGTGCTGGGATCGCTGACGTTTGCGAACACGCCAGACGACTCCTTGATCACGTTGCGCTACGCGTGGAACTTGCTGCATCACGGGCAGCTCGTGTTCAACCTCGGGGAGCGCGTTGAGGGCTACACGAGCCCGCTCCATTTGCTCGTGGCCGTGGCGGCGCTGGCGACCCCTAGCGGTGTGGCGCTTTTCAAGCTGAAGCTCGTTTCGATGTTGTTCGGTGTCGGTGCGTTGTGGCAGACCACCCGTCTCAGCCAGAGAATCGGGCTTCCACCTTGGGCCCGGCTTGCTGCCGTCTTGGCCGTCGCTGGTTCCTGGGACTTCGTGCTGTCGGCCAGCAACGGGCTGGAGACGAGCCTGGTCGCCTTCCTCGCAACAGGCGCGACGGCCTCGCTGGCGCGTGAGGACGCAGTCGACCACTGGAGGGGAACCGCGGGCTGGACGGCTGCTCTCGCGCTGTCGCGACCCGATGCCCTGTTCATCATCGTCGCACTGGGCGTCGTCAGCGTGGCGCACCAACGCGATGCCTCCTGGCAGAGGCGGCTCCGCTGGCTGATCGGGCCTGCCGTGGCGATCGCAGCTTTGCTGGCGTTCCGCATCGCGTACTACGGCGCGGTTCTTCCGAACACGTACTTTGCCAAGCATCTCTCCCCGCAGGCGGGCGTGGCTCAGGGACTTGCCTACGTGCTCAAATCAGAGCCGCTGGGCGGTTGGGGGCTGGGGGTTGTGACCCTAGTTCTCGAGATCTGGCTGGTCATCGTGGCTGTCCGCCGTTTCCGTCGCACGCGTCCGGCGATTGCATATGCCCTGGGCGTCGTGGCCGCCGAGGTGCTATTCGTCCTGGGGGCCGGTGGCGACTGGATGAGCGGCGGCCGATTCCTGGCGCCGGCGATCCCGGCGGCGACCGTTCTCGTCTTCGGAGGCGTCGAAGCGTTCCTTACGCCAACCGGAGGCAATAGCGCCGTCCACCCGAGACGGCGCGCGCTCACGGTCGCGATGGTCCTCGGCGTGCTCGTGGCCCCCGTCGGTGCTGGCTACGTCGCCCCCGCGTGGGCCCTCGCCGGCGGCCTCAGTGACCAGAGCTTGATCCGGGCCGGCAACTATCCGCTGAGCAACACGTGGGGGGCCGCCGTCGGCCTCGCCGATTGCCTGAAGCCCGGTCAGACGGTTGCGTATTCCGAAATCGGCCTCTTCGGCTTCGAGCACCCGGGCCTGCGCGTGATCGACACCAGCGGCCTCACCGACGCCGAGATCGCCAGGCACGCACCAACACAGGCAAAACACCCGTGGGGGGTCGCTGACCCACATTGGTATCTGCCCGACTCAACCGTCGGGCGCGAACTGGTCAACCGGCGCCCGCAGCTCATCATCGCGTTTGACAACTACCTGCCGCTGCCGGCCGGCGCATGGATCCTCGACGGCTCCTACCACCGCACCGTCATCACCCAGGAGCCGGGTTCGCACCACCGGCTGACCATGTACGTACGGAGGGGCTTCGTGTGCTCCGCCGCGTGATACCTGTGCGCCGGCGCTGACCGTCGTCACGCCGCCTCAGAGCTTTGATGACTCGGCGTGATCCATTGCTCCACCCAGTCGCCCGTGATCTGGCGGGTCGCAGCGTTCAGACGGTTCCAAGCATTGATCGCGGCGATTGCGATCACGAGCGCTGCAAGTTGGGGCTGATCGTAATGCCGGGCCGCCTCATCCCAGATCTCATCAGGGACAGCGTCCACTCGGTCGGCCAACCGTGTGGTCGCCTCGGTCAGCGCAAGGGCTGCACGCTCAGCATCGTTGAAATACGGAGCCTCGCGCCACGCGGCAAGCGTGAATACCCGCTCGTTCGGTTCGCCGGCTGCCTTGAGCTCGCGAGAGTGCATGTCGACGCACACCGAGCAGCCGTTTATCTGGCTGGCGCGCAACTCGACGAGCTTGATCGTTGTCTCAGGCAGGCCGGTGCGCTTTACCGCAGCGCTGAGTCTCTGCAACGCCTGCAGGGCGCCGGGAACCATCAGCGCGGGGCTCTCGATGCGGGGTTGACTGAGCTGATCCATGTCGGCCTCCGAAGGAACGAATTACGTTGTCGCTCTGACGACGAACGAGCACCCCGCGAGGGGACACCAGCCTTGAGCGAGCATGTGCCGCCAAGTACGGTGGCGGGGCGATGTCGGCCGACAACGTCGATTTGGCCTCGCCAAAGCGCTGGCGAGCTGAATCAGCTTCGTCTCCACGTCTCGGCGGTGAATTTCGCCATCGAGGCGCAATCCCGGCCGACACTCCGCTATGTCTGGACGGCGAATAGCCGCCACGCTCCGGGAACGCCTTTGAGCTGGTGCTCCCCTCGCTCGGCGAGGATCTGATCGGAGCCGACGATGAGGTCACGGACCGTGCTGCTGACCAGCACCTCGCCTGGTTCGGCAAGGCTGCTGATACGCGCACCGATGTGAACGGCCAAGCCGCCGACGTCGTCATCCGCCAGGAGTTCACATTCGCCGGTGTGCAGGCCGGCGCGAATATCCAGGTTGAGTGTGCGGACGCTGTCGCGAATGGCGATCGCGCCGCTGATGGCGCGGCTGGGGCCGTCGAATGTGGCGAGCATCCCGTCACCGAGCGACTTGACGAACCGCCCCCGGTAGCGCTCGACCTGCTCACGTACGAGTGCGTCGTGGCGTTCGAGCAGCGCGCGCCAGCCGCTGTCTCCTAGCTCGGCGGCGCGATCGGTCGAACCGACGATGTCCGTGAAGAGCACGGTTGCCAGCACGCGATCACTGACCACCGGTCGTCGTCTAGCACCTGTCAGGAACTGCTCGATCTCATCTATGGTCTGCCCGCGTGCTGCGACCTCGACATACCGCGCGTCTGGGATGTGAGCCGCGGCGTAGCGCGAGTGGCGCTTGTCAACGAACGCGTCGTTAGCTCCGTGCAGCACCAGCGTTGGACACTGCACGCTGGAAAGCGCTTCGCGGACATCAAGCTCGCCGACCATGGCCAGCGATGCCGCGGCGGCATCCGGAGTCATCGACAGACGCCGGTGGCGCGCGAGCAGACGGCGTCGCTCCTCGTTCTCTCCGGCAAACCCGCCCCACGGCTGGTCCGGCGAACTGCTGCCCCAGTGCTCGATCACCGCTTGGACCATCGCCGCGCGTTCCTCGACAGTCTGGGCCCACTCGTAGCCCTCTCCGCAGACCACTCGCGGAGTCGGCGTGATCAGCACCAGTCCGCTAACGAGGTCTGGATGCGAGGCCGCAAACAGCACCGCCAGGGCGCATCCCTCGGCAATCGAGATCAACGCTGGCCCCTCTGAGCCCACCGCCTCCAGCACCGCACGAACATCATCGATCTGCTCCTCCAACGCGGTGGCCCCAGCGATCCCGCCGGACATCCCCGCCCCACGTCGATCGAACTGGACGAGTCTCGCAAACGAGGCCAGCCGCGTGAGAAAGCGCGCCGTGGGTGGGAGATCCCAATCGAGCTCAACGTTCGAGAACCACCTCGGCACAACCAGGACGTCTGGAGGCCCTTCGCCGAGAACCTGGTAGGCGATCTGCAGCCCAGCGCTGCGCGCATACCGCGTGACAACCTCTACCACGCACGCATCGTATGCCCGGCGCCACCAGCCGAGCACGTAGCGAACGGACAACGAGATCTACGCCAGCAGGCGTCCGGTCGACGGCGTTAGAACGTCACGCCCGTTGTCCAAGTGTGGCGGTGCCTCTATGCTCGCCACAGGAGAGAGTTCGTGGGCGCGGCGAGTAGACGGTTTGCGATCGGTGGCTGTGTTGTAGTGCTGGTGGGCATGCTGTACGTCTGGACTCCTCCGTGGGGTGCGGCGGCGATTGGCCCCAAATTCGGAAGATCGTTCGTGGCGGCGCGCATCGGCGGCAACGTGCTGGTTACGGTCCCCGGCGGGCGGGCCGCCCTGCTCACCCACGCGCGGAGAGTCCCGGTCGGATCGACATTCGACGTCACCCACGGGACCGCGCGACTAACTGCAGACCAAGGGAACGGGCGGAGTTATTCGGGCCTGTTCACCAAGGGCATCTTTCAGGCCCTTCAAAGCACGGGAAGCGCTGCCACCGAGATCAAGCTTGAGGGGAGCTTGTGCACCAGTGCTTCGGTTGCGCGGCATCACCCCCATGTTCACCGCCAGCTCCAGATCGTCGCCACTCCAGACTTCGTGGTCATCGGCAGCAACGGTTACGCCCGGGCGCAGTCCGGCGTGGCGAAGTTCAGCCTGACAGACACCTGCCCCGGGGCCACAATCGCTGCTGGCAACCGTGCCCGGGACGCGACGACGGTCGTCGATCAGTCAGGTGGCGTCGAGATTGTGGCGGGTCGGCGACCCACGGTCCTCGAGCGGGGGCAGGCCTTGTCCGCGTTCTGCACAAAGAACTTCCGGCCCAATGTCGAGAGCTATTGCGCGTTCCTGGAGACCACATCCTCAGGCCGAACAGCTGACGCCATGGGCATTCTCAATTACAACGACCCGACACGAAAGGCCGGAGCCAACTATGAACTGTGCCTGGCGGAACCTACTCATCCCCCCCGCTGCGCCCGACACCTATTGAGTCCCGCACCTGAGGAGGTTTGTTTCGTAACCTCGAGCGACCAATCGCAGTGCCATACGGCCGGTCCGTCAACCTCAAAGAGCGCGTTCTTTGACTGTCTTATTGGAACTGCCGGGGTGTACACCGCTCAGTGGAACGTGGCGGGGGTTCCGCTGGCCGACCTGAGTACCGTGCCGCTGCCTTCGGTTCCAAGCGCCCGGCTGAATTGTCGCTTCTTCTCGCCGTCGATCTTGATCCTCAGGTGCCCGCCGACCGGGCAGGCGGGCACTCCGTTGACGGTCGCCGGCGCTCTCACCCCACCGGTCCAGGACAGCCCGGTGACGCTTGATTACACGCCACCGTCGGGTCCGGCGCCTGTGGCACACAACGTTCGCACTATGCGAAGGGTGCCTACCGCGATTCGTACATTCCACCCAGCCCCGGGACCTACTCCGCCGACGCGCACTTCGCGGGCGTCGAACGCGGGGACGAGCGTCAGCCCTCGGACTCCGATACCTGCACGATCAAAGTCAGCTGAATGCTCATCTGTCCAACCGGGCCTGCTTCGTGCCGCGCCTACTCGACCTCGAGCACGCGCCGCAGCGCTCTCAATTGGTGGCGGATGTCACGGCGGACACCGCGAGCGAACGTCTTGTGAAGGAACCGAGGCAGCGACTTCCACTGGAATTCGCTTACTTGTGTAAAGCGCGTTCCCTGCGCGGTCGCCTCTAACTGGTACTCGACGTCGAACGCGGAGACTTCGTCGGTCTCCCGAAGCTTCAATCGACGTGGCGGTTCGAGGTCGAGCTGTTCGACGGTCAACGTCATCGGTGGCCGCAGAGGAACAGGCTTGTGCACCACAGTCCACCGCTGTGGTTCGGCCGCCTCTACCGATTTGACCTTCCTGCACCATCGTGGGTCGTTCCCGTGATCCACAACGAAGGACCACACCTCCTCCGGCGCACGAGCGATATCGATTGTCTCGACCACCACAACGAAGCCACAACTCTACGCGCGACGGGCCGATCTGCTGGTGATGGATGGGGCGTGGGCCGCCGCGCGGATGTTCGGGCCCGCCGGAGGTCCAGCTTCGGCGGCGCCAGTGGCCGCGCGGGCGCTGCTGGATGACCCTAACGCTCTCCTGGTCCACCGACTGTTCCCTACCGCACGCAGCTGGCCCGCGTACCTGAGTGAGCCGCGGCCTTGCCGTGGGAGCTCGTTTCGGATTAGAGTTGTGCTTGCAGTTGCTCTCAACGGACGAGAACAACGGGGAGCTGACGTCGATGCCGTCGGATCCGACGGTGGTAACCGAATACACGGAGGACTCGTCGCGACCCTCGATTGGGGCCGGTCGCGTCGCGCTGACCGTCTTCGTGCTGCTCGGGACACTCATTCTTTCCGGAGCGGCGGTGGCCTATCTGGGGGCGGGCACGACTTCATCGAAACAGCGTGACGTCGGTCGCTCGACGCGGCGGCCTGCCATCGCGTTAAGGACGACCGGCGGGCGGCTCGTCCCTGGCGGCGGCCCGGTGAGGTTTCTATATGCGATCAAGGACGTCAGCGCCCGCGCTCGCCGTCTCGAGCGCACTTCGGCGACGCTCGCTTCGGCTGACGGGAACGTGGTTGAGTCTGGCGTTCCCGTCCACGGATGCCGCGCGTCGTGGTTCACGATCAGGAACAACGTTCGGGCGGTTCGGGTTCTCGGCGCACCGGCTTCTGCCTCCGGCGTTGTCTCGGTCGCGATGCGGGAGATCGGCGGCAATCAGAACGCGTGTCAGGGCGCCAGGCTGGACATCACGGTCAACGGGTCTGCGTCGAGGTCGATCGTGCATAGGGCCCAAAGCATCGATGTGGCAACGCTGGGTGCACCTGAGATCTCATCCGCGTCGCCCGGCGACAACGCGGTCTCACTTCGATGGCGTGCAGTCGCCGCACCCGTCGGGCTCACCGCGGTGAGATACGCCGTCTCACGGGACGGGCTGCCTGCCGCCGGCAACTGTCCGAGCCTAAGTTCGCCTTTGCGCGTCACCAGATGCACGGACACCGGCGTGACCACCGGTTGGCATCGATACACCGCGACGGCCGTCTGGCGCACATGGAGTTCGGCTAGCGGTGTGGCCGGCGTCCAGCTGATGAAGCCTCAGGTGATTACGTTCAGTTCGATTGCCCCGAGTGACGCGGCAGTTGGCGGCAGCTATACGGTGGCCGCCTCGGGAGGAGGGTCCGGGGAGCCTGTCGCGTTCTCGATCGGCTCCGATTCCGGCTCAGTGTGCTCGATTGCCGGCACGACGGTCACCTTTACCGGGCGCGGTGGGTGCCGCCTGCTTGCCAACCAGGCTGGCGGGAACGGCTATGGACCTGCACCCCAAGCCCAGCAGCTGTTCTACGTGGCGGACAGTTCGCAGGTGGTGCCATTTGCGGCGAACAGCCCGTGGCTGACGCCGCTTCCCAGCAACGCGCCACTGGATCCTCACTCGTCGCAGATCGTCGCAAACCTTGTGGCCCAGATCAAGAACGGCTGGGGACACGCGGCGCTCAACACCACCTCGTATTCCGCGCCCATTTTCACGGTCCCCACGACCCAACCGACTACCAATCTGATTTGGGATGCATCGTGCCAGGGAAGCAACCCGCTTCCTGGCATGTCCGCAGCGGTCCGGAATGTTCCGATCCCGGCCAATGCGTCTCCATCGGTGGGCACAGATGGAAACATCATCATCTGGCAGCCCGGAACCGACACTGAATGGGAGTTCTGGCGGACCGTGTATGACCCGAACACCGGGAGGTGGTCGGTTTGCTGGGGCGGCCGAATCGACGATGTCTCTCAGAATCTCGGCATATTCCCGTTTCCCTATGGCGTCAGCGCCTCGGGGCTGTCGTTCCTAGCGTCTGAAATCCGGATAAGCGAGCTCCTCGCCGGCCACATCAACCATGCCTTGACGCTTGCGGTCCCGAATCCCGCCGCGCATGAAATCTCCTGGCCGGCGAACCGCACCGACGGTGTCGACCTCACGCCATACGACCCGGCGGAGGGTGAGCGATTTCGCCTCGACCCGAGCCTCGACCTCTCGACGCTGAACCTATCCCCCGGCGAGCTCATCCTCGCGCGCGCAATGCAGCAGTACGGGCTGATCGTTACTGACACATCAGGCCTGGTCTCGATCGACGCCGAGGACCCTCGTCCATACCAGGCGAATGGGGGACCTAATCCCTACGACCAATTGTTCCCGGGCGACATGATCCACCTCCCCGACATTCCCTGGAATGACCTCGAAGCCGTGGGATCGAATTACGGTATGCCGTCCGGAGCCGCGGTGTCGCGATCTGCCCACCGGCGCCATTGACGCCCGGGGCCCATACTTCCGGTTGACCCCTCCGGCCGGGCTGGCGGTGGGCTTGCGGAGGGTGTGAGCCACGATCCGTTTCTGTCCGCCTAGCACCCGGGATTGGGTTCGTCGACGGCCACACAGACACATTCGATGCGTCGAGCTCGCCAACGGGCGAGGCAGCCGACATGGAGCTGGGGGCGTTGACCGGACGGCCCGGGCAGCTATCTAAACCTTCGTGACCTTGAACGTCTTCGTCGCCCGCGCAAGAGGAGGATTGGCGGCTGCCGAGTTGTTGTCGGCCAGGTAGCCGCACAGCCGGTACTTGCCCTTCGGCAGGCCCACGCCAGCAACGCGGCCGGTGAACTGACTCTCCCCGCCAGCCGACAGGATCGTGCCTCCCATAGTCCCGTGCCAGATCCCATCGGTCTCGCGGTAGTTCTTCGGACACCTCTTGGTGGGCTTGGTGACGCCGTAGTCGAAGTAGACGATGAAGTTGGCGGGGAACGTCGCATGGATCGAGAACTCCACGTTGGAACCGGGCTGGCGAAGGTTCTTGATCGCGATGATCTTGAGCGACGAGCCGCTGCCCGCGGCGCCGTCTGCCGGCGCCAGCGCAAGGCTCGCGACCATTGTTGCGCCCACGACGCATATTGCCCGCCTACAAACCGAGACCACCCAATCCACAGCGTCGAAATTCTAGCCTTCTGGCACCGAGCCTCGTCAAGGCTTCCGCTCGGGTAGTCAGTCGTGCTAGTGCAAAACAGGGGCATAGGAGATGCCGACGATCGCGCCCTCAGGTGACTGCAGCCTGGCCACTGTCTGACCCCACGGCTCCTCGCGCGGTGGATGCAGCAGGTCGTAGCCGGCTTGCTCGAGCTCCCGTGCCGCCGGACCCACCGCCGCGGCTTCCGCGACGTCGAACTCGATGCTGACCTGCGGCACCGGCCGCTCTTCTGGCCACTGGTCACTTCCGAAGCACGCCTCGGCGGCCTGAGACAGGGGCCAGATGCCGAAGGACTTGCAGCCGTCGATCTGCTCGCTGTGGTGGTAGTCACCGCCGCGGCTCTCGAGCGGCAGCCCCAGCGCGTCGACGTACAGCTTTCGACTTGTGGGCGGATCGGGTGCGATCACCGCCACGGTCGAGAGGAACTTTATGTCCATGCCACCTCCCAGGTTTCGCAGGTCTCACTCAACGATCCAAGCAGGGTTCTGCAGGCCGCGGCGTATAGCTGCGCTGTGCGTGACCTTCGGCTGGCGTGAGGGTCGCCAGACTGATCGGGCACGAGGCGAGCTTCACGACTATGGTGGAGGGATGTCGCCGGAGGAGTTCCGCGATTTGCTTCAGGGCAAGGGCGTGTCCGCTGAGTGCCCGGTTTGCGGAGCAGAGGATTGGCGCGGCCTCGATGACGTCATCGGCCTTCCGGTCCGAGTGGCTGGCGCCACTTCCTACGAAACTCACGTGAGGATCCCCGGCTTTGAGGCGCTTGCCCCCAGCTGCGGGAGCTGCGGACATGTGCGCCTGATTGACCTGCGATGGCTCGAGGCGCCGGAGCGTCAGGCGCCGGAGGCCGAGCAAGATCCAAAGCCAGTGCCGAATGTAGAGTCGACCGATACGGGCCAACGGAGACGGAGTCGTCTAAGCGGTCAGCCTCTCACTGATATCTGGGGCCGGCCGATTCCAAAACGCACGGGCAGGAAGCGCTAAGAGCTCGGCTCGCGTGACCGCTGGACTTCGGCGGCGGGTGCGGTGCCGTAACTGGCAGCATCGTTGAGGTGGAGCGCATCATCGTTCTGGGTCGAGGAGCGGCGGGCAAGTCGACGTTTGCTCGCCGGCTTGGCTCGGTTACTGGTCTCCCCGTGATCGAGCTCGACCAGCAGTTCTGGCAGCCCGGTCTTGTCCCAATGCCACGGGAGCAATGGGTCGAGCTCCAGCGTCAGCTGGCCGCGTCTCGCAGATGGATCATCGAGGGCGACCTCGGGGCCCACGACACGTTGCAACCCCGCCTCGACGCCGCCGACACCGTGATCGTTCTTGACTTCTCACTGCTGCTCTGCGCCTGGCGGTCAATCCGACGGTCGCGTGAGCGCCTCGACTATTGGCGCTGGCTGTTCGCGTATCGGCGACGAAGTCTGCCGACAGTCATGTCGATGAGCGCGAGACACGCACCGCGGGCACATGTTCGGGTCCTCCGGAACCCCCGTGAGGCCGATGCCTTCCTCGCAGCGGTGTCGGGCGAGGGCCCCCAGTGACCAAGCGCCAGGCCGCGCCGCTTATGAGACGGTCATAGGATCGGCTCATGGAATTGGAGACGCATGGCCGCTGGCCGCTCGTCGGTGCCGGCGCGCTGATTCCCGTGAGTGCTGTTGCTGCGCGGCGCCCGACAGTCCGTCCCCTGGCTGCCCTGCTCTGGCATCAGACCGAGGAATGGGTCTGGCCGGGAGCGTTTCTACCCTGGATCAACCGCACGGTGATCGGTTCCGACCAAGATGAGTTCCCGATTGACCGTCGTATCGGCTTTCTGATCAACGTCGTCCTTGGTTGGGGCTTCAGTATCGCCGCAATTGCAGGGCCTTCTGGCGCCGCACCAGCGGCCACTTTGTACGTCAGCCACCTGGGCAACGCGGGCCTGCACCTCTCGTGGGCGATCCGCCACCGTCGCTACGACCCTGGAAGCGTCACTGCCTTGGCAACGCTGCTTCCAGTCTCCATCGCGGGCCTTCGCGGGCTGTGGTCTGATCCGGAGGTGTCGCGGAAAGCGCTTCGAGCGGGTGTCGCAGGCGGAGTGGCACTCTCGATTTGTCTTCTCCCCGCGTTGAAGTGGCGCGTTCGCCGCACTCACCGTTGAGTCACATTCCGCCGTAGCAAGCCGACGTCACTCTTCGGACGCGATCAGCGGAGGGTGACCGCGACGGGGCTCGAGGATATGCCGTTTGCGATGACGCTGAGGAATGCTTTGCCGGGCCGGACGTTTGACGGAAGTTGGAACTTCGCGCGGGAAGCCAGCTTCGGCGTTACGGCCATCGAGGACATGGCGAACGTGCGGGCATAGAAGCCGCGGCCAGTGCGCGCGTACGTGATACGGACGAGAGGGTAGTTGGTCGCGCTCTGGTAGTCGTCGCCGTAATAGGCGCCTTGGGTAAGACCGTTGAGTTGTGATCCGGCTATCGCGTAGGTGTGGCCCCGAGCGAGCTTGACTGGAACTTTGCGGATCACCGGTCGCCAACTCTTCTTCGAGTTGCCGCCCGCCGTGTAGAGCTCCATGTGGCCGATCCGGTCGTTGAACAAAACCTGCCCGGTTGGAAGCACCAGCATGTATCCAAAGTTGGATTCCAGGGACGCAGCGTGGGGCGCGTCCTCAACGCGCGTTAGCGAGTGCCCATTGAAGATGAAGAAGTGCGATGGAGGCTTATATATGCCTGGGCTCGCGTCGATCAGGACGTCGCCGTCAGGCAGCACCGCGGCTGGTGCGTCGGCGCAGTGGGGCTGCTGACCGTCAACCTCGGGAAAGCTCGGGGCCGTCGACCAAGTGTTGGTTGCAAAATGGTAGACGGCATTTTCGCCGGTATCGCCGAGCATGAGCAGCGTGCCATCGGGACGCAGTACCTCTGCGCCGCTCTCAGTACCGGAGGCGTCGACGACGGGGACCGGGATGGTGCCAGCTGGTGTCCAGCGACCAGTTGACGGGTGATAGAGCTCGGCATAATTCGGCTGGGGCTTGAGGGCGACCGACAGCACGTCAGAGCTCGGCAGCAGTGCGAACGCGGTCTCCTCGTTGTCGCCAAGCTTGCCGGTCCCGGTGATCGTCCACGTCAGCGTCTTCGGATTCAGCAACGCTTGAGTGCGATTCGTGTAGTTCCCGGATCCTCCCAACATGAACGTGCCGTTCGCCAGGACCGTTGCGGGAGCGTCTCCGATTGTGTTCCACTCGGGCCCGACTGGAGCTGCAACAGAGGTCCATGTGTTGGTGAGCGGCTGGTAGATCGCGCCGCGGTTGGTCAACGCGCCGGAAGTGCCGAGGTTGTCCTCGCCACCCTCGATGATCACGCGACCATCGGGGAGTACCGCGGACGCAAAACTTATTGGACCATACCCCTCGGGCAACGACGCGATTCGACGCCAAGTCCCATGTGCGTAGCTGTTTGTGGCGCTCGGCGTGAGCAACCACCACCCCGGAGCCCCGCCATTAGTCGGTCCTTGGTCCTGGACCATCACCGATCCATTCGTGAGCAGCAGCATCGCGCCCGGATGAAGCTGACCTGGAAAGGTCACTGACTGCCACGGTGATGCAGCCTGCGTGCTCCTAGCCACACCGACGATGGGATTCAGCAGGCCGACGCACACCGTGAGTAACAGCACTACAGCCATGCGCGGTAGAAGTCGGCTGAGATCCGTCGTTCGCATGAATGCTCACCCCTTGAGATCGATCAGCCTGGATTATCGACCGTGATCGATGAGCCCGGAGCCGTGCGTTTCGATCGAGCCTCAGGCACGGCTGGCCCTCATAAAGGTTCCGGCTGGGCTCGAAAGTTCCCAGCTGTTCCTATGACTGCTTTCTTCCGGCCGCGAAGAAGCCCAACAACGCCTCGTGAGCCTGTTTCGGGCGCTCGAGCTGGGGCACGTGTCCGCAGTCGAGCTCGAGATGTTGGGCAGTCGGTAGCGCCTCGCGGACATGTCGGGCGAAGCTGATCGGGACGATCGGGTCTTTGCGACCCCAGACGAACAGGCTCGGTGGGGTCAATTCCGGCAGGCGCGTCCAGAACCCGTCCGGTCCATGCGACTTCTCGAGGTAGATGCTCCGGGCCGCGGCGTAGAACGCGGCCCGCCCCCGCGGGGTGAGGTAGGAGCGCAGGAACTCGTCGATCCCGGCCGCGGTCCATTCCTCGTCGGCTCCGGGGATCAGCCTACGAACGATCCCCTCTACGATCACTCGCGGGGCTGGCTGGATCAGCCCCAGCTGCGGGGCCACCCAGCGCAGGTAGGGCGCCCAAGGCCGTTCGCGCAGCCACGCCAAGGACGGCGCCAGCAGTGCGATGCGCGACACGCGCTCGGGCGCGCGCAGCCCAACCTCGATAGCGACCCGGCCGCCCATGCTGTTGCCGACAAAGTCGGCGCGGCCGAGCTCAAGCGCATCGAGCAGCGCGGTCATCGTCCTGGCAAAGTAAGCCGCGTCGTAGGGCACCAGGATCGGCTTCTCGGAGTCGCCAAACCCGGGCAGGTCGACCGCGATGGCCCGGTGATGGGGCGCGAGCGCGGCCAGCGTCGGTAGGAACGACACCTTGGTGGCGCCGAGGCCGTGGATCATCACCACCGCAGGTCCAGTGCCGGCCTCTGAGATCGCGATCCTGCCTTCCGCGGTGCGGATCGTGCGCAGCCTGAGGCCTCCCTCCTGCGCGTCCGCGGTGGCGGCCAGAAACCCGATCCCGAGATGGAGGTCGTGGCGGACCTGCAGGCGCCCGCGGCGAAACGCCTCCATCCCGCCGCGAAGATCCTGCGCGATGCTCTGCCAGGTGTCGGGATCGGAGCGCAGCGTGGCGTCCGGGCGCTCGTCGCGATCGGCCGGAACCAGCTTCGCGGTCTTGCCGTCGAGCAGCACGTCGACCGGCGAGTCCGCACCGTCGAGGCGGATCCGCGCATGACGCCGCCCGAGCTCGAAAACATCGGGGTCGTAGCGCTCAACGAGCTGGCGTAGCGCCGGCGGTGCGGTTGCCGCAGTCTTGGTGCTCATCGCGCCGTGCTCATCGAATCTGTATTCCCGGAATCGCCCACAAGATCACCACCGGCCGGACCTCCGAGGACCCCTACGAACGACGAGATGTGAGACCTCGCAGCCCGGGCCCCGGGAGACTTCTGCTCTTGCCCAGGAACACCCGCCTTGCGCGGCGTCCGACAGACGAGTGCTTCGCGTGACAGGAGCAGTTGAGACTAGCCCGAGACTGAGACGGTACTGACAAGCGGCAGGGAGCGCCGTAGGGTACCTCCGGTGAAGTCCAGTACGGCATCTAGCCCCGAAATACACCGGGACTCCGTGCACACCTTACTTGGAGCTTGCTTCCGAATCCGTGCTCACTCATGGACGGTCGAGTGAGCACCTACGGGCCTCCGGCGCGCGTTAGCGTCGCACTGCCCGAGCCCATCGACTGAAGCTGAAGGAGGAATCGAGATGGAAGGGACCCCTACGCATTCCCAGCTCGACGTTGCCGCGCCGCCGCCACCTACGGCGTCGCCTCCCACGGACACCCTGTCGCCCGCAGCCGCAGCCGGGTTCCCGATGCGCCTCGAGTTCGAGTACCCGACCCAGCCGAGCAAGCTGACGTTCGTCAAGTGGATCTTGGCGATCCCCCAGGTCTTCGTCCTCGGACTGGTTGGCATCGCGGCGTACTTCATGTGGATCTACGCCTGGTTCTCGGTGCTCATCACCGAGCGCTACCCGCGCAACGCCTACGACTTTCTCGTGGGCGTCGGTCGCTGGGCAACGCGCGTGAACGCGTACATCTTCTTCATGGCCGAGGAGTACCCGCCGTTCTCGATGGATGAGATCTCCGCCTATCCCGCGCACTTCGAACCGCCGCCATTCCCAGGCGAGCGGATGCCGCGTGCTGCGGCGCTCCAGCCGATCCTGGCGATCCCCGCATATATCTTCGCCGGGATCCTCCTCTACGCCGCCGAGCTCGTGGCGCTGGTCGCCGGCTTCGCGATCATCTTCACCGGCGAGTACCCGCGTGGGATGTATGACTTCGTGGTCGGCGCGCTCCGGACGCAGGCCCGGTCGCTCGTGTACATCTCGATGATGACCACGCAATACCCACCCTTCGAGGTGGGGTAGCGACGGCCGACACGCGGAGCTGGACGGTCGAGAAGCCCCTCCCGTTCGTCCCAGCGACTGCGCCTCGTCGATCAACTCGGAAGGCCCTAGGTTTGGCCGACGGCGTAGAAGAGGCCGTAGGTATATGCCGGGCCCTGATTGGGCCAGTCGTCCCATATCGCCAACGACCGGCCGGCTCCGTCGGTTCTGGAGATGACCGAGTAGGAGGCGCGCTGGTAACCACCGGGCTGGCCGCGATCCGGCGGGACGCTCCCGTCCATCCCGTCGGTGTGTGGCAGGTGGCACGGGTTCGGCTGGTCGGGATGCCGGATCGCAAAGCTGTGGTCGACCGTCCCGTTAGGTCTTAGCGGGCTGCAGAAGGACGGGTAGCCATGCCCGTTCGCGCGGAGCCAAACGGCATCGACGGGCCCGTTGAGACCGGAAGCAAGCGCTGTTAGCTGCGCACCGCGAGGCAGGTCGAGCAGCTTCGGCCGATCGAGATGTCCGGCATGCCCAGTCACGATCATCGCACCCTTCCCGTCAGCCCTGAGCCACGCGACATACGCAGCTCCGGACCCTGACAGCCCCACCATGACCTGGTTCTGGACGTCGGTTCCGTTGCTTGCTACGACCACTGGCGTGCCAAGACCGTGAGTAACCGACCCGAATGCGACGACGATCTGATTTCCCGTCCAGGTCCGGGCGCCTTCAGCTCGTCGACCACCGGCGGTGACTGGTGGCGGAGGGCCGCCGAACCAAGCGGCCAGCGCATGGCCGGCGTGGTTCACGGCCAGCTGAGGCGAAAATGTATGCGCACTCGAGCCGACCAGCGTACGCGTCCCTGACCACTTCGGACCCGCCGCAGAGGCCACATGACCGCCTGTAAGCAGCAGGCCCGATTGCGATGCTCAATCCGATGACCGCGAACGCGCGCCGCACCCAGCCGCCAAGGTACCAGTCGCCCAGAAGCCTCGGCACGTTGATCACGCGCAGCCAAGTTTCAGAATCGTGCTCTTCCGCTCGCCGAAGTCGAGGGAGAGGGCGCGGTAGTGGCGAGATGCCGGTCAGGGCTCTCTCAGAGCTTCGCCTCGGCTATGGTCGGCTCGAACAGTTCGACTGGATTGCCCGCCGGGTCTTCGACGAGGATTTGCTTGCCGCCCACGCCGGTCACGATCTCGTTCCTGAAGCGGGCGCCGTGCTCCCGCAATTTCGTAACGGTCGACTCGATGTCGTCGACCACGAGCTGGAAGCGGTTCCAGCCGCCAGGCTCGGGGACTGTTCCGTCGGGCATGGCTTGGCCCCCGCCCGGACCACCGCCGGGCGCGGTCAGTACGAGTCGCAGGTCGCCGTTTGTGAGCATCGCGAAGCTCGGGGCTGGGTGCATGACCTCCTCGAAGCCGAGCTGGCGGCAGTAGAAGTCGATCGCGGCATCGACGTCGTCGACGATATAGCGAACGCTGACTTTGGCCATGCCGTCTCCTCCTATTGGTTTACTTGTTCCCACTCCAGGTTCACTTGCAGGTCGGAGGCGGGGGGTCATGGCCTCGCGTCACGTACCCAAGCCCCGTGCGCGTGCTCGTCGCCACCGGCAGTCCGTTGCGCCAGTCGATCTCGAGTGACTCCTTGGTGCTTTTGAGCGCGGGCAGGTAAGCGACCGGCCTAAAGCTCTGGGCGCTCAGTACGTCTCCAGAATCACCTACATATACAAAGCATCCGCTACGACTGACCTGAATCCAGCCATCCCCGGTCAATGAGTGAGCAAGCCTGATGGCGGCGATTTGCCTCGGCCGCTGCACCGGCACTCGGCTTACGTCAAAGACGTGCACATAGCCGTTCGGGGCATCGAGCACCCATAGCTGCCGTTCGTTTGGGGTGAGGGAGATCCCGTGGCTAGGTGCCGAGAAGGAGAAGGTTGGCGAGGGCAGCGGGAACCGGGAACCGAATCCGATCGTGAACAGGACACGGCCGGTTCTGATGCTGCTGACCTGGAAGCCCAGCAGGCCAGTTGCCGTCGTGTAGGCGATCGACTCACGCCCGTTTATCGTGAGTGGCCTGACTCCCGATTTGAGCGGTCCAATGCGCTTGATTACCCGATCTGTCGCGGTGCTCGCCACCTCCAGATAGGGCCAGTTCCGACCCCCGAGATACACACGCTTTCCACTCAGCCCGACGATCGTCTCGTGAGGCGAGGTGCCTCCGTCGATCGATCCGATCACGTTCCCTGACCGCGCCGCGATCACACTCCAGACACCGTCGCGTGATCCTTCACCATCGGGCATATAGATCCGAGCCCCGGATGGATCTATGGCCATGCTGTCGATGCCCCGGGAGTAGGACCGGTTGTACACCACCGAACCCGTAAGGAGGTTGTACGCCAGCAGCCGGCCGGTGGTGCCCGGGCCGCCGAACGCGCCATAGCTGATGTACAGCATGTGCGTTCGCGGGCTCGCCGCGACCCCGCGAACGCCCTTGACTCCTGGTAGCCGAACCCGCTGCACAAGACGATGGCCGTGGTCGATGTCATACACATACATCGCCCGATCCGGGAACACGTACTCGTAGTGGCGCACCACCTCCGAGGGCAGCGATGCGGCCTGGGGACGTTGTGCTCTCACTCCTGCCGTCGCGCCCGAGACGTGCCTCGCTGCGCTGAAACCGCGGGCGCCGGCCGCGCACCCTGCGACGACACAAACCACCCCCACGGCCACCGCGATCAAGGCCATACGCCGCAGCATCATCGCCGTGTGGCGTCCAGTCCGCACCCTCGAACGATCGTACCGAGATCCCCCAGCTGATTCGCGACCAGCCAAGGGACGGTCATCGGCGCCGACGAGCTCCCAGCGGTCCGGATCGAGGGCGGCGCGCGCGGCCTCGACAGACGTGCCTCCGTTTTATCCGCGTCTGGGCCTCAGCTGCGCGAGCCGTTGGAGTAGGCGCCGGCCATCGATGTCCTCGACGAGGGTGGGGCCGGCGGGCTCCCACTCGAGCAGCTCGCGCGTGATCGCGCTCGAGGCGGGCATGTCGAGACCGACGAACTGGCCGATGAAGCCGAAGCGAGCGTCGGCCTGCTCGGGCGAGATCGCGGTCGCCGGCAACTCGAAGCGGCGGCCGATCGCATCAGCGATATCGCGCATCGCGACGCCCTCCTCGGCGACGGCGTGCAGGACCGAGCCCGCGGGCGCGTGCTCGATCCCGAGACGCACAAGCCGGGCAGCGTCACTGCGGTGGACCGCGGGCCAGCGGTTCTCGCCCTCTCCGACGTAGCCAGCGGCGCCGTGGGTGCGGTCGGCGTCGATGATCCGGGCGATGAACCCGTTGTCGCCCGCTCCGTGGACGGTCGGCGCGAACCGCACGCTCATCGAGCGCACGCCGCGCTCAGCGAGCGCGAGCGCAGCCTGCTCGGAGGCGACGCGCGGGCTCACTTCATCATTGGGGTAGTCTCGCTCGGTGGCGATCCCGCCCGGCTTTAGGCCGGCGACGCCCGAGGCGATTGCGAGCGGCCGGTCGCTGCCGGCGAGCACCTCGCCGAACAGCTCAATTGCGCGGCGATCGGACGCGGCGGCCTCGTCGAAATGGCCGGTCCAGGCGACGTCGTGGCGGAAGGCGAGGTGGACGACGCCGTCGGCCTGCTCGGCGCCCGCCCGCAGGACGTCGATGTCCTGGATGTCGCCGCGCAGCACCTCGGCGCCGGACGCGGCGACCTTGTCGGCGGCGGCGTCCGAGCGGGCCAGGCCGACGACCTCATGTCCCTCGGCCGAGGAGCTCGGGGATGACGGCCGACCCGATCCAACCGGACGCGCCGGTGACGAATACACGCATGATGAAGAACCTCCTGGAAACTGGTGAGGTGGTTGTTTTGGGTTTGGGGTCCGCCTATGCGGCGGCCGCGGTCGGGGTGTGGCGTGCGGAGATGTCGTGCAGGTAGGACGCGACGACTCCGCGGTGGACAAGGCGTCGCCTGCGGGCGAACCTGCGCTCGGCGTCGCCGGGCGACGGGACGGTCGGGAGAGTCGAGGTGGCGAGGGGACGAGGACGGAAGATGATGGTTGTCATGCTGCTTGGTGCTCCAATTCGAAATCGGCGAGGGCGGGGGTGGGCTGTCGGCTGCGAGCTGAAGCTCGGGCCGCGCGCTGCGGGGGTGAGCAGCCAGAACGCGAGCAGGATCGCGGCGACCGTCGCTCCGGCGGCGACCAGGAACGCGAGGTGGTAGCCGCTGATCAGCGAGGTGGTGAGCCGCGTGGTGGGAGGACAGAAGTGACTTGGTGTGGTTGGTGGCAACGGTGCTGAGGACGGCCAGCCCGAGCGCGCCGCCGATCTGCTGCGAGACGTTTGTGATGCCGGAGCCAAGCCCGGCGTCGGCAGGCGGTACGTCCTCCATCGCGAGCGTCAGCAGCGGCATGAACGCGTTGCCGATGCCGAGTCCGAGCGCGAGGTTGGCGAGGAAGATCGTCGGGAAGTACGCGGTGTGGGGTCCGACGGTGCTGAACAGGACGAGCCCGGCGACGGCGATCGCCATCCCGGTCGTCAGCACTGGCGAGCGCCCCGAAGCGCCGGACCAGTGCCGCGGTGATTCCCCTTGAGAGGACCGCGACGGTCAGCGTCCAGGGCAGGAACGCCAGCGCCGGTCTGAAGGGCGCCGTAGTGGCGCACGTGCTCGAGGTACAGCGTGCCGAGGAAGAAGGTCGAGTACATGCCCGGTCACGAGCAGACCCCTGACGAGGCTGGCGTTCACCAGCCCGCGCAGGCGCAGGATGCGCAGCGGCATGATCGGGTTCTCGATCCGGGCCTCCAGCGCGATGAATGCGGCCATCAGCACGGCGGCGAGGCCGCCGAATCCGAGCACGGTCGCGGAGCCCCAGCCGTGGTTGGTGGCCTCGACGATCGCGTAGATCGCGCTCATCAGCGAGGTGGTGACGAGCAGCGAGCCGAGCCAGTCGACTCCGTGCCCGAGCCCGAGCCCGTCGTCCGAGCGGATCAGCGCCTGACCGAGGGCGAAGGTGGCTGCCGCCGATCGGGAGGTTGACGAAGAACACCCAGTGCCAGCTGAGCGCCTGGGTGAGCAGGCCGCCGGCGAGGAGTCCGAGCGAGCCGCCGGCGACCGACACGAACACGTAGGCGCTCATCGCGCGGGCGCGCTCGGCGGGCTCCGGGAACTCGGTGACGATGATCGCGAGGATCACGGAGGCCTGGGCGGCGGCGCCGACGCCCTGCAGGAAGCGGGCGCCGATCAGCACGCCCTGGCTCGGCGCGAGTCCGCAGAGAAGCGAGGCGAGCGTGAAGACCGTGAGGCCGGCGAGGAAGACGCGCTTGCGCCCGGCGAGGTCACCGAGCCGGCCGGCCAGCAGCAGCAGGCTGCCGAAGGTGACGAGGAAGGCGTTGACGACCCAGCTGAGGTTCGCCTGGCTGAAGTGCAGGTCGCGCTGGATCGAGGGCAGCGCGACGTTCACGATCGTGACGTCGAGCACGATCATCAGCTGCGCCATGCAGACGACCGCCAGCGTTACCCAACGGCGGCGATCCGAGGAGGGGGCGAGGACGATGAGAGTAGCGAAGTTCATAGTTGTCCTGGGTTGACTTTGGGGCTAAACTGGAGGCCGCCTCCGAAATATCTGGAGGTACCCTCCGGAAACTATACGGAGGGGTCCTCCGTTTGTCAAGGAAGTTTGATGAGCGCCACCGAAACACCCGCCGAACTGCTGATCGCCAGGCCCAAGCGCGCCGACGCGCGGCGCAACTACGAGAAGGTCCTGGCCGCCGCGCGGGAGGCGTTCGCCGAGGGCGGCGAGGCCACCTCGCTTGAGGAGATCGCGCGCCGCGCCGGGGTCGGGATCGGGACGCTTTACCGCCACTTCCCCAATCGCCAGGCGCTGGTTGAGGCGCTGTACGTAAACGAGGTCGAGGAGGTCTCGCGCTCCGCTGAGGAGCTGAGCGAGCTCGACCCATGGGAGGCGCTGGACCGCTGGTTCGAGCGCCTGATCGGCTACCTCGCCACCAAGCGAGCGCTCGCAGCCGAGCTCACCAACTACCTCGACAAGGACGCTCCGCTGTTCCAGGCCTGCCGCACATCGCTGTTTGCCGCCGGCGAGCCACTGCTAAAGCGCGCCCAGGAGGCCGGCACGGTGCGGCGTGACGTCGAGTTCTCCGACGTCATGCACATGGTCATCGGAATCACCAAGATCCCGAGCGCCGACCCCAAGCAGATCGAGCACATCCTCCGGATCGCGCTCGACGGCCTGCGCTACAGCCCAGAGAGCTAATCGTCGAGCAACACGGCGACGACCCTGGGTCAGGAGCGTAGACTCCTCCGTGCAAGTCCACCTCAGAGTGTCACGCTCTCGCATTCTCCCGTGGCTCAGTTTCCGAGGGAGCCAGAAGAAGGGTGGATGTGATGGCCGAATCAAACAGCCCGGGCCCCGGGCGATCGACGGCAGACGAGGCGTTCAACGAGGTCAAGAAGGAAGTGGCCCGCCGCAACGAGGAGGCGCACAAAGCGGCACGAAAGATTCGCGTCGCCCGCGAGAAAGACCGGCTGGCCCTGCGCCGCACGTTGGATCGGCTCTGACCACGCAATCATGCGAGCGGGTGCAGCCTCGCATGCCTCGATGTAGGCTCGCTGCGTCGGAGTGGAAGCTAGCTCCGAATTCATCGCCCAGGACGAGGAGACCAAGCATGGCTTACGGCATCATCCACAAGTTCGCCGGCGGTACCGAGGACCAGTACCGCGCGACGCTAGCCGCCGTACACCCAAGCGAGGGCTTGCCAGAGGGGCAGGTGTCCCACGTAGCCGGGTCAGCCGACGACGGCTGGGTGGTCGTGGCGATTCACGAGTCGAAAGAGAGCTGGGAGAACTTCCGCGACAGCACCCTGGTGCCTCGCTTACAGGCCGGGGTCGAGGGCGGCTTCGAGTCACCCCCGCAGGAGACTGCGTTCGAGGTCAGAAACCAGCAGCCCGCCTGACGTTTCGCGCAGCGTCGCGCGAAGCCGCACCTCGCCAATCTCGGCCCCCGAGACTGGAGTGCTCGCACGCACCGGCCGATTGTCCGATGACCTGCGCTGCGATGCCGAGGTTGGAGGACGAGGTGCCGCTAGAAACGCGGCTTGCCTTCGGTGAAGCGCTCGAGCCCGTCGTCCGGAATCGCTTCCCATGAGGCGGCGTAAGCCACGTAAGTACGCCAGCTCGGCCGCACGCCCGGATCACCATCGAACGCTCCCATTCGAACGCTCATATGCGTCGGATCATCCGGGTTGCGGCTGAAGAGGTGTGCTCCGCATTCGCGACAGAAGCATTTCTCGAAGCCGCCATCCGAGTGCCGCCAGGCCTTCACCAACTCGTTCCCTTGCACCAATCTGAACGTCCGGCCGTCGATCCTCGCCTGCGCGGACGCAGCTGTTCCGGTCCGACGTTGGCAGCGAGTGCAGTGGCAATAGCCCGCCGCCGGGGCGGGCTTAGTGAGCTCGAAGCGGACGCCGCCGCAGAGGCAGCCGCCGGTCAATGAGGCATCAGGCATAGACCAAGTCTCGCACCGCTCCGAGGCTGCCCACGCACAGCTCAGGGTTGCGGTCGCGCCCGGCTCCGCCGCCAACCGACCTTCGCCCGCGACAAAAGAAAAAGCCTGGATTGCCGGGCCTTTCTTCCAAGCGGACGCCTGCTCGGCCGAGAGAGCAGCAGCCAGCGGTGCTTGCTGATCGAGCGGTTGGCGGCTAGCACCGACGAACGGCGGGTGGCACCCGATGGCCGCTCCTGCTTCGACATGAAGCGGTGCTCTCGCGAGACCGCTCCGTGTCGTCCATCTCACGAGCCAGGTCAGCGACCGCGCGCCGACGCGAAGCAATCGCCCCGCCCTGGCTTTGGCGAGAAGCACGTCGCTCGTACGGTGCGGGCCGACACCTGCCTTCATGCTGGCGCGGGTATCGCCGCTGGCGGCGGCGTGACTGCCTTTGTCCGACACCGGCAGTGAGGCGGCCGTCGGCGTCGCTGCTGCTTGGGTGCTTGCAGGCTTCAGAGATCTGGCTAGCACCAGCCGCGACCATTCGACCCGATCGCCGCGTCGAGCCGTACGCGCTATCCGCGCGTTGCGGGGCGGCCCCGGCGATCGATCGAGTACCGCGCTAACGTCAAAGCGGGCCTCGGCTGCGCTCAGCTGACCGCTGATCGGCGCGAGATCACCTTTTGCATCCTCATGAGGATTCGGTTGGGCTGTTCGCGGTCGCGGACAGACCGGCCCGCAAGACGATGAACAGGCGGGGGAGA
The DNA here is from genome assembly GCA_963756965.1 of uncultured Solirubrobacterales bacterium. GTDB lineage: Bacteria > Actinomycetota > Thermoleophilia > Solirubrobacterales > Solirubrobacteraceae > Palsa-465. Next base: position 173,884 of record CAVWPT010000008.1, read on the forward strand.
AGGTCCTTCGGTACTGCTCCGGGGTCAAACGCGCGCTCGATCGCCAGGCCGTTGCCCAGCGCGGCGAGCACGAGGCCGAGGTCGTCCGGCGACACAACCGCCCAGTCGCTTTCTGGAATCCCGATGTTGCGGGCGGTGCTGGCGATCGCCTCCCGTGCCGGGCGCAAGAAATTCTCGGTGATCCCGGCCTTCGCCGCGGGATCGCGGGCTGCCGTAGGCGAGGAACTCGAGCAGTAGTGGCAGCCAGCGGGGATCGCGGTTGATCCGTCGCAGGAAGGTCTCCATCGCGGCCCCGAGGTGCTCGTTGTCGGAGCCGCGCTCGGCGACGACCGCCTCGACCTCGCTGATCCCTGCCCCGAGACGGTCCTCTAGCAGGGCGAGGAACAGCTGTTCCTTGGAGGGGAAGTAATGGTACAGCGCCCCCTTGGACACGCCGGCCGCAGCGGTCACGTCCTCAAGGGTGGCGCGGTGGTAGCCGTGCTCCGCGAACACGCGTCCGGCGGCGCGCAGCAGCGCCGCGCGCGTGCGCGCTCGGCGCTCGTGCTGGGGGGTTCGCGAGACCGGAGGCATCGGGCAAATATACGGTCCACGAGGCTGACTCCTTCAATAAATATACCGGACCGTCGGTTTTGGCTTTGATCGCGGCGGGCACCTTAATGAAGGTCCGGTGTCGCTCCTCGCGGTGAGAGGTGCGGTCGCCGAGGATCAGATTCAGGTCGCAGAGCAAGAGGGAGGTCCAGTGAGACGCACAACCACGATGCGGGCCACGGCGTTCGCGGTGGGGATCGTCCTGATCGGCGCGGGACAGGCGGGCGTCGACCGAGCGGCTGCCCGCGACCGCGCAAATACGTTCAGCGGGAGCTGCCAGCTCTCCGGGACCTCCCGGTTCACCCCGCCGCTGACCGGCACGCCAGTCCAAGGCAGCGACCACACCACGGCGTCCGGGCCCTGCTCGGGCTCGTTCACCGACCGTCACGGCCGCACACACGATCTAGGTGGCGCCACCGTCAGGTTTTTCGCCATCGTCCAGGGCGTGAGCTCGTGCGAGACGGGCCTCGTGACCGGCAGCGGCTTCCTCGCCTTCCCCTGGGGCCGCCTTGCCTTGACCGTGAGAGAGCCGCGCGGCCCCGGTTTCAGCGCACTGGAATTCACCGGCCGGCGCGGCGGCTCGGCAAGCGGGACCGCGATGGTCAGCCCGAGCGAGAACCCGTTGCAGCTCAGCGAGGAGTGCGCCGGCGCGGGAATCAAGTCGGTGGCGTCGCAGCTCGCGTTCGCCACCGCACCCACGATGTCGGGGTAGCACTGGGAGAACTAGCTGGGACTCGAGACGTTGCAAGCACCAAAGCGGTCACGACGGCACGAGATCGGCGCTGCCGGAATAGGCGTGGAGCAGTCATACCCAGCGCTGGTCACGGCCTTGGTTGGAGACCTGCCTTTGTTGTCGCACGGGCATCCTCGCGCCAGGAGCGACAGTCTCGGAATGCGCGGCAAGCAGCATCGCTGATTCGGCACGAGTTGTTCTCGGGCGGCCGACGTCCTACTAGACCTGATGGGTGGCAGCCGTGAGCGTGTCGATCGTGTCTGGGGTGATCGAGTAACGGGCGACCGCTTTGGCGGCTACTTCGGTCGCCTGGCGAGGCGATGCGAGCGCCTGCATAGCGACGAACGTGAGTGGAGCAGCGCTCGGCGGATCCCTGAGGAGAGGGGTGAGCTGCTCAGCGCTCGCGTGATAGCAGCCGCGGCGCGTGACCGCACGCGCGATTTCGGCAATCACCGCCCGCCGCGTTCCGCCGTATGCGGCGGCGCCCAGGAGGAGCGCGATCGTGCCATTGGTGCGAACGCCGGCCCGGCTCGTCCGTGGCGGAGGCCTGAATTGTTCGCCCATCGTGAGACGGACCTGCAGGTCCGGAAGATTGACCCCGCTGGCGGCTGCGTTGCCGGGCTCGACCGTCCGCGGGTTGCACTCGATGTAGCTCGGCTCGCCGTGCTGGTGCAGGTAATCGAGCGTCAGGCCTCCGTGCCATGAGAGCGCTTCGCCGAGCACGGCGATGTCGCGTCGCGCGATCGGATGATGCAGACTCAGCCGTGCCGCAGCGCTCGGGCCGATGCCAGTCCCGGTTTGCACGCTCGTGTGAGCGGCGACCAAGCGCCCGCGATCAAACAGACCCTGCACCTGGCCGTATTGACCGCTTGCGGGCTCCTGCGCCATCACCGGCGCGCTCGCCTGCTCAAGCAGTTCGGACTCGGCGCTCGCGCGCGATCGCTCATCGCGTACCAGTCGCACACCGCGTCCAGCGGTGCTGAAAGCGCTCTTCAACCAGTAGGGAAACCGCAGATCCTCAAGGTCGCCGCGATCACGGACCAGCCGCCATCCGGGCTGCGAGAGCCCGAGCTCGTCAAGCAAGCGGGCGAACTGGATCTTGCTCTGCACACGGTCAAACGAGGCCGTCTCCGCGACCCCTACCGGCACACCTGACAGCCGCGGCCTGGCGGCGGCGAACAGCCACGCCTGCTCGTGGGTCGGCAACACCACGTCGATCCGTCGTTCGGCAACCACCCGCTTGACGATCTTCAGGTAGCCAACCGGATCGGCGCCCGAGCGCGGGCACCGATGGACCTTGCGCATCCAGCGACTGAACCGAGCGATACACAGCGGATCTGGATCAAGCGCCTCCACGTGGTAGCCGACCGGCCCCAAACAGGTCAGCACCTCGCGAGCAGTAAGACTCGAACCCTCTGACAGCAGCACACGCACCCGATCCACGCCCGCGAGTCTCCCAGTTACGGTCCTGGCACCCGGCCAGACCTCCTTTCACCTCCAGAGGACCCTCCCGCTGCTCGCGTCGTCGCGCCCCGCTTCGCGCGGAACTAAGGGCGGGGCGATCGCTTCGCGTCGGCGCGCGGTCGCTGACCTGGCTCGTGAGATGGACGACCTCCATCGGTCTCGGCGACCCGCCAGACCGCTGCTTCCGTCCGTGGATCCGGCAGACTTCGTCGCCGCCGGCGAGACCTCTCGCAACTAACCGTCGTCGGGGAAGCGACGGACTTCCGGGTCCTCGGCACCGAGCGGGAGTCTGGTTGCCACGGCGAGACCGCTCCGTATCGTCCGCAGCGGGAGAGATTTCGACGCGATCGGCGCTCTTGCTCAGCCTGCGCGAGCGCTCGTCGCGGTGGTCGAGGTCCATCGGTGGGCGCGCGGCTTGTGTTCGCTGGATGTCGTGCTCACCCCCGTGGCCCCAACAGTGGGCTCATCGGCATTTTGTGTAGGTCCGGCGGTTGTGTAGTTGCGCGCCGGTGCGGGTTTGCGCGCTCACCGAGATGGTGAAGCGGCCCTTTGGTAGCTGGCGGAAGACGATTGGGCCGTGCAGGCGAGCTCCGTGTCGTTTGAGCACGAGTTTGTGGTTGATTCGGACGCTGATGTCGCGGACGGGGTCGCTGGGTGGGCTGGTTAGGCGGATCGTGAGCGAGCGGGGTTTCCAGCAGCCCCGACTTGTTGGCAGTGTTACCGCGGGGATGGCCGGGCTGCCGCTGCCGATGTGGATGCGGGTGTAGAAGATGTCCTGGTTGCTGAAACGGGCTTGGGGCTGCGACTCGCCGAAGGCGGCAGCGAATCCGCCGGGAAGTGCGGCGAGTCCGAAGTAGTCGCCGAGAAACAGTCCGGGGATACCGATCGTTTGGTTGTTGTAGGCGGTCTCGTAGTCGAACGGGCCGGCGAGGTGTTGGCTGACGAAGTGCTGACCGTGGTCGCGAGAGGAGGCAAACCAGACGTCGGTGGTGAATTGCCCGTCGCCGGTGCGGTCGTTGCGGCTGTCGTACCACGTCATCCCGATCGTCCCGTCCGGCATCACGGCGAGGGTCGGAGACCAGGCCTGCCCGGAGACCCGGACGATCGGGCGAGGATTGCTCCAGGTCGCTCCGTCATCGTGGGATGAGGAGAGGAGAATCTCCGCGCGGTTGATCGCGTAAATCTGCTGCCAGGCTCCATAGATGGTGCCGTCGGGCGCGATGGCGGTGCTGAGCCAGACGAAGCCCCGGACGCGGTTGCCAGTGTCGGGATCGTGCGGGAAGGACGTGCTGGCCTGCGCGATCGTCGCCGCCGGTGACCAGCTGCGCCCTCCATCGGTGGAGCGCATCGACATCAGCTCGTTGGGCTCGAGCTCCTCAGCCGACGCGCTGGATTGGCTGTTGTTGGCGAAGTTGATGTTGTGCAACACCTCGAAGGTCAGGACCATCGAGTGGTCGGGCAGGACGTGGAGCTGGAGCGAGTTGGGGGTCTTGCCGCCCGAGCCACCGCCGGAGCCGCTGGTGTCCGAGGCGGCGTCGTAGACGGTCTGTGGCGAGGACCAGCTTGCGCCTCCGTCGAGTGTTGTTGAGAGCATGATCTGCCCGTTGGCGACCTTGCCCGAGCCGTCGACCTCCCACAGGTCATACGCCACATCGGGCCGTGAAGGATCAGCGGTGATGCGTGGCTGGTCTGGCTCGCCACCGAACTGGAAGATGTAGCCGGTTGGGTGGACCTCGGCGGTCGACCACGTGAGGCCACCGTCTTGTGATCGCGCTACAAGCTGGTCAGCGCCAAGCAGCGCCACCGAAAGGCGCTCGAACGCCAGATATGTAGTCCCATCCGGGCCGATCGACGGCCACAGATCGGCGTATGACTCATGATCGCCGCAGACCCCGCTTGCGCCGGTCGTAACGCGCCTCCAGCTCGCGCCGCCATCGCGCGAGACCGCGACGACAGCCGGATACGTCGGAGACATGCCAACCTCGTTGCGAACCCAGTTCCACCAGGAAGCCACCAGGTGACGGGGGTCGCGGGGATCGGCCGCGATGTTGGGCTCAAACCCGCTCGGTAGCTCTGGATCGCACGGCCCGGCCTCGGCGAGCCGTGTCCGGAGATGATCGCCGGGGGGTCGATCTTCGCCGGCGCCGTGGCGGCGGACGCCGGCACAGCAGCGATAGCGCCCCAAAGCACAGGCGAGATACACGCCAGGCATCCCGCTACTGCAGCATTCAACAGCGATCCGCGATGCATTTCTGACTCTCAGTATATTACTTTCGGTAGCGATGAGTCGCGTGGAAATTCAGCAACGACCTAGGCGGCGCTCGGGATCGGCTGGCACGAAGCGGGTCCCGCGGCGAGAGCGCGAGGAACAGATCCTCGACGCCGCGGCACGGATCTTCTCCGAGCGGGGCTACCAAGACGCCAGCATGGACGAGATCGCCGGATCCGTCGGGGTCACCAAGCCTCTGGTCTACGCCTACTTCGACTCAAAGGAGGGGCTCTACCAACGCGTTGCCGCGCGCTCGGCGAGCCAACTCTACGAGGCGGTCAATGCCGCCGTCAGCGGCGCGCCTACTCCGGAACTGGCGCTATGGAAAGGAATTGTCGCGTTCTTTGACTGGGTCGAGGTCCATGGCGGTAACTGGGTCGTGCTGGGTCGCGAGAACGCGATCGCCGCGCCAGCACTAGCCGGCGACGCCGCTAGCGCAAGAGAGCGCATGCTCGAACTAAACCGCCGGCTGTTTCGAGCCGTCGGGGAGCGCAGCGGACTGGGCGCGCAGGCCCTCGAGCTAAGCGAGCCCCACGCCGACGCATTCGTCGCTGCGTCAGAGGCATATGCGCGATGGTGGCTGGCCCATCCTAAAGAGCCGAAGGAGCTACCGATGCTACGCCTGATGAACTTCGTCTGGAACGGCCTAGACAACCTGCAGCAAGGGAAGCTTTGGACACCCCCACCGGAATGGTGGACAGGCTCGAGCAGTCCCCGCTGAGCGCAGCCAACGATGAGCAATCCGACGCCCGACCCACCCCTAATCACCCCGGGGCGGTTCGCCAATCTCGTCAGCCGCGCAAGTGACGAACAGCTAGAGGCCGGTCTGGCCGCCAACGGCGAGCTAATCATTGCCGGCATCTTCGCCGCCATGCCAGACCAGTTCCGCGCCGAAGCAAGCGGCGACCTCGCCGCCGTCGCCCGCTGGCGCATCATCCACCCCAAACAATCAGAACCCGACATCTGGCAGGTCACCATCCGCGCGGGCCGCTGCATCACCGAACACGGCGCCACCGCCGAACCCGACATCACCTACACCCTCTCCGCAGTCAACTTCGTAAAGCTCACCGCCGGTGTGGTCGACGGCCCACAACTGTTCGTAGTCGGAGCGATCACCATCGACGGCGACATCCTCCTGGCCACCCGCATGCCCACACTATTCACGGCACCCGGCAAGAACCCCGAGATTGACTGAAAGCCTGCGTCATTCAACGCAAGAGTCGACCACGGACGAGCGAAAATGACCTCTCGCGCCAGGCGACACGAGCGCTCGCGCAGGCTGAGCAAGAGCGTCGATCGCGTCGAAATCTCTCCCGCTGCGGACGACTTGCGATCGTCCCGGCGCTTGTCGTTGTCAGACCGCCGCATCGCCTACGCGAGCGAAAGCGCTGTCTTGTTGGCACCCAGCGAGTGCCAATAACGGACCGCTGTCGAGATGGACGACACGGAGCGGTCTCGCGAGAGCGCCGCTTCACGTCGAAGCAGGGGCGGCCATCGGGTGCCACCGCCGTTCGTCGGTGCTAGCGGCCAACCGCTCGATCAGCAAGCACCGCTGGCTGCTGCTCTCTCGGCCGAGCAGGCACCGTGCCAGCCGGCCGGCTGGCTTCCCCTCTGGACGAGTTGGGAGAGAACGGCCGCGGCGGTCGTGGGTGCCTGCTTCGTTCGCGAACGACCGCTCTGATACCCAGCGCGGCTGCACCCGGGATTTCGATCGCTCGCACTACGACCGCGGAATCCGAAGGTTCGTGCGGCAGACCGTTGCCCGCGACAGTTGCCCGATGTCGGCGACTAAGAGCCCGATCAACCCAAAAAGCTCGAGATCTCCAGGCCTTTCTTCCAAGCGGACGACGGGTCTCGAACCCGCGACCTTCGGCTTGGGAAGCCGACGCTCTACCGACTGAGCTACGTCCGCGCTGCTGCTATTTGCCTGCGATCGGGCCGTTTCGGCCCTCGCGAGGCGCCCCACGGTGGCCGAACGGTTCTGGCAGCTGCCCCCGTGGTGCTCTCGGAAGGCTATCGCCGCACGAGCTCGGCTCACCGCGCGCTCGCATGAGATTGGGGTCTTGACCCGATTGAGGAGGTGCCCGGGCTGGCCGAACATGTCAGTGTGGACTCACAGCGCGAAATGAGGCTCCGGCGCCTGAGCGAACTGATCAGCAGGGGCGAATACCGCGTGGATCCACATGCCGTTGCCGACACGATCCTCTGGCGGACGCCGGGCTTGGCTCTCGCTGCCAAGCAACGCCCGCGCTGCGCCCCGCGCCGGCCGAAAGTCCGGACCAGGGGCATCGTGTCGGTTAGCCACGGGCGCCCCCGCGCTCTGGCGCTCTAAGGCCGCGCCGACGAGGTGGTATCCGCGGCGGTGATGGCGGGCGGCCGCCGCACCTACTACCCTCACAACGGCTGATGCGACGCTTCCTGATTCCCGGTCTGGCGGTCGCCGTGGCGGTCGCGCTGCTCGCGTTGCTCGCCTTCGCAGTGAGCTCGCAGAGCGGCAACAGCTCGATTGATTCAGCCGTGACACGTGGCACTCGCCCCGCGGCACCGGGCGCACACGTCGCGCTTCCGGTACTTGGCTCGAGCCAAACGCAGACCCTGACCGACTACCGCGGGAAGGTCGTGGTGCTGAACGTGTTTGCGTCGTGGTGCGGGCCATGCCGCGCCGAGGCGCCGATCCTCGACCGCGAGCAGCGGGCCCTGGCCGGACACAACGCCACCATCCTGGGCGTCACGTACCTCGACAACTCGAGCGATTCTGAGACGTTCGTACGCCAGGAGCACATCACCTATCCGGTGCTCCGCGACGTGAGCGGCAGCTTTGTCCGCTCGTTCGGGACCACGGGGGTCCCGGAAACGTTCGTGATCGACCGCCAGGGACGGATCGTGGCGGTCCGCCGCTACCAGCTCGACGGAACGTGGCTCTCGCAGACGCTACCCAGAATCCTCGCGCAGCCGGCATGAGATCGCGGCTGATCACGCTGATCATCGCACTGGCCTGCATTGGCACGCCCGCCCTCGCCGGAGCCGCCACTCCGCGGGCTTCGCTGACTGACATCGAGAACGACGTGATGTGCGTCTCCTGCCGCGAGCCACTGGCTGTCGCGCAGTCGCCCCAGGCCTACGCTGAGCGCGCCTACATCCGTTCGCTCATCGCCCAAGGACTCACCAAGCCCCAGATCGAGCGAGAGCTCGTGGCTCAGTACGGGCCATCGGTGCTCGCCCGCCCTCCGGCGCACGGCTTCAACCTCACGATCTACGTCCTACCACCGGCCCTGCTGCTTGGGGGATTGGTGACCCTGGCGCTGGTGCTTCCCCGCTGGCGGCGACGCAGCAGCGTCACGGCGCCACATCCCCAGCGCACGGTCGATCCGCTGGAGGCCAAGCGCCTGGAGGCCGACCTCAGGCAATGGCGAGGTTGACGACGACTACATCGCTTCCGGCGCGCTGACCCCCAGCAGCCCTAGCGAGGTCGCGATCGTCCGCTGGGCCAGGACCGACAGCGCCACGCGAAACGACTCCACGGACTCGGGCTCCGCCCCCACCACCCGGCACTCTTCGTAGAACGCGGTGAACTCCCGCGCCAGCTCCAGCGCATAGCCGACTATCCGGTGCGGTGCCCGCCGCTCGGCGGCCTCGCTCACCTCTCCGGGAAACGCGGCCAGCTTCTTGACCAGGTTCCGCTCCGAGGCCTCCAACGAGTCACCCCCTGGCTCCGCATCCGCGGAAAGCGCGGCGTCGACCCGCTGCGCCGACAGCCGTCTGAGCATCGACGCAATCCTGGCGTGGGCGTACTGCACGTAGTACACCGGGTTCTCAGCCGACCGCTTGGCCGCCAACTCCAGGTCGAGATCGACCGTGCGGTCCTGGGAGCGTTGGAGCATGAAGAACCGAGTTGCATCCACGCCGATCTCGTCCAGCAGGTCGTCGAGCGTCACGAAGTCTCCGCGGCGCTTGGACATCGCGAACGCCCCACCGGCGTGCACCAGGTGCACGAACTGGAGGATCGGGACCTCGACGCTTTCCGGGTCGCCGCCCAGCGACGCCATCGCCGCCTTGAGCTCGCGGGCATAGGCGTGGTGGTCGGAGCCCACGGGTATCAGCTGGCGATCGAGGCCCCGGTCGCGCTTTTCCTGTAGGTAGGCGACATCGGCGGCCAGATACGTGGGCTCGCCGTTTGAGCGCACGACCACGCGGTCCTTGTCATCGCCGAAGCTGGTGGTGCGAAGCCACAGCGCTTCGTCGGACCTGTACAAGTGCCCCGCCTCCTCGAGCTGCTGGAGGGCCCGCTCGAGTGGGCTGGGCGACCCGGTGTGCAGCGTGCGCTCGCTGAAGTATGCGTCGTAGTGGACCCCGTAGCGCTCGAGCGTGGTCTTGATCTGGCCAAGCAGCCGCTCGACGGCGGCGGTCGAGAGCTCGCCCACGCTCCGCTCTGCTGCCTCGGGGATCTCCGACGCAAGCTCGGCAACGTATCCGCCCTGGTAGCCGCCCTCGGGTACCTCCTGCCCGAGGGCCCGCGCCTTGACCGACTCCCCGAGCAGCCGGATCTGGTTACCGGCGTCGTTGAAGTAGTACTCGCGCCAGACCGCGTGGCCGTGGTGCTCAAGAATGCGAGCCAGGGCATCGCCGTAGGCCGCGTGGCGCCCGCTGGCGGCGACCAGGGGGCCGGTCGGGTTCGCCGATACGAACTCGATCAGGATGCGCTCGGGATCCTCGACAGCGCCTGCTCCGAAACGCGCGCCGGCTGCGAGCATCGACGCCAGGGCGCGCCGGTACCAGCGATCGGAGAGGAACAGGTTGAGGAATCCCGGGCCGGCGACGTCCAGCGCGCTCGAGCTCGTCGCCCAGCAAGGAGCCGAGCTCCTGACCGATCCGCTCGGCCACGTCTCGGGGCGAGGTCTGCAGCCCGGGCGCCAGCAGCATGGCTGCGTTGGTGGAGAAATCACCCTGGTCTGAGTGACGCGAGCGTTCCATCCGCATCTGATCGCTGGCCTGGGCTTTTCCACCGCTCACCGCCAGCGCAGCGGTGCGGATCCTCGCTTCGAGCTCGCCGAGCGGGCCGTTGGCGTCCGTCACGAGGCTGTCCGGGGTTGGAAGAGGGTCTCGAGCTCCTCCAGCGCGTCGGGCGAGCCGAGCGCGAACAGCATGTCGCCGACGTTGACCACGCTTTCAGGCGACGGCTGGGTCTCCACCGCTCCCCCCAGGCGGCGCAGGGCGGCGACAACCGCTCTACCGCGAACCTCTGCGATCGGCTTGCCTGCCCCCTCGCATCCCGCCGGGACCTCGATCTCCTCCATCCGCAGGTCAGCGAACTGAACCGCCCCGGCTACCTGGGGATGAAGGGCAGTGCGGGCCATCTCCGCGCCCGAGGTCTTGTACGGCGAGATCACCCGGTCCGCGCCCGCCCGCAGAAGCTTCTTCTCGGATTCCTCCACCGCGGCTCTCGCAACGATCCTGATGTCCGAACGCAGCTCCCGGGCCGTGAGCGCTATGAAGATGTTCTCCGCATCCGAATCGACGCACGCGATCACACCCCGCGCGCGCTCGATGCCCGCCGTCTTCAGGACCTCATCGTCAGCCGCCTCGCTTTCCACGTATGAGACGCCGAGTTCCCGGGCGACCTCGCGGTTCTCGGGATTTGGATCGATCACCACGTGCTTGACGCCGGCCGCCTTCAGGTCACGGACGACCTGGCGCCCGACGCGGCCGAAGCCGCAGACGATGAAGTGGTCCGAGTAGGAATCGATCATCCGCTGTGTGCGACGTTCCTCGAGGATGCCGCTGAGCTCCCCCGACACGAAGAACTCCGCAACCGTCACCAGGCCGTAGAAGAGCGTACCTATGCCGAACACCTCCAGGCAGGCCTTGAGCACGCGCGCCCCGGTGTCGTGTGGGTTGGGGATCGCCCCGACGGTGGTGATGGTGTCGAGCGTCCACTCCAGGCCGTACCCGAACGAGGTCCCTTCACCGACCGAGTAGCCGAGCGTCCCAGCGAGGACGATCGCCACCAGCACCGCCAGCAGGATCGCCAGCCGGCGGGTAAACAGCGAGAGCTCGCGCCGCGCCCGGAGCCGTTGCTCCATTGCGCGGCGTCGCGCGAGGCTCTCCGGTCGGTCGGGCATCGGGTTCAGTAGTGGTAGGCCTCGCCGGCGATGATCTTGTGCGCCCGGAACAGCTGTTCCAGCAGTACCACCTGAGCCAGTTGGTGCGGCAGCGTGATTGCCCCCAGCGAAAACCGATGATCGGCCTTGATCTCCAGCCCGCGAGGGCCGCCGACAGCGAAGCACAGATCGACCCCGCTCTGACGGCGGGCCTCGAGGAACCGGCTGAACTGGACCGAATCCATTGCCTCTCCGTCGCGGTCAAGAAGCGAGGTGAAAGCCCGACTGGGGAGCCGAGAGGGCACCCGATCGTGTTCCCTCACCTCGACCAGCTCAAGGCGGACGTGGCGAGACAAGAGCCTCCGATAGTGCTCCACGTCGTCAACGAACGGCGGCCTGAGGCGGCCGACGGCGACTACGACGATCCGCACGATGGGATACTAGGCCCAATGGAAGATTCAGAACCCTCCGAACGCCGGATCAACATCCACTTCTCGCCGGAGATAATGGCCGGCTCCTACGCGAATTTTGCGAACGTCAGCCACTCCGACTACGAGTTCACGATCACGTTCGCCCGGGTCGACCACGAGGTCGAGGACGAGGAGATTCCGGGCGTGGTGGTCTCTCGTATCAACCTTTCGGCCAAGTTCATGCGTGAGCTGATCGACGCGATGAACGACAACTACTCCAAATGGGAGACCCGCGAGGGGATCAAGAACCTCCCTGAGTTCGGCGGCGAGCCGCCAGAGGAGCCCGAGTAGGCCACGGCGGCACCGATCCGCTCGGTCGTGGTGGGGTGCGTGGCAAGCAGGATCCTCACCCACCTGGGCGGGACGATGTCCGCGAAATTCTGTAGGGCGACGGCGCGCTGGAATGAGATGAACGCCTCAGGCGAGCCCGACCACCGAAGTGAACATGCGTCGGCTCGACGCTCCACCGAGCGTGACAGGGTGCTCCCGATCATGCCCGCCGGAGCGGCCACGGCCGTGCCGGCCAGCGCCAGTGCAGGAAGCGCCCGCGGCGTGCCCCGCTCGGGGTACAGCAGCCAGCTCAGTCGCTGTACGGCCAGACCGGCAGCCGGGGCGACCAACGCCAGGAAGGTCAGCGACCGCCAGACGTCTCGATTGCGGACATGCGCCAGCTCGTGTGCAACCACGACTCGGACCTCGTCGCGGCTGTAGCGCTCCAGAAGAGTGTCGAATAGGACGACCCGCTTGGTCGGGCCCAGACCGCTCACGTAGGCGTTGGCGCCCGTCGTCCGCCGGCTGGCGTCCACCTCGTACACCTCCCCCACATTCACGCCAGCGACCTTGGCGAGCTCCAGCACATCCGAGCGGACCGGGCCGTCAGGAAGCGGGTCGAAGCGGTTGAACAACGGATCGAGCGCGACCGGTGCGAGCGTCCCCATCGCCGCCGCCACCCCTACCGCGCCGGCAGATGCTGGAAGCCACCAGGCGCGGGGATAGCGGCGGGTGAGCGATACCGTGGCCGCTCCGGCGCCCGCGGCGAGCCCCAACTCGATCGCGGTTGCCTTGGCCAGGTCCAGGAACCAGCCGCTCCAGCTCTGGGTGCTGAGGCCCACGGCCAGCGAGCGCCTGCGAGCCAATGCGGCCGTCGGGAGGCCGGTGAGCGTCGATGATCCCGCCAGCCCAGCTGCGGTTATAGCTCCATCCACCATCGGCGAGAGGCTTCGGGTCGGACGGCCAGCGGTCCGCGCCAGCCGGCGCACTGCGGCCACCAGAAGCGCCAGCTGAGCCGCCTCCCCACACAATGCGATCGCCAGTTGCGGCCTTGCGAACCGTGCCCCTCGCTCCAGCTCCGCTGGAGTGAAATACCTGCGAGGATCGACCTCGGTAGGCGTGATCTCCGCTTCCCGTGGTTTGAGGAGTCGGCGCGCGGCCTCGCTAGTCGCCACGGCCAGCAGCACCGGCCACAGGCCGCGTAGGCGGAGAGAACGCTTCACTGCCATGACTGTAGAGGTAGAGGTGCGGATCGCAATCGTCTCCGACATCCACGGCAACAGGCACGCATTCGAGGCGGTGCTCGATGACATCGAGCGCTCCGATTGCGAGGAGATGTGGTGCCTTGGGGACCTGGTCGGATACGGAGCCGAGCCTGACGCATGTGTGGCGCTCGCCCGCGAGCACGCCGTGATCTGTCTGGCGGGAAACCACGACCTCGGGGTGTGCGGCGACCTGCCTCTCGAGCAGTTCTCCAAGGGTGCGGCGCTGGCCGCCAAGTGGACCAAGGACACGATCACCGCCCAGACGCAGGACTACCTCTGCAATCTGGAGCCGCTGAAGCTCGACGAAGAAGTCGGGCTCTACCACGCCAGCCCTCGCGACCCCGTGTGGGAATACGTGTTGTCCTCACTTCAGGCGGAGCTCTGCCTTGATCTCCAGAAGCATCGTGTCTGCCTGATCGGCCATTCCCACGTGGCGCTGTCGTTCACCCGGCTCGCCGGCGAGCCAGCCAGCGGCGAGACGCGCAGAGCCGGCGAAGAGCTGGACATCAGCGAAGGCGAATGGTTGATCAACCCAGGCAGCGTGGGGCAGCCACGCGACGGCAACCCGCAAGCGGCATGGCTCGAGCTGGACCTCGGAAATTGGAGCGCGCTGTACCGCCGCGTCGACTATGACATCGACGGAGCTGCCGCCGCCATCCGGGCGGCGCGGCTCCCAGACTCGCTCGCCGAGCGGCTGGCCTACGGCCAGTAAACGGTTGGCAGCGGCCAGTGGCGACAGCCTCTAAAGTCAAGCCGCGGATGCGCTCGGTTGCTCGCGCACTCCTGGCCGGCGGCCTTGGGTTTGCCGTGTCCTTTATCGCTGCCTGCGGCGGCGGCTCCGGCCTGCTCTCAGGCGACCAGGCGAACACGCTGAACGCCCAGCTCGATCAGGTCTCCGCCGCGGTCTCATCGCACAATTGCGGGGCCGCGGCTTCCGCCAGCCAGGGATTCGGCAGCGCCGTAGCCGACCTGCCTCAGACGGTCAGCGGCAACCTGCGCGCCGATCTCAACCAGAGCGCCTCCACGGTCGGCGACCTGGCGTCGAGGTTCTGCAGGAGTACCTCGACTCCCACCACTCCAACGGCTACCACGGCCACTGCTACCACCGCCACCACCTCGCCCACCACGACACAATCGACCACAACCACGACCACGACCCACTCCAATCCGCCCCCGGCCACTTCGACGTCAAATCCCGCGCCCACCACGTCAAGTGGAGGCGGAGGCCTGGGTGGCGGAGGCCAGGGTAACGGCGGCGGGTCAAGCGGAGGGGCCGGCGCGGGAGGTGGAAACGGCCAATGACCGAGCCGCCCACAATCGCGGGGCGCTACCGGATCGAGGGTCGACTCGGCGTCGGTGGCATGTCCACCGTTCACCTGGCCTTTGACCAGCGTCTGGAGCGCTACGTCGCCGTCAAGCTGCTTGCCGAGCACCTGGCCGACGATTCCACCTTCGTCTCTCGCTTCCGGCGTGAGGCGCTGGCGGCGGCCCGGCTGGTCCACCCAAACATCGTGCAGGTGTTCGACTTCGGCCTGGACGAGGGCAAGCGACCAGCATTTCATCGTCATGGAGCATGTGCCGGGTCACTCGTGTGCCGAGCTCCTGCGTGATCGTGGCCACCTGGATGTCGAGCTGGCGGTGGAGATCATCGCCCAGTCCTGCCGGGGCCTCGACTACGCCCACCGCAACGGCGTGGTCCACCGCGACGTCAAACCGGGCAACCTCCTGGTCTCCGAGGCCGAGAACGTCAAGCTGGCCGACTTCGGAATCGCCCGCGCCACCGACCAGTCGAGCATCACACAAGTCGGCTCGGTGCTCGGCACTGCGGCATACCTCTCCCCCGAGCAGGCGCGGGGCGAGGAGGCGGGCCCGCGCGCCGACATCTACTCGCTGGGCGTGGTCGCCTATCAGCTGCTGTCCGGCCGGCTCCCATATGAGGCGACATCGCTCTCCGAGCTGGCGCTCAAACAGCAGCGTGAGTCGCCGAATCCGCTCGAGGAGCTCAATCCGCTGGTCCCGCGGGAGCTCGCCGTTGCCGTAACGATGGCCTTGTCGATCGAGGCCGAGGCCAGGCCTCAGGACGCCCTGGCGTTTGCCGAATCGGTCCGGCAGGGAGCCCACGGGATCGGGCCCGTCCGAGCATCGCCGATCGAGACGCCGGCGACCAGCGACACTCAGGTGCTCTCGAGCCGCGGGAGTCCGACCGCCGCCACCAGCGTGGCCCCGCGCACCGGTCAGACGACCGCTGCCGCAGGCGCCCGACAGCGCCCAGCGAGACGTCCAGAGGCCCGACCGGCTCCGGCCGGGGCGTACGCCCGTCCCGCGCGCGAGCGCCCCCGTGCCCGCCGCAGCCCGGGCCGCGCGGCCCGCCGCTTCGTGGCGCTGCTGGCGCTCCTCTGCGTGGTGATAGCGGCGGTGGTGGTCGCATTGGCGATCGCCAACGGGACCTCCTCCACCGCGGTCCAGATCCGCAAGACCGTGGCGACCGACTTCAACGACGCCTACAACCAGGTACGAAGCCTGATCAACCAGTCCACGAAGTAGGCGCGTGCCAGCCGCCGCGCTCGCGGAGCGTCGCGCATACGCTGCGTAGCTCGTCATGGTGTAGCTCGATCAATGCGGCTGCATCCCGCTCCAGCGCCGCGATGTTGTCCGAGCTACCGTCGTCCAGCTTGGAGGAGGCCCTCCCGAGCTGAGGAACCAAACGGTGGTAGCGGAGCCCCGGATCGTTGGCCTCCCGCAGACCCACGTCCACCAGCTCCGATGGAGCGGTCATGAACACCTCGATCATCGGCCGCAGCCAAGGAAGCGCTCCCCAGAGCCTCCGTCGGCGCGGATCGACCGACGGGGCATCACCGGTCCCCAGCGAGACGAGCAGCAGCGGGCGCACGCCGCTGACCGAGCGCGTGGCAAGGTAGGCCACCCGAGCAGGGTTATTGGCGAACACTCCGCCGTCGAGTTAGGCCTCAGACTGCTGCTGGCCTATCTTGGCCGGTCTTCCGGTGGGCGTGAGCCCGGCCACTCGCTGTAGTTGTGCAGGAACTGCTCTGTCCGGGTGCTCACTTGCCGTCTCCTCTCAGACTTCGCACAACTCCGGGAGCGTTTCCGGAGCGCAGCGCCGCGGCCACCTCGGACAAGCGACCCGCCTCGATTGCGGCGCGGAGGTCAGCCATCAGCGCTGCTGTGAAGCTCAGGTTGTGGAGCGTGAGGAGCCTGAGCGCGGTCAGTTCTCCCGCCCTGAGCAAGTAGTGGATGTAGGCACGGGAGAATCCCTGGGAGCACGCCCGGCAGCCGCAGCCCTCGAGGATCGGCTGGGGATCCTCCCTGAAGCGCCCCTTCATCAGATCCATCCGCCACCTGGCCTCTGGGTCGGGCACCAGCGCGACGCCGTGGCGCGCCAGCCTGGTGGGCAGCGCACAGTCGAACGTGTCGATCCCGAGCTCCACGCCGGCGATCAGGTCCTCCACGTCTCCGATTCCCAGCAGATGCCGCGGGCGCTGGGAAGCCACGCGCTCCAAGTCGGCCGTGGTCCAGGAGACGACCTCGTGCATCTGGGCCTTGTCGCGCCCCAGCGTTCCGCCGATCGCGATCCCGTCGCACTGCGATGCGGCCACCGCTTCGGCCGACTCGGCGCGCAGGTCACGCTCCACCCCGCCCTGGACGATCCCGTACACCGCTTGCGCTTCCGGGCCGCTGCGCTCGTGCCAATCCAGGCACCGAGCGAGCCAGCGGTGCGTCCGCTGCATCGACTCGGCCGTGTAGTCGCGGGTCACATGAAAGGGCGTGCACTCGTCGAGGACCAGCGCGATGTCCGAGCCCAGCGCGGCCTGGACCTCCATCGAGGTCTCAGGAGAGAGAAACCGCTCGTTGCCATCGACGTACGAGCGAAAGCGCACCCCTTCCTCCCCAACTTGGAGAATGGCGCCCTCCGAGTCGCCGGACGGCCGGCCCCGTCCCTTGATCTCATCGGCCACGCCCCCATGGCCCATCGAGAAGACCTGGAACCCGCCCGAGTCGGTGATGATCGCTCGATCCCAGCGCATGAACTGGTGTAGCCCTCCCTGCGCGGCGATCAGGTCGGGGCCCGGGGCAAGGAACAGGTGAAAGGTGTTCCCCAGGATCAGGTCGTAGCCCAGCGCGGCCACGTCGCCGGGCTCAAGCGTCTTGACAGCTCCGCGGGTGGCAAGGGGGACGAACGCCGGCGTGCGCACCTCATGGTGGGCAAGATGAAGGGTTCCGGCGCGTGCTGCGAAGCCCGGTGCTCGGGCGTGGATCGTGAACATCGCTGAGTTCGTGATAGCCCGGCCCATTTTGCGGACCGGGCCATCGACGTCAACTCGCGGCGGCCTTGCCAGGCTCGGCTGCCTCGCGCAATCCTCGTTCGTCGCCTTCTACTTGCCCACCTGGAGGACGCAGTTGTCGACTATCGACACGGAGGTGCTGCGCTGAGCGAGGAACTCGCCACCGGTCTTGATCCCCTTCGCCTGAAGCTTCTGTATCACGCACTGGGTGACGGCCGGCTCCTTGCTGGTGGAAACGCCTGCCCTGATCTCGGACTGCTTGAGCACCGCAATAAATGCGGGGGACGTGATTGGGGTCGATGCGGGAAGCTTCTTCGGAGTCGTCGACGTGGGAGTGCTCGCCGTGCTCTGAACGGTCGGCGTTGCGGCCGTTGGCGCGGTGGCAGCGCTCGTCTTGCTTTTGCTGCTCGAACCACAGCCGGTGACAGCCACGGCTGCCACCGCCAGCACCGACGCTAGTAACCGGCTCTTGAATCCCGACATCGCGCTCGTGTCCTCCTGGCTGGTTGGATGGAGCGCGGGAGAGTAGTGGCCGGAACCGCTCAACGCTGGAGGGCGAGCACCCATGGCTCGCCCTCACGCTGCACGAGTCAAGATTGCCTACGCCGCGCCGTCAGAGCCCCCAGCGGTCTCCGAGCCTTCGATCGTCTGTTGCGCTCCGCCACCGGCGCTGATCGTGACCTTGCGTGGCTTGCGCTGCTCGGGCTTGGGGACGCGTACCTCGAGCACACCCTTGTCGAAGCTCGCCTGGACGCGGTCCGGATCCACGCCCTCGGGTAGCGTCAGCGAGCGGGCGAACGAGCCCGACGCACGCTCCACCCGGTAGTGGCCCTCCTTGCGCTCTTCGTGCTCGGCCTTGCGCGCGCCGGAAATCGTCAGCACGTTGTCCTCGAGCTCGATGTTGACGTCCTGCTCGCTGAGACCTGGTAGATCGGCCCGAAGCACGAAATCGTCCTCGGTCTCGACCAGGTCCATGGCCGGAATCCAGCGGCGAAGCGACTGATTGTGGCCATCGCCAGCCCCCGTAGGCGCTTCGAAGAAAACGTTGAAGAGCCGGTTCATCTCGTTTTGGATCGTCGCGATCTCTCGCGCCGGCTCCCAGCGAATTAGTGCCATTTCAAACCTCCTTCTAGACGATAAATATCGGTCGATCCACATTATGAAATCTAAGTGGGTACATGTCAAGTCTAGCGGTCGGGCTGCGATCTCCCTGGGCGACGACGGCAATCGGCCAGCGTGTTCAAAGTCCCTCTATAACGAGGATTTTGCGCGCGGCATACCTCTCCCGCGGGCGTAGGACGACACACCCCTCCCGCGTCCGGAGGGTGTGCCGTCCCATGCTCGCTATGCGGGCGTAGGACGCCCCACCCCTTCAGAAGGGCGGGGGTGTGTCGTATGACGCCCGCGCTCCGCAAACAAGCGCGCTCCGCAAACAAGCGCCCAGCCGCCGACGCCCCCGCGCCCCCGACGAAACGCCCCGCGACGCGCCCAGCCCTAACCCAGCAACGACCTCCCGGTCATCTCCGGCGGCCTTGGGACTCCGAGCAGCTCGAGCACCGTTGGGGCGACGTCAGCGAGGATCCCCCCGGAGCGCAGTCGAACACCACCCACGGTCACGATCAGCGGAACCGGGTTGAGCGAGTGGGCCGTGTTGGGGCTGCCGTCGGGCTCGAGCATGTGGTCCGCGTTGCCGTGATCGGCGGTGATCACGCAGGCCGCTCCCGTCTCATGGACCGCCGCCACCACCTGACCCAGGCAGTGGTCGACGGTCTCCACCGCTACCACCGCCGCCTCGATCACTCCCGTGTGGCCGACCATGTCGGCGTTGGCGAAGTTGATGATCCCGAACCCAGGGGCATCCGCCCGCCACGCCTCCACAAACGCCTCGGCCGCCTGAGGTGCGCTCATCTGCGGCTTGTGGTCGTAGGTCGGCACATCGCGCGGCGAGGGGACGAGCTCACGGCGCTCGCCCTGGCACGCCTCCTCCTCGCCGCCGTTGAAGAAGTACGTCACGTGCGGGTATTTCTCGGTCTCGGCCACGTGGAGCTGGCGCAGGCCGTGACCGGCCAGGACCAGCGGCAGGGTCGTGGCAGGGCGCTCCGGCGGGAAGGCGACCGGGTACGGCCACCCCTCCTCGTACTCGGTCATGGTCGTGTAGCGCTTCGCGGGCGCGTCCCCGCCCCGGTCGATCTCTCCAAACCCAGGGTCGGCCAGCGCCCTGGTGATCTCCCGCATTCTGTCCGGGCGGAAGTTGAACGCAATCACCGAGTCCTCCGGGCGGATCAGGGCCTCCTCGCCCACCAGCACCGGCGTGATGAACTCGTCGGTCTCCCCGCGTTCATAAGCGTCCCGGACCGCCGCGGCTCCGGAGTCGGCGCGATGCTCCGCCCGCCCATGCACCAGCGCGTCGTAGGCCAGCTGGATCCGATCCCAGCGGCGGTCGCGGTCCATCGCAAAGTAGCGGCCCACGACCGACCCGACCCGACCCGCGCCAGCGCGGGACATCCATGCCTCGGCGGTCTCCAGGTAGCCGGAGCCAGAGGTGGGGAGCGTGTCCCGTCCATCGGTGAACGCGTGCAGCACCAGATCTCCCACTTCCAGCTCGGCACCGGCCCGAATCAGCGCCTCCAGATGGCCGAAGCCGGAGTGGACACCTCCGTCTGAGACGAGCCCAATCAGGTGAACCCGCTCCGCACCGGCCAACGCCTCCCGCAACACCGGGTTCGAGTCGAAGCCCGAGGCGGCGGCCTCGTCGATCCGTCACCAGGTCCTGCCTCACGACCGAACCGGCGCCAAGGTTCAGGTGGCCCACCTCGGAGTTGCCCATCTGGCCCTCGGGCAGTCCGACCGCCGGCCCCCACGCCGTCAGCTCGGTATGTGGGTAGGAGGCCCAGAGCTCATCGAACACGGGGGTGCTTGCCAGCGAGACCGCGTTCCCGGGTCCAGCGGGGCCCAGGCCCCACCCGTCGAGCACCACGAGCACAGCCGCGCCGACCGGGAGCGCGCCGGGCCCGGGCGGCAGCCCCATCAGGTGGCCGCCGACACGATCGACGCAAACGACTCGGGGTCGAGGCTGGCGCCGCCGACCAGCGCGCCGTCCACGTTGGGGAGCTTCAGCAGCGCCGATGCATTGTCCGGCTTGACGCTGCCGCCATACAGCAGGCGGACTCGCTCGGCCTGCTCGGGCGAGCGGTCGGCCACCAGCGCGCGGATGAACGAGATCGCCTCCTCGGCCTGCTCGGGCGTGGCCACCCGGCCTGTCCCGATCGCCCAGATCGGCTCGTACGCGATCACGACCTCCCCCAGCCGCTCCGTCTGAACCTTGACCAGATCCTCCTGGACCTGGTGGCGTAGCTTGCGCTCGGTCTCACCGGCGTCGCGCTCCTCCTCGGTCTCCCCCACGCACAGGACCGGGACGAGCCCCTCGGCGAGCGCGGCGGGCACCTTCAGAGACAGGGCGCGATCTGACTCGCCGAACATCTCGCGCCGCTCGGAATGGCCCAGGATCACCCCGTGAACGCCCACCTCATCAAGCATCCGCGGCGAGACCTCGCCCGTGAAGGCGCCCTCGGCCTCGTAGTGCATCGTCTGCGCTAACACCTGCACCCGTGAGCCCCGCGCGGACTCGACCATCGCGGCCAGCGCGGTGAACGGCGGGCAAACCGCGACCTCGACGCCGGTCAAAGCCGACAGCCGGGGCAGCAGCGACGCGATGAAGCTCTCGGCCTCCTCGACCGTCTTGTGCATCTTCCAGTTCCCCGCAATCAGGGGCGTTCGCTGAGCCAGCGCCGGATCGTTCATGCAAGCGCCTCCACACCAGGAAGCGATCGACCCTCGATCAGCTCGAGCGCCGCCCCGCCCCCGGTCGAGAGATGGGTGACCCGGTCGGCCAGGCCGAACTGCTGTAGCGCTGCCCCGGAATCCCCGCCCCCGACCACCGTAGTTCCAGGCGCCTGGGCCACGGCTTCGGCGACCGCCCGGGTCCCAGCCGCAAATGGCTTGAGCTCGAACGCCCCCATCGGGCCATTCCAGAACACCGTGCCCGCGGCGGCGATCGCTTCCCCGTAGGCCGCTGCGGTGCGAGGGCCGATATCGAGCCCCATCATCCCCTCGGGCACGTCCACGCCGTCAAGCGCGCGCACCTGCGCCTCGGCGGCAAGACGATCGGCCACGACGAGATCTCGCGGAAGCTCGATCCCCGCGCGCGCCGAGCCAGCACCAGACAGCGCGCGCCGAGCCAGCTCCACGTCGCCGGCCTCGCACAGCGAGGAACCCACTCCGTGGCCCTGAGCGGAGAGGAACGGGAAGCACATTGCGCCGCCGATCAAGAGCGTGTCGGCAAGCTCCAGGAACCGCTCGATGATCGTGATCTTGTCGCTCACCTTGGCGCCGCCGAGCACCGCAACCAGCGGACGGGTGGGGCTCGTGAGCAGCTCGCTCAGCACAGTCACCTCGCGCTCGAGCAACAGGCCGGCTGCGTGATCATGCACCAGGCGCGCGACCCCCTCGGTGGAGGCGTGGGCGCGGTGCGCGGCGCCGAATGCGTCGTTCACGTAGGCGTCCGCCAGCTCGGCCAGAGCCCCCGCCAGCGCGGGATCGTTCGCCGTCTCGCCCGGCTCGTAGCGGACGTTTTCGAGCATCAGGACGTCCCCGGGCTGAAGCTTGTCGGCGAACGCCCGGACATCGTCGCCCACAACCCCGGGCGCCACCGTGACGTCCGCTCCGCACACCTCGGCGAGCCGGTCCGCCACGGGATGCATCGAGAGCTCGGGCTCGCGATCCTTCGGGCGGCCCAGATGGGACACCAGAACGAGCTTCGCGCCGCGGCGGCGAAGTTCCTCGAGCGTCGGCAGCGCGGCGCGGATGCGGGTGTCGTCGGTCACGCGGCCGCCCTCGAGCGGCACGTTGAAATCGACCCTGACGAGGACGCGCTTGCCGTCAAGGTCGCCTAGATCTTGGAGCGTCCTCAAAGCAGTTGCTGAACGAGCTCCACGATGCGGGTGGAGTAGCCCCACTCGTTGTCGTACCAGGACACGACCTTGACCATCGTCCCGTCCATCACCGACGTGAGCTGAGAATCGAAGATCGATGAGGCCGGGTTCTTGATGATGTCCGAGGAGACGATCGGGTCCTCGGTGTATGCAAGGCGGCCCTTGAGCGGGCCGCTTTCGGCCGCCGCCTTCATCGCGGAGTTGACCTCCTCAACGCTCGTCTCGCGCGCGGTCTCCACCGTCAGATCGACGACGCTCCCGGTCGGCACGGGCGCCCGGATCGCGAAGCCATGCAGCTTGCCGTTGAGTTCGGGGATCACCAGTCCGATCGCCTTGGCGGCACCCGTCGAGGCGGGGATCAGGTTCACCGCCGCGGCGCGCGCCCGCCGCAGGTCTCGGTGGGGCATGTCCTGGAGGCGCTGGTCGGCCGTGTAGGCGTGGATCGTGGTCATCAGGCCGTGCTTGACCCCAATCGCGTCGTGGAGCACCTTGGCGACCGGCGCCAGGCAGTTGGTCGTGCACGACGCGTTCGAGATCACCTGATGCTTGTCGCGGTCGTAGGCCTCCTCGAAGTTGACCCCCAGCGCCACGGTCACGTCGGGTTCGGTCGCCGGAGCTGAGATCACCACTTTCTTGGCTCCCGCCTCCAGATGCTTGGCCGCGTTCTCCCGGTCGGTGAACAGCCCCGTCGACTCGATCACCACATCCGCCTCGAGCTCTGCCCACGGCAACGCGGCGGGATCCCTCTCGGCGAGCACGCGGATCTCCTTGCCGTCGAGCACCATCCCGGCCGGGCTGGCTTCCACCTGACCCGGAAACGGGCCGTAGTTGGAGTCGTACTTGAGCAGATGGACGATCGTGGCCGGGTCGACGATGTCGTTGACCGCCAGCCACTCGATATCCGCTCCGCTCTCGTAAGCGGCGCGAAACACGTTGCGGCCGATCCGCCCGAATCCGTTGATTCCGACCCGTACCGGCATGCGCTTGAGTGTCCCTTTCTGCCGCGTAAAGAGGAATGCCGGCCGTGCCGGCAGGTCGTGAAGGCTAGCGTTATCTGCGTGAGACAACCTCGACCCTGAGCCCATCCGGGTCGAGCATGTAGGCGGCGTAGCAGCGGGATCCGTACTGCGGACGACGTCCCGGCGCGCCGTCGTCCCGGCCGCCGTGGGCGAGCCCAGCTGCGTGAGCGGCGTCGACGGCGGCCTTACCGCTGGCGGCCAGCGCCAGATGCCCGTAGCCGCTGCCAGGGGGACGCCCCCGGACCACGATCCACACGATCGGAGCGTTGACGCCGTAGGCCACCGCCTGCTCTGATTCCTGCATGCGCCGCGCCCCGAGCGCACGGAACACGGCGTCGTAGAACCGCGCCGAGCGCCGGAGGTCCGAGACCTCGAAGCCGACGTGATCGATCACGTGGGGCGGCTGACGTCGCGGTGGACCACCTCGATCAGGTACTCACCTGAGGGGCCGTAACGATCGGCCAAGTGCCGGGCGATCGCCACCGACCGGTGACGCCCGCCGGTGCATCCGATCGCCACCACCAGGTGCGCCTTGCCCTCCGTCAGATACTGGGGCAGCAGGTAGTCGAGCAGCGGGTGCAGGCGCTCGTAGAAGCGGTCCAGCTCCCCGTCCTGATCGATGAACGCCAGCACGCGCGGATCATCGCCCGTGAGCGGTCGCAGGTCGGGCTCGTAGTGGGGATTGGGGAGGAACCGGACATCGAGCAGCAGATCCGGGTCGCGGGGCGGACCGTATTTGAAGCCGAAGCTCTCGAAGGTCACGGCCAGCCGCCCCGGCGTTCGGGTGGGGAGCAGCTCGTCGGCCAGCTTGCGCCGGAGCGTCCAGACCGTCAGCCCGCTGGTGTCGATGACCATGTCCGCGCGAGCCCGCAGCGGGCGCAGGAGCTCACGCTCCCCCGCGATTCCCTCGAGCACGCTTCCCGTAGGCGCCAGCGGGTGGCGGCGGCGGGTCTCCTTGTAGCGGGTCAGCAGTGCATCCTCGTCCGCCTCCAGAAACACGACCCGGTGCTCGACGCCCCTCGCCCGCAGGTCATCGAGGATCGAGACAAGACCCTCGAAGTAGCTGCCGCCGCGAACGTCCGATACGACCGCCGCGCGCGCGACCTTCGACCCCTTGTGCACGAACAGCTCGATCAGCGAGCGGATCATCTCCGAGGGGAGGTTGTCCACGCAGAAGTAGCCCTCGTCCTCGAACACTGCCATCGCGGTCGACTTCCCCGCGCCTGAGAACCCCGTGATGATCACCAGATCCGTGAGCGCCGACCCTGGACCGTCGTGGCCGGAGACCTGCTGAAGATCCTCTGTACGGGATGCCGACACCCTTCCAAAGCTTACGGTCGCGTTGTGACACGATCCCGCCATGCGCGTCCGCACCTGGCTTCTGGCCGGGTTGACCTGCCTGCTGCTGGCGCTGACCATCCTGATCCTGCCGAGGTCAGATGCCACGCCGGCCGCGGCCAGCAGACCCGACCCGCCCGTGTCGGCCTCCGTGGGGTCCCAGCCAAGCGGTGGGCGTCTGGCGGAGGGTTTCGCCAGCGTCTCGCTTGAGTACAGCGCGCTGCACCTCTACACGGGGCGCGACCCGAGGACGGTCAACCCGGTATTCGTGCAGCTGATGCGGAACCTGGTCGGGACCGGAGGCTCGCCGGTGCTGCGCATCGGGGGTAACAGCGCCGACCACACCTGGTGGCCGATGCGCGGGGTGGTGCCACCGGGCGGTGTGAACTATCGCCTGACCGAGGGATGGATGCGCACCACGCAGGCGCTGGCTAGCGCGCTCGGAGCAAAGCTCATCCTCGACCTCGACCTGGCCGCTGGAAGGCCCGGGCTGGCGGCCGCCGAAGCGCGGAGCCTGCTAGCGGGGGTGGGCCGGCGCTACATCACGGCGTTCGAGATCGGGAACGAGCCCGACGTGTACAGCCTGTTCCCCTGGTACCGCGACCGTCGCGGGCGGCTGGTCTTCGCCCGCCCGGGATCCTGGGGGCTCGGACCGCTCATCTCGCAGTTCGCGAGCTGGCGCCGTGCGATCCCGCCCTACGCCGTGGCCGGCCCCGCGTTCGCCGAGCTCACCTGGCTGAACGGGCTGACTCAGTTCATCAGCGCGGAGCCCGGGCTCCGGATCCTCACGCTGCACCGCTACCCGCTCCGCGCCTGCGTGAGCGACCCCTCCGCCCCCGGTTACCCGACCATCCCCGCGCTGCTGTCCGACAACAGCTCCGCCGGGGTCGCCCAGCAGGTGGCGCCGTATATCGCGGCCGCCCACCAGCGGGGGTTGCAGTTCCGCCTTGATGAGCTCAATTCCGCGTCCTGCTCTGGCAAGCGCGGGGTGAGCGACACGTTCGCGTCGGCGCTGTGGATGGCGGACACGCTGTTCAACCTGGCCAGCGTCGGGGTGGACGCCGTAAACGTCCACTCGCTGCCCGGTGCTCCCTATGAGCTGTTCAGCTTCAGCCATCCGAGGTCCGGCTGGCAGGCGTTCGTGCATCCCGACTACTACGGGATGCTCATGTTCAGCCAGGCGTTCCCGCCCGGGGCGCGGTTGCTGCCCACCAGCGTCAATCCCAGCGGACCGGTGAAGGTGTGGGCCACCCGCGGCCAGGACTTCCGCACCCGGGTGACGGTTATCAACAAGGACCCGGCCACCGACTACGTGGTCCAAGTCCAGGTCAGCGGCACAGCCGGTCCGGCCAGCCTCCTGTGGCTCCAGGCGCCAAGCGTCACCTCCACGAACGGCGTCACCCTGGGCGGGCGAAGCTTCGGCAACGAGACGCGCACCGGGTCGCTCGGACCCGAGCAGACCCAGCCCATCCAGCCGGTGCTCGGCACGTACACGATCCACATGCCCCCGGCGTCAGCCGTACTGCTCACCCAGTAGGCCCCGGCGCATGCGCCGGGGCCCGGGGCGGTGCATGCACCGCCCCGCGGGGGCGCGCATGCGCGCCCCCGATCAAACCCCAGTCTTGTGCAGCTCGCGGTAGATCCGTCCCGCCAGCTTGCCCGAGACGCCCGGAACGGCTTCCAGCTCCTCGCGGGAGGCCTCGAGCACAGCCTCCGGCGAGCCGAAGTGCAGCAGCAGCGCGCGCTTGCGCGCGGGGCCCACGCCCGGCAGCTCGTCCAGGATCGAGCCCGTCATCGCCCTGTCACGCCGGATCCTGTGATGGGTGATCGCGAACCTGTGGGCCTCGTCGCGGACTCGCTGGAGGAGCTGCAGCTCGGGGGTGTCGTGCTTAAGGCGCAAAGGATCGCGCGCGCCCGGCGCAAACACCTCCTCGATCCGCTTGGCCAGCGATACCACCACGACGCCCCGCTCCCGGAACCCACCGAGCGCCCGCAGCCCCGCGCTCAGCTGGCCCTTGCCGCCGTCGATCACGACCACGTTCGGCAGCGCCGCAAAGCTCGGGTCGTACTCGGAGTCGTGCGGGGAGATGCCGCGCTGTCGCTCCCACTGGGCCATGCGGCGGCCGAGCACCTCCTCCATGGCAGCGAAGTCGTCGGGGGCGGGCGCCGCCACCTTGAACCGCCGGTAGTCCGACTTCTTGGGGGCGCCGCCCTCGAACACCACCATCGACGCCACGGTGTTGGTGCCCATCAGCGTGGAGATGTCAAAGCACTCGATCCGCATGGGGATGACATCGAGGCCCAGCGCCTTCTGGAGGCCGTCGAGCGCCTCCACCCGCTGTTGGCGCCGGCGCTCCGATCGCAACCGCTCCTGATCGAGCGCCAGCCGCGCGTTGCGCTCGGCCAGCTCCAGGATCCGGCGCTTGTCTCCGCGTTCCGCGGGTCGGATCTCCACGTGGCCGCCGCGGCGCTCTGACAGCGCCTGCGCCAAAGCCGGCGCGGGACCGAGCTCGCGCTGGACGACCAGCAGCGGGGGCAGGCTCATCGCGCTGGCGTAGTACTGGAGGATGAACGCCTCCGACACATCGGCCACGCCGCCACCGGCCGCGTTGTCCAGGTAGAAGCTCTGACGATCAGACAGGACGCCATCGCGGACCTGGAAGACCTGAGCGTTGGCCTCGTGTTCTGAGACGGCGACCGCAATGGCGTCGAGCGAGCCGACGGCGTCGTTGGCGACCCGCTGGCGTTCGAGCAGGCTTCGCACCGCCCGGAGGCGGTTGCGCTCCCTGGCGGCATCCTCGAACCGCTGCTCCGCGGCGGCCTCACGCATCGACTCCTCCAGGGATCGCTCGATCGTCCTATAGCGGCCTGAGAGGAAGTCGACCACGCCGTCGATGCCGCGGCGGTAGTCCTCGCGGCTGACGTATCCCACGCAGGGCGCCTCGCAGCGCTTGATGTAGTAGTCGAGGCAGGGCGAGCCGCTGTGGCGGCCGGGCTCAGGACCCTCGCAGGAGCGAAACATGAACACCTTGCCGAGCACCTCCAGCGTCGCGCGCACCCGCTTGGCGTTGGAGTACGGGCCGAAGTACGCGCGGTCTCGGCGGTGGCGCTCCCGCGTGAAGTAGACCCGGGGGAAGTCCTCGTCGAGGCTGATCGCGATGTAGGGGTACGACTTGTCATCGCGCAGGCGGATGTTGAACCGGGGCTTGTACTGCTTGATGAAGTTCTGCTCGGCCAGCAGCGCCTCTGCCTCGGTGTGCACCACCAGCGACTCGACGTGATCGATCTCTCCCACCAGATCTCGCCCACCCCGGGTCGACGGATTCGAGAAGTGCGAGGCCACCCGCTTGCGGATCGACTTCGCCTTCCCCACGTACAGCACGCGTCCGCGGGTGTCCCGGAACACGTAGACGCCCGGCTCGTCCGGCAGCTCGCGACGCTTGTCCGCAGCGGTGATGGCCATATTGGTTTCGAGGATAGGCGCGGGCTGGGCGGGGGCGGGGCGGGGCCGGCGGGGGCGCGGGCGCCGCGGGGGCGGGGGCCGGCGGGCGGGCGCCGCGGGCGCGGGCGTCGATCGCGCGGGCAAACTGCACAATCGCAACGCGGGCGGCCACGAGCGTGCAGGCGGCCCGCCTCACGCGGGCAAACTGCACAAACGCCTCCCTCGTCCACGCGAGTGTGCACTTTGGCCGCCGCGGCGCCAGCGCCACCCGAGCCGCGCGCCCGCGCCGCCGCCCTACCGCCGACGCGGTGCGGCGCCCACCAGGGCCCCGACCAGCCCCACCGACAGCCCCACGATTGCCACCGTCTCCCCCCCTCCCGAGCTCGCGAACCTCCCGCCGATGTAGCCGCGGTCCGGGGCGGCCGGGTTGACCACGTCGAGGCCGCTGGTCGGCGGAGTGCTGAGCGCGTGGGCCGCGAAGCCCAGCGCGATCGCCGCCCCCAGCAGCACGGCGAGACGCGACCGCGTTCCGCCACGCAGTGCCACCGTCACCAGGCCGGCGGCGACTACTGCCAAGAGCACATCCGCAACTGAGTAGACCTGCCAGGCGGTGGGGTCGCGGGGGACGCCCCTGAGCGCGACGTTGAGTCCGGAGATCGACTCCAGGCGGGCCGGGAACTGATGGCTCCAGGTCAGGAACAGCGACACGAACAGGGCGACGCCCCCGGCCACCATCAGCCAGTCGGCGGTCAGCTCACGGGGGTTACCCCGCACCGCGCTCGGGAGGCCTGTCGCGCTCTGGGCTCACGGGGGTTAACCGGCACCGCCGGTGCGTGCAGCCTCGATATCTCCCTCGGGTTTCTCGCCCGGCTGGACGTACAGGAACGCTCCCGCGGCAATTGCGGCCCCGAGCAGCGGCGCGACGATGTAGATCCAGAAGTGGCTCCAGGCCAGAACGCCGGTGATGCTGGCACCGAGCGCGATTGCCGGGTTGAACGCGGCGCCTGAGACCCAGCCGACCGTGATGGCGCCGACTAGCACGGTCCCTCCGATCGCCAATCCATAGAACGAGTTGCCCTCAGTCCCTCGGGCGGTGGCAACGTTCAGCACGACGTACGCCAAGGCCATCGTGAACACGAGCTCGGCCACGAAGATCTTGCCCGTGCCGAGGACCTGGCCAGACACCTCGTGGCCTCCGATCCCGCGCGCGAGCAGGCCGCCCAGCGCTGCCGCGACGAGCTGCGTGACCACGTACGCCAGCCATTCAGTGGGGGTCATCTTGCCGCGCAGGACCACCGCCGTTGACACGGCCGGGTTGTAATGCCCCCCAGAGATATGACCGCCCGCGAACACCATCACCATCAGCACGAAGCCGATTGCGAAGGGCGCCAGCACCGCGCCGGCCTTATCCGCCGTCTGGGTGGCCATGCCGACGGTGAAGGCGAAGATGAACGTCCCGATGAACTCGACGGCGAGCTTACGGTCGAGCGAGTACTCCATGTGGATTCCTCCCTGGTCGTGACTGGAGTCGCGTAGTCTTTCTCACCGTGACCGGGAATGCGCTCCGCACGGCGTACCGGACCTGCCCGCTGTGCGAGGCGACATGCGGACTGGAGCTGAAGCTGGACGGCGAGGACGTCGTCTCGATCCGGGGCGACCGCGACGACGTGTTCAGCCACGGATTCATCTGCCCCAAGGGTTTTGCGCTCAAGGAGCTCCACTCCGACCCCGACAGGCTGCGCGCGCCGATGATCCGTCAGAGCGACGGCAGCTTCAAATCCGCCAGCTGGGATGAGGCATTCGCGCTGATCGACCAGCGCCTGTCGCCGATCCTGGCCGAGGACCGGAACGCGGTCGCGGTGTACCTCGGCAACCCCACTGCCCACCTGCTGGACAACATGCTCTACGCCAAGGTCCTGCTCCGCGCGCTCGGAACCCAGAATCTGTACTCGGCGAGCACGGTCGACCAGTACCCGAAGCAGATGGCATCCGCGCTGATGTTCGGGACGGGTACGACGGTCCCGGTGCCCGACGTGGACCGCACGAGCTATCTGCTGATGCTCGGCGCCAACCCGCTTCAGTCAAACGGGAGCCTGATGACTGCGCCAGACATCCGCGGGCGGTTGCGGGCGATTAGGGGGCGTGGCGGCAAGCTGGTTGTGATCGATCCCCGCCGGACGCGCACCGCCGAGGAGGCCGACGAGCACCACTTCATCCGCCCCGGCACCGACGCGCACTTCCTGTTCGCGCTCGTTCACGTCCTCCTCCAGGAGGGCCTGGCGAATCCGGGCGAGCGACTGGAGGCCCTGGCCGATGGTCTCGATCAGCTGCGCCTGCTAGCGGAGCCGTTTGCGCCCGAGGCAGCGGCCGCGGCCTGCGGGATCGAACCCGACGTGATCAGCCGCATCGCGCGGGAGCTGGCTGCCGCGCCGAGCGCGGCGGTGTACGGGCGGATTGGCACCTGCACGCAGGAGTTCGGCACGCTGGCCAGCTGGCTGGTCGACGTCCTCAACTTCCTCACGGGCAACCTCGATCGCGAGGGCGGCGCGATGTTTCCGCTAGCTGCCGCCGGTCACTCAAACGCCGCCGGCACCCCGGGCCGCGGGCGCGGCGCCCGGTTCGGCCGGTGGCAGAGCCGCGTGCGAGGACTCAACGAGATCTTCGGAGAGCTTCCGGCTGCGTGCCTGGCGGAAGAGATTGACACCCCCGGCGAGGGCCGGGTACGGGCCCTGGTCACGGTCAGCGGCAACCCCGCCGTTTCTACCCCAAACAGCGGCCGGCTGGACGCCGCCCTCGACCAGCTCGACTTCATGGTCAGCATGGACGTCTACATCAACGAGACCACGCGGCACTCGGACGTGATCCTTCCCGCCCCCTCCCCCTTGCGCCGGGCCCATTACGACCTGGCGCTGTATGTGTTTGCGGTCCGCAACGTGGCCCACTATTCAACCCCTGTGCTGCCGCCGGATCCTGAGGCTCCCGACGAATGGGTGACGCTGTTGCGGCTGACTGGGATTGCCGCCGGGCTGGGGCCGGACGCCGACGTGGCCGCGATCGACGAGCAGGTGGTACGCGCGGCGATCGAAAGGGAGGTCAAGACGCCTGAGTCACCGTTCGCGGGCCGCTCGGTCGACGAGGTGCTCGGCGAGCTGGCGCCACGGGTGGGACCCGAACGGCTCCTTGACCTGATGCTCCGCGCAGGTCCCTACGGCCTCACGCTGGCGGACCTGGAGGGCGCCTCGCACGGCGTGGACCTCGGCCCGCTCAAGCCGCGCTTACCGGACGCGTTGCGGACCGCGAGCGGAAAGATCGAACTGGCCCCTGAGCCAATGGTGGCTGACGTCGACAGGCTGCGGCGGTCGCTGTCGGAGCACCGTAACGGCGGCCTGGTCTTGGTCGGCCGCCGCCAGCTGCGCTCCAACAACTCGTGGATGCACAACCTTGAGGTGCTCGTGAAGGGCAAGCCCCGGTGCACGCTGCAGGTGCACCCCCGGGACGCCGAGCGCTTCGAGCTCGTGGACGGAGAGCCCGCCGAGCTTCGCTCGCGAACCGGGGCTATCGTGGCGCAGGTGGAGGTGACCGATGGCGTGATGCCGGGGGTGGTGAGCCTTCCGCACGGCTGGGGCCACGACGTTCCCGGGACCGTCCAGCGGGTCGCCGCCGCGCATGCGGGCACCAACAGCAACGTGGTCGCGGACGAGCTGCTGATCGACGAGCTGTCGGGCAACGCGGTGCTAAACGGGATCCCCGTTGAGCTGGCGCCGGTGCGTGAAGCGGTGCCGGCCTAGTACCTGCGCGCGGCCCAGACGATCGCGATCACCGCATACAGGCAGGTCCCGATCAGGATCAGCCACGCGACCGAACCTGCGCTGGTGGTCCACATGCGATGCGTGGCGGTGAGCGTCAGCGTCGCGACCGCCAGCGCCAGGTACAGAAGCCCTCGGCGGCGCTCGCCCAGCGAGTAAAGGCTGGCCCGATGCTGGCGATACATGATCGACGCGAACCAGCAGAGCACCGCCAGGAACAGCACCGACGCAGCCTGGAGCGCGACGCTCGCGGCCGTGCCGCCGCCGGGCACGACCGCCACCAGCGCGGCGATGATCAGGATGATCGCGATGTTGCGAGCGGTCGCTAGTGACATCCGCTGGTCGATGGTACGCCGCTCATGCGCCCTTTATCGCGTCGGGCCCGGGCGGTGGCGGCGGCACATGCGGGCCGTGAACGGCGCGCCACAGGATCTGGTCGAACCGATACTGGGGAATCTGGTCGGGAATGTTCCAGCGGTAGCCTCGGGACATCGCCCGGTCGTACGCGGTGTTGGGGTTCCGCTCCAGTAGCGGGTAGGTCGGCGCGATCACGCTGTACGGCGCGCTGTTGGCGGGCGAGGACTGGAACGCGTCGTACATTGGCGCGGCCACCGCGTCGGCGAACGAGAGCGGACGCATTCCGAGGATCAGCTCCATGGAGCGGATGAAAGAGAGCATGTCGTAGCGGCTGTGCACGACCGCGCCCGGCTTGGCATAGGGACTGAACACGGCGGCGGGCATGCGGTGCGCATCGACGTGGTCGGCCCCGTCCTGCGAGTCGTCCTCGAGCACGAAGATCGCGGATGACTGCCAGATCGACGAGTGGGAGATCGTGTCGACGATCTGCCCTAGCCCGTAGTCGTTCTCGGCCACCATCGAACGCGGGGAGCGGGCCCCGGGCGAGACCCCGCTGGTGTGATCGGAGGGCAGCACCATGTACACGAACGAGGGCACCGAGCCGGTGGCTAGCCACTGCTGGAAGCGCAGGTTGAAGCAGGTGTATCGGGACTCGGACAGCGCCGGCGCCCCGGTCGGCACCGAGGAGTCGTAGGTTTCACGGCCATTGATAGCGTCGGTCCCGATCGAGGCGTCGTTCGGGTAGCAGGCGCCCGGGGCGAGCGCCGCCTCGCCGAGGTCCGAGTTGGCGAACTTCTGGTTCACCAGGGCCGTCTGCTGCGGGGTGTTGTTCTTGTCCAGGCTGGTCAGGGGCACCGTGCCGGCGATCGCCTCGCCGAAGTTGTAGTAGGAGATCCCCTGCTGCTGGGCACGGTCGAACAGGAAGCCCGTGCCCGGCCAGCTGATCGAGTAGACGCCGAAGTCGTACGGGCGGTTGCGCCCCGCGTAGTTCTCCTCCCAGTCCTTGTGCACGTAGTCGGACACCGCGGCTGCGCTGGTCCAGAAGTGACCGTCGATCGAAGCCTCCGAGTTGGCGTACACGTGATCGAGTAGCGGGAAGCGGCGGACCAGCGCGTGGAAGTTGGGCGTGATCTGCTGGCCGAACAGAGTCAGCTGAGGGTCGGCGTCACCCCGCGGGTCATCGCCGAGCACCTGGTCGTAGGTGCGGTTCTCACGGACGATGTAGAACACGTGCTTGATCGGCCCATCCGCGCGGAGCGGAGTCCCCGCGGGCGCATACTCATAGTCGGTGGGAATGAGCTGCCGCTGCGAGAGCCGGGTGTCGGCGGTGAGCTGCTTGAGGGTGGGGTATGGCACGACGCCAGCCCGCCCGTTGGTGAGCACCGCGCTCCCCGGATGGTGAAGCAGGTTGTTGTCGCTGGCGATGTACGGGTTCGGCCCGTTGGGGTTGGCGCCGGAGCCAAAGCCCTTGGCTGCGATCCACAGCAGACGACCACGCCCTCCGGGCGCGGTGCCCCGCGTGAGCTGGACGTCGGCGGGATAGGCGGCTGTGGGGACTCGGCCCAGCAGCCGAAACGACGGCAGCGAGTAAACGGCGAGCTGGTCGGCCGCCGACAGGGCCACGAACAGCCGCTTGCCATCCGGGGAGATCGCGAGGGCCACAGGCGACGTGCCGGGCCCCTGCGGAAGTTCCGTCGAGACCGCACGCTCGAAGGTCATGCTGGTCGTGTTGATCACCGCCACCTGGTCCTCGTTGGCGATCGCCACGTAGGCACGGTGGCGGCGGGCGTCGACAGCGATCGCCTCGGGGTGGGAGACGTTCGCGCGCGACCTGGATGTCCTTGAGCTTGGATGCGCTCGCCAGGTCGACGACCGAGACAGTGCCCGGTCCCTCATTGGAGACCAGCCCGACGTGGTCGCCCGGAAGGATCGCCGCGCCGTACGGGAAGCTGCCCGTGCTCACGTACCTGACCGCCTTGGTCCGGGTGTCGACCACCGCGGCGGCGTCCGCAAGGTTCAGCGGAACCAGCAGCGTGTGGCCGTCGGAGGAGATGGCAAGGCGATCCGGCCAGGACTCCAGGCCCGAGGTCTTCGGCGGGAAGTTCTCCGGAGGGGACGCTGAGGACGGCGGGGGAACCGGGATGGTCCCGATCTCCCGCGCATGCCCGCCGCGCCTGTTGTAGCGGAACACGTGGATCACGTCGCCCTGCCGCCCAGGAAGCCCCGGTCGCTGCTCGTCGGTGTTGCTCGAGTCGGGGATACCGGACACATAGACCAGCGGCTTGGTTCGGTCGATGGCGATCCCGCCCGAGGCGCCCGGGACCGGGAGCACCTGAATGACGCGAGGGCGCTTGGCCGCAACCGAGACGATCCTGATGTCGTTGAACGCGCGACCGGTGGAGACAGTCCAGTAGAAGCGCCCGTCCAGCGTCAGAGCGCCACCGGTCGGGAACTGCCCGAGCGTGACCAGCTTGCCCGGCGGGACGAGATGGCGGCCGTTCATCGTGAGATGGCCTCTGATCGAGATCCGGCCGGGGATCGCAGACGCCGCCAGGGCAGCCGCCACCCCAGCGGCAGCCAGACCAACGACCAGGATCAGCCGGAGCGAGTTGCGCTTCAGCAAGGCTGTGGGAAAGGTGTCGGCCCCATTACGACCTCGTGTTAGCGAAGTGTGACGAGATCCGGCGCCCGGCGTGGCGCCGAGATCGGCGCGAGCACGCGTCCCAGCGGTCATACAGCTCCTGCACCGTGCGCTTGGCCTGCTCGTGGCGAGCGGTGGATCTAGCGCTGACCTCAGCTCCCGACCAAGCAGCCGGGTCAGACAGCTCGTGCTCAAGTGAGGCGAGCGCGGTCTCGGCAGCCTCGATCTCCTGCTCCAGCTTCTCACGCCGGCCGTCCGACGCCCGAGGCCGTCTCTTCGGGGGCGGCCGCTTCTTGGGAGCCGGGCGGGCGGTGCGCTCGGCGCGGGCACGCAGGTACTCGGGCCACCCTCCGACGTAGCTCCGGAGCCCTCCTTGCTCGACGGCGATCGTCCGGCTGCCGACGGCGTCGAGCAGGGCTCGGTCGTGGGAGACGAGCAGCAGCGAGCCCTTGAATTCCCGCAGGGCCTGCTCCAGAGCCTCGCGGCTCTCCAGGTCGAGGTGGTTGGTCGGCTCATCGAGGATCAGCACGTTCGCCCCTCCGCTCACCAGGATGGCCAGCGACAGCCTGCGACGCTCCCCGCCGGAGAGCACCGCGAGCTGCTTCTCCGCTTCCTCGCCGGAGAACAGGAACCGTCCGAGCAGAGCGCGCGCCTTTGCGGGGGTCAGTCCGGTGGCACGCTGGCATGCCTCGAGCACCGTCCGCGAGGTCCCAGCCTCGAGGTCGTCGGTGTGCTGAGAGAGAACCCCGAGCTTGACGTTGTGGCCGGTGCGGAGCTTGCCCGCCGCGAGTTCCCGCTTCCCGACGAGCGTCTCGACCAGCGTGGTCTTCCCCGCGCCGTTCGGCCCCACCAGCGAGACGTGCTCTCCACGCTCCAGCCACAGCTCGGCGTCACGAAGCAGGTCACGCTCGCCGATCACGATCCGCCCGTTCTCGAGCTCGAACACGACACGGCCGCTGCGCTCGGGCGCTTTGAACGCAAACTCCAGGCCGCGCCCGTCGCTGGGCGCGCGGGATGTCCGCTCGATCTTTGAGAGCTTCTTGACCCGCGACTGGGCCTGGCGGGCCCGGGTCCCCGCGCGAAAGCGGGTGACGAACCGTTCCAGCCGCTCGATCTCCGCTTGCTGTCGTGTGATCGTTCGGTCAAGCGCCAGCTCGCGCGCGGCCTTCTCCCGGCGCCAGGCGTGCCAGGAGCCTGCGAAGAATCTCCCCCGGCCTCCCTCCAGCTCCAGCACCGAGGTACCCACCGCTTCGAGGAACCAGCGGTCGTGGGCCACGAGCACGATGGCGGCATCGAGCGTCACCAGATGCTGCTCGAGCCATTCGAGCGACTCGATGTCGAGATGGTTGGTGGGCTCGTCGAGGAGGAGGAGATCAGGCCGTCCCGCCAGCGCGCGGCCCAGCGACGCGCGCGTCAGCTCGCCGCCCGAGAAGGTGTCGAGGGTGCGTTCGAGGAGCTGTGGATCACGGAACCCCAGACCGTGGAGCGCGGACAGGGCCTGCTGGCGCCAGCCATATCCGCCGGCGTGCTCCAGCCGCGCCTGCGCCTCCGCGTAACGACCCAGCGTCGCCGCATCGTGCGCTCCAGCGGCCATGGTCTGCTCAAGTGCCGCCAGCTCTTGCTCGATGGCCACCAGCTCACGCGCGCCGGATAGGACGTAGTCACGGAGCGTGAGCTTGCGGTTGCGCGGGGGCCGCTGGTCGTGGAGCGCACTCTTGATCCCCTTGGCCAGGACCAGCTCGCCTCCGTCGACGGATGCTTCGCCGGCCAGCATCCTCAGCAGAGTCGTCTTCCCCGCTCCGTTGCGGCCAGCGAGCGTCATCCGATCCCGGCGCTCGAGCTTGAACGAGATCGAGCGCAGAAGCGGCTCGCCGGCAATGTCCTTGCCCACGTCAGATGCGATCACCACGGCCATCGCGGATCATGGTAGGTGGGTAGGATCGAGGGGTGGCGTGGCCGCCTGAGCCTCCATTTGAGATGCCCCCAGCCCGGACTGTGCGGGTGCCCGGCCGCGGAGAGTTCTTCCTTCGCGACACCGGTGGCGATGGGCCGGTGGTGATGCTCCTGCACGGCTGGATGGCCAGCGCCGATCTGAACTGGTGCGGGGCGTATGGGGATCTGGTCGATGCGGGCTACAGGGTCCTCGGCATCGACCACCGTGGTCACGGCCGCGGCCTGCGCCCGCTCGAGCGGTTTCGCCTGACCGAGTGCGCGGCTGACGCCGCCGCGGTCCTGCGCCAGCTCGAGGTGGCCCCGGCGCTGGTTGCCGGTTACTCGATGGGAGGTGCGATCGCACAGCTCGTGGCGCGCGACCATCCGGATGCGGTAGCCGGCGTGGTGCTGAGCGGCACCGCCCAGCATTGGCAGGACCGTGAGACCAGGCGGATATGGCGAGCCATGGGGCTGCTGGGGCTGACGCTCTCGGTCGCCCCGCGGGCAGCCTGGCGCTGGGGCTTCAAGCGCGTCGGCCTGCCCGATGACCAGCGGACCGCGTGGCTTCATTCGGAGATGATGCGCCACTCCGCCAGCGACTTGGCCGAGGCGGGACGCGAGCTCGGCCGGTTCGACTCACGGCCGTGGTTGGAGTCGGTCGACGTTCCGGTAGCGGTCGTCATCACCACGCGCGACGAAGCCGTTCCCGTGTACAAGCAGCGGGAGCTGGCGGCGGCGTGCTCGGCCCAGGTATTCGAGGCGCCCATCCGTCATCTGGAGATCGTGACCCTGGCTGGCCAGTACAACCCGGCGCTGCTGGCGGCGCTCTCCTCGCTGCGCGACGGGCGCAGCGAGGCCGTTCGAGCTGCGTAGAATCCGCGGCCGATGCGTCGCTCCAGAATCATCGGCACACTGCTCCTCGTGGGGGCGGCCGTGCTCGCACTGGCGCCCGCCGCGCTCGCAACGGCGCACAACGGCGAGGGGTTCTACGGCGAGACCAGCGACAAGACGATCACGTATGCGATGTACATCGTGATCGCCTTCTTCCCAACGGTGATCGTGGTCTTCTCGGTCATTCAAGGGCGCCTGGAGAAGCGCAAGCACGCCAGGCAGGACTCTGCGAAACGTCGGGCTGCCAACGTCGATTGGCGCGGAGGGTGGTAGTCAACGGCTGACGCTGCAGCTGCTAGGCGTGTTCGTCAGCCGTAAGCCGCCTGCGATCTCCAGCATGTAGTTCCACACTGAGGCGTAGCGGGGGGAGCCGTCCGGGCACCTGGGCGTGGCAGAGTCGACCGCCGTGCTGTCGTGCGATGCCAGCACCGTGGCCTAGATGCGCCGTTTGTTACCGCGACTTCCCGGCTCGACGTTTGTTGTATGCAGGCGGTAGGTCATTCGAACAGGCAGGAGGGACGATGAAGCGATTGATTGCGATCACAGCTGCGACCGTCGTCGGCCCGTTGGCCGGCCCGGCGCTCGCCGATTCGGGCGCTTGCGCTACCCAACGGGCGGCCGTCAGGACAGACCGCGTGCAGCTGCATTCCGACGAACTCAAGGTCGACGCCGATCAAGCCGCCGTCAAGGCAGATCGGCAGCAGTTGAGGCACGACCGCCGGTCTGGCAACTCATCGGCGGTGCAGGCCGACAAGGCCAAGCTCAGGACCGATGAGGCGCAGCTCGACGCCGACCGCAAGACGCAGCGGACAGACCGGAGGCAGCTTCGCGGCGACCGCAGAGCCCTGCGCTCCTGCCGCCGGGCCCACCGCCGCTAGCGCAGTCCCCCCAACTAAATCTTGAATACCGGGATCAGGCGCTGCTCGTGCTCCGCATCGATCCGCGCGATCACCTCGACGTGCTCCTCCAGCCCGGACCCGCGCAGCTTCGTGGCGAGCAGCTCGTCGACCTGGAAGATGCCCGCGCTGTTGGACATCGAGATCTCCACCCGCACCGCGCGATCGCGTCCCGGGGAGATCTTGACGCCCTCGATCGCGTAGGCCGACAGGGAGTGGATGTTCCGATGGCCGGCCTCAAACGGCACGCGTGAGCGTCCCCGCGCCATATCGAGTGCGTCGGCCACCCGAACGATGCCGGCCTCCACGGTCAGCGGTTCCCCCTTGCGCCTGTGGGCGATGATGGCGTGAAGCGCCTCGGAAGCGATGATCGTTCGCTCCGGCTGGTCGTAGACGTCCAACAGCAACCCGTCGAGCTTGTCGGCGGCGAGGAACAGGCTGAAGCGTTCGTGGTCGGCCCGATGGATCGACATCCCGACGCAGTGCAGCAAGCAGCCGGCCGCGATCACCACCTCGGCATCCCGTTCGGACATGCCGTAATCGACGACGAGGCTCGGCTGGACCCCGCGGCGAAACAGCAGCCGGGCGAGTCGCAGGGCGATGTTCACCACGATCTGGATGTGAACCCAGGAGTGGTCGGACATGCTCAGGCGGCGAGAGGCGTTCACAGCGGACACGTGCCACCACGCCTTCACCTCCGGATCGCGGTTGACCGCCTCCAGCAGCCTTTCCAGGCGGCGGTTGCCGCGCGTCGGCACGCGCACCTGCATCTCCTCGACCGCCTGGCGCGGCGGAATCGGCGGCTCGCTACCCACTACAGCGCTCCAGCAGGACGCCCTCCCGCAGGCCACCGTTGGCGACCCGAAGCGGCGAACCAAGGCACTCCGAGGCGGCCTGGAGTATGAGCAGGCCAGCCGGCAGTAGCTTCACGCGGTCGAGTTCCAGCCCGAAAAGGTAGGCCACGTCTCGTGCCGGCGTGGCCTCGAGCAGCTGTAGTGACCTGGCAAACGCCTCGGAGTCAAGAAGCACCCCGGCAAGGCGGCTGAGCGATGCCGCGCTGCCACCGACCGCGACCGCCTCCGCGGGGCGAGGGGCAATCAGTCCCTCGAAGGCCGTGGCAACTCGATCCCGCGCATCTTGAGATCTCGGCGCCCGACGGCGGGTCCGAGCTCAGGCATGTGTGGGCGAGATCGCTGGATCCCAGGCCGAAGGAGGCAAACCACGACACGTGGTTGGGGAAGGCGCCCACCACCAGCTCCGAGGAGCCGCCGCCCACGTCGACAACGCCAAGGGCGCCCTCCGGTACATGCCCGAGCGTTCGCGCCGCGCCCGCGAAGGCCAGCCGGGCCTCTTCGGCTGCAGAGAGGATTTCGATCTCCAACCCGCAGGTCTGGCGGATCCCGTCCACCAGCTCGCCGCCGTTCTGCGCGCGCCGGATTGCCGCAGTGGCGACGCCGCTGACTTTCAGCGCCCCAAGCTCGCGCGCCCGCTGCAGCTGCGCGGCTACCACCTCGGCAACCTCAACAAGCTTGGCTTCGCTCAACCGCCCGGCGCCGCGAACGTCGG
Organism: uncultured Solirubrobacterales bacterium; assembly: GCA_963756965.1. Lineage (GTDB taxonomy): Bacteria > Actinomycetota > Thermoleophilia > Solirubrobacterales > Solirubrobacteraceae > Palsa-465. The sequence goes on from CAVWPT010000008.1 coordinate 214,221, forward strand.
CGCCGAGATGCGTGAACACGCGTTGCTCGTGGATGCGTTCCAGCCGCCCGTCGTCGCGGTCTGCCACCAGCAGGCGGGTGGTGTTTGAGCCGATGTCGATACAGGCGCAGCGCACCAAGCGGGCCCCGCTGCGGAGTCTAACGTTGGCATCATCGTTCACGTGCCCGACTCGGCGATTCACGTCAGCCAGCTGCGTAAGTCCTACGACGAATTCGAGGCCGTGCGTGGGATCGATTTCGATGTGCGCCGGGGTGAGATCTTCGGGATGCTGGGGCCCAATGGGGCGGGCAAGACGACCACCGTTGAGATCCTCGAGGGCTACCGCTCCAGGACCTCGGGTGAGATCAGCGTGCTGGGCTTCGATCCGCAGGAACGCCCGGCCGAATTGCGGGCGCGGATTGGGATCGTGCTCCAGAGCACGGGGCTCTATCGCCACATCCGGGTCCGCGAGGCGATCGCCCATTTCGGCGCGATGTATCCCCATCCACGCGACGTGGACGAGGTCGTCGAGCTGACCGGTCTCCAGGGCAAGCAGGAGGCGCTGGCGCGCACCCTGTCGGGAGGGCAGAAGCGCAGGTTGGACCTGGCGCTGGCGCTGGTGGGCGACCCGGAGCTGATCTTCCTGGACGAGCCGACCACGGGATTTGATCCCGCGGCGCGACGCAACGCCTGGGAGACGATCAGTTCTCTCAAGCAGCTCGGCAAGACCGTCCTCCTGACGACCCACTACCTGGAGGAGGCGCAGGCCCTCGCCGACCGAGTGGCGATCATCAAGGACGGTCGCATCGTTGTCGAGGGCGCCCCGGCGGAGCTGGGGGCGACCGGCGGGCCGGCCTCGTACCGGGTCGTCTACCACAACGGCGGAGGCGAGCTGGTCGAGCACCTCACCGACGATCCCACCGCGCTTCTGCACGAGCTGACGAGCGCCGCCCTGGCCCGCGGCGAGCGCCTCGAAGGGCTGACCGTGAGCCGCCCCACGCTCGAGGACGTCTATCTGGAACTCACACTGGAGCACGACGCCGATGCCTGACCAGGCCGCGCTAGCGTGGCGGCAGTACCGCTTGGAGCGGCGGCTCTTCTGGCGCAATCCCAGCGCGGCGTTCTTCAACTTCCTGCTGCCGCTGCTGTTCCTTGCCCTGTTTGGCGCGATCCTGCACGGCAACCAGCACGACCTCAACGTGATCGTGCCCGGCATCGCCGGGATGGCGGTGATGTCGACCACGTTCACGGCCCTGGCCTACAACATGACCTTCCTGCGCGAGGAGGGTGTGCTCAAGCGGATCCGCGGCACGCCGATGTCCGGAGGCTCATACCTGTTCGCGATCGCCGGCAATGCCGTCACTAACACCGCGCTTCAGATTGCGATCATCGTCGTGGCTGGGCGGATCTTCTTCGGCACGGGATGGCCGCGTGACTGGGGGGAGCTGCTTCTGTTCGTGGTCGCCGGAGTGACCTGCTTCGCCTCTCTGGGCGTGGCGTTCTCACACGTCATCCCGAACTTCGAGTCCACGGCTGCATATGTCAATGCCGTGTTTCTCCCCCTGATCCTGATCTCCGGCGTGTTTTACGACGTGAAGCACATCCCGGGCTTCATCAAGGGGATTGCGCAGGCATTCCCGCTCACCCATCTGATCGACGGGCTCTCGGGAGCGATGGTCAAGGGAACGGGAATCGCCACCAACATCAGCGCACTGGGCGTCGTCGCCGCATGGGCGGTGGTGGGTGTGGTGCTCGCGGTGCGCGGCTTCAGCTGGGAACAGCGACGGAGCTAGCGAGGGCGAATAGCCGCCACTCCCCGGGGACGCCCTTCAGCTCCCTCACCCCCCGCTCCTCGAATTCAAGCCCGGACCCGACGACCAGGTCCTTGACGGTGCCTGAGACGAGTACCTCGCCCGGCCCGGCACACGCCCCCACGCGGGCGCCGATGTGGACGGCCATGCCGGCCAGATCGCCGCCGCGCTGCTCGCACTCGCCGGTATGGACTCCGGCGCGGACGTCGATGCCAAGCGCTCTCACCGACTCGGCGATCTTCGCCGCACAGCTGACGGCCCGCGCAGGGCCATCGAACGCGGCCAGGAAACCGTCCCCGGTTTGCTTGACCTCGCGGCCTCGGAAGCGCTCGAGCTGTCTGCGGACCAGCTCGTCATGGCGCTCGAGCAGCGCACGCCATTCGCGGTCGCCATCGGCGGCCGCGCGCTCGGTCGAGCCGACGATGTCGGTGAAGAGCACCGTGGCCAGCACGCGCTCCGGCTCGCGTTCGGCGCGGGTACCGGTCACGAACTCCTCGACTTCGTCCAGCAGGGGGCCATAGTCGCCAATGAACGGGAGGTGGTCCTGTCCCTCAATCTCGAGGTAGCGGGCGTGCGGGATCAGCGCCGCGAGTCCCCGGCCCTGGGCCACCGGACCAACGCGGTCCCCACTCCTGTTGATCACGAGTGTCGGCGCGGTAATCGTGGGGAGTGCCGGCCGGACGTCGATATCGCGGTACATCTCCATCAGCGACCTGGCCGCTCGGGGGCTGGTCCCTGAGCGGAGAAGGCGTGCCCACCAGTCCAGCGTCTCCTGGTCGCCCACCGCGCTGGGGGCGAACTGCGCCAGCGCTGCCGGTCCGCCCCAGTCCGCCGCCGTCTGCTCAAGCCAGCGGTCAAAGGCCTCCCGTGGAACGCCGGTCGGATGGTCGTCGGCGCGGAGCATCTTGGTCCAGGTTCCGTACAGGACCAGGTGGCTGACCCGGTCCGGGAAAGTAGCCGCGAAGAGCGAAGCCATCGGGCCGCCTTCAGAGAGGCCGAACAGCGCCGCCTTCTCGGACCCGGCGGCGTCTAGGACGCACCTGAGGTCGTCCATGCCTTGCTCCAGCGTGGGCGGCTGCCCCAGCCGGTCCGACAGTCCTTGCTCGCGCTTGTCCCACAGGATCAGCCGCGAGAACCCAGCCAGGCGCTCAAAGAACTGGCGGGCGGCAGGCAGCTCCCACATCGCTTCGAGATGACCCACGAAGCCGTTTACGAATGCCAGGTCGTGAGGTCCCTCTCCCCGGACGCTGTACGCGATGCTCACATCACCATTGCGCGCATAGTGAACCGGCGGCTGCCCCACGGCCCCAGTGTACGCCGTGATATCAAGCTCTCTGATGCCGCCCACGGCGCTCCTTTACGACATCCATGGCAACTTGAACGCGCTGGAGGCGGTGCTTCGTGATACGGAAGGCGCGGGCGCTGGGTCGTATGTGCTGGGCGGCGACTACGCGCTGTTCGGGGCCTGGCCCGTGGAGACCGTGGAGCGGCTGAACGCACTGCCCGGGGCCACGTGGATCAGAGGGAACGGAGAGCGCTGGACCGCCGATCCCAGCCAAGCGCCGGACAACGACGTGGTCCAGGGGGCGATCGCAAGCGCTCGCCAGGCGCTTGGAGAGGAGCCTGTGAAGGAGCTGGCGGCGCTTCAGGAGCAGGCCGTACTCGGTGATACCCGCTTTTGCCACGGGTCTCCGATCTCCGACGTCCGCTCATTCATGCCTGAGCCGGCCGACGACGAACCCGAGCTGCTTGCGGGCGTCGGCGAACCGCGGCTGGTTTTCGGCCACACCCACCTGCCGTTCGCCCGCCGCGCCACTTCAGGCACCGAGCTTGTAAATCCCGGAAGCGTTGGCATGCCCTTCGACGGGGACACGAGAGCCGCGTATGCGCTGCTCCACGAAGATGGGCGGATCGAGCACCGGCGTGTCGCCTACGACCATGCGGCCGCGGCCGGCATGCTGCGGGTCCGTTTCGGCGAGCACCCCTGGGCGGAGACGGTCATCCGGCGCCTGGAAACCGCGCGCATCTAGAGTCCTTTCGATGAACCTCCGCGCCCGCTCCTGGCAGCACAGCCACAGCTTCGACCACAAGGACTTCGTGCCATCGCGGCTGGCCGCCGACCGGGGGGCGACGGTATCGGTGTGCCTCCCGGCGCGCGATGAGGCGCCCACGATCGGCCCGATCCTCCAAGCGCTGATGCCGCTGCGCGAGCAGGGCGTCGTCGATCAGATCGTGGTAGTCGATGACTCCACCGACGGCACCGGCGCGATCGCACGCCGGCTCGGCGCTGAGGTGCACCACCAGCGTGAGCTCATGCCCGCGCTCGGGCCGGTGTTGGGCAAGGGCGATGCGATGTGGCGCGCGCTGTCGGTGCTCAGCGGCGAGCTGATCTGCTTTGTGGACGCGGACTCGGAGCTGTTTGGCCCTCACTTCGTCTACGGACTGCTCGGCCCGCTCGTGTACGACCCGGGCATCTCGCTTGTGAAGGGCCGCTACCGCCGTCCCTTCCGGATCGGTAGCGAGACGTTCCCGGATGGCGGCGGGCGCGTGACCGAGCTGACCGCCCGCCCCCTGCTCAACCTTTTCTATCCGGATCTCGCCGGAATCGACCAGCCGCTGGCGGGCGAGGTCGCCGCCCGTCGTGAGCTTCTGGAGCGGCTGCCCTTCGTAACGGGCTACGGCGTCGACGTCGCATTGCTGATCGACGCCTGCCAGGCGGTGGGGCTCGACGGCCTGGCCCAGGTGGACCTGGAGGTCCGCCAGAACACCCACCAGCCGCTGAGGGATCTCGGGCCGATGGCCGCCGCCGTCCTTGGAGCCGTGGTCGCGCGGCTCGAACGTGAGGGACGGCTGCCCGAGCTTCTCCCGGCCTCGGCCGCCCAGGTCGAGCGGCCGCCGCATGGGAGTCTGCGCGCAGCGGCCTGACCTTGTGGTGAACTGCCGGTATGCGCCTGGCCCGCCGGCTCGTGCTACCGATCGCGATCGCCCTGCTCGCCGCGTGTGGATCCGCGGCAACGCAAGGCACACAGTCCGGTGCGGGTGGGTTGGGTTTGCAGGCCCATCCCCAGGCTGTGGAGCCCTCGGCGGGGTCCGCGAGCCCACAAGATCCCTCGTCCGGCGGGACGCCGGTCGGCGACCCCAATGCCCATGCCCCCTCGCTCGCGCAGGTCAAGGCAGAGCTGAAGGAAGAGCAGAAGATTGCGCACGAGCTGAACGGGCTCAGCCCGGGCCAGGGGTTCGTGTTCCCGATTCAGCCGCTGTCGGTGGTGGAGCCGCCCAGCACGTGGTCTCCGGACATGGGCGTGGACATCTCCACGGCAGGAGCGGCCTGCGGCTCGGCGGCGGTCGAGGTGGCGGTGACGGACGGCGTGATTGTGCAGGAGGGCATCGGCGGCTTCGGCCCGTACGCGCCCGTCTTGCGGGTGGCGGGTGGTGCCCTTGACGGACGCTACATCTACTACGGACACGCGGCCCCTGCCCTCGTCCCGGTCGGAACCGTGGTGACAGCGGGGCAGGCGATCGCCGAGGTGGGATGCGGGATCGTCGGCGTCTCCACCGGACCGCACCTGGAGATCGGCATCAGCGCCGTCAACGGGCCGACGTGCTGTCCGGGATACCAGGTCACCTCGCCGGCGATGGAGGGCCTGCTCTCGCGGCTCTACGCTGCGCAGGCCGGCCACGGGTAAGGGGTCAGCGGGGCCGGGGCGGGGGCGGGTCAGCGGGGCCGCCGGGTCAGCGGCGCCGGGGGTCAGCGGGGCCGCCGCTCGAACGCCTCCGCGGCGAGCTTGACTCCGGCCCGCGTGCGCTCCAGATACCCGTACGTTCCCTGCTCTCGCAGCTCCCGGGCCGCATCGCTCAGGGCCGCCAGCGAGGCAAACGCGAATGCTCCGCCCACCGAGATGCGGCTCACGCCGAGCGCCGCCAGTTCGCTGACGGGCGGCGTCTTGCGCTGGGCGAGCACGCTGACCGGACGATCGACCGAAGCCACCAGCCGGCGGATCTCGTCGGCTCCGGACACGCCGGGGGCGAACAGGACGTCGGCCCCAGCCTCCTGGTAGGCCCGAAGCCGGGCGATCGTGTCGCCCAGGTCGTCACGCCCGTGGAGATGGTTCTCCGCCCGGCCGGTCAACGCCAGCCGCACCGGGCCCTCGTGCGCGGCGCGTGCGGCGGCCGCCATCCGCTCGGCGGCCGCGTCGAGGTCGTAGATCGGGTTCTCGCGATCTCCGGTGAAATCCTCAATCGAGCAGCCGGCAAGCCCGGCCTGGCGGGCCCGGGCGACGGTCTCGGCAACATCTTCTGGCTCGTGAGCGAAGCCGTTCTCCAGATCGGCCGACACCGGCAGCTCGGTGGCCCGGACCAGCTCCGCTGCATGACCCAGTGCCTCCTCCCGCGTCACCGATCCATCGAGTCGACCCAGCGTTGCCGCGTAGCCGCTGCTCGTGGTGGCAAGGGCCTCAAATCCCAGCGCAGCGAGAACCCGCGCCGACCCCACATCCCATGCGTTGGGCATCAGCAGCGGCCGGCCAGGGCGATGGAGCTCCAGAAACCGCCCAGCGTTCTCTGAGGTCCCCATCGAGTTCAGAACCGGAAGTGCACCACATAACGCTCGGAACGACGCCCGGCCGCATTCCGAGCGACGACGAACAGCCTGTGAGGCCCACGCGTTAGCTTCCGCCACCTGAGCCGGAAGGTGTCGCTTCCGCGGCGGGCGTGAACGACCCACTTGCGCGTCCCAAGCCTGACGGTGACGGTGGTCGCCTCGGTCACGGTGAATGTGATCCGGAGCTTTCGCTTGAGGCGGAGGACATTCACATGGAGCCGCGAGATCGCCGGCGCTGCCGCCCCTGGGGAGGGTGGTGGCGTTAGCCCGTATTTCGCGATATGAAACGCCGTCACCCGGTCACGGTTGGCGACGAATAGCTCGCCGCCGCCGGCGCTGGGTGAGGCGAAGTGCTCGAACCCGCCGAGGTCCGCCGAGAACCTCGTGGCGCCGGAAGAGGGATCGAGCCCGTATAGGGTCCCGTCGCCAGAGCCTGTTGACCAAACCAACCCCCCGGCGAAGATCGGCGGTCCGTCGGCTGCGCCGTTGACGTGCCAACTCCCAAGCGCCGAGAAACGGTGGTTGGTCGTGTCAAGCGAAAGCGCGTGCGTCCCGTCGGAGCACGCCACGTAGATGACGCCGCCCGTGTAGATGCCGCCGCCGTAACTCCCGGAGCAGACTCCGGCCTGGTAGACAGGAGGCGCGCCCGTCCCTCCTAAGCCGGATGCCGACAGCAGATAACCCTCGCCGGTCTTCCCGATCTCGAACACGAGACCACCCGGCAGCAGCACCGGCATGCTCGAACCGATGTCGGCATCGGTTGAGTCCAGCGATGACCAGTTGGCCGGCGCCCATTGATCGAGCATCGTCATGTTGCCGTCGAGCTTGATCACCGACTCCTGGTTGCCGAAGCCCGAGCCCTGACCGTTTCCGGTAGAGATCCAGATGTCGCCCGCTGAATCGATCGGCGGCGCGTTGCCGGAGCCCCAGATTGCGCCGCCGTTCGAGCTCGGATCGACCTTGAAGCTCTGTATCGAGCCGCCGCCTTCGGCGACCGCCAGCAGCCACCCGTGGTAGGCGTCGCAGTCGCCGTAGTTTCCGCCATAGCCGATGATCACCTTGCCCGCCTGGAGCGCGAGGCCGGTGCGCTGCAGCTGATTCTTTGGGACAGACCCGGGGGGGTCGACGTCGAGCGGGCCCGCGGCCACGCTGCCATCGTTCAGGCTGAGTCCGAACAGCTGATGCTGGACGCTCCCGCCGTTCAGCGTGTCCGCGACGACGAAGAGCTTTCCCGTCGATGAATCGATCACGGGCGTGCTGGTGATGCCCACGGTGTCGATGTCGCCGCACGGCAGTTCGCCCGACGGGACCGGATTGGCCAGATGCTTCTGCCATGCGATCGCACCGGTCGACGCGTTCAACGCGTACACGGTGTTGTTCTCGGTCGCCACGTAGACGTTTGAGCCGTAGAGCAACGGTTGCGCGTAGATGGCGCCGTCCAGGGCGGCCGTCTGCCAGGTCTGCGTGGGCGGTACCGGTGAGGTGGAGTCGGGGTCCAGCCCGGAGCGGGCGGCGTCGTGCCGGTACGTGGGCCAGGCGAGCGTGGCTCCCACCGCGGCCCCGGGCGTATCCACGGTAGCCCCGCCGCTGCGGCGTACCGCAGCACCGCTGGAACCGCAGCCAGCGGCAAGCGCACACGCTAGGCCGATCAGCCACGGGACTCGCCGGTCCATGCCGAGAATGTTGGCTTAAGTGCCGGTGATCAGCGCCGGCTCTGGTGCGGGCCGAGCCCGCCCGCGCACGCCGCCAGGCAGCTTGCGTAGCGCGACCAAGCCACCGGCGGCCACCAGCGCGCACGTCAGAGCGCCCACGCCAAGACCCGCCCGCGCACCGGCTGCGCCGATGATCAGCCCGATGACGGGACCTCCGATCGGGGTCGAACCCTGGAACGCAACGAACCACAGAGCCATCACCCGCCCCCGCATGGACGGATCGGCGGTGAGCTGGAGGGTCGAGTTCCCAGTTGACATGAACGCGATGCTGGCGGCGCCGACAAAACCGAGCGCCAGCAGCTCGACGCCCAGGCTCGGGGCCACGGCGGCCAGCCCGACCATGACACCAAATACTCCCGCGGCAAGGGTAAGGGGCCGCAGACCAGTCTTACCACGCGCGGCCACCAACAGCCCGCCACATACGGCACCGATCCCCATCGCCGCGGTCATGAAGCCGAAGCCGGTGGCGCCGGCGTGCAATCCGCGGCTGGCCATCACCGGCAGCGAAACCTGGAACTCATAGGTGAGGCACCCCACCGCGGCCATCATCAGCAGCGGGATCGCCAGGCCAGGGGTGCTGCGGACGTAGCGAAGCCCCTCGCGCAGCTGACCGGGAGCGCGGGGCGCCGGCTCGCTGCGCTTGATGGCCATCACATCCATCGTCGCCAGGGAGGTGACCACCGCCGCAAAGCTCGCGGCGTTGATGAGGAAACAGATGCCGTTGCCGACGGTGGCGATGAGGATCCCCGCCACCGCAGGCCCCAGCGTGCGCGCAACGTTTACAAGGACCGAGTTGAGCGTGACCGCGTTGCGCAGGTGGCGCTGGCCGACCAGCTCCAGCATGAACGACTGGCGTGCCGGATTTTCAAACGCGTTGCTGACTCCAAGCACCGCCGCGAGCAGACCTATCTCCCAAACCCGCACCGCCCCGCCGACCGTCAGGACCCCCAACACCAGCGCCTGGACGCCCATCGCGCTCTGGAGCGCGATCATGATCCGGCGCTTGTCGGAGCGGTCGGCAACGACACCGCCGTAGGGCGTCAGCAACAACACCGGCAGCGTCTGAAGACCCACGATAATCCCCAGCGCGGTGCTCGAGTGGGTCAGCGTGAGCACCAGCCATGCCTGCGCAGTCATCTGCATCCACGTGCCCGTTAGCGACACGGCTTGGCCGAGGTAGTAACGGCGGTAGTTCGGGACCGACAGGGCGGCGAAGGTGACCCGGCCCGCGTTCATCGCCCGGGTCACGCTGGTCTCCCGCGCAATTGCTCGCCGAGCGCCTCCAGCGCGGGGAGCCCGGCTTCGATCAAGCGCCGGTCATCATTCGAGAGCTTGCGGAGCGCGGAGTTGACTGCGTCGGTCCGCTCGCGACGGATGCGCTCGGCCAGCTGGCGGCCCTCGGCGGTCGCGTTAACCCAGGCCGCACGACGATCCTCGGGGTCCGAGGTCCGCTCGAGGAGTCCCGTATCCACCAGGCCGGCGACGATCCGCGAAAGCATCGTGGGATTGATCGCCTCGACCTCCGCCAGTGCCGAGAGGCGCAGCGACCCGCTCCGCACGACTGACAGGAGAACCGAGCTCTTGCTGGGAGTGAGTCCAGCCTCTCGCGCCGCCGGAGTGCTGCGCAGCCGGCGTGAGAGCCGCCCCACCACGACGCGAAGCCGTGCGGCCGTGTCGAGGTCTGCCGTTAGCGATGGGGACATGATCTCCTTTGTTGCCGTGAGCCAGCGAGGCCCGTCGGGCTTTACGGCCACCTAGGCCGATCTGAGCCGAAACCGATACTTGCTTGCTGGCAAGCATTAGTTTAGCGGCAATCGGAGCGGGCGTGGCGCGGCCTTGGGCGACTCCCCCAACCTCCTCACCACTCCTGCTGGGTCCACTCCGGCAGCACGTCCGGCAACCCCTCGCTGACGCGATCGGTGAACTGGGCAGGACGTTTCTCAAGAAAGGACGTGACTCCCTCGACCACGTCGGCGGACTGACCACGGTGGAACATCGCGCGCGAATCGGCGCGGTGCGCATCCATGGGATGGCTGGCACCAAGCATCGTCCACATCATCCGCCGGGCCAGAGCCACCGACACCGGCGCGGCATTCTCGGCGATCTCTCGGGCCAGCGTCCTTGCCGCGTCCAGCAGCTCACCAGCGGGGTGGACGCTCCGGACCAGTCCTCCCGCCAGCGCCTCCTGTGCTGAGAACACGCGGCCCGTGGCCACCCATTCCATCGCCTGACTTATTCCGGCGACCCGCGGCAAGAACCAGCTCGAGGCGGCCTCCGGAACGATCCCCCGGCGCGCGAACACGAAGCCAAAGCGGGCATCTTCAGACGCCATCCGAATGTCCATCGGGAGCGTCATCGTCACCCCGACTCCGACGGCGGCGCCGTTGACGGCGGCGATCACGGGTTTCTTGCACTCGAATATGCGCAGCGTGAACATCCCCCCGTTGTCACGGTGCTCGGTGGCTGCAGAGCCGCGCGCGTAATCCGACTGCCGTGAGCGCGCATCGAACGTATCGCCGCCCCTCTCGAGATCAGCGCCCGCGCAGAACGCGCGGCCCGCTCCGGTCACGATCACCGCCCGCACCTCGTCGTCGGCATCGATGCGGTCGAACGTCTCAAGCAGCTCCCGCGCCATCGTCTCGGTCCAGGCGTTCAGCCGGTCGGGACGGTTGAGCGTGATGGTGAGGATGCCGCCGTCGAGCTCGGCGGTGATCTGCTCCAGAGCCATGAGGTCCTCCTTGGAGAGCTAAAATTGCGGGGGCAAGCATATGGCAGCAACCACCGAACCCAACTGCTCGTACGTTCTGGGCGATGACGGGTTGGCTCGGTGGTCAGACGTCCATGCCGATGCGTGGATCGGCCTACTCGAGACCCACAAGCGCCTGACGCGTGCGCTCGACTCCGAGCTTGACGCCGAACACGGTCTTACCCTCAGCGGACTTGAAGCGCTGGGCCGGCTGGCTGCCGCTGGCGACCGTAAGCTCCGGCTGTCGGCGCTCGCCGCGGCGTGCGGCCTGAGCCTCAGCCGGATCTCACGGATCATCGACGCGCTCGAGGTCCGTCACCTTGTCGAGCGCTGCTCGGTAGAGCGTGATGCGCGAGCGGTCGATGCGTGCTTGACGCAAGCTGGGTTGGACCTGGTCCGGAGCGCACAGCGCAGCCATTTCGCAGCGGTTCAGCGCCTGTTCTTCGACAAGCTCGGCGAGGACGAGGTCGCCTCCCTGGCCGCGGTCTTCTCCCGGTTTGCGCCACGGGCCGCGGACGAGTGCTCGGCCTAGCTTTCCGGCAGCGATGAGCGGCGACCCGGACGACCTCGATGCCCGCCGCCTGGCTGTGGTGCGAGAGCACATGGCCTCCGAGAACGAGCACCGCTTCGAGGACACACTGGAGACCTTCGACCATCCTCGTTACGAGATCATCGCCACCGGCGACGTGTACGACGGACGAGACGAAGTTGCCGAGTACTACCGGTCCTCGCGCGCTGCGTTTCCCGATCAGCGCAACGAGAACTCCCTCTTCCACACCGCCGGTGACGCCGTGATCGTCGAGTTCGACCTGCTCGGTACCCATCGCGGTGAGCTGCGCGGGATCGCCCCCACGGGCCGCGAGTTCCGCTGCCGGATGTGCGCGATCTTCGAGTTCGAGCCTGGTAGCGACCGAATCGTCTGTGAGCGCATCTACTTCGATCAGGGGACGATCGCCAGCCAATTGCTCGCCGACGCGACAGCCGAGCCCGGTCCCGCACGTTAGCTGTTTGTGCGCAGACGCAGGCTCACTTGGCTGCTCCTGGTCCTCCTTCCCATCGCCCCCGTCATCGGCCTGCGTGCCAGCGGCGCAATCGGGGATATCCCGCCGCTCCCGCTGAATGACCTCAACACCGCCCTGGGCGTCATTCCCGGCTTCCCCACGCCTGCGGCCGCCGCCGTCCAGGCCAACCCCGAGCCGTCATACGTGGCCCCGCCACGGGCGAGCTGCGGACCCGGCTCACATCCGCTTGCGGGGGTCCAGGGCCGTGTCGACAAGGCGGCGATCGACTCGCCGCAGGCGGCCAAGGGGTGGTCCTGCAACCTCTCGGTGGTCAGCCACTTCACCAGCTCTGGCGGCTACAAGGTCTGGAGGTACACCGACACGCACGGGCACGTGTGCGCCTTCTACGACACCACGCTGCTCTATCCGATGGACGCGCTCAGCCTGACCGGTCCACCATCTAGCGGCGTGTACGTGCTCGACATGAGCAACTCCTCGCGCCCGGTGCTGACCGACAAGCTGACCGAGCTGCCAATGCTCTCACCCCACGAGTCGCTTTACCTGAACGCGAAGCGAGGACTGCTGGCCGCCGACCTCGGTAACCCAACGTCCTATCCAGGCCTGATGTCGATCTATGACGTCAGCCAGGACTGCCGTCACCCGGTCCTCGACGCGACTGTCCGCGCCGCCCGGTTCGGGCACGAGAGCGCGTTCTCGCCTGATGGCCGCACGTTCTGGATCACAGGTGGAGGTGAGGGGATCGCAGCCGTCGACGTCACCGACCCCAAGCATCCGCACACGCTGTGGGAGGGCAACGAATACTCGCACGGCGGCAGTGTCAGCGACGATGGCAACCGCTTCTACGCCGCAGACTCGGTCGACGGCAACCTGACGACGCTCGACGTCTCCCAGATACAGGCCCGGAAGTCGAACCCGGACGTACGCGAGGTCAGCCGGCTCACCTGGCAGCGGGTGACGATCCCCCAAAACTCCGCGCCGATGGTGATCCACGGGCACCGCTACCTGCTGGAGTTCGACGAATTCGCCTTCCGCTTTAGCACGGTGGTCCCGGCCGACACGGTCGGCGCCGCCCGGATCCTGGACATCTCCGACGAGGCCCATCCGAAGGTGGTGTCGAACCTCCGCCTGCAGGTGAACAACCCCGAGTACCGCGCCCAAGCGGACGGCGACCCAGGCGGCATCGGTGGTAACGAGCAACAGGTCGGGTACTCCGCCCACTACTGCGCGATCCCGCGGGAGGTCGATCCGCGAGATCGTGGCCTGCTCGTTCATCAACTCCGGGCTTCGGATCTTCAACATTCAGGATCCCCGTCACCCGCGTGAGGTCGCTTACTTCGTCTCCCCACCGAAGGCGTCGTACGTGAACGGGAACCAGGCCAGCGACACCGCGATGTCCAAGCCCGACTTTTGACCCGGCCCCACCGCGAGGTCTGGTACACGGACGCCGCCAGCGGATTCTGGGTCGTGCGGCTGGACAAGAGGGTGTGGCCGCTCCAAACTCCCGTCAACGGCAACCGGCGCAAGCACCACCACAAGCCGAAGCGCCCTAAGCACCACCACCGCACGGCACGGGTCGATCGTCCCGACCCGGAGCTCCAGCTGTAGCCGCTGCCAGAATTCATCGGATGAGCGGACCCGAACTCGGGCTGGCCATCTCGGTGTTCCTGGCGTGCGCCGTCGAGGCCGTGGAGGCCTTGACGATCGTGCTTGCAGTCGGAGTCACGCGCAGCTGGCGCTCCTCGCTCACGGGAGTGGGGGTAGCCGTGATCGTGCTGGCGGCGGTCACCGGTGCGCTCGGTCCCGCCCTAACCGCGACACCGATAGATGCACTCAGACTGGTTGTGGGCGGGCTGCTGCTCGTGTTCGGACTCCAGTGGCTGCGCAAGGCGATCCTGCGAGCCGGTGGTGTGAAGGCTCGAGCGCGACGAGGCTCAGGGCACGAAGCGTGAGCAGGAGGCCGCCGAGCGAGCGGGCAGCGATCGACCGGGCGTTCGACCCCTACTCGTTCACGATCGCATTCAAGGGCGTTTTCTTGGAAGGGCCTCAAGGTGATCTTCATCGTCCTAAACGTTCGGCGCCAACCAGCACAACGTCGGCCTGGCCGCGGCCGCGGCCGGAGCGGCGGTCCTGCTGGTCGCCGGCACGGGCGTGGCGGTCCACCGCCCCGCTCGCCCGCGTGCCGGAGAACGCGATGAAGTTCGTAGTCGGCGTGATGCTGACCTCGTTCGGCATGTTCTGGGGCGCGGAGGGCGCGGGCGCCGGCTGGCCTGGCGGAGATGCCGCACTCTTGGTTCTGATTCCGGCCACGCTGCTGGTATCGCTGGCGATGACCGCGATTCTCCGGCGGCGTACCGGCCATCGGCCCCTCCGCCAACGTGCCGAGGCCGCGATTGGCGCATGAGCCGGCTCGAGGCACTCGCCCACTTCCTGTGGGACTTCGTGGTGGGAGACGACTGGATCATCGCCGCCGGGGTTGTGCTGACACTGGGCCTGACCGCCGTCGTTGCAGGGACGAGCTGGGCCGCGTGGTGGATCCTGCCGGTGGCCGTGGGCCTGCTCCTTGCCGCGTCGATCTGGCGCGGAGCTCGCTCCTCCTAGCAGGCGCTCCCCCTCGGGCCGGCTCGCGTCCCCGTCAGGCCCGAGTTGCTCCGGCCCGCGCTGACCAGCCCCGCCGTTTCGTCCGACGCTGGCGCCGTAGCGCAAGGTTGATCAGTGCCTGGTCCCGCGCCCGCTGGAAAGCACGACGGCGAAACCGCCGCTCGCCGTCGCTGTGAGCCGGCTGGCAGGCGGTGAGCCATTCGTTCCAGCGCTCCACCGCAGCCGCCGCATCCCTGTCTACGTCGGCGGCAGTCCCGCACACGCTAAGCGCGCACGGCTCTTCCGCCCCAGGCGCGTTACATCCATGACCGGGCGGACAGCAGTACTTCATGTCGATGAGATACCCACATCGCTGCCTCAGTACGCCGCCGGCGTCTTATAAATCTCTGCTTTCCGGCGGTAGCTTCTTCTTTTGAAATGCGAGTACTGGTGATCGAAGACGACGATTCGGTGCGCGATGCGATCCGCCGCGCCCTGGTGCTAACGGGCTACGAGGTGCTCCCTGCCGCCACCGGAGAGCAGGGGCTGATGCAGGCTCAGTCAGCCGTTCCGGACGCCATCGTGCTCGACCTGGGGCTTCCGGACATCGACGGGCTCCAGATCTGCCGCACGCTCCGCAGGTCCGGCAACCGGACACCAATCCTGATGCTCACCGCGCGGGCAGCGGTTGAGGACCGTGTCGACGGCCTCGAGGCGGGTGCCGATGATTATCTGGTCAAGCCCTACGACGTCCGTGAGCTCGAAGCCCGCCTCAAGGCGATTATGCGTCGGAACCTCGAGGGCGGGGATGGACGGGTCCTGCGCTTCGGTGAGCTGGAGCTCGATCCCGATGCACACGCAGTGCGCGTCGGGGACCGTCAGGAAGAGCTGACCCGCACCGAGTACCAGCTGCTCGAGCTCCTGATGCTGAATCCTCGCCGGGTGCTGACCTCAGAGTTGATCTACGACCGCGTGTGGGGCTACGACTTCGGCCCGTCAGGCAATGCGCTGCGGGTGTACATCGGATATCTCCGCCGGAAGCTGGAGGCGGGAGGTGAGGCGCGCGTGATCCAAACCGTGCACGGCGTGGGTTACGTCCTGCGCGAGTCCTGAGCGCGACCGCATGAGTCTTCGGCGCAGGATCGCTGGCGCGGCAGGACTGGCCGTGGTCGCCGTGGCAGTCGCCGTCGCGCTGGTCGGCTACCTCAGCGCGCGGTCCCATCTGACGAGCGAGATTCAACAGGAGCTGCAGGCCAGAGCCGCCCCGTTCCTACAGCCGCACCGATCCGGCTCGGACGGAGGCGGTGGGGGTAGGGGTGGCGGTGGGGGAAATCGGTTCGGAGGTGGCGAGCGGCGCGGCGGCTCCGAGCGCTTCCAGCCTCCACCGGCGCCGGCATTCGGCGGCGCCCCCGGATATTTCCAGGTCGTCCAGCCGGATGGGAGTGCGTTTGCCGGCAGCGGCGGGCGAGCCCAGCTTCCGGTCACCTCGCAGGTCATCCAGATCGCCAAACAGGCCAAGGGCCGCATGTTCAGCACGACCCGAATCGGAGGTGTCCACCTGCAGGTGCTCACCGTCGGCGACCCGTTCGACCATCACGCCATCCAGGTGGCGCTGCCCCTCACCGCGGTGGACTCGGTGCTGCACCGCCTGCTGATCAGCTACGCCCTGCTGGTGGCCGGCGGCCTCCTGCTCGCGATCCTGCTCGGAGCCCTCATCTCACGCTCGGCGCTGGCACCGATCAGCCGCTTCTTGAGGCGCACCGAACACGTGACCAGCCATCTCGAGCGTCCGCAGCGGCTCGAAGAGACGGGGCCCCGCGAGCTTCGCCGGCTGGCCATGAGCTTCAACCAGACGCTCGACGCGCTGGAGCGCTCAATCGAGTCCCAGCGTCATCTGGTGGCGGACGCTTCCCACGAGCTGCGGACGCCGATCGCCGCGCTACGCAGCAACGTCCAGATATTCCTGGAGTCAGAACGCCTGGCGCCGCAGGAGCGCGTGGGCCTCCAGGAGGCAATCCTGGCCGAGCTCGACGACCTGACGCAAACGGTGGCGGATGTAGTGGAGCTGGCGCGCGGCGCTCAGCCCAGCACGCATCGGGAGTCGATCGAGCTCGACTCTCTCGTCAAAGAGGCGGTAGACCGGGCGCGCCGGCGCGCACCCCAGATGCAATTCAGGCTCGACCTGGAAGCGACCGTGATCGACGCCTCCCCTGACCAGGTGGGGCGTGCCGTCACAAACGTGATCGACAACGCGCGCAAGTGGAGCCCCGCCGATGGCCTGATCGAGGTGACGCTGCGAGACGGAGTGGTGTCAGTACGAGACCACGGCCCGGGCTTTCACGAACGGGACCTCCCTTACGTTTTCGATCGCTTCTACCGAGCCGACAACGCGCGCCGTCTCCCGGGTGCCGGCTTAGGGCTGGCGATCGTCAAACAGGCAGCCGAGAGTCACGGGGGAAACGCCCTGGCAAAGAACGCCCCGGACGGTGGCGGCGTCGTCTCGGTCAGCTTCGGGTCCGCCTGAACCAGCTGCTCGTACAGCTCTGTTAGAGGCCGGGGCCGGCGCGGTGCGACACACCCCCGCCCTTTCCAAGACCCGAGTCGCCTCGCGC
This sequence comes from uncultured Solirubrobacterales bacterium, assembly GCA_963756965.1. Classification (GTDB taxonomy): domain Bacteria; phylum Actinomycetota; class Thermoleophilia; order Solirubrobacterales; family Solirubrobacteraceae; genus Palsa-465. The sequence continues at coordinate 231,280 of CAVWPT010000008.1, forward strand.
CCACCGTCCGGGCGCAGCACGACGGGCCTCGTGAGAGCGCTGGGGGTGAGTCGTGTGACGCCCACTTCCCGTGACCGCTCCCCCCGCGTCATGCTGCGATCGCAGCATCACCGCTCCGCCCGGCAACCCGCCAGGCGACCAAGCTCACAGCCCATGATGCGGCCAGCTGGGATTGAGATCTCCCGCTTTGAACGCCGCGGCACCGAGGGTGTGCGGGTCCCGGCGCATGAACATCGACATGATCAGCTCGGCTTCTATCCGAAGGCGTTCCTCGAGGGTCCGCCCCACCCCCCGCAACACCGACTCTTTGTCGCTGCGGATCGCACCTTGGGGCAGCGCGGCGATCTCATGGGCCAGTGACTGTGCCCGGGCGAGCGCGCTGCTCCGTGCGCGAAATCCGCGCTCGGCCGAATCCCCGCTGCCGCGCGGGCCATCCGCCCCGTTGGCGAACATATGTTCGGTGCCCGAGGCCACGATCCTTCACGCCGATCTCGACGCCTTCTACGCGTCCGTCGAGCAGCGTGACAATCCCCGTCTCCGTGGCAAGCCCGTGATCGTGGGTGGCGGGGTGGTGCTGGCGGCCAGCTACGAGGCCAAGGCTTGCGGCGTGCGGACCGCGATGGGCGGGACGCAGGCCAGGCGCCTGTGTCCCAAAGCCGTCGTCGCTTCACCGCGGATGGCGGCGTACAGCGAAGCCAGCAAGGCTGTCTTCCGCGTGTTCGAGCAGGTAGCGCCTGTGGTGGAGGCGCTATCGATCGACGAGGCGTTTCTAGACGTCCGTGGGCTGGGTCGGATCTCCGGAACACCGACCGAGATCGCCCGCCGGTTGCGCGAGGACGTCCGCCGGCAGGTCGGGTTGCCGATAACCGTCGGTGTAGCTCGCACAAAGTTTCTGGCCAAGGTTGCGAGTGCGGTCGCCAAGCCAGATGGCCTCCTCGTCGTGCCGCCCGAATCTGAGCTCGAGTTCTTGCACCCGCTGCCGGTGGAGCGCCTGTGGGGCGTCGGTCGTGTGACGGCCGCCAAGCTCCACCGCCACGGAATCATCACCGTCGGCCAGGTGGCCGAGCTGGCGGAGCAAACGCTCGTGGAGCTCCTGGGGCGAGCGAGCGGCCGCCATCTCCATGCGCTGGCCCACAACCGTGATCCTCGGCCCGTCCGCGTCCGCCACCGCCGTCGCTCGATCGGAGCCCAGCGCGCGCTCGGCCGGCGGCAGCGGTCGGCCGACGAGGTCGCCGCCGTTCTAACCGCGCTAGTCGACCGCGTCGCGCGGCGGCTTCGCACGGCCCACCGGCTATGCCGCACTGTCGTCCTGCGGCTTCGATTCGACGACTACACCCGCGCCACGCGTTCGTACACGATGATCGAGGCGACCGCGCATACCCATACGCTCCTGACCGTCGCCATCGGCCTGCTCAGGCTTTCGGCTCCGACGATCGAGCGCCGCGGGCTCACGCTGGTCGGCGTGGCACTGGCCAACCTCTCCGACCAGGGACCCGTCCAGCTGGTCCTGCCCTTCGACCACAGCCGAGAGCTCGATATCGCCGTCGACACGATCCGGGATCGTTTTGGCTCAGAAGCGATCACCCGCGGCGTGCTGCTCGGCCGCGATCCCGGCGTGTGGGTCCCCCTGCTTCCGGACTAGCGACGACGCCCGGCCATCAGGGGCGCTCGTGGGCCGGCGCCCGCCTCCCACGCGCGCTCCCGCCGCCACGCTGGCGCCCGCCTGCCGCGCGCGCTCCCGTCCGCCACGCCCGCTCGACCTCCTGCAAGAGCGGCGGGTACACGATCAGGTGCCGGAAAGGTCTGATCGCGGCCATGTACGCCTCACCAAGGAGCCCGTTGGGCTTCACGAGGACGGCCATCTGCCCGCGGTATCCCCCGCTCCCGTCGGGCACGCGGCTGAGATGCATGACCCCGTGCATCGTCTGGTTGGCTGTCTCGGCAGCGAATTCGTCCTCGAGCTGGTACAGCGAGCTGAACGGAAGTGCGTCGAACTCCGGCCCTGGGTGCCGGAGAAGGTCCTCGGGCAGGCGACTCCGGAGTGTCGGAACCCTGCCGCCGATTCCGGCGTCGGGTCCGTCCCAACCGAGCACCTCCCCGATCTTCCACCGCAGCGCAAACAACGTCCGGACTGCGCGCGAGCGACTCTTGGACGGGTCGAATCTTGCGATCAGCTCGATCGCCCGCGCGAAGTCGTCACCGCCCTCTGGTGAGGCTAGGCCCCAAACATCCTCAAGCCGGAAATCTGGCGCCAGCTCATGGATCCGCCAGGGTCTCGAGGTGTGCTCGGAGTCAGGAAGCCTCACAGCCGGTTATTATACATACATGCACGTACGTATGTCACCACGGGCGACGGCCCCCCAGTCATCACGAACTACGGTCCCTCAGTCGCGCGGCCCCGGGCAGCTGACCCAAGCGCAGCGCAGCGCCCGCTCGCGGAGCGCGCTCCTGGAGTCAGCGGCCAGGGGCCTGTCCCGTCACGGCTATGGCAACCTCGTGCTCGAGGACGTGGCACGTGAGGCGGGCTACACGCGCGGAGCCCTCTATCACCAGTTCAAGGACAAGGAGGATCTGGCCCTGGCGGCGCTGCGATGGGCCGACGAGACCTGGCAGCGGGAGGTGGGTGAATCGGCCGGCCAGGAATCCGATCCAATCAAGGCGCTGCTCGCGATGGCACGAGGTCACGCGGTTCTCTGCCGACGAGATATCTCGCGCGTTGCAATGACGCTGAGAGCTGAGTTCAGCGGTCGGGATCACCCCATTGGACGCGAGCTCGAGCGGGTCCAGGCCGGCCTCGTCAAGCGCCTGGCCCGGCTCATCAATGCCGGACGCAAGGACGGCTCCATCCCGCCTGGCCCGCCAGCTCCGGTCGTCGCACTGGCGTTGACGGGCGCGCTGGAGGGGGCTGTCATCACGCTAGCGGGTAAGGCACCTCACGACGAGTTGCTGGCCGAGCGCGCGGTCGCGGGGATCGTCGGGATCTCCACGCGCTGACGATCGCCCAAGCCCCGGGGGGTCCTGGTCCGTCGGGAGCGTCTCCACTCAGCGCCGATATGGTTGGCCCGTGGAGGACTTCCGTGCCGCCTCGCTCCAGGCCTGGTCGACTGTCGCCCCCGATTGGGGCGAGCTGATCGGCTATGTCGATCGGCAGCTGAAGCGCGCAGCGGATTGGATGATCCAGGCGACCGCGCCTCAACCAGGCGAGCGGGTGCTCGAGCTGGCCGGAGGGCCTGGGACGCTGAGCCTCGCGGCAGCACGTGCCGTGGGTGAGCGCGGCCAGGTCATCTGCACAGACTTCTCAGAAGCAATGGTCGAAGCCGCGCGCGAGCGTGCCGGCAAGGAGGATGGACAGAACCTGGAGTTCCGCGTAATTGACGCCGAGGCGATCGACCTCCCCGATGGTTCGATCGGTGTAGTTCTGTGCCGGATGGGATACATGTTGATGTCAGATCCCGCAGCCGCAATTCGGGAGAGTGTGCGGATGCTGCAACCTGGCGGGCGCCTGGCACTGGCCGTTTGGTCGGAGGCCGCTGCCAACCCCTGGGCAGCCATACCCCTTAGGGCGATCTTGGACCACCTCGGCGCACCCCCTCCTCCACCAGATGGACCCGGCCTGTGGGCACTTTCCGACGAGGGCCGCCTACGTCAACTGCTCTCAGAAGCCGGACTGGCCTCAGTGACAACGGAACTGCTTGATGATCAGGTCGAGTACGAGTCGGTGGAGCGATGGTTTGAGATGACCAGCCGGCTCGCGGGTCCCATCCGAGCGCTGATGTCAGGGCTTGACGACGATGCGCGCGCGTCAATCCTCGCGCGGGCAGCGAGCGCGGCGGAGGCATACCGCAGGGATGACGGCACGTTCGCCGTCCCCGAGCGCATGCTCGTGGCCACCGGTCGGCGAGGCTGAGCAGCCCCTTCGTCGCTCAGGTCGAGCCGTAGCGGCGCAATACATCGGACAGGGCACGTGTGCCGAACTCCAGCCCGTCGACCGGGACGCGCTCATCGGCCGCATGCACCGTGTCCATGAAGTTGAAGGAGCGATCGAGCCGGAGCGGGGTAAAGCCGTAGGTCTGGATTCCCAGACGGGCGAAGAAGCGCCCGTCGGTGATGGCGGGAAGCAGCATGGGAATCGGAATCGCCTCGGGATCTAGCTCCCGCAACGTCTCGGCAAGCAGGTCAAAGAGCCCATAGTCGACCTCGGTTGCGCCCTCGTCATAGCCGAGCACCTCAAGTTCAACCCCCTCCCCCACCACGTCGCGCAGCTCTGCCACGAAATCCTCGGGTCGTTGACCGGGAAGCAGCCGCCCATCCAGGTGCACCGTCGCCTCGCTGGGAATCACGTTGTCCTTGCTGCCCGCTTGGACGATGGTCGGCACCGCAGTGTTGTGTAGAAGCGCGTCAAGCAGCTGGACCTGGCCACTGGCGAGCTTGAGCACGAGCTCCGTGCCGCGAGGCTTCAGGACCTGACGCAACGCCAGGCCGGCAGGCGCGGGCAGTCCCCTCGCCAGCTCCTCGATCATCCGCCGAGCTACCGGCGTGACGTGGACGGGAAGGCGCCGTCGGTCCAGGCGCTCCAGCAGTGCGCCGAGCCTGGCCATCGCCTCGCCCCGGCGCGGGAGCGAACCGTGTCCTCCCGCGCCTCTGACCACGGCGCGGACCCGGCACGTCTGCTTCTCCGCCACCTGGATCGGGTAGAAGCGGCGTCCCAGGAGGTGCAGGGTGTACCCGCCGAACTCGCCCAGGGCGTATCGCACCCCCTCGAATAGCTCGGGATGGTGCTCGACGAGAAACCGGGCGCCCACGTGCGAGCCAGCCTCCTCGTCACTCAGCGCGACAAACAGCACATCGCCTTGCGGGGGCTCATGCGAGGAGGCGGCATCGAGGATTGCGCGGACCATCATCGCCACGCCGCCCTTCATGTCCACCGCCCCCCGCCCCCACACGAAGCCGTCGGTCACGCGACCCTCGAACGGTGGTTGCTGCCACTGCGACGGATCGGCGGGCACCACGTCGACGTGGCCGTAGAGCATCAGCGGCGGCGCCTCGCCACGTCCCCGCAGCCGCGCGATCAGGTTCGGGCGCTCGTCGTCGGAGGCGTGGATCTGCGTCTCCAACCCCGCTTGGCCCAGCAGACGCTCAAGGAAGGCGATGCACTCGCGCTCGGCTCCCGGCGGATTGCTCGTGTCGAAGCGGATCAGCTGCGAGAGGAGCTCGGCCGGCGGGCCCGCGGTCGACTCGACGGTCATGCGCCTATTCCAGGGTGTCGATCACCTCGTAGACGCCCGAGACGTGCTCGTTCTCTACGAATGCCGAGATGTGGTCCACGCGCTGGGTTTCCTGGGCGTCGGCCTCTTCACGCCAGCGCCGGTATTCCTCCTCGGTCATGTCGAACAGGCCGAACGAGATCACCTCGTCCTCGTCACGGATGTTGCGCGCGTGATGGGCACGCTGAAAACCCGGCGGCCTTGAGTCGCCAGGATCCCATGCGTTGCGGAAGTCCTCCCAGGCGCCCGGCTTCAACCGGCGGGCCGTGAACATCACGATCATTTCGACCTCCTCGTGGGTAGGCGGAAGTCCAGGCTATTGCAGATAGCCGACCGCTGGAAACCACAGGCTCGGTGGGCATCACGCTCCGGTCACCGGCTGTCCGTTCGCGGTCAGCGTGACGTCGATGTTGCCGCGCGTGGCGTTGGAATACGGGCACACCGTGTGTGCTGCGCGAACCAGGTCGGCCGCCTGCTCAGGATCATCGACAGAGGGAAGGCTCACGTCGAGCTGCACGGCCAGCTTGAATCCCCGCTCCTCCGTGGGGAGAAGCATCACTTTGGAATCGATCGCGACGTCGGCAGATTCGAGCTTGCGACGACGGGCAACGACTCCCAGTGCGCCCTCAAAGCAGGAAGCAAAACCGATCGCGAACAGCTCCTCGGGGTTGGTTCCTCCGCCCTCTCCACCCAGCTCCGGTGGCAGTCGCAGGTCGACGGCCAGGTTACCGTCTGAGCTCTCGCCACGTCCCTCGGCGCGGCCTCCGGTGACGTGAGCTTTCGCGGTGTAGATGACGTTGGTCATTCTGGTTCTCCTCCTTCTCTGCGCAGCTGTCGTGAAGCGGACATTAATGGCTCCCCGAGCGGGCGCGCCCTCCCCTTGAAAATTAACTTGGCTCAACCGCAGGTGCAACACTGGCCAAGAGCAACACCCCCGACGAGAGGACCGGCCATCGCCACCTGTGCCCACCTCGACCAGATCACGATCCTGGAGCTGCCTGAGAGCGTCGAAGGATGCGAGGATTGCCTGCGTGACGGAGGCGTATGGCTGCACCTTCGCATCTGCCTGGGTTGCGGCCACGTCGGCTGCTGCGACGACTCCCCAAATCGTCACGCCACCCGCCACTTCAATGCGAGCGGCCATGCGCTGATCCGCTCGCTGGAGCCGGGCGAGGACTGGTCTTGGTGTTACGTCGACGAGATCGGGATGATCATTTCTCAGATCAGCGGCCGAACGCGTATCCCGCCCTCGCCGATGCTCGCCGGCTGAGCTGATCAGCGGTTGCGCATTGGCGGGTCAGCGCATTGGTTGTTCCCGAAGTTGCCGCCTGCGCCCGCGATAGAGTTCTCGCGCTGTGAGTGCGACTACCGTTGGACGGCCGGCCGCGCCGAGGCTGCTGCTGGCCGCGGGGGTCGGCGGAGCGATCGCCGTTGCGTTGGGGGTGTATGGGCGCGTGCACACCCCAAGTCAACGTCTCGTGTTCACGCTGTGGTTTTCGTCGACGACGGCCATGAAGGTATGGCTCGCGACGGTCGTGGTTGCGTTGGCGATCGTGCAGGTGCTCACCGCAACGTGGGTCTACGGGAAACTGCCCTGGCGGGCGCCTGCATGGCTCGGGACCACGCACCGGCTGACCGGAAGGCTTGCCTTCTTGATCTCGCTTCCGGTCGCATATCACTGCCTCTGGTCGTTCGGTTTCCAGGCAACCAGCACCCGGGTACTGGTCCATTCGGTCCTGGGATGTGCCTTTTACGGCGCGTTCGCCACGAAGGTGATGATCGTGCGCTCGAAGAGCCTCCCGGGCTGGGCGCTCCCCGTCGCGGGTGGCCTCGCCTTCACGCTGGTGATCCTTGCATGGTGCTTCAGCGCGCTGTGGTTCGTACAGCACAACGGATTTCCAAGCTTCTAGACGGTGCTGCGGAACATCGACAGAGCATTCGCCGCGGTGACCTGGTTGGTCGCCGCGATCCTGATTGTGATGTTGCTGTTTGGTCCCGCGCTGGTGGCACACGACAACGCCAGTGGCAGCGCGGGAGCCTCGCCATATGCTCCCTCATCGTCCGGCAGCGGCGCCGCTAACGGCCGGGAGCTGTTCGTCAATAAATGTGGCTCGTGTCACACCCTCTCGGCGGCTGGCACGACCGGCCAGGTTGGACCAAACCTGGACCAGGTATCGCTGAGCGAACAACAGGTCGCAACCCAAGTGCGCCAGGGTGGCGGCTCAATGCCCGCGTTCGCCGGCCAGCTGAGCGAGGCTCAGATCAAGGCTGTCGCCCAGTTCGTCGCAAAGAGCGAGTCCAAGTAACTGTCGCGCTCTCAGGGACCGTGGAAGACCGACTCCACGTTGTTCCCATCGGGGTCAAGAACGTAAGCGGCGAAGTAGCTCTCGTGATGCTGGGGCCGCAGTCCAGGGGCTCCGTTATCACGGTATCCGGCTGCCGTCGCCGCTGAGTGGAACTCCTGGACCGTCTGTCGATCGGGCGCTGGAAATGCGATGTGCAGAGACTCGGTCGATGGCCTGCCGTCCTGCATGAGCGAGAACGTCGCCCACGCCCCGCGAAACTGCTGTCCGCCCTCCTCCCAGCGGCGACCGCGCCGCAGTCCCGCGTGCCGTGCGATCGCTGCGTAGAAGGCGGCCGACGCCTCCAGGTTCCGAACCCCGATCCAGAGATGGTCGATGTTGCCCCCGCGCCGGACGTCCTCATGGTGCACCGCCTCGGCGCTGTTGCCATCGGGATCGAGCAGGAAGGCGCCGTAGTAGGCAGGGCTGTACTGTGGCCGCTCGCCAGGCGGTCCGTCATCGTCGTAGCCGGCGCCGGTTCCGGCCTGCCAAAACCGGTCAACCTCCTGGCGTGACGGCGCTACGAAGCCGATATGCAGGTGCCGTGTGGGTCGATGATCGTCGTCGGCCTCGGCGATGGAGAAGTCATCCCACTCCACGGAGCGATCACCAACGCGGGTCGGCTCAATCCTCAGCGCACTGAGTACGTTGCGGTAGAACGCCTCGGACCGGGACCGGTCCGAGGCACGGATCGTGACGTGGTCGAGCATGCGCCCGGAAGGATGGCAAGCCGGGATTCGCATAACGTGTGATGGCCTTGCCAAGCGCCGCCGACTCCGCCTGCACGACACCGGCAAGCAGCGCCTGCCTGGCTGAGCTGCGCTCGCTCTCGGGCTCGGAGGACGGCGTGATGGAACGCCACGGGCTGCGGGTCTACGAGATCGCGTTGGAGCTGGCACGCGGTCGCGGGATCGATGTCGATCGTGAGCTCCTCCTGTGCGTGGCCTGGCTCCACGACGCGGGGCTCTATCCAGGGGCGGCGTCAAGCGACACGTACGTGGTCGACGGAAGGCGCCTATTGGAGCGAGTCGTAGCTCCATTCGGTTGGCCCGCCGAGCGCGTGACGCTTGCCGGCGACGCCGTTGAGCGACATCACGACCTGCGTCCGCAGTGGAGCCGCGGCAACGAGGTGGAGCTCACTCGGCGTGCGGACCTCGTCGATGTGAGCGGCGGAATCGTACGGTTCGGATTAGACCGCGTGTGGTTGCGGGAGCTCGCCACCCGGGTGCCCCGCACCGGGCTGGCACGTGAGATCGCGCGGCTCGTGGGAGGTGCCCTGCGCAAGCGCCCCCTCACCATGCTCCAGATCTTTCTGCGCCCAGGGCAGGAACAGGGCCGAGCGAAGTAGCGCCTCCGGCAGGACCGGCTGCCGCCGCATCAGTCAGGAGCAGCTAGCTGCGGTTGCGGCGGCTGCCGCGCCCGAACAGCGCCACGATCAGCAACTCCGTCAACTTGGCCATACCCTTGCTGTAGGGGAAGTAGTACAGCTCGCGATTGGTACCGAAGCGGGTCACCACCAGGTTCTGACGCCTGCAGTACTTCTGGATTCCAACCTTGCCGTGGCGCGCCCCCACCCCGGACTCCTTCACGCCCCCGATCGGAATCTCCAATGCCAGGTAGTTGGTGAGAGCGTCATTGACCACTACCGCGCCGGACTGGACGCGGCGAGCCACCTGCTCGGCGTGAGACTGATCGCCGCCGAACACGCTGGAGTCGAGACCCATGCTCGAGTCGTTGGCCATCTGGATGGCCTCGTCTTCGCTTTTCACGCGCATGATCGGGAGCATCGGCCCGAAGGTCTCGTCGCGCATGATCTTCATCGAGTGATCCACATTGGTGAGAACCGTGGGCTCGAAGAAGTTCCCCGCCCCGGTTCCGCGCTTGCCTCCGGTCTCCACCCGCGCCCCCTTCTCCACCGCGTCCCGCAGGTGCTCCTCGACGAGGTCGACCTGGTCGGGAGATGTCATCGCTCCGAGCTCGACCGTTCCAGGGTCGCCCGGCGCTCCCTGACGCAGCTGCCCGACCTTCTCGACGACCTTGGCGACAAACGGCTCGTAGGCATCGCCTTCGACATAGACCCGCTCGACCGATATGCAGGTCTGCCCCGCGTTCTGGAGCGCGCCCCACACCGCGGCGTTCGCCGCGCGCTCGAGGTTGGCGTCACGCAGGACGATCATCGGGTCCTTGCCCCCCAGCTCCAGGGTCACTGGAAGCAGCCGCTTGGCGGCCTGTTCCATCAGTCCCTTGCCGACCTCCGTCGACCCCGTGAAATGGAGCATGTCCACGGACTCGACGAGCGCGCTCCCGATCGTTCCGCCAGAACCGGTGGCCACGAGGAACGCGCCGTCCGGCACCCCAACCTCTCGCATACCCTCCGCCATCAGAAGCGAGCTCATCGGAGTGATGCTCGCCGGCTTGAGCACGACAGAATTCCCAGCCATCAGAGCTGGGATAGCGTCGCCAAAGTTGTTGATCAGGGGGTAGTTCCACGGGCCGATCACGGCGACCACCCCATACGGCGCGTATCGGTTGATCACCTTGCGGCCGAACAAGAGCGGCAAATGCGGACGCTCTTTCTCATCAGCCAGCCACTTGGCGGCCCGCTTGGCCCAGAACCCCAGCGCATCGGCGCAATACAGAAGCTCGAGCTGAGCGTCCTCGTAGGTCTTTCCGTTCTCCTCGGTCAACGTCTCAATGACGCGCTTGCGGTTGTCGACCATCCACTTGCGCATGTCGCGCAGTAGGTCCCCTCGACCATCGAACCCCAGTGATTCCCAGACGGGCTGGGCAGCCCGAGCTTGGCGCACCAGCTCCAGCGCCGCCTCGCGGTCGAGCGAGGGAACCTCGGCCAGCTTCTCGCCGGTCGCGGGATTCACGACCGGCATCGTCGCCTGACCCGATCGACCATTGCCCGAGCTGATGGCGCTAACACTTGATTCGGAACTGGTGCTTGTCACGGCTACCTCCTCGGGACCGGGGTTAGGGTCGAAGACTACGCCTAGAGCACTTGCGCGCGTTTATCCATCGACCACGATGCCCTCGAGCGCACCGAGCAGACGCCGAGCGCGGTGGGAAGTTGCAGCTAGCTCAAGCAGACGGTGCGTTCGCGGCTGCCCGCGCTCGGCTCGTTCGCGTTGCTGACGGGCTCTCGGTCGCCATTTCTGGTCGATCACGTCCGCTGGGTCGCCGTCGATCTCCTCCACTGGGCACTCAAGGTGCTCAGCCCACAGCCGAAGCCGAGTATCGCGGGCCAAACGCAGGTCGTGGGTGACGATGTTCGCCTCGCTGTCATTGAGCAGGCCGCGAGCGTTGAGGTTGGCCGACCCTATGGTCATCCAGCGGTCGTCGACGATCGCCATCTTCGCGTGGACGTAGACCCGCTGGACCCGCTCGCCGCTTACCGCCGAGATCGTGCTCGCGGTGAAGCGGCCCTCCCCGCCGTCCGCGTCTACCAGCAGTTGCAACATGCCGCGGGTGTCTTCTTCTCCCTGGTTCGCGCGGGCGGGCAGTACAACCACCAACCTGAAGTCCTCCTTTGGTGGGTGTCTCAGCTTGTTGGCAAGCACCCAAACGATCTCTGGAGCCCACAGGAATTGGTTCTCGATGTAGATCAGCCGCTGGGCCGATTGCAGCGCGCGGAGATAGGACTCGAGGATCCTGAAATCCCCCTTTGGAGAAAACGAATAGGCACGTTCCGGGATAGTGCGCACGAACTGCGCCTCGGTGCCGCCGATTGGCTCTTCGCTCGCTGAGTTGGTCAGGCGTTCCCCGGTTACCTCTCGCCAGCGATCGGCGAAGTGGCCGGCAACATCCGCCACAAGGGGGCCACGCACGCGGAAGGCCAGATCTACCAGTCGCAAGCCCCGCTCGCTCGGGATGGGACTGCCGGTCATAGCGGTCGCCGTCCCGGTCGGTTAGGTCGAGGCCGCCGACGAACGCAAGGTCATCGACGACCACGACCTTCTCGTGGTGCGTGTGAATGAGACGCTCCCGGGTGTGAGCGCGACCTTTATCAGTGATCCCGCCGCCAGAAGGTCCCGATCCGGCGCGCATCGCGCCGGTCGGGACGAATCACAGGCACGATCGCTCCCGCCCACAAGAGAACCCGCACTTCGACTCTAGAGGCAACCTCCGCCAGCAGCTCGCGGACGATTACAGGCTACCTCGCCGCGGGTCAGGAAACCCGGCGTGATCGCCCAACCGGCGATGTGCACGTGGCGCCGGGCGCCCCGGATGGCGCCCGTTCGATCGCCGTCAGAACGTTCTCGCCATCGATCAGCACCTCGAGCACATTCCCCCTCCAGGAGGCGGATTCCCTCCGGCCCACAGCGAATCCCGCTCGGCGCGATGCTTTCCCAGTGGCCGAGCCTTCGCAAACGCCTACGGTGGGTCAAGAGAACGCCGGCCTCGATCAGGTCACCGAAAAGCCATCGCCAGCCGAACGACTCTCCCAATCACGGGCTCATCCTGACGCACCGCCAGTAGACGCATGGGTTCCTCGCGTCCGGCTGAGGGCACCGGGTTGGACCCCGCTGGTTCCCCCCGGCAATGATGGCCCCTGCCGCCTAGGTCTTCGGCTACTGGCGCACCAGCCGCGCCTCACCGGTAGCTTGCGAATTGCCAAAAATGGGTACATAGCCCATTAGAAGGTTGAAGTCAGGCGGCGACGCTCGCGCAGCCACTAATTCAGGGAGAGGCTGACGGGTCACCCGCTGACCGCAGAAGTTATGACGAGGCGCCGACTAGACAGGGTTTTTAGGGTCTTCGTGATCCGGCCGCGCGCGCTGGCCGCGGTCGGTCTCCTGGCCGGGGCAATCAGCGGCATCCACGCGATTCCCAGCCGTGCCCTGAGCACGCCGTCGGTATCGGTTCCGTCCGTATCCGTGCCATCGGTCAACGTGCCGTCAGTCTCCACTCCCGTTGGATCGACCCCCTCGGTCTCGACCCCCTCGGTCTCGACCCCCTCTGCCTCGACTCCTTCGGTCAGTGCCCCATCCGTCCCGGCGCCCAGTGCGCCCACATTGGTGAAGCCGACGTTTTCCGCAGTAACAGGCACCTCGGCCTCGGTCGGGTCCTCAGGCACCAGCCAGCCAGGCAGCGGCTCGGTCACGAGCGGTAGCAGCGGCGGCGGCGCGTATCCTGGCTCATCCGGCAGTATCCAGGCCCCGGCAACGGCTGGAGACCGCAACACCAATGGCAGCTCGCCGTCTGGGGCTGGCCGCCAGCGCGCCGCAGAAGTGAGCCGGCTGAGCGGCCGGGCGCTGCAACTGGCGATTCATCGCGCCGTCACCCAGATGAGCGCGTGCCTGCCGGCCCTGGCGCCGTCATCGCAGCGAATCCTGGTGGTCGCAGCCGGCTCCGGCGCCGGCCACTGGCAATCCGTCGCCGCGGTAGGCCGATCGCTGCACCTGCCGGACGCGTCAGTCGTCGCTCGCGAGCGCAGTGCCCTGGCAAGCCTCCAGATTGCGCACGACAACGGCCGCTGTAGCGGAACGTCCGGCGCGATCCCGGTCACCGCCCTGCCGTCGGCGCCACACACCCTCGTGCTCCTGAGCGGAGCCCAAGTGCGCTCGACACAGTTCGCGGCCCTCGCCAGTGCGCGCCCGCGCCCACGGACCCAGCCGGCCAGGTTTGTCGCTGGACGGCCGGTCGCTCCGTCCGTGCAGCGGAACTCACGGCAGCGCCCGGTGATTGTCGCCGCGAGCCTCGGTGGAGGAACATCCGATGCACAATCCCCGCTGGGCACGCCGGTCATCGCCCTGCTCGTGCTCGCCGGCCTCGGCATGCTTGCGATCCTCGGGCGGTACAGGGCGGTGCGGCAGCGCCCGGCTCTGGTCCGGCCGACCGCGGCCGGACCGGGCCTGGGCACGGACGCTCCGGTTGTGGCGGCGACGACGACGCCCGCCGCACCCGCTCCACGCGCCCCCCGCCCCGAGGCCACCCCTCCGGCGAACCCCGCCCCCATCGCTGAGACCACGCCTCTCGCGGAACCCGCCCCGCCCGCAGCTTGGGCTGGCGGCGACAGTCGCGTCGAGGCGGCCGGTCCGATCGACCAGCCGCTGAGCACACCCAGGACAAGTCGTCGACACATCAGAGTGGTGCCGCGACGGTGGCAGCTCTGGGCTGGCGTGATGATGGTTGTGGTGGGAACCGCGGTCAGAGAGCTGATCCGCGCGCAATCTCACCGCGCCAGTTGGACGCGCCGCCTCCGCCGCCGCTGATCATCGCTCGAGCGCGCTGGCGTCGGTCTGTTCAGCTCGGAAGGCCGAGACCGACCTCGGAAAACTCCTCTGCCATCCGGGCGCCAACGGCCTGGATCGCCGATGCTGGCCTGAGCATCACCTTGAGCTCGGTGATGCGGCCGTGTTCGTCGAAGGTGAGCTTGTCGATGCCCTCAACCTGCTTTCCATCCACCTCGGTTGAGAACTCCAGCATGGCGACACGATCGTCGGGATTCTCTAGCTGGTGGAGATAACGAAAGCTCCCGCCGCCCAGTACCCGACCGGCCGCCCCGAGCACCTTCATCACGTTCTCGCGACCGGTATAGGGCTTGAACAGGACCGGGCTGCGGAAAGTCGCCTCTTCGGCGAACAGCTCACCAACCTGGTGAAAGTCCCCTGCTTCCACGGCGGAACGGAACCGATCGGCGAGCATTGAGACGTAGCCTAGCGCCATTCACCAGCCGACCGCGGGATACTCCGAGCGATGCAGGACTTGCCTACCGACGCGCTCGAATCTCGTTTCGCTGCCGCCGTGAAATCGGGTGAGAAGGGCCCAGCGCTAGAGGCCATACGGAAGAGTCTCCAAGCCTTCGACGCTCAGGGTGTCGAGGCCGTCGCTCACGATCTGCATCCCGATTTCGAGCTGAACATGGAGGCGCTCCTCCTTGACGGCCGCGTCTATCACGGCATCGACGGACTCAAGCGCTGGCGCAGCGACATCGCGAACGCACTGGAATACGACCGTTTTGAGCCACAGGCGATTCGCCTGGCGGGCGAAAACTGCGTCGTGGTGTTCGGGCGACTACGTTCGAAGGGTCGGGCGAGCGGGATCGAGACCGATGTGCCGTTGATCCACGTCTATGAGACGCAGGACGGCAAGACACGTCGGCTCACCATGTACTCCGATGCACAGCGCGCCCTGGAAGCGGTCGGCCTTGGCGAATAGCGCCTCGAACTAATCGTCAAGCACGGCGAGGTCGAGTTGGGCAAGCCGTTCCCGATCGGCAAGGATGTCGATCGCGACGATCTTCCCCTGGTTGACGGTCAGCGCCAAGACGGAGAAGGGCTTTCCATCGCGCAATGCGACAAGTCCAGCTGCACCGTTGATGAGTGCCCGGCGCATGGTGAGGTCGACCCGGGACCACATCACCGCCTGGCCGGCAACGCTCTCCGCACCCTGCACGTGGCGCGAGACGCCCTTCCGGCCGGCGTCCGCGCGGAGGACCGCGTGGGGGTCGAGCACGGCGACGAGCGCGTCGAAATCGCCGTCCCGCGCCGCCGCGAGGAACGCCTCGACGACCTCCCACTGAGCCGCCAGGTCGGCATCTGGATCGGGCGCGGCACCGCGGACGCGGCGGCGTGCGCGACTGGCAAGCTGCCTGGCGGCGTCTGGCGAGCGCTCGACGATCGGCGCAATGTCCTCGAATGGGACAGCAAACATGTCGTGCAGAACGAACGCGAGCCGCTCCGCCGGACTGAGCATCTCAAGCACCACCAGCAGAGCCAGCCCGACGGAGTCCGCAAGCAGCGCCTCGTGCTCCGGGTCGGTTCCATCGGCGGGATCGACGATCGGATCGGGGACGTAGACGTCCATCGCCTGCTCGCGTCGGGCGGTGCGTGAGCGCAGGATGTTCAACGACACGCGCGCGACGATCGTCGTCAGCCAGGCTCCGAAGTTCTCCACCTCCTTCGTGTCAGCCCGACTGACGCGAAGCCAGGCGTCCTGGACAGCGTCATCCGCCTCGCTGACCGACCCCAGCATGCGGAATGCAACCGCGCGCAGACGCGCCCGGTGCTCCTCGAAGCGCTCAGCCAGCCACTGCTGCTCATCCATCGTCACATTCCTTGGTCGCGTCGTGTCATAGCCCTAGACCCGCGAGCTCCGGGCGATCACTCGCGATTGGAGAACAGCACAATGCAAGCACCAATCGAGAACCGACCTGACGACATAGGAGTGACCATGACCGACGCCTCCACCCAAGGAATCAAGACCGTGCTGCATCCAGTATCCGACCTGGCGGCGGCCAAGACGGTATATACCGCCCTGCTCGGCGTGGAGCCCCAGGCCGACTCGCCCCACTACGTCGGTTTCGATGCGGCGGGTCAGCACATCGGGCTCTTGCCGAGCGGCGGACCGCAGGGCATGACCTCGCCGGTTGCCTACTGGCACGTGTCAGACATAGAGGCCAAGCTGGCCGAGATGACCGCTGCGGGTGCCGCAGTGAAAGAGCCCGCACGGGAGGTGGGTGGCGGCCGCCTGGTGGCCACCGTCACCGACCCCGATGGCAACGTCCTCGGGCTGCTGCAGGACCGATGAGCGCCAGAGCCACGACGCGCAGGAGAAATATGACGGACGCCGAGTCGCGTGCGCTGCAGATCGCCGACCGCCACGACCTGATCCGCGTACATGGCGCCCGGGTGAACAACCTCAAGCACGTAAGCGTCGAGCTGCCAAAGCGCCGGATGACTGTCTTCACGGGCGTCTCCGGCTCAGGCAAGAGCTCGCTGGTATTCGACACGATCGCGGCCGAGTCGCAGCGGCTGATCAATGAGACCTACAGTGCCTTCGTGCAGGGCTTCATGCCGACGCTGGCCCGGCCGGAGGTCGACGTACTCGAAGGGCTGACCACCGCGATCAGCGTCGACCAGCAGCGGCTGGGCGCGGATCCCCGCTCCACAGTCGGCACCGCCACAGACGCAAACGCAATGCTGCGGATCCTTTTCAGCCGGCTCGGGCAGCCGTACGTCGGGTCACCCAGCGCGTTCGCTTTCAACGTCCCCTCCGTCCGAGCGAGCGGTGGGATCACGGTCGAGCGCGGTAACCGCAAGACCGTGAAAGCGAGCTTCACCCGTACGGGTGGCATGTGCCCGCGTTGCGAGGGCCGGGGCATGGTCTCCGACGTGGACCTCGCCCAGCTGTTTGACGACGCCAAGTCGCTGAACGAGGGCGCACTCACAATTCCCGGGTATAAGCCGGGCGGATGGAACTACCGGCTCTATAGCGCGTCCGGCTTCTACGACCCGGACAAGCCGATCCGCAAGTACACGAAGAAGGAGCGCCACGACCTTCTCCATCGTGAGCCGACCAGGATGAAGATCGCCGGCATCAACATGACCTACGAGGGGCTCATCCCGCGGATCCAGAAGTCGATTCTCTCCAAGGACAGGGAGGCGATGCAGCCGCACATCCGAGCGTTCGTGGACCGTGCGGTCACGTTTGGGACGTGTCCTGACTGTGCCGGCACCCGGCTCAGCGAGGGGGCTCGGTCCGCCCGGATCAAGGGGATCAACATCGCCGACGCGTGCGCGATGCAGATCAGCGACCTGGCCGAATGGGTCCGGGAGCTCGACGAGCCGACGGTGGCCCCACTGCTCCGCAAGCTGCGACAGACGCTCGAATCGTTCGCCGAGATCGGGCTGGGTTATCTCTCGCTCGACCGGCCGTCGGGCACGCTGTCCGGCGGCGAGGCGCAGCGCGTGAAGATGATCGGCCACCTCGGATCTTCGCTCACCGACGTCACATATGTCTTCGACGAGCCCACAGCGGGCCTTCACCCCCATGACATTCAGCGGATGAACGATCTGCTGCTGCGGCTGCGGGACAAGGGCAACACGGTGCTCGTCGTGGAGCACGAGCCGGAGATGATTGCGATCGCCGACCACATCGTCGACCTCGGGCCCGGAGCCGGTACGGCCGGCGGTACCGTCTGCTTCGAGGGCACCGTCGAGGGGCTGCGGGCAAGCGGCACCCTCACCGGTCGCCATCTGGAGGACCGGGCCGCCCTCAAGGAGGCGGTGCGCACGCCCCATGGCGCTCTGGAGATCCGCGGCGCTACGACGCACAACCTCCAGGACGTCGACGTCGACATCCCGCTCGGGGTGCTCGTCGCCGTGACCGGGGTAGCCGGTTCGGGAAAGAGCTCACTCGTGCACGGGTCTATTGCCGCCGATGCCGGTGTGGTGTCAATTGGCCAGGGCGTGATCCGCGGCTCGCGACGGAGCAACCCCGCGACCTACACCGGACTGCTCGACCCCATTCGTACGGCGTTCGCGAAGGCCAACGGCGTGAAGCCGGCGTTGTTCAGCGCCAACTCCGACGGCGCCTGCCCCAACTGCAACGGCGCCGGCGTCACCTACACCGACCTGGCGATGATGGCCGGCGTCGCCGTCACCTGCGAGGAGTGCGACGGAAAGCGCTTTGAGGCATCGGTGCTGGAGTACCGCCTCGGTGGGCTCGACATCAGCGAGGTGCTCGCGCTGTCGGTGACCGAGGCCCAGGAGTTCTTCGGTGCCGGCGAGGCGCGCACGCCGGCCGCACGCGCCATCCTCGACCGGCTCGCGGACGTCGGCCTCGGGTACATCACCTTGGGCCAGCCGCTGACTACGCTCTCAGGCGGCGAGCGGCAACGGCTCAAGCTGGCGACGCACATGGCCGAGAAGGGCGGCGTGTACGTCCTGGATGAGCCGACCACCGGTCTGCACCTCGCCGACGTCGAGCAGCTGCTCGGCCTGCTCGATCAACTCGTCGATTCCGGCAAGTCGGTCGTAGTCATCGAGCACCACCAGGCGGTAATGGCCCACGCCGACTGGATCATCGACCTCGGGCCCGGCGCCGGCCACGACGGCGGCCGGATTGTCTTCGAGGGCACGCCCGCCGATCTGGTCGCCGCCCATTCCACGCTCACCGGCGAGCACCTCGCCGCCTACGTTGGAAGCTAACCCCAGATTCGGCCAGGGCTAGCCCTTCCCACCGCCCCGCGGATCGAATAGGCTCGCCTTATCGAGGCTTCGACCGTTACCCAATCCGCGGCCACGATCAGAGAGTTGCCGACGGCCGCGCTACCGCCGCTTTCTCTGCGCGACCGCTTCGACGCGAGACTCGGTCGTTTCTTGTTGCGCGCGCCCCATCGTGTTCAGCTACGACTGTCGGGCAAGCCACAGGTCAGACTCGACGGCCAGGATCTCGATCCTGGGACTCAGCTCGCGCTCAGGACGCTGGAGCTCCGCGGCAACCCGACGCTGGTCGGAGCGCCGCACAGCAATCCAGAGCCCACTGAGGTTCGAGCTCGGGTCCATCGCGAGGCGCTCGTGTTCTCACTCGTCAAGACGGAGGTCGGGAGCGTCCGCGAGCTCGAGATCGATGGTGCCGACGGCCCGTTGCGGGCCCGGCACTACCTCCCGCCCCAGTCGGGTACGTCAGCCACTCCGCCGCTGCTCGTGTTCTTCCATGGCGGCGGATTCGTGATCGGCGACCTGGATACCCACGATGAGCCGTGCCGGATGCTGTGCCGGCACGCGGCGGTCCAGGTCCTGTCGGTCGACTACCGCCTTGCGCCCGAGCATCCTTTCCCGGCAGGGGTGCGCGACGCGCTGGCTGCGTTCAGGTGGGCCGTCGCCCACGCGCCCGAGCTCGGCGCCGACGCTGACCGGGTGGCGGTCGGCGGCGACAGCGCCGGGGGAAATCTGAGCGCGGTGACCGCACAGCTCGCCGCGCGCGACGGAGGCCCCACGCCCGTGCTCCAGCTGTTGATGTATCCCGCCGTCGATCTCACCGATGCGCGCACGCCCTCTGGTCAGCTCTTCGCTGAGGGCTTCTACCTAACCGAGAACGACCGACAGTGGTTTACGCGGCATTACCTCTCTGGAGGTGACGGCGACGCCACCGACCCGCGCGCCTCGCCGAAGCTTGCCGATGACCTAGGGGGTCTGGCTCCTGCGATCGTGACCACAGCCGGCTTTGACCCGCTCCGCGACGAGGGCGAGGCGTACGCCGCGGCGCTGCGCGAGGCGGGAGGCCGCGTGGTTGTGGATCGCATGCCTGAGCTCATTCACGGCTTCATCAACATGACCACGATTCCGGCCGCACGCGACGCCGTGCTCCGACTCGCCGGGATGGTCCGCGCCACTCTCGCGCTTGCAAATTAGGCCAGCCGTGCAGTTTGGCCAACGCGGTTTGAGGACCTCATAACATCAAACCGAGATTGATATTCTTGTACAACTTAATACGGGAGTAAAGAAGTCTGAGAAACTCACTTTCACTCAACTCTCTGGGCTAATTGATTTGTGTTCTACAATTGAGAGGTGTGAAGATGGGACAATATGGGGCAAATTCGAATATTTGAAAGGGCGTGCTAATCAAGTAGAGCGGATTTTTGTTGAATTTGGCTCTCCATTGAGCATAGCTGATATTGCTCGTATCATGAGTCATCGCTTAGTTCCTCTCGGACAACGCAAAATAGCAGAGTCTACTCTTGCAAATCAGATTATAGACGATGACCGTTTTGTTCCTATAGGTCGAAGCGGTCAATGGGGGCTTAAAGCTTGGTCAGACATAAACACGAAGAGTATTCTAACGTTAATGGAAGAATGTTTAATAACTCATAATAAACCAGTTACGACTGATGAGATATTTACGCATGTCAGCAACCGGAGACCAGTAAGTAGAGCTTCCATTCTCTGGTACTTATCATCCGAAAAAGAGATTTTTGTAAAAAGCAGTTTAACAAGCTGGGGATTAGCCAAATGGTCAGATGTTGCGGAAGAGAATACATGGAATACAGAACAAGTAGCAGATTTTGTAGCGAACATCTTCAATACAAATAAAGCGACGGAACTAAGCTATAAATCCCTCAAGGAAGCATTCATGAAGGAGTCGGGCATTAGTGCTACTCAAGCTGACACATCTCTAAGGCAGAACCCGGTTATTAGGACGCGGAGCAAAACAGCTTGGGGTGAAATAACCGCTGTTTTTCAACCTAATTACAAAGCTATACTTACGCGAGCAAATTTAAACGCCTCACATCAAAGAAGAAATTTACACAAAGAAGTTGAAGAGAGTACCTATAACATTTTGAGTGCAGCTCCAGATAAACAAATGCCTATGACAGAGTTAATTCAACAGTTAAAAACCTATCTTGACTGTGCACCAAAAACAGCTTACAACGTTCTTACGACTTTGGATTTCGTTGAGCGGATAAATATACCTGGCTCAACGAAAAAGATATGTCGATTGAAACAGAGGATCGCTAATAATAGCACTCATAACGGCACTCTACATCAGAGAATTAGTGCAAGCGTACGCGGCATCTTGGAAGCCACATCTAACAAACAGATGTTTCTGGCAGAACTAATTGCTGATCTGCAAAAGGAATATAATTGTTCAAAAACAACCTTGTACAGATATATAGCAAATCTTGATTATATCGATCGGTTAGAGATTTCTAATTCAAATGCAAAATATATTCGCATTAAGATTTCACAAAGATCAGACCTCTTCCCTCAAGTCCAACATATTGCTGATTCTACACTCAAAGAGAAGATCGAGCGAGTGTTACCATTTTTGACAGTAGAAAATGTAGATATTGGATTATTCTTACTTAGTAAAGAATTTAAATCTACTCTCAAAACCTACCTTCTAAAAGCGATTGCGAACGGTAAGCTAACTATCCTTCCTCCTGGGAAAACTCCAGATAAGTGGAATTTAATTGGGATGGTAGAATGTGCAAGAGAAAATGGCATTATTAGTGACCACGCTACTTTTCACTACTTGAGGCAAGCACGAAATGATCGGGCACATGGAACTATGCCTTCTCTTGCAGAGAGGCAAATACTGATGAAAAGTATCCAGCACATTGCTGGATTGTACATCGACTACATTAAGTTACTGGATGATCTCACTCAGAACTTGTAAGGTATAACTCAATGGAAGAGCGAGCTCACGAGAGTAAGAACCCTCTTCCCAATTCGTCCTGCGGATCAATGACACATTCATGCCGCCCAATCACGCCCTGCTCGGAGGCACGCAACAAGCGATAAAGCATCTGCATACGCTGTCGCCTCTCATCTGGCAACCCGACAACTGGACGTGCCAGTTGACACGCACGTGCATCGTGTGAGCAGAAGGCTGGGCTTGATCGGGCCAAAGGTGAGCGCCGATCAAGCTCACGAACTTTTCGCTAAAATGGTACCGCCGGAAGGGGTTTACCCCTTGCACGTCAAACCTTATCAGACATGGGCGGCAGATTTGCCATGCACAACACCCGGCATGTGACAAATGCACACTATATAATGAGTGTGCATTTGTGGGAAGCGTCAATCCACAGGAAACGATGCAATCTCATGAGGCACCTCTTTCATCTCATCTCATTGAATGAAATTGGCTTTGTACCAGCTTGCGCCTGCTGTCGTTTGGTCAACATAAGCCATGAGTATCTCATCTTTTTGTGCGCTCAAATGAACAGTGCTTCCCCAGGCGGCATTTTTACCCCATCTTACCAGTAAATCCAGGCTATTTATTGATAGAGTTCCGCGCTCGCAAGAAAACCACTATTATTGTAGCCCCCGGCGACGAGTACCTTGCCATTTGGCAGTAAGGTGGCTGTGTGATTATAACGAGCAGTACTCATACTGCCAGTAAGTGACCAATGACCAGTTTTAGGATTGTATAGTTCCGCACTGGCAAGTTCACCACTAATACCGTCGCCTCCGGCGACGAGTACCTTGCCATTAGATAGTAAAGTGGCTGTGTGATATTCACGAGCAGTACTCATACTGCCAGTAAGCGACCAATGACCAGTTTTAGGATTGTATAGTTCCGCGCTGGCAAAAAAACCACTATTATTGTAGCCACCGGCGACAAGCACCTTGCCATTTGGCAGTAAGGTGGCTGTGTGAAAAACACGAGCAGTACTCATACTGCCAGTAAGTGACCAACTTCCGGTCGTGGGAGCGTAGAGTTCCGCACTGGCAAGATAATCACTAATACCGTCGCCTCCGGCGACGAGTACTTTGCCATCAGGTAGTAAGGTGGCTGTGTGACTATCACGGGCAGCACTCATACTGGCAGTAAGTGACCAACTTCCGGTCGCGGGATCGTAGAGTTCCGCGCTGGCAAGAAAACCACTATTATTGTAGCCCCCGGCGACGAGTACTTTGCCATCAGGTAGTAAGGTGGCTGTGTGAAATTGACGAGGGGTACTCATACTGCCAGTAAGTGACCAATGACCAGTTTTAGGATTGTATAGTTCCGCACTGGCAAGATAACCACTAGTACTGACGCCCCCTGCGACAAGTACCATTCCATTGGACAGTAAGGTGGCTGTGTGACCCGAACGAGCAGTACTCATACTGCCAGTAAGTGACCAGGTACCGGTCGTGGGATGGTAGAGTTCCGCGTTGGCAAGATACCCCTCATTGCTGCCGCCGACGACGAGCACCTTGCCATTTGGCAGCAAAGTGGCTGTGTGATTATAACGATTAATGCTCATACTGCCAGTAGGCGACCAGGTGCCTGCGGAACTACTGGCGCGGGCACCAATAGCTGGCATCGCTAGCATCGATACAAGTAGGCCAATAAACAGAATAGCTAGCAAAATTCTTTTCATGTATTTCCTCTTTTTCCTGCTCACCAGGAATGCACGGAGCTGACATAGCCCCAAAAGTGTCCATTTCATTTTCGCTCATTTCGTCCTGGTAATTTTTTAGGACGAGCTTCCGCCCGTCAATGTGTTCTGATTCGTTTTACCAGAACACGATATCCTGGAGTAAATCGGCAAAATGGTTCACTCCAGCCACTTCTCAAAGGGGAGCAACCACTTTCTATGATCTTCATCT
The DNA here is from genome assembly GCA_963756965.1 of uncultured Solirubrobacterales bacterium. Classification (GTDB taxonomy): domain Bacteria; phylum Actinomycetota; class Thermoleophilia; order Solirubrobacterales; family Solirubrobacteraceae; genus Palsa-465. The sequence continues at coordinate 254,719 of CAVWPT010000008.1, forward strand.
CCCCTTTGAGCTGGTCGCCATGACAAGCGGCTCTTCTCCAGTCCGCACTTACGCAGTCAATGCATTGACATAGCCATCACCGGAGTCGACATAGACCACGCCGTTGACCACAGCTGCTCTGGAGTAAGGACCAAAGCCCCCTCCCAATTGGTAACGCCAACGTACCGTGCCGTTGGAAGCCTTGAGCGCATACATATAGTAGTCACTGGAACCGACATAGACCACACCCTTGACTACTACAGGCGAGGCACAACAGAACCCCCCGTCAAGTAATGCCACAGTAAGGTGCCGTTAGAGGCATTGAGCGCATACACATAGTGGTCATCGGAACCGATATAGACCACACCATTGACCACAGCTGGCGAGGAGGTAACATCGGACCCTATCTGGTAGCGCGACAGCGGCTGACCTCCAGTGCCAGGAGAAGATCGTTCTCCCGGTCTCGCTAGCCGTATTGCCAGGACATGTGGAGTAGTGGAAGATGTATGCCGGGTGACATGAGATGCAGCAGATACTACATGAGCAGACACGATACCGCCTAAAATAGGCACCAGATGTTAATAAAATAAGCATGGTTAATACCAGAACCATGGTTGGCTTGAGGATGCCTTTCATGAGAGCTCTCCTAAGTATGGTCTAATTATGCACTATCCAAACACAACGGTAACGCGAAAGAAGTTGCCACCAAAGAAAGAAATTCGATTGGCCGCTACTTATTGTATCATATATGTCAACAAGTGATAGGGCAATTATATTATCTAGCAAATTAAATTTAGAAAAATAAGTATATATATTTTGAAAGATTAATTACAAATTAGTTGCAAATAAACTGGATTGGTTATAGTCTCTCAAACTTAACTTACTTATTGCCTACGTTATTTTATGAGGAAAATAGGCATTTCCAACTGTCCCCAAAAATGGCCGTTTAACTAGATTTGCATGTCAATCTCATTTGACACAGCAGGCAAATTTGCCACGCACAACGCCCTGAATGCCCAAAGTGTAC
>CAVWPT010000009.1:0-101892 GCA_963756965.1 uncultured Solirubrobacterales bacterium
CGAACCGAGACGCGCTTTAAGGGATTCGCTCCACCTCGCGGTATCGCAGCCCTCTGTACGCGCCAATGTAGCACGTGTGTAGCCCTGGGCATAAGGGGCATGATGACTTGACGTCATCCCCACCTTCCTCCGGTTTGTCACCGGCGGTCTCGCATGAGTCCCCAACTAAATGCTGGCAACATGCGACGGGGGTTGCGCTCGTTGCGGGACTTAACCCAACATCTCACGACACGAGCTGACGACAGCCATGCACCACCTGTGACTCTGCCCCGAAGGGAGACCGTGTTTCCACGGCTGTCAGAGACATGTCAAGCCCAGGTAAGGTTCTTCGCGTTGCGTCGAATTAAACCACATGCTCCGCTGCTTGTGCGGGCCCCCGTCAATTCCTTTGAGTTTTAGCCTTGCGGCCGTACTCCCCAGGCGGGGCACTTAATGCGTTAGCGTCGGCACAGGGGGAGTCGACACCCCCCACACCTAGTGCCCATCGTTTACAGCGTGGACTACCAGGGTATCTAATCCTGTTTGCTCCCCACGCTTTCGCGTCTCAGCGTCAGTACCGTCCCAGCGAGCTGCCTTCGCCATTGGTGTTCCTCCTGATATCTGCGCATTTCACCGCTACACCAGGAATTCCACTCGCCTCTTCCGGACTCTAGCTTGACAGTTTCCACTGGCATTCCAGGGTTGAGCCCTGGACTTTCACAGCGGACTTACCAAGCCGCCTACACGCTCTTTACGCCCAATGATTCCGGACAACGCTTGCCCCCTACGTATTACCGCGGCTGCTGGCACGTAGTTAGCCGGGGCTTCTTCTGAAGGTACCGTCACTTCAACTGGCTGTTAACCAGCGAAGCTTCGTCCCAACTGAAAGGGGTTTACAACCCGAAGGCCTTCTTCCCCCACGCGGCGTTGCTGCGTCACGCTTTCGCGCATTGCGCAAGATTCCCCACTGCTGCCTCCCGTAGGAGTCTGGGCCGTGTCTCAGTCCCAGTGTGGCTGATCGTCCTCTCAGACCAGCTACCCATCGTAGCCTTGGTGAGCCTTTACCTCACCAACAAGCTAATGGGCCGCGGGCCCATCCCGATGCGGAGGCCGAAGCTTCCTTTCCCCAGCGGCCTTATGGCCGGAGGGCACATTTGGTATTAGCCAGAGTTTCCTCGGGTTGTCCCAATCATCGGGGCAGGTGACCCACGTGTTACTCACCCGTTCGCGGCTTTGCCCCAGGCCGAAGCCTGGTTCGTCGCTCCACTTGCATGTGTTAAGCACGCCGCCAGCGTTCGTCCTGAGCCAGGATCAAACTCTCCGTGAAGAACTGCTAGGCGGCGGTGAATCCGCCACCTGTCGGGCGGCGGTCGCAACCACCACCCTTCACAAAGAGTCGTCAGCGCCGTTGCGCCGCCGGCACTTGCCGGTGGCGCCGAGCCCATGTACACCATGGGCCCTAAGCGCGTGACGGGGTAGGTCTTGGCACCGCCGCTCGAGGATCCACTAGGGATCGCCGAGGGCGGCGTTCGAACCTGGACACACCAACTCAACCGAGGGGTCGGTTGATGGTGCGCATGCTGTTGAGTTTTCAAAGACCGTCGTACCTCGTCTGGAAGGTGCTTCCCTCCGCAGGGGTACATCCGAGGCGTATCCGGCCCCGGAGCGGACGGACGAGTATAGCGCCGGGAATCGGGCCTGCGTGTCCGATCCGCTGTGCCGGCGCTGGACCGCGAAGGACCCTGGCTCCAGCGCTTCACGTGAGGCACAGAGGATCGGACACGCAGCCCTCTCGGTAAGCAGGAAAGGCGCCTACTACGACACCACCTGCACCGTCACCGTCCGGGTCCTCGGACGGTCGTCGAAATCGATCAACACCACCTGCTGCCAGGTCCCCAGCGCCAGCTCCCCGTCGACGATTGGAATCGTCTCAGACGCGCCAATGATCGCCGCGCGGAGGTGGGCGTGGGCGTTGGTGTCATGGTTGAGCCGGTTGTGCTCATACGGCTCACCAGGCGGGATGAGCCGGTCGAGCAACGTCTTCAGATCGCTGACTCCACCCGGCTCGTACTCCATCGTGGTGATTCCGACGGTTGAGCCTGTCGCAAACACAACTGCCACGCCACGATCGACCTCGGCGGTCCTGACCACGCTCTGGACCCCGGCGGAGATGTCGACGATATGCCCATTACCCGGGGTCTGAAGCCGCAGGAGCCCGCCGCCGACGCTCACTGCTCTTCGACCAGCTGCACGCGGGCGAAGCGACGCTTGCCGAGCTGAACAACCTTGCCATCGATCCCAGCCGCCTCAACGTCCAGGATCCCGTCCGGCACCGCCTCGCCGTCAATCTTGACCGCCCCCTGCGTCAGCGATCGCCTCGCCTCCGAGGTCGAGACTCCGAACGCACGGGCAAGTACGGAGGGAAGGTGCACCAACCGCTCCTGGTGCGGCCAGTCGACGACCTGCACGTCTTCGGGCAGCTCGTGCCGGATGAACTGGCGATCGAACGCAGCCTCGGCGTCCGAGCCGGATCCCGGACCGTGATACCGGTCGGCAAGAGCCCGGGCCAGCGCCCGCTTGGCGTCACGTGGACTCTGATCCTGCGGCGGGTCGGAGTCAAGCAGCAGTCGATACCACTCTGCCAGCGAGGTGTCGGGAATGCTGAGCGTCTTTCCATAGATCTCCGCGGCCGGATCGGTGACGCCGATGTAGTTACCAAACGACTTCGACATCTTGCGCGTTCCATCGGTGCCCGTGAGCAGCGGCAGCGTCATGATCACCTGCTCGGGCTGACCGTAGGCTCGCTGGGTGTCGCGACCAAGGAGAAGGTTGAACTTCTGGTCGGTACCGCCGAGCTCGACATCGGCGCGAACCGAGACCGAGTCATAGCCCTGGAGCAGCGGGTATAGGAGCTCCAGCAGCGAGATGGGCTCTTTTGCTGCAAAGCGCTCCGAGAAGTCCTGACGCTCCAGCAGCTGCGCGACCGTGGCTGTCCGCGCAAGCTCGAACAGCTCGGTCATGGTCATCGCGAGCCACTCGCTGTTGAAGCGGACCTCGAGTCCGTCCGCTGAGAGCACCGTCAGTGCCTGGTCCGTGAATGTCTTTGCGTTGGCGTCGATCTGCTCGGGATCGAGCACTGGACGGGTTGACGATCGGCCGCTGGGGTCCCCCACCCTCGCGGTGTAGTCGCCGACGATCAGGACGACCGTGTGGCCGAGGTCCTGAAACTCGCGGAGCTTCTGCAGGACAACCGTGAATCCAAGGTGAATGTCCGGGGCCGTCGGATCGATACCGAGCTTGACCCTGAGCGGACGGACCTGGTTCAGCTTGCGCTCGAGCTCGCCCTCTGGCAGGCAGTCGACGGTGTTCCGAGCCAGCCAGGCCGCCTGCTGGGCAGGCGTCGGACTCTCTGAAAGAGCACGCGACAACGGTCAGAGCCCGCCCAGGGAACCCATCCGGCCGAATGCTAGACTGCCGCCGTCGCGGGAGCCTTTGATTACGCGTTCCCGCGTGGGCATTTCCGCCGCTTGATGGATCTCGATAGCTGTTGACGCCGGATCTTGGACCGCGTGAGCGACGACATCCAGACATCCGCCCCCTCTTCACGGCCGTTGCCGGAGGGGAGCGAGGCGCTCGCGCGCGATTTACGGGGCCGACGGTTTTGGCGTAAGGCGCGAGCCGGATCGCTGACGCACGACGCCCCGGGTGCGCCGTCTGGTGCCGACGCCCCAGGCGTGTCGCTACCCGACAACGAGGACGATGAAGTCGCGCGGCTCCGAACCCGAAAGCCCCCCTCGATCGTGCCGGCCACATCGCCTCCACCCGACCTGCCGCTCGTCGCCCCGGCGCCAAACGGGCCGAGCCCCGCCGGCGCAACCGCCGGCCCACCCCCCGCGGCGGCCGAACCAGCCGGCCTCCAGGAGACCCACGCGCCCCCTGCTCCTGTTGGCCCGCCCCGTCCTCCGCTGCGCCGCTGGCGGCGCCGGCGCGGCGATGACGCATGGCCAGACGGCGACGGTGGGCGGCCGCCCACGCCGCGGCTTCGCAAGCTTCGCCTAATCCTCATCCTGCTCGGACTGTGCGCGCTGGCATTCATCTCCACCGTGTTCGGGATGATGATGGCGGTCGCTTCGGACCTGCCCCAGCTGGAGAACCGCGCTCAATATCGGGCCGCGGCCAACTCGGTCCTGTACGACGACCACTGGCGGCCCATCGGTCTCTTCGCGCCACCTGATCACGTCGTGATCGACACGTACGACGAGATCTCGCCGGACATGCGCAACGCAATCATCGCCGTCGAGGATCACCGCTTCTGGAGCGACCCGGGCGTTGACCTGCGCGGCATCGGCCGGGCGTTCATCGCCGACGTCACGGGCGGATCAACACAGGGCGCGTCCACGATTGCCCAGCAGTTCGTCAAGAACGCGCTGTCGGCCCAGAACAACCGGACCGTGTTCGAGAAGCTGCGCGAGGCTGCGCTCGCCTACCACCTGACCCGAAAGTGGCCCAAGCAGAAGATCCTCACCGAGTACCTGAACTCGATCTACTTCGGGCACGGCGCATACGGGGTGGAGTCAGCCGCACGCGTGTACTTCGGCAAGGCCCACGGCTACAACTCGCAGGCCAGTCCCGGCCAGGCCTCGAGTGGCTGCGGGGATGCCCCAAGGCCATCGTGCGCCTCGCAGCTGGCGCCTGGGAGGCGGCGCTCCTCGCCGGAATGGTGGCCAACCCCAGCGGGTTTGACCCCATCGCCCACCCGCACGCGTCGCTCCTGCGTCGCAACCTGGTGCTGAAGGACATGCTCGTCCAGAACCTGATCACCAACGACCAGTACTCATCGGCGATCACCAAAGCGCTGCCAGTCGAGGCCGACCTTCAACAGCCGGCCGAACCGCCGGCGGCCCCATACTTCACGAGCTGGCTGGGGCCGCAGATCCTCCATGCCATGGGTCAGGGACGCGGCATCCCCGCCAGCGTTGCGGAGTATCGGGCCTATTACGGCGGCTTGAAGATCCGTACCACGCTCGATCTCAAGGTTCAGCAGGCCGCAGACCAGGCGATCTCTCAAGACCTCCCATACGGCAAGGGCCAGCCCACCGTGTCGCTCGTGTCGATCGACAACAAGACCGGGGCGGTGCGGGCAATGGTCGGCGGGCCCGTGATCAACGGTCAGGAGGACTACAAGGATTTCCCCTTCAACCTGGCCACCGAGGGGCACCGCCAGCCGGGTTCGTCGTTCAAGCCATTCACCCTGGCCGTGGCGTTGATGTCGGGCTTTGGTCCAGGCTCGGTGTTCACCTCTGCCCCGGCGGACTTCATCGTTCCCAACAGCGGGGGCAAGGAACACTTCATCGTCCACAACTTTGGCAACCAGTACTCGGGCTCGATCGATCTCCAGGGGGCCACCGACTACTCCGACAACTCGGTCTACGCCCGCCTGGCCCTCCAGGGACTGGCACCCAATGGGACGAAGCGGATCGCCGCGATGGCGAAACGCCTAGGTATCCGCTCCCCCATCTCCATCAACCCCGCCATGGTCCTCGGTGGTCTCAAAGTGGGCGTCACCCCGCTTGACATGGCGCACGCATACGAGGCGTTCGCGGACGGGGGCAACCGGGTCTTCGATCCAACCCTCGGCTCGACGAGCGAAGGCCCCACTGGGCTTGCCGAGATCGACTGTCCGACCTCATGCCCTCAGAAGAAGGTCAACGAGCAGCCGGTCCTCCAGCGAGTGCTGCCTGCCAACATCGCCCAGGAGGTCCACGACATGCTGACGGGGCCCGTCCAGTCGGGCACCGCCACTCAAGCGGGTATTTCCGGTGTCGACGTGGCGGGCAAGACCGGCACCACCTCCAACTACGCAGACGCCTGGTTCGTGGGCTGGACGCCGCAGCTGACCACGGCGGTGTGGGTGGGCTACCCCAACCGCCTCGTCCCGATGACGACCCTCTACAACGGGCAGCCGGTAGAAGGTGGAACCTTCCCCGCCATCATCTGGCGTGACTTCATGACGCAGGCTCTCCAGGTCCTGGCCAGTGAGCAGGCGGGCAACAACCCCTCCAGCACCTCCACCACCCCGACGACCGCCGGAAGCGCTATCGGCGGCTCTGGCGGAAGCAGCTCGGGCTCGGGGAGCGGCTCCTCCGGCTCGGTGACCGCCGGCGGCCAAGGCGCTGGCACGTCGGGCGCAGCGGGTGGCGGTGGCCAGGGCGGTGCCGCCGCGGGAGGCACGGGAGGCGGCGGCGGAACCGGCGGTGGCGGTGCGGGCGGCGCCGGCACCGGCAACGGTGGTGGCGGCGGTGGCGGATCCGGTGGTGGCGGCGGTGGCTCGGGTGCCGGTGGCGGAGGAGGCGGCTCGGGTGCCGGTGGTGGCGGAGGAGGCGGCTCCGGCTCAGGTTCCGGAGGCGGCGGTGGCTCCGGCTCGGGCGGCGGGAGCTCCGGCGGCGCCGGGGTCCCCTAAGCGCGGCCGCCTGGATACAGAGCGGCTTCCTGCCGCGGAGAACCGCCATGGGAGCTCAACCGCTTTGGTGATCCCCACCCGGCGATCCACGATCACATCGGGCGCTCTCCAGCCAGGGTGACGTGGGGCAATCCGCACCGGGCCCCGCAGGAGATCGACGCCGTTGTGATGCAGCTCCACGCCGAGCGCCTGGGTGAGCTTTCCCGGACCAGAGCAGAGAAGCTCGGGTCGCTCCAACCCACGACGCGCCCGCATCCGGCCGATGCCTCTCAGCGGCTCCAGCGCCCGGATCAGGACGGCTGCGCCCACTCCCTCCGGTTCGCACACCGCGTTCAGGAGCGCATGGATGCCGTACGAGCGGTACACGTAGGCCCTTCCCGGCGGGCCAAAGAGTGTGGCGGTCCGAGCGGTTAGCCCCACGAACGCATGACACGCTGGCTCGGACTCGTGGTAAGCCTCGGTCTCCACGATCACCCCCGCGCATCCGCTGTGCCAGACCACGCACCCGATCAGGTCGGCTGCCACCTCCACGACGGCGCGCTCGTAGAACTCCCTGTTCACCGAGATTCCGCGCGCTCTGGGGCCAGCGCCGCACGGGCGAGCGCGACCTGCTCGCCTACCCGCTGGAGGCTCGTCCCACCCTCAGAGACCTTGCTCTCGAGCCAGGCCTTGTCACGCAGGAGCGCATAAAACTGCTCGTCCAGGAGCGGCGACTGGCCAGCCAGCTCGTCTGACGACAGCTCGGACAGTGTCTTGCCCTGGTCGAGCGCCGAGCGCACGAGGCCGGCCACGATCCCGTGTGCCTGCCGGAACGGGACTCCGCGCTTGACCAGCAGGTCCGCCACATCCGTCGCCGCCAAAAACTCATCGCCAGCCGCCTGCTCCAGCGCGTCCCGCCGGAAGCTGATGGCACCGAGCATCCCACGTGCGGCGGCAAGACACAGCATCAGGGTGTCGGCCGCGTCGAATAGATGCTCCTTGTCTTCTTGCAGGTCCTTGTTGTACGTGAGGGGAAGCCCGTGCATCACGCCATGAAGTGCCGTCAGGTGCCCCGCGACCCGTGGCGCCTTGGCCCTCAGCAGCTCGGCCGCGTCGGGGTTCTTCTTCTGGGGCATGATCGACGAACCTGAGGACCAGGCATCCGACAGCTCGCAGAAACCGAACTCCTGACTGGACCACAGGACAAGCTCGCTACCCAGACGGGATAGGTGCGTGGAGCAGGTGCTCGCGGCCGCCAGGTAGTCGAGCGCGAAGTCACGGTTGGACACCGCGTCGATTGAGTTCTCCGCAACCGTGGCGAAGCCGAGCTCGCGAGCCACCAGCTGACGGTCGGTATCGAAGTTGACCCCGGCCAGCGCGCCGGCACCCAGCGGCAATACTTCTGCCGCCTCGGCCACGGCGGCAAAGCGCCGTCGGTCACGCAGAAGCATCCACACATACGCCATGAGGTGGTGGCTCAGGTACACCGGCTGGGCCCGCTGAAGGTGCGTGTATCCGGGCATCGGCCAATCCAGATGCCTCTCCGCCAGCTCGACCAGCGTTTGCCCGAGCGCGACGATCCCCTCCTCGGCACGGGCAGCCTCCTCGCGCACGAACATCGCCAGGTCGGTGGCAACCTGGTCATTGCGGGAGCGGGCGGTGTGGAGCTTGCCGCCGACGGGTCCGACGATCTCGGTGAGGCGCCGCTCGATCGCCATATGGATGTCCTCATCGCCCTCGGATATCGCGAACGTCCCGGACTCGAGCTCCTGCCCTATCTGCTCGAGCCCACCGTGCAACTCGTCGCGCTCGGCCTCCGTGAGGAGCCCTCCGGCCGCCAGCATCGTCGCGTGGGCGCGCGACTGGCGGACGTCATAGGGACCCAGCCTGATGTCGAACGAGATCGAGTCGTTCAGCGCCTGGAAGACCCGGTCTGGTGGCTCGGCAAAGCGGGACATGGCGCCCGCCAGCGTACCTAGCCCCTACGGATAGCTCGAAGCGACCGGTAGGCCGGCGGCTCGAGCCGGACCTGGCTGTAGCTCCGCCACCCCGTGGAGCGACGCAAAGCGACAGCCACGCCGCGGAATCCGGCGTCTTCCCAGCACCCTTCCGCCGAGATGGCGTGAACCGTCGAGCGCTTGGAACACGTCGAGGTAGTAGCGAGCCCTCACACATCCGCGAGAATCGAGCAGCATCATCCCGCGCGTGGTTATGTCCGGGGCGCCCTGGGGCTGCCCGTCGTAGTCCATGAATACCCCGTGCAGGCGGACACTGCGTCGCCCGAAGCCGGCGATTCGGGGCGCGCCTACCAGCAGACCGGCATTCGCATTCAGGCTCTGCGAGGACCTGGGCGGACTGATGATCCCGACCGCGCCGGTAGGCCAGCGCGAGTACGAGCCATCTGCCAGCACGAACCGGCCCGGGATCACGTGGGCGCTTGGATCAGGCTCGCGGTCCAGCAGCTCGGCCAACCGGTTTGCAACGTCGTTTGATCCAGTCGGGCCGACCGACTCGGACTCAAGCTTGTGGCGGTGACCCGACTGATCCTGATAGCAGGAGTCGCCCGAGAACAGCCCCGGGGTGCCGCTCGCAAACCCCCACGCCGGTATGAGGTAGCCGACCAGATCGTCGGCCAGCCCCACCTGGAATCGAAACAGCGCGCGGGCGTGCCAGGTTGGAACCTCGGGGTTGGGCCGGTTGCAGCTCTCCTCCTCGGAGCCAAAGGGGCTGCCGAGCATCAGCGCCGGGAAGGCTTCGCCAGGGTTGTCGATCAGCTGGAGGTCAGGTCCGATGTCGGCGTAGCTGACGAACGTGCGGAACTGCGTGGCCGCGGCGGCCGGAGCCGGAGAGACCGGAGTCCCGTTCCCGTCACAGATGTAGGCCTGGCGGCGGCCGAATACTCCGGCCGCCGCAAGGGCTACGAAACCATTGTTCTCGAGGGGGATGCAAAACTGCTGGCGGGTGAGGCTGACCCGCCCCGGCTGCAATCGCACAGCCAGCGAGGCCGCTCGGACGGCGATGCGGGCAAAGCGTTCTCCCGTCGCCTGGGCCTGGATGAACTGCGTGGCCTGGTTTGTGTGGTTCTCGGACCCGTTCCGGATCACCGGCGGTGTGGTCTGGGGATCCTCCTGAGAGCCGTTGTCGCCGACCAGGAACACACCCACCCCAGCTCCGTGCGCATCGAGATAGCGCTCCAGCGCGCCGGGCCAATCGGCGCTCAGCTCAGCGCCGGAGTTGCCCATTTCCTGATTGTGCGCGGCCACATTGACGGCCGTGAAGATCGGGCGGCCGGCCGCGTTTCGAGCCTGAAGCACGCCCAGCTTGGGGTCGACGGCCGCCACGCGGTCATCGTGCGGGAGGGCCACCGAGGTGGGGAACTGGTCGGAGATGCGCTCGGACAGCCCGGAGAGCAGCGGGAAGTGGTTGCCTGAGGCCCCGGAGGGAATCCGGCTCTCGACCTGGATGGCGTACAGCCGGGCAGGGCGGAGCGAGTGGACCGCGATCGCCGCGGCTTGTGCGATTCGGTCGTCCAAGTAGTCCATGTAGTACTCGTCGATCCCGGAGCGGATGCCCACGCCGGCGGGCGTCTGTCCAGCCCCGTAGAGCCCGATGCTGTCGGGCGAGCTCTCGTTGTGGTCGGCGGTCACCACGAGCTCGGCGTGGACTCCGTAACGGCTCAGTAGTTCGGCCCGAGCCTGCTCGGTGTAGTAATCGAAGATCCCAATCTGGTCGACCGACGCGTACACCACGGGGGTGTCGCGATCGTCCGAGAGGGCCACCGCTCGGACCTCGATCTGATCGTGGACGCCGGTGGCCGGCCCGAATCCGTTGTCGGCGTAGATCCCGTCCCAGTGGCCGTTAGCGTTGGCGTCGCAGTACGGGTCGGCGAGTTTGCCGCCCACCCCATCGTCCCACTGGGAGTCCCCGTTGAGGTCGGCGAATGGCTCCTGGAGAGCGAACCTGCCGCCGCTCGGATACGCGCCCGCAGGGCAGGCGGCCAGGCCTGCGGCGAACTGCTGGTTGGCCTGGGCCGCGGCTGGAGTTCCGGCAAGAGGAGGAGTGGTCTCCAGCCGCGCCGCTCCTGCCAGGAAGTGGTATCCGGGCGCTCCGTAGGCCACGGCGGGCGCTCCGAACAGCGAGACGACGAGGCCCAGGACGGCGCGCCGCAGCCTCACCGCAGCACCACAGGCAGCCCTATGTTGCCCGCCGCATTGGCCGCGCGGAGAGCTATATGCCGCAGCAGACGCCCCCGCAGCACAAACGTCTGGCGGCTGCCGGCGGGTGCCGGCGCGGGAGCGCCGGTCAGTCTTCTCGCTTTAGCGAAGGTCTGAGCGGTGATCGGCCGGTTCGAGGTGACCAGCTGGTAGCGGGTCGCCCGGCCGCACATCTCGTCGGCCCCAGGCGCGATGAAACTCACGTGGCGGCCTCGCCTGCGTGCTCCCAAAGGCCGCCCCGGCGTGACGGCGTCCACGAGGTAACTGCCCGAGTTCCAGTTGTCGTGGTGGAACCGCGGCGAGGAGCTCGGTGAGCACGCAGGCGCCGGGGTCGAATAGACCGAGAGCGACCCATACCTCGTGATCGCGACGACGTCCTTTCGCGCCGCCGGGCTGGTGTCGAGCGTGCCGAAGGATCCCAGGGTCGGGGTGGCGATCGTCCAGTCTCCGGTCAGCTTCGGCCAGGCACTGCTGACCGCCAGCCCACTGGAATTGAAGGCCTGCAAATCCAGCGACGCGGTCCCTCCGATCAGCGCCTGTCCTGAAGCGGCGGTGATCTGCCCTACCACGGGACCGGTCAGGAACTGGAGGTCATTGACCTCCGCCGGGTAGCCGGGGAGGTACTGACCGTTCGCCGGGTTCCATCCGCCGAGGAAGTCCTCGCCGCCCTGGTACTCGTTGAGAGCCACGTCGAGCGCCCTGAGCAATCCGGCCTGCGGAGCGAAGAACTGAACGTTGCTTCCGTCAGTTGTGCCGAACGCGGGATAGCCCACCGCGGCCAGCGCCGGATGGTCGTACTGGGCCGTCCCACCAGAGAAGTCGAGCTCGAGCGGATTGTCATGACCGGAGGAATCCTTTCCGTAGCAGGAGCTTCCGTTGGCGTTGAATATGTAAGCCGGTCCAGCATCAGGAGTGACCCCGATCTTCAGCCCGCCGCCGCCCTGCGGGCAGGAGACCGGCGCCACGACTGGCGAGCCGTTGATCCCTTCCCCCACGTCGGGGAGCAGACCCCGGTCAAGGATCCCCACCTTCACGGGCCAGCCTGGCGCAAAGGCGCTTGAACTGCAGCGTTCGGCGACGCACCGCATGTGCCCCCCGGCCGCTTTGATTGCGTACAAGCGGCCGTTGGCGAAGCCCAGCACCCCCGTCTGTGCCAGCACTCCCAGCGACGCCGCGCTGACACTACCGGCATTGATCGCCCCCTCATCGCCGGTGTTGACCGCGTACTCCTCGTTGCTACCGATCAGAATGTCGGGCTTCCCTGAGCCGTCGATGGCCGCCACCGCAGGCGTGTCGATGAGCTTGCCCTGGTCCTCGTCGATTCCCGGATGTGGGCTGGCCCGGGTACTCGAGAAGGTCAGGTGGTTGGTCGTGCGGTCAACGCCCGCCAGCTTGTCTGGATCAGCCACAAGGACGGGAAACCCCGCCAGCGCGCGGCCGGCCAGGCGTCGCGCGTCGGGGCTCCAGGCGTAGACGTGGCGATCCTCCCCAGCCACGATGATGTCCAGCCTGGCCCGGCGATTTTCGAGGCGGGCAAGCACTGGCGAGGCCAGGAAGCCACGTTCGGTCCGATCCCGGGGACCCTGACGGACCGTATGGAACGGCCGTAGTGGCGCTCCCGAGAAGTTGGGGTTTGAGCGCTCTCTGAACACCAACCGGCCACGGGGATCCCAGGCGTAGACGTTTCCGCAATTGTCGTCGCCGACCACTTCGATGCGCCCGTCGCCGAACAGGTCTCCAGCGGCGAGCGCGCCCAGAACAGCGCAGTAGTGACGCCGGCCCACGCTGAAGAAGGCACGTTCGCCTTGGTGCAGCGGCAACGACCTGGTGTGCACGGGCCAACCACGGACCTCGCCGCCGCCGAGGCGGTAGGCATGGACGTAGCCGTCGGAGGTGGCAACGACCAACTCGTTGCGATCGTCGCCGTCGAGGTCGACGACAAGCGGGCTGGACGCGCCGTCGCTGCCCAGCTCCTTGGGCCAGCCGGGCAGCATGTCCTGGTCGCGGTGCAGAAACAGCTGACGGCGATCCTCGCCGGTCATGGCGGGCCTCCCCCCCGCTGCCGGCTGACCGACTACCACGCGGACAGTGAACGCATAGGGCATCGTGTTCGGCCGTCCGTTCGAGGTCTGCGGCAGTCCGCCGTTCTCGTTGCCGTTGAAGCCCTGGACACCGGCGGGGAAACGCGAGGCCAACTGCGCGGTGGTGATCGTCCCCAAGGTCCCTCGGTATGGCGTGTTGCGCACCGTGTGGCCGTCGCACCAGCCGCCGGACGCCGGGACGAAGTCGCCGGCCGGACTCGCCGTCACCAGTCCGTTGTTGGGCTGCGCGCCTGGTGCTGCCTGCACTGTGCAGGTGTAGGAGCCGCGAGCGGCCACGTACCCGTCCACCGGAATGGTCGCGGCGTGCGGGTCAAGCTGGCGGAACCAATCGGGTGAGGTGATCTGGGCCTGCGGCGGGATCGTCCCGTTGGATGCCGCCACCACCGCCTTGTAGGCGTTCAGACGACCATATCCATAGAACTCGTCGTACCCCTTGCGGGCGTGATAGCGCCGCGTGGCTGGCGCTGGGCCCACGATGCCCCCGGCCTGATCAGGCGCGAACGTGGTGTTCAGGTTGGGATCGGTACAGGCCGGAGTGGCTGCTTGCGCGCACGAGGACTCGGGCTGGGCTGAGAAGTTCACGTCATCGGCCTGGCCGCCGTTGCCCTCGTCGGCGGGGCTGGTTCCATCGCTCGCTCCGGCGCCCGCCGTCGTCGTCCCGGCGATGTTTCCGGAAGCCATCAGCTGGCGGACCTCGTTGGCGGTGATGGGGCACGGGGTCCCGTCAGCGCGGCGACAGTCGCCCGCGGGATCCAGTCGTCCGGCGGCGATTGCGTTCAGCGCCGCGCTGTAGATCAACCCCGCTACGCCTGCGCTCTTGCCGGTCGCCTCCGAGGAACATGACGAACTCGGAACCGACAGCACGACTCGGGTGCCAAAGTTGGTGCACCCGTTGAACTGGAGATACGACGGCGGAGCCTGCGTGAACGTGTCGTTGTACCTGTTGACGGAGTTCACGACGATCGCGTCAGGCAGGGCACCCGGCTGGTTGTGGTGCTCGGCGGCCTCGTCGGCGGCCGACGCAATCACTGTGGTGCCATGGCTATAGGCGTACTCGATTGCCTGGCGGGCGAAGGAAGAGTTGTTCAGCGTCCCCAGCGCCTCTTGCACCACCGAGGCGCCGCTGTCGGTGGCGTACAGGACGGCTTGGGCGAAGCGATTGACGTCTGCGACGAACGACTCGCCGACCCGCAGGGGCATCACCATGCAATCAGGACACGTGCCGAGCGTCTGCTTGGTGTTGGCCTCACCGTTGGAGTCCTTGGCCTCGCCGGTTCCGTGTCCATATTGGACGTCGTCGTAGGGATCATTGTTGTCGTCGACGAAGTTCCACCCCGCGATGTCGTTGGCGAATCCGTTGTGGTCGTGGTCCTTCCCGTCGCTGAAGGCGAGGATCAGGTCCTCCGGTGTGAGCACACCCGGCGGGCCGTGGCGGAGCGCGTGCCGGGAGTTGCCCCCGCGGACCACCCCAGCCACACGCGAGTCGCAGGCGTAATCGTCGACGTTGAACACGCCCGTTCCATCGATGGCGTAATGCCCGTGTCGGTTGTAGTCGCCTCCGGTGGGATTGGCGAATCTCCTGCAGTCCAGCCCCGGGGTCAGGGAGTCCGCCAGGTCATGCCGCGGTGCGGGGAGCTCGCCCTGATTGAGCCATACCTTGTCCCGCAGGGCCACCATGGCGTCCAGGTTGTTCCACTCGATCCCTGAGTCGAGCACGGAGATCACCACATCGGGCCTCCCCAGCGTCACCTCGAACGCTGTCCTGACGGTCGCTCCCGCTGGCAGGCAGGAGTTGGCGGTGGCGGGATAGGTGGCGTTCTGGTCCACGACACTCGCGCCCCGGGCCCCGCAGAGCTCATCGGCCTTCCAGTTGATGAGCGTCGCGCTCTGAACGCTCTGCTCGGGCGTGGCGGCCAGCTTCCAGTCATCGCCGAAGTTGGTGGGCGTCTGGCCCGGGGCGAGCTTCCAGCTGCCCGGGTCCTGCGGGCTGGCCCCGGCCGGGTAGTAGGGGAACTGCGCTCGGGCCGGGCCAGCCACGCACAACGCCACCGACGCCGCCAGCCCGCCGACTCCCAGCCGTAGCGGCCGCCGCTTCACCGTGGGCTCCTCTCCCTCACCACACCTCGGCGCAGAGGCTACCCGCCAGGCAGAGACCTCCGCGGGTTCCGCCTCCAATCGTCCATTTTTCCTCCGCGACGCCGGGGGCAGCTACCGCGCCCAGCCAGCCGGTGCTGCAAGCACCTCACGCAGGGCCTCACTGACCTCTGCCACCTGTCCTTCGGTCATTTCCGGGAAGAATGGCAATGAGATCGAGCGCGCGGCAATGTCCTCGCAAACCGGAAACTGCCCCTCGCGATGCCCAAACCGATCGCGGTAGTAGCTCATCAGGTGAATCGCCGGAAAGTACGGCTTGCTGGTAACTCCGCGATGGCCGAGCGCCCTGACCGCACCGTCACGGTCTACCTCTCTAGGTAGCTGGACGACATACACGAACCATCCGCGGCGGGCGCGGCCCGAGTCCTGACAGGGCAGCGCCAGCCCCTCGATCCCGCCCAGCGCTTCGCGGTAGAGCGCCGCCACCCGTGCCCGGCCGGACAGCATCTCCTCGAGATGCCTCGAGCTGCGCAAGCCCCAGCGCGCACGCAAGCTCGGACAGTCGATAGTTGAAGCCGAGACGATCGTGGTCGAGCCACCCCATGTCTGGAGAGCGGCCCTGGTTTCGCTCGGAGTCCACCCGCTGCTTGATCCCCTCGTCTCCGGTCGCAAGCATCCCGCCCTCGCCCGTGGTCAGCTGCTTGTTGGCGTAGAACCCAAACGCCGAGGGATGTCCTCGACCGCCAACCGGGGTGCCGTCGGCATTGATTGCCCCAAGCGCCTCACAGGCGTCTTCCACGATGGGAATGCCCAGCCGCTCGAATGCTTCGACGTCAGCCGGATATCCGAACACGTGGACGGGGAGCAGAGCCTTGGTCCGGCTGGTCACACACGCCGCCGCAGCCTCGGGGTCGAGGGTCAAAGTCACCGGGTCGATATCGGCAAACACCGGTGTCGCCCGCTCGTAGATCGCGACGTTGGCACTCGCGACGAACGAGAACGGGCTCGTGATCACGTCGTCGCCCTCGCCCACCCCCACCGCTCGTAGCGCCAGGTGCAGCGCGGCCGTGCCGCTTGATACGGCGCTCGCAAACGCCGCCCCAACCCGGTCGGCGAACGCGCGCTCGAACTTCGGCAACAGTGGACCGAGGGAAAGACGGCCCGATCGCAGGACCTCCACCACGCGCTCCTCCTCGCGCCGGCCCAGAACCGGGCGCGCGAGGGGAATCTCGTCCTTCACGTCCGCCGGGTGGCCGGCGCAGGTTCTCGGCGTACCACCTGCATCCCGTACTCCAGCGAGTCCACAAGCGCCTCCCACGAGGCCTCGATGATGTTCTCGGACACGCCGATCGACCCCCACACCTGCTCGCCGTCTGAGGCATCGAGCAGGACTCGGGTCACCGCCGCGGTGCCCTTGGCCTCATCCAGGATGCGCACCTTGAAGTTGACGAGGTCGATGTCTGCCAGGTGGGGATGGATCTCGATCAGCGCGTCGCGCAGCGCCCTGTCCAGCGCGTTCACGGGACCGTTGCCCTCCGCGGTGCGGACGTAGCGCTCCCCGCCCACCCAGATCTTGATCGTGGCCTCGGTCTCGACCCTGCCATCGGCGCGCTTTTCGACGATTGCTCGCCAGGACTCCAGCCGGAACAGCTCTTCGATCTCGCCCGTCTCCCGCCGCAGCAGCAGCTCAAACGAGCCGTCGGCGGCTTCGAAGTGGTAGCCCAGATGCTCGAGCGCCTTCACCCGTTCGCTGACGTGCAGTGCCTGTTCGTCGTTCAGATCGATGCCCGCTGCTCGGGCGCGCGCGTGAACGGTGCCCTTGCCAGACAGCTCAGAGATCAGCGCGGCTCGATCGTTGCCCACCACCTTGGGGTCGATGTGCTCGAACGTAGCGGGATCGGTGATGACGCCCGCGGCATGGAGCCCTGCCTTGTGGGCAAACGCGTTCCGCCCCACGTAGGGCTGATCCGGGTTGGGCGTGAAGTTGAGCAGCTCATCGAAGAAATGAGCGGTGGCGGTCAGCGACCGCAGCTGCTCTTCGGACACGCACTCGTAGCCCAACTTGAGCTGAAGGTTCGGCACGACCGTGACCAGGTTCGCGTTGCCGCACCGCTCGCCGTAGCCGTTGACGGTTCCCTGGACGTGGGTCGCTCCCGCGCGCACCGCGGCAAGCGTGTTGGCAACTCCGCACCCGGCATCGTCATGGCAGTGGATCCCCACCTGGGCGTTTGACTCGCTCAGCTCGCCTGCCACCACCGTGATGACGGCGGCGATCGTGTCCGGCAGGGTGCCCCCGTTGGTGTCGCAGCACACCACCGTCTCAGCCCCCGCGTCGGCGGCGGCGCGCAGACACCGAAGGGCGTACTTGCGGTCGTCCGCAAACCCGTCGAAGAAGTGCTCGGCGTCGAACAGCACCCGCTTGCCCTGCGAGACCAGGAACGCCACTGACTCGGCGATCATGCGGAGATTCTCTTCGCGGTCGACCTTGACCACTTTTTCGAGGTGGAGCTGCGACGTCTTGCCCACCAACGTGCACACGGGCGCAAAGCAGTCGGCGAGGATCCGCAGCGCGGGATCGTTGTCGGCCGAGGAATCGCGGCGCCGTGTCATCCCGAAGGCGGCGATCGTGGCGTGCGACAACGTTTCCGAGATCAGCAGCTCGAACAGTTCGAGCTCCTTGGGATTGGAGCTCGGAAATCCAGCCTCGATCAGGTCGATGCCCAGCTCATCGAGGCGGTGCGCCACCAGGACCTTCTCCTGCGCCGACAGCGACATGCCGCTGCCGCCCATGCCGTCACGCAGGGTGGTGTCGTAGAGCTCGATGCGATCGCTCACGGGGACCCAGCCTTTCAGGCTGTGTGCCCCTGCGGAACCTTCACCACGTCGAGCCAGTCCGTGTAGCGCGGATCGCGCCCGTGAACGGCGTCGTCGTAGACGCGCTGGAGCTCGCACGTGATGGGGCCGGGCTCGCCGCTTCCGATCGCGTGGTCGTCGATCTCGCGGACCGGGACCACCTCGGCCGCCGTCCCGGTCAGGAAAACCTCATCTGCCAGATACAGCTCAGCTCGCGCGAGCTCACGCTCGACGACCTCGTAGCCCAGGTCTGTGGCGATCTGGATGATCGCGCGGCGGGTGATCCCGTCGAGGATCGCGGCGGTGTCCCCCGGGGTGGCGATCTTGCCGTCGCGGACGGCGTAGACGTTCTCGCCCGAGCCTTCGCAGACGAAGCCTTGATGGTTGAGCAGGATCGCTTCCTGATAGCCCGCCTTCGACGCCTCGATCTTCGCCAGGACGCTGTTCAGGTACTGGCCGCTGGCCTTCGCGTGGGGGATCAGAGCGTCGTGCGGGATCCTTCTCCAGCTCGCCACCTTCGCCCGGATGCCCAGCCGCTTTCCCTCCTCGCCGAGGTAGGCACCCCACGGCCAGACCGCGATCGACGCCTCGACAGGAGCGTCGAGGGGATACAGCCCCATCTGGCCGTACCCGCGGAACACGATCGGGCGGATGTAGCACTCGCGGAGCTCGTTCGCCGCGATCAGCTCGTGGGTCGCCGCCCGGAGCTCCTCGAGCGTGTACGGGATCGGCATGTAGTAGAGCTCGGCGGACTTGAACAGCCGCTCCAGGTGGTCGTGGTGGCGGAAGATAGCGGTGCCGTGCGGGGTCTCGTACGCGCGGATGCCCTCGAACACGCCGGTCCCGTAGTGCAGGCCGTGCGTCAGGACGTGCACCTTGGCGTCCTCCCATGCGACGAGCTCTCCGTTGTGCCAGATCAGCTCCGCTTGCTCCACAAGTGCTCCTTATAGATGTTTGAGGACGTTCCGGGTTGCCTCGGCTGTGGTTGCCTCGCCACCCAGATCGGAGGTGCGAAGCCCGTCGGCAAGCGCCCGCTCGACCGCCGATTCTATCGCCGCGGCCTGCGGTTCCCTTTCGAGTCCATGGCGCAGCATCAGCGCCGCCGACAGGAACATCGCCAGCGGATTCGCCTTGCCGCTTCCCGCGATATCAGGCGCCGAACCGTGCACCGGCTCAAACAACCCTGGCCCTCCATCGCCGAGCGAGGCGCTGGGCAGCATCCCAATCGAGCCGGTGAGCATCGCCGCCTCATCGGAGAGGATGTCGCCGAACATGTTCTCGGTCAGGATCACGTCGAAGTGTCGAGGCGCAGCGATCAGCTGCATGGCAGCGTTATCTACCAGTACGTGCTCGAGCTCGATGTTGGGGAATTCCCGGCCGTGTATCTCCCGGACGACCTCGCGCCAGAGCCGGCTGGTCTCGAGCACATTGGCCTTGTCGACGCTGCTAACCCGCGACCGTGCGGCGCCGAAGGCGACTCGGGCGATCCGCTCGACCTCCCCACGGCTGTAGACGCAAGCGTCCGAAGCGGCATCTGCCGTGCGCGTCTTCTCGCCGAAGTAGATCCCCCCGGTCAGCTCGCGCACCACCAGGAGGTCGGTTCGCTCGATCAGCGCCCGCTTGAGAGGGCTGGCGTCGTAGAGCGGCTCGAGCACCTTGACCGGACGCAGGTTGGCGAATAGGCCGAGGCCCTTGCGCAGGCCGAGCAGCCCCTGCTCAGGCCGGGGCCTGTTCGGGTCGGTGGTGTCCCATTTGGGACCGCCGACTGCAGCCAGCAGCACCGCGTCGGCGCCTCGGCACGCCCCGAGCACCTCGTCCGTCAGCGCTGCGCCGTGCGCGTCGATCGAGGCTCCGCCGAAGGGGTGCTCCTCGAACTCGAGCTCGGGGTCAACGGCGGACAGCAGCTCCAGGGTCGCTTCAGTGATCTCGGGTCCAATCCCGTCGCCGGGCAGAACGACGATTTGGGGGGCCACGGCCCCTACCCAGCCCGCTCCGCCGAGGCGAGGCCTCGCCGTGAGAACAGCGCGAATACGAAGACGGCGGCAACCAGGGCGCCGAACGCCAGCCCTACCTTCACGGGCGAGCCAGCCAGCAGTCCGCGACCCGCGTCTAGCACCGCCGTGGCCGGGTTGACCTGCGCCACGGCGTGGATCCAGCCGGTCAGCAAGCGCACGGGGACGAACACCGGGGAGAGGAACAGCAGTACGAACACCGGCATCTGGATGAGCGCGCCCGCCTGCTCGGTGCGCAGGAAGAACGCCACCCCACACGCCCATAGCGTCGCCACAACGTTGACCATCAGTCCCAGCCCGACCAGTCCGAATAGATCGATGCCGTTGCCGCCCACTTCCATCCCGGCGATCAGCGCCGCGATCGTGACCAGCGACCCGGTGATCAGCCATCGCCCGAGCGCGCCCAGCGCATAGCCGGCGATGATGCCGCTGCGCCGCGGTGCCCCCAGCAGCAGGCGCCGCGCGAAGCCTGAGTCGAAGTCCCGCGCCACCGCAAAACCTGTGAACACCCCGCCGAACGCGGCGGACTGGAGAAACACAAACACGAACTGGAAGGCCGTGTAGCCCTGTTTGTAGCTGAAGCTGGGCAGGTCTGAGAGTCGCGAGAGTCCTCCTGCAAATGCCGCCAGGAAGAACAGCGGGAACAGGATCGACGGCACCAGGATGGCTGGGCTGACAATTGTGTTGTGGATCGAGCGCCATGCCACGGCGCGGGTCACGTCGAGGAATCGCCTCACGTCCTCACCAGCCGGTTCTTCATCGCCGCGCCGGCGAGCCCCAGGGAGATGCCCACCAGCAGGATGGCGAAGCCGAAGGCAAGGGCCAGCGCCTGCCCGTCCCAGCCCTTGATGATCAGGCTCCGGATCCCCTCGATCAGATACGAGACCGGGTTATAGGTGGCCACCACCTTGAACCAGTGGGTCTTGATCAGGTTGCGCGGGAAGTTGGCGGAGCTCAGGAACAGGGTCACAAACAGGAGGGGAAAGAGGGCCTGCACAGCCTCGCCGGTTCCGAACCGCAACGCCATGAGCGCCCCTAGGGAGGCGAAGCCAAACGCGATCACCACGGATAGCCCCAGGAGGACAAGCGCTCCTCCGACGCCACTCTTTATCCCGACGCCGCTGGCGATCCCAACGAGCAGGTAGAGGACCGACTGGATGCTCGCCACGACGAGGGCTCCTCCCAGCTGTCCCACCAGAAGCGCCGCTCCCTTCAACGGCGTCAGAGCGAGGCGGTTGAAGAACCCGGTCTCGATGTCCTTAGCCAGGTCGGTCCCCGCGGTGAGGGCCACGAACAGCGCCCCCTGCATGAACGGCAGCCCGAGCGCGAAGTCCCGGTAGCTGGGCGCAGGAAATCCAGGGAGCTTCGGAGCCGCCCCGAGCGCCGTTCCGTTGATCGCAAACAGGATGAGCGGAAACAGCATCGGGAACACCAGCAGCGCCCGTTGGCGCAGGGTGCGGACTGCAGACCGGCGCGCTATGACGCCGATCTGCTCTAGCACGTGGGAGCCGCCGGGGACCAGGCCCGGGGCGGCCACGGCCGCCTCAACGGCCACGGCGCCTGCCTCTCCGAGGCCCGGGCGTCGCAGCCTCATCGCCCTCCTCGCCCGCTCCCTCCAGCTTTCGGCCGGTTTTGGCCAGGAACACGTCGTCGAGCGATGGCTGGTGCAGGTGCAGCGACTCCGCGTGCAGGTTCGCCTGGTCCATCGCCCGAACCACCTCGGCGAGCTGCGCCTCGCCCCGAGGTAGCTGGATCCTCACGCTCCCGTTGACGTCTGGCTGGCAATCGCCGAACTGCTCGAGCAGCCGGTTGAGCGCCGCGACGTCGCTGTCCTCAGCGGGAACGATCTCCACGCTGGGACTACCCACTTCGGCCTTGAGCTCCTTGGGTGTGCCTTCGGCGACGATTCGCCCCTGGTCGATGATCCCGATCCGGTCAGCCAGGGCGTCGGCCTCCTCGAGGTACTGCGTGGTGAGGAACACGGTCATCCCTTCGTCGCGGGCCATCCGGGCCACCTCCTCCCACAGCGCGGTGCGGCTCTGCGGGTCAAGGCCGGTCGTCGGTTCATCCAGGAACAGGATGCGTGGGCTGTGGACAAGGGCCATCGCCAGGTCGAGCCGGCGCTTCATGCCGCCGGAGTAGCCGCCGACGCGCCGGTCGGCGGCCTCGGTCAGGCCAACGCGCTCCAGCAGCTCACCGCTGCGGGCCTGGCGCGTCGTCTTGTCAAGCCCTTGCAGCGTTGCCTGCAGCACCAGGTGCTCGCGACCAGTGAGGATTGGGTCGAGGGCGGCCTCCTGCAGCGCCGCGCCGATCGACTCGCGGACCTCCGCTCCCTGCCGGACGATGTCAAAGCCGGCCACGCGCGCGGTTCCGCTGGTGGGCGGCAGGAGGGTGGTGAGCATGTGGACGGTGGTCGATTTCCCGGCGCCGTTTGGGCCCAGGAAGCCGTAGATCTCCCCGTAGGAGACCTCGATATCGATGCCGTCGACGGCCCGCGGTCCCTTGCGAAACTCGCGCACCAGGCGGTCCACCTCGATCGCCGGTGCTGTTGTGCTCACTGAATGGAATGTACGACTCAGCGCCGCGCGGTCATGTTCAGCCGCACGTACGCGATCACGAGCGGGTCACCCATGCGCTCGAGCACGCGACCGATGAAGGCTTCCTTCAGCTCCTCAGGGAGCCGGTCAAGGTGCCTGACCAAGCAGACGGTCTTCACGAAAGCGTGAGGATCCGACGGTGTCACGGGCTTGGGCTCGAGCCAAGACTCGATCTCGCTGAAGCCCGCCCGTTCCAGGCGTGCCGTGGTCTCCTCGGGCCCGGCGTAGTTCCACGGGCCGACCCAATCGCTGAAGTACGAGCCGAATGGCTCCTCCTGGGCGACCTCGTCCGAGAGTCGCCTCAGCTTGTTGATGTTGCCCTTCCCCCCGCACTGAGCGACTAGCCGCCCTCGAGGTTTGAGCCCGCGGGCCAGCGCGGCGAACAGCGCGTCATGGTCCTTGATCCAGTGGAAGGTGGCGTTGGAGAAGATCACGTCGACGGGCTCGGGAAGCGAGAGCCGTGTGAGCTCCTGCTCCAGAATCGTCGCTCTGTCCCCGAGCGCGTTCCGAGCGTGCTCCACCATCGACGGCGCCTGATCGACGCCGTAGACCCGGCCGCGCGGAACGCGCTGCACCAGCTCGGCCGTCACGCGCCCTGAGCCGCATCCGGCATCGAGCACCACCTCATCGCCATCAAGCGGCAGCCGCTCGAGCTGTTCGAGCGCCCAGACGAACTGGGCGTCACCCGAGACCCGGTCGTAGGTGGCGGCGTCCCAGTCCCGAGAGACCGTCATAGGGCGGTCGTCACCGGTCCTTTGCGTTCGCGGTCGCGCTCGTATGCCGTGATCGCCTCCTCCTGGCCGAGGGTCAGCCCGATGTCATCGAGCCCATTGAGCAGCCGGTGCTTGGTCTCCGGCTCAACGTCGAAATGCGCCGATCCGCCCGGCCACCTGACCTCCTGTGCCTGCAGGTCTACCTGAGCGTGCCCGGCGTCCGCGATCGCTTTGCAGTCATCCGGGGCCAGCTCAACCGGGAGCAGGCCAATCTTGGTGCAGTTGGAGCGGAAGATGTCGGCGAAGCTCGGGGCGATGATCGCCTGAAAGCCGTAGTCCTCCAGAGCCCACGGGGCGTGCTCACGGCTGGAGCCGCAACCGAAGTTGCGCCCGGCCACGAGGATCGGATTCTTGGGCAGCTCCCAGCCGGGCTCCTTGGCCCAGTCGTAGAACAGGAACTCTCCGAACCCCGTGCGCTCGATCCGCTTGAGGAACTGCTTGGGGATGATCTGGTCGGTGTCGACGTCGTCGCGGTTCAGCGCGCTGACGCCGCCGGTGATCGTCTCAATCGCCTTCACGGAGCCCACCCCCGGATGTCGACGAAGTGGCCCTCAATCGCGGCAGCCGCCGCCATCTGCGGAGAGACCAGATGGGAGCGAGCCCCTCTCCCCTGCCGACCCTCGAAGTTGCGGTTTGACGTAGACGCCACGCGCTCGCCCGGCGCGGCGACGTCAGGGTTCATCCCCAGGCACATCGAGCAGCCGGCCCCGCGCCAATCAAATCCAGCGCGCTTGAACACCTCGTCGAGGCCTTCGCGCTCGGCCTGGAGCTTGACCTGTTGCGATCCGGGAACCACCATCGCATAGAGCTCGCCTGACACCTGCCGGCCGTCCACTACCTCGGCCGCCGCGCGCAGGTCGCCGATCCGTGAGTTCGTGCATGACCCGATGAACACCCGGTCGAGCTTGATCTCCTCAATCGGAATTCCCGGCGCAAGCCCCATGTACTCAAGCGCACGCTCGTCCTGCTCGGAGGCGGGTTCGGGGACCGCCTCGGTCACCGGCACCACCATCCCTGGCGTCGTGCCCCAGGTGACCATCGGGCTGATACTGGTCGCGTCCACGACGACCTCTCGGTCGAAGCCGGCGCCGTCGTCGGTGGTGAGCGACCGCCACGCCTCCGGTACCTCGGAGGGAGCGCCCGGCCGACCGATCATCCACTCGAACGTGGTGTCGTCTGCCGCAATCATGCCCGCGCGGCCGCCGCCTTCGATCGTCATGTTGCACACCGTCATACGGCCCTCCATGGACAGCGACTCAATCGCCTCACCCGCGTACTCCACGACGTGACCCGCCGCCCCATCCACTCCCATCTCTCCGATCGTGGCCAGGATCAGGTCCTTGGCGGTCACGCCGAACCCCAGCGAGCCTTCGTATCGGATGCGCATCGATCGAGGCTTGGACTGCACCAATGTCTGCGTCGCCAGCACATGCTCCACCTCGCTGGTGCCGATCCCGAACGCCAAGGCGCCAAACGCGCCGTGAGTCGCCGTGTGGGAGTCCCCGCACACGATCGTCATCCCGGGCTGGGTCACGCCCAGCTCGGGCCCGATCACGTGCACGATGCCCTGATGCTCGGAGCCCAGCGAGTAGATCGGAATGCCGAATTCCACGCAGTTGCTCTCGAGCGCCTGCACCTGAACGCGCGAGAGCTCGTCCCGGATCCGCTCCGCCACCGGCGTGCCGTCGGTGGGGACGTTGTGGTCGGCCGTGGCGAGCGTCCGGTCGGGCCGGCGCACTCCTCGCCCGGCCAGCCGGAGCCCCTCGAAGGCCTGGGGGCTGGTCACCTCGTGGACGAGATGGAGGTCGATGTACAGCAGCCCGGGAGCCACCTCGTGGGCCTCCCAGATCTTTTCGAAGAGGGTCTTGGGCATGCCTTGTCAGCTCCTTCTGAGGCCCGCACTGAGCATCGCCAGCAGTACGGCCTCATCGTCTCCGCGGATTCTCGAAATGATGGGGAAGGTCTGCGTCGAACGTCACGCAATCGCCCGCGCGGAGCTCGTGCCGCTGCCCGTCGCACACCAGGACCACCGTTCCTGACTGCACCAGGGCGGTCTCGCGGCTGCCGGGCTCGTGCATCGGCGGGTCACCGGGGCCACCTGTCTCCGCGCCCGGAGCGAGTGCATGCTGGGATAGCTCCAGGCGCTGCCCAGGGAGCGGCGGAGTGAGGATCTCGTAGCGGTGCCCGCGCGCGTTGGCCGGCCCCTTGCGCCGCTCGGAACGCCTGACCACCGCCACAGCCCCGTCCTCGTCGAGGCGCAGGAGCTGCGAGAGCCTGAGCTCCAGCCCCGCAGCGATCCGCTCGGCGACCTGGAGGGTGGGGCTGGTTTCTCCACGCTCGACCTGCGAAAGCATCGGCGCGCTCACACCGGAGCGCTCTGCCAGGTCGCGCAGCGAGAAATCCAACGCCTCTCGCAGCGCACGGACGCGGGAACCAAGCGTCTCGGCATACGTCTCAGTGGTCATGCTGGGCGTACGCTATCACATACGAACGTATGCTTTACCGGCCGCCCCGGCGGGTCGGCACATCGGGCGTCCACCGCTAGCCCGCGGCCGATGCCCTAGGCGAGACATCGCTGGCCCGCGGCCGATGCCCTGGAGCGTTCACCGCTAGCCTGCGGCCGATGCCCTCCCGCCCTGACGTGCTCGTGCTCGGCGGCGGCGGCTTTCTGGGCGAGGCGTGGATGACCGGCGTCCTGGCCGGGTTCGAAGACGCATCGGGATTCGACCTGCGCCGCTGCGAGTACTACGTCGGTACCTCGGCCGGCTCGATCGTGGCCGCCCATCTCGTGGCCGGCCGCTCTCCACGGCGCCCACGCGAGGTGGGGGATGCTGGTCGCAGGGGATCGGGTGAGGCGGCACGGCGCATGGCGCGCTCCGGCGAAAGCGCGGCCCGGCGTGCCGGCGGGCTGGGCGCTGTCCGCGGCGGCTGCGTTTGCCCCCCTGGCGCTGGGACTGGCCACACCAGGGGGCGCGGTGGTCCGCGCCGCGATGCTGCGGCGCGTGCCGAGGCCTCACACAGACTCGACGATCTCCATAACCACATCGAATCGATCGACGCACGCTTCGACGGTCGACTGCGGATAACGGCGGTCGACCGCGCTAGCGGCAGACGGATGGTGTTCGGTAGACCTGGCGCCGAGGCAGCCACCGTGGCTGAGGCAGTTGAGGCCTCATGCACGGTCCCCTGGCTGTTCGCGCCTGTCAGAATCAATGGCCGGGAGTACGTCGACGGCGGGGTCTGGAGCCCAACCAACATGGACGCTGCGCCCGCTCACCGAGGGACCCAGGTGCTCTGCCTGAATCCGACCGCCAGCCTCTCGGGCTCGGCGGACGTCATCGGGGTCTTTCGCCGCGTCTCCAGGCTGGCCGCGACCGCCGAGTCACTCGTACTGCGACGCCGGGGCGCCGTGGTCCGGGTGATCGGGCCTGATCCCGACTGCGCCGAGGCCATGGGGATCAACCTGATGGACCGCTCACGGTCCCAGGCGACGTTTACGGCCGGGTACGCACAGGGGCTAAAGCTCTACTGATGCAGTCTCGCCGTGCGCGATCAACCGGTAACGGGAGATCGGCCACGATCGCCGTCTCCGCGTAGTCGTCCTGCAGAGCGCTGCCGGACCCAGGCGCCAGCTGGCCGGCGGTCGCCTCGAGCCGAGCTCGCGGGCCATCCGGGCTCACCCATGGTGCAAGCGCCAGGAACTGCGGTTTGTTGCCCGCCCAGTGAATCTCGTTGGGCGGGTCGCCAGTCAGAACCTGGCGATCACCGACGTAATGGCAGCCTCGGCCCTTCAGGCCCCGCTCGGTGATGGCGCTCTGGCCGTCGAACACCAGGTCCGCCAGGTTGCCGACCATCATCGGGTTGACCGCATATGCGAAATGGACGCTGCGGTCCGAAACCGCCCGCCAGGCCGAACCCATCCAGTCCAGCGGCTGCCAGACACCGGCCCCGTTGGCGGCTGCCCACCGCCCGTCGTTGGCCTCGTCCTGGACCAGGAGGTTGGCGCCCAGGCGGTCCAGGCAACGCATGTAGTAGACGCTCACGTCCGAGCATGGATCGGTTCCCCGCGGCAGCGTCCCGTACTCGAACGCCGGCAGGCTCGTGGCGAAACCGATTCGGGCGCGCGTGCCCGGCAGCCGGTAGGGGCGCAGATTGGCGACGGCCTCGGGTCCGCTGTTCGGACCTGGGGTGAACCCAATCTCCTGCTCCAACGGGGTGAGTGGCACCTTCAGGTTCGACGCCACGACGTTGCGCAGCGGGACCGGCCCGGTCCGTCGGACCTCCCGCGGACCCCACATGAAGACCTCGTTGTAGACGGTCGGCGCGGTGGCCACGTAGACGGACCGCGGGGCCGGGTAGTCGGGGTCGTGGAACAGGGAGACGTCGTTTGGATCCGTCGACTCCCGGAAGGGGGTCTGAAAGTTCGACGCAATCAGGTAGATGTGGTAGCGCAGCGCCAGCCCCGAGAAGGTCTGCATGAACGCGCGGACCAGCGTGTCGGTCGCCCCCACCCAGGCCGCGGTCAAGCCGAGCGGGCCGAACCTTGCCTGGTAGGCGGCGACCTGCGGAGAGTAGGCAGCGCTCAGCGCGCTGAGAGCAGCCAGGGTTGCGCATGGCGCTCCCTGGTTCTCGCAGCTGGGGCCGCCCTTTCCCGCGAGGTGGTTGCGGGCGACCGCCCCCCGCGAGCCGGTCGCAAGCGTCATCAGCCCCGTCGCCTCGGTGAACACGACAACGTTTGGCCGCCCGCGAGCCAGGTGCGGCAGCACGTATTCGCGGATCAGGCATTCGATCTTCGTGCGGAAGGTGGCATAGGTGACCGCGTTGGCAACGTCCTGCCGGTACTGCATCGCAAACACCCGCGGCGCTCGCGGACGGGGATCAAGCGCCACGATCGCCGGCAGCTCGCGGTGTGCCCGCACCTGGGCGCACTGGCCGGCGGTAGGCGGAGAGGGTGCGGCGGCCGCAACTGCAACAGCTGCCGCGGCCACGAACTTCACAGCGCCGCCAGCACCTCGCGGGCCGCGCGCTCACCCGAGCGGACGGCTCCGTCCATGTACCCGTTCCAGTAGTCGGAGGTCTCACTACCGGCCCAGTGGATCCGGCCCACCGGCGCCCGGATCGCGGGGCCGTAGTCCAACAGGACGCCAGGAGCCGTGAACCCCACATAGCACCCGCGCGTCCACGGCTCGCTAGACCAGTTCATCTCGACGTACTGGCGCGGGTTGCGCGCCTGCTCGCCGAAGTAGGTGACGAAGTTGTCGAGCACCGCCGCCTTGCGCGCGTCCGCGGAGAGCTGCGCGGCACGACGGGCGTCCTGACCTTCGATGAACCCCAGCATCACGCCCGGCTTGCCTTCGGGAGGCGAATTGTCGAACGTGATCTTGACGGGGCCGGTCAGCGAAACGGCCTGCCCAGTCAGCCCGTGGTCACGCCAGAACGGCGTGTCGTAGACGGCCTCGCACTTGATCACGCTGCCCTGGGGATAGCGCTGCGTGAGCTGCGCGCGCATCCACGGAAGGTCGGGCTGGTAACGGATCAGTGCGGTGAGCGATGGTGGGCCGGTGACGATCACGCGCTTGGCCGAAACCGACAGGCGATCGGTCCTCACGCGCACTCCGCTCCGCGTCTGCTCAATCAACCGCACGGGCTGGCCCAGGAGCACGCGGCGGTGGAGCTGCTGGGCCATCCGGATCGAGATCAGCTGGGAGCCTCCGATCAGCCGCGAATCCTGGGCTCCGCCGCCAGTGGAGAACAGCCGGTTGATGTCGGGAGGCGTTGACTCGTTCGTCGCAGAGGCGGTGTAAAAGGCGACGAACAGCAGCGAGACGTCGCGCGGCTCGGCTGCGAACACAGCCTCGATCCCAACGTCCAGAAGGGCCTTCCCGTCCGTGGTGTGCAGGTTGCTCTGCTTCCACGTCTCGAACGTCTGGCTGTCCCAGTCCACCGCGCTCGACGTGGTCCACGGCGCTTGCACCGGCACGGTCGCTGCCATCTGGTTCAGCTCGATGATCGCCTGCTCGGCCTCGGCGGCCCCGGTGGGATCGGGCGGAACCGGGCCGAGCGGGCCTCCCGATGAGTACGGCAGCAGCGTCCCGTTGGCGTAGTAGACGTTGTTGCCGTCGTTGTAGGTCTTGAACGTTCCGATGCCCAGCTCCTGGGCAAGCTTGATCACGTGGTCCTGGGTGGGTCCCACCCACTCTCCGCCCACCTCGATCACCTTTCCGCCGCCGATCGAGTGGTTGAGGGTCCGCCCGCCGACCCGGGCGCGGGCCTCCAGCAGGATCACCGAGCGGCCGTGGGCCACGAGTTCTCTCGCCGCTCGCAGACCGGACAACCCGGCACCCACAACGACAACGTCAGCGCGGCGGCGGGGCGGTCGGCTCCGCGCCTTCGCGTGCGCGGCCTGCGGCTCCCCCGCGGTCGCCGCCACCCCCGCGCCGGCAGCCCCAGCCGCTCCTGCCTTCAGCAGTCCGCGACGGGTTACCCCCGCATTAGACGTGGGCGATAACTGGGACATAGACAAAGAAATCTCCCACAGAGGCGGCCGCCAGGCTAGGGGCGGCCGCCACGCGCCGGCCCACCTACGGCGTTCCCGCCGGCGCCAGCTCCGACTCGCGGGCCTCGTGCTCCCGTCGGCGGATGGCGTTCGAGAGCGCACGGATGTACGCGCGGGCTCCCGCGTCGAGGATGTCCGTTGAGACGCCCTGTCCCGCACCGACGACTCCCGCCACTTCCAAGACGACGGACGTCTCACCAAGCGCGTCCTGGCCGGCGGTTACCGCGTCGACGCGGAACTCCCGCAGCCGTGCGTCGACGCCGGTGGCCGCATTGATCGCTCGGAAGATGGCGTCGACGGGCCCGTCGCCGGTGAACGAGCCGGTGACCTCTTCGCCGTCGGGGGTGCGGACGCCGACGGTGGCGTGGGGCGCGCGGCGTGAAGACGCCTCGACGTCGAACCACTCCAGGGAGTAACCCTGCACCTCCTCACGGAGCTCGTCGGTGACGAGCGCCTCCAGGTCCATCGCACTGACGACTTTCTTCTTGTCAGCGATCTCCTTGAAGCGCTTGAACGCGGTGTTGAGCGACTGGCCGGACAGCTCGAATCCCAGCTCGCTCAATGCCTGCTTCAAGGCGTGGCGGCCCGAGTGCTTGCCTAGCACGATCGAGTTCGCATCAAGCCCGACCGTCGTGGCATCCATGATCTCGTAGGTCGTGCGCTCCTTCAGCACGCCGTCCTGGTGGATCCCTGATTCGTGCGCGAACGCGTTGCGGCCGACGACCGCCTTGTTGGGTTGCACCGGGTATCCGGTCAGCCGCGACACCAGCCGAGAGGTGCGCGCCAGCTCGCGCGTGACGACGCCGCGTGTCCAGCCCCACGTCGCCCTGTCGGGTGCGGAGCAGCATCACGATCTCCTCCAGCGAGGCGTTGCCGGCGCGCTCGCCGATCCCGTTGACCGCGCACTCGACCTGCCGTGCGCCGGCCAGCAAGCCGGCGAAGGAGTTGGCCACCGCGAGCCCCAGGTCGTCGTGGCAGTGGACCGAGAGGGTCACCTCGCGCAGCCCCGGCGTCAACTCGTACAAACGCTCCAGATAGGCCGTGAACTCCTGCGGCATTGTGTAGCCGACCGTGTCCGGGATGTTGATCGTGGTTGCGCCCTCATCGATGGCGATCTGGCACACCTCTGCCGTGAATTCCACGTCGGCCCGGGTGGCGTCCATCGGCGAGAACTCCACGTCCTCGGTGTATTGCTTGGCGTGAGTCACAGCAGCGCGGGCCTGTCCCTTGACGTCCTCGCGCGTCGTCTGGAGCTGATGCTCGATGTGGATGTCCGAGGTGGAGATGAACGTGTGGATCCGTGGCCGCGCGGCGTCTCGCACCGCACCCCACGCCGCATCGATGTCGGCCACGTGAGTGCGAGCGAGTCCAGCGATCACCGGCCCCTCGACCTGACGTGCGATCTCCTGGACCGCTTCGAAGTCCCCAGGCGAGGTGATCGGAAAGCCCGCCTCAATCACGTCGACGCCCAGGCGCGCCAGCTGCTGCGCGATCTCGAGTTTTTCCTGCGTGTTCAGCGAGATCCCGGGCGACTGCTCGCCGTCCCGCAGCGTCGTGTCGAAGATCAGTACTCGGTTGGGGTCTTGTGTGTTAGCCATGTCGCTTCCTCTCTAAATCTCGATCCTGCCTCTTCTCCGGTGGTATGCGGCTACATGCGGCCGCCGGCGCGCTATTCCCCCCGAAGGGGGAGGAGAAGAAGTCGCAGTTCGAGCGCGAACGACACTGTCGCAGAGAGTAGCGGGACGCTCAGCGCACCGTCAACGGCGCCCGGCGGCGCCGTTGGACGAATTCCGGCGCCCCGGCCGCCGCCTCGTCGACCGCGGGACGACGGCGCTCGATCGTCCGCAGCGCTCGCGCCGGCGAGAAGCCGAACCAGCCGCGCGCGATGAAGCTACCAAGCGCGGCGCAGTTGACGATCCCCCAGTAGCCGGCGGAGAGGACGATCAGCAGCGAGGGCATCCGTCCAGTGGCCAAACCAATCAAGGCCGCAACGGGAACCATCGCCGCCAGCACCATCTGCGGAACTGTCTCCTTCCAATACCACCCCGGAATCGTCGTCTTGCGGGTGACCTTGTAGATCGGCCTCCGGTGCGGACCGCTCACCAGTGCCTTCAGCGAGCCGACGATGTACACCGGAGAGAGGCCGAGCCACATCACCTTCACTCGCCAAAACGCTCGGAACGGAGAGCGCTGGCGGCGCCGGCGGTCTCCGAACGGCCGGTTCAGCACCGCGAACCGCAACTCGGCAGCCAGGGCATAGGGAATCAGGTGCAGCACACAGGAGAGCGGCGAGGCGTTCAGCGGGAGGAATCCCACGAAGGCGAGCGCCGTGACCGGCACGTACGCCAGCACCGTGAAGGAGTGGAGGTAGAAGAACAGGATCTCGGTGAACGCAAGCCGCTGTCGCAGGCTCAACCCCTTCTTCTCGCCCCAGAGCATCAGCCGCACCGTGTCGATGGCCCAGGTCCCGCGCTGCTTGGTTACGTTGGGCAGATCCTCGGGGCTGTGCTGTCCGACCGCGCCGACGATCGGCAGGTAGCAGCTCTTCCAGCCGCGGCGGAGTGCCTCGACGCCTGATTGGAAGTCCTCGACCAGGTTCCACGTCGGGAATCCGCCCATCTGTTCCAAAACCACTCGCCGCCACACCAATCCAGACCCGCATGGAAACACCGAGTTGGTGGCATTCCGGGCCAGCATCTGGCTCCGGTAGAACTGGCCGTCGAAGTTTCCGAACGGGTCACCCGGCGCAACCTGGGCCTCCTTGACCGTTTGCACGAACGCCAGCTCGGGATCGGACTCCAGCTGGCCAACGGTGTGGCGCAGGAAGCGCAGCGAGCCAACCTCGTCGTCGGCATCACGCGTCTCCACGTAGAGGACATCCGGGAACCGCTTCCCGATCAGCTCCAGCGCCGAGTTGATATTTCCCGACTTTGGTGCGCCGTTGCGTGGAGCCGCCCAGCGGTCCGGCGGCTCGTGATAGACGACGCCGAGACCGGCGAGCGCCTTCGCCAGCTCGGGGTTATGACCGTCATCGGAGACGATCACGATCCGCCGCTCCGCCGGGTAGTCCTGAGCGAGGACGCTGAGCACGGTGCGGATGACCATCGGGACCGGCTCGCCGTA
This sequence comes from uncultured Solirubrobacterales bacterium, assembly GCA_963756965.1. GTDB lineage: Bacteria > Actinomycetota > Thermoleophilia > Solirubrobacterales > Solirubrobacteraceae > Palsa-465. The sequence goes on from CAVWPT010000009.1 coordinate 32,743, forward strand.
GGTGGGGATCAGCACCGCCACCGCTGGGACGTTCTGCCCGGTGAGCGGACGTGGCGCGGTGATCCGGCTTCGCCAGGTGTTGACGACCGAGAGCGTCAGGCATGTCGCGGACAGCAGGCTCGCCAGCACGAACGGCCAGGTCAGCCACGGCCGACCCGGCGCTAGGTGAGTGAGCATCCAAGGCAGGTAGACGAACATCAGCGCCATCAACAGGACGCTCGAGGCGCGGATTGGCCACGCAGGCCGCTCCAGTGGGTAGCGATCGCCGAACAGACGCGCCGCATGGGCGATGTTGCACGCGGGGGCAGCATCGCGGCGAGCGCGAGCGAGCGCCGCCCTGGATCTCGTTCGCAAAGCCCCGTCCCCTCGCCCATTGATGGTCCCCGCAAGGGAAGGTTGGGCCCGAACGCGCGGTGAAGGGGCCGCTCCGCAATAACTCTTGGTGGCTATACGCACGGTCGGCGACTCTGTCGTCGTGCGGCGTCCTCGCCGACAGGCGCCCGTTACGCACTAGATCAAACGTCCAGGTTTGGCGGTGATCCGTCTACCGGGCAGCGCCCGCGTAAAGCGCGTCGATCTCCGCCGCGTACTTCTCGCTGATCGGCTTGCGCTTGAGCTTCATCGTCGGAGTCAGCTCATCGCCGGCGGGTGGCCAGTCGCACGGGAGGACCCGGAAGCGCTTGATCTGCTCGACCCGCGACAAATGGGAGTTGGCCCGCTCTACCCCGGCCTGGACCTCAGCGAGCACGGCAGGGTGCTCGGACATTGCCTCAGGGGCTGGATCAGATAAGTCGTGCTCGCGGGCGAACGCGGCGGACGCATCGGGATCGAGGACGATCAGCGCCACGTTGTATGGGCGCCGGTCGCCGATCGCGATCGCCTGGCCGATCAGCGGGCTGCCCTGCTTGAGCTGCTGCTCGATGTTGGCCGGAGACATGTTTTTGCCGGCCGCGTTGATGATCAGCTCTTTCTTGCGGTCGATGACCTTCATGTAGCCGGCGTCGTCGAACTCGCCGATGTCTCCGGTGTGGAGCCAGCCCTCCGAGTCGATCGTCTCCGCTGTCATCTCCGGCTGGTTGCGGTAGCCGGCCATGATCGTGTCTCCGCGGACAAGGATCTCGCGGTCCTCGGCCAGCTTCACCTCCACACCGGGCATGGCAGGACCGACCGTGCCGAGGCGGACCCGGTCCGGCGGGTTCAGGGTGGCCACCGAAGTGGTCTCGGACATTCCCCACACCTCGCAGATGGGGATGCCGATCGCGGCGAAGAACTCGAGCACCTCCAGCGGCGATGGGGCGGCGCCGATCATGTACCACTCGCAGCGCTCCAGGCCCAGCTTGGCTCGCAGGTTGGAGAACACCTTCCGCTCGGCCGCCGCATACGATTCCGAGAGCGACTTCGGCACGAGTTCTCCACGCTGCTCCAGCCGCACCTTCTCGATCCCCAGCGCGATCGCCTGTCTGACCGCATCCCTGACGGGCTCGGCCTCCGAGGCGATCCCGGCCTCCATGGCTGCCTTGAGCTTCTCCCAGATGCGCGGCACCGCCCCGAAAAAGGTCGGATGCGAGTCCGCGACGGCCGCGAACACCTGTGTCGGATCGGGACAGCAGGTGACGGTGTGGCCCCAGGCCATCGCGCCGTAGTGGCTGAGACCCCGGTCGGCGATGTGCGCCGCAGGAAGGAACGAGACCACCGACCCGCCGGGCCGCGGATGTGCCACCTCATCGATTCCCCGGCACTCGGCCAGCTCGTTTGCATGGGTCAGTTGGACACCCTTGGGCGGCCCTGTGGTCCCCGAGGTGTAGATCAGCGTGAGCAGGTCTTCAGGCTTGACCGCCCGCCAGGCGCTCTCGAAGTCGAAGTCTGGAACCTCGGCGAACTCGAGCTCGGCCATGGGGATCCCGTCGTCGGTGACGGTGTCGACCACCACCAGGTGCTCGACACCCGGAACCTGGGCCACCGCTTCGGCCGCCCGGTCGAGGAACGCCGCTTCAACGACCATCACCCGGTTGCACGCATCGCTCAGGAGGTAAACGATCTGCTCGACCGAGGAGGTGTTGTAGACCGAGAACGGCGTGGCGCCCAGATGCATGACGGCGGTGTCGAGCAGGTGGAACTCGGGGCGGTTGGTGAGCATGAACGCCACCGTGTCGCCTCGGCCCACACGAAGCGCATGGAAGCCGCCGGCGAAGCGCTTGACCCGCTCGGCGTATTCCCGGTACGTGACTGAAACGCCGCCTCCGATCGTCCGCAGCGCCACCTGCTCAGGACGCTCCGCCGCGGTGATCTGGAACGCCTCGCACATCGTCGAGGCTCGAAGTGCCCGGGGCGGACCGGTTTGCTGACTCTCGGTGACGGTCGTTGCCTGCATAACTCGGATGTCTACCGCGATCAGGGCGTCAGCACAACCTTGCCCACGTTGCGGCGCTCGCTGATAAAGCGGTGGGCATCCGGGGCACGGTCAGCGGGAAGCTCGCGGCCACTACCGGCTTGATCGTCCCGTCCCCGAGCAGCTCCTGGAGTGGGTTGCGCCAGCGGGCCGCGGAGCCCGTCTGATCCCACAGGGTGAGGATGTTCAGGCCGATCACCGCCTTCGAGGCGGACATCTGCTTGATCAGGTTGAACCGCGGCATCCGCAGTGCGGTGCGCGCGGCTGCGATCAGGTTGCGTCGCTCCCCGGAGACCACGCCGGAAGCGCCGAAGCAGACCAGCCGGCCCCCGGCACCCAACATCTCGTAGCTGCTCCTGAAGCTCGACCCGCCGAGAGCATCCATGACCACGTCAAGGCGCGGAACCTGGCGCTCCCATCCTGGATTGCGGTAGTCGATCGGGTGGTCGACCCCCTGCGCGCTGATGGCGTCGTGCTTGCCGGCTGAGGCGGTGCCCCATACCTCCGCCCCGACGCGCTTGGCGATCTGGGTTGCGGCGATGCCCACTCCGCCCGCGCGCCGCGTGGATCAGCACCCGCTCGCCAGGCTGGAGGTTGGCCTGACGGATGAGGGCCTCCCAGGCGGTGGAGTAGTTGACGGGGATCGCCGCACCCTCCTCAAAGCCGAGGCCCTCTGGCAGCGGCACCAGGCTGTCGGCCTGCACTACCACCCGATCGGCGTAGCCGTTAAAGCGGACCGGCGCGGTGATCCGCAGACCTTCCTGCAGGTCTGCGTCCACATCTGATCCAGTCCGCGCGACCGTGCCGGCAACTTCGTACCCGATCACACAGGGCGGCTTCGGGGCGTCCGGATACAGGCCCAGCCGGGCCATGATGTCGGCGAAGTTGATGCCCGCGGCCTTCACATCGATCAGCACCTCACCCGGGCCGGGCACAGGATCGGGCCGCTCCTGAACCTGCAGCACTTCGGGTGGGCCGTGACGGGTGATGACGACCGCGCGCACGGCGCGACCCTATACCAACGGCGAGGGACGGCCGCGGCTCAGCGTTTCTAGAGGGTAACGGTACGTGTGGAGGGCAAGCCGACTTGCCCGTGCCCGGGCGCAAAGATGCCAACGCGACCACGACCCCCCGGCTCCAAAAGGGGCCTGATATCAGCACTCAGGCTTCAACACTGAAGTCGCCATTGAGCGCGCCCCCGGCGAGCGGTGGCGGCGTCATTTGCCCCATTCATTTTGCGTACGCCCTCGTGGTTCGCACCAGCGACACTCTGTCGATGTAAATTTTGTAAGAGGAGAAACTGGCGCTCAGGTAGCAGGTTTCTGAGCCAGTTTCACCCGACGTGTTGGTGCCCGCGCTGCACGGGCCTTCGTGACCCCCGCTCCGGATCTTAAGCTCGAGGAAGTCGCTGTGCAGCAGCATGCTCAGCCCCCGGATCGGCAGCGCAACCGCGAGCGCGTTCCAAGTGAGCTTCGGTGCCGCGGGCGTCGGTACGCCGCCGGGGTAAGGGATGTAGCTGAGCGCCCTGTTGAAGTAGCCGGCCACGTTCTCATCCGCGCCGACGCTGTCCTTGAACGTTTGTGGATCGGCCATACCGCCGAAGTCGCCCAAATGGAAGTACAGGATCGGCGCCTCAAACAGGTCGCGGTTGTACCTGAGCACGTTGGCTCCGGTCGTAAGGATCGTCACGTACCCGGCGCCGTCGAACGCCTTGTGGTCGCAATCGGTTGGCGCGCCGTCGCCAAGCGCCGTGCTCGGCCCGGTGCCCTCGATTCTGTAAATGCCCTCCTCCGGGATGGCGTGGATGGGCCGAACATAAGTCTCCGGGCGGGCTTTGAGATAGCGGTACGCCTTGCCGAGCTGCTTCTTGCTCACCAACGGCACCGTAATTTCGTCGAAGCCCCTCTCGAACTCCCCGTCAAAACTGACGTCGGTCTTGGTGGTGGCGCTCTGCGTTTGGCAGACGTTGTATGTCGTGGACGTGTCGCTGTACTGGATCACCCAGGTCCCCCTGACTTCAAACACCACGCGGGCGGCGTACGGAAAGCCCTTCGGCAGGTACGCCGCCTGTGCTGACGCTGGCGCCAGCAACGCGGAGCCCGCCAGCATGGCCATCGCGAACCGCAGCGCGGCGCGTGCGACTCGACTACTCAATAGGACGGGCGTACGCACGCCGGATCTCCGCGCCAGTCCAAGTCAGCCCCGGTGCTTCTGCTTGAACGTGACCGTATGTACCGGCGGCAAGATCGCCCTGCTCGCGCCGCGTCCGGTAAGCGTGACTTTGACCTTGAGCCTGTGGTGTTTGGCGAGCAGACGTCTACCGGTTGCGTTGAGCGCGATCCGGACAACCGCGCTCCGGCCGGCAGCAATCGTCACGCGCTTGCTGCCGACGATCACGCCCTTCGCTGCGCTCGCCGTGTCGGATGCAAAGCCAAGGACCGTCAGGTTGATCGTGACCCCGCAGGGCCGCCTCCCTCCGGGGCAGAGAAGGGACACGTTCACGCCGGTCCCGTTGGTTGTGAGCCGGAGCGAGCGCGGTCACGGCGCGAGTGGCCGTCGATGCCACCGGCCCGCCCGTGCCGTTGGGATTTGTCGCCGACACGTACACGCGTAGCGCGTGGCCGATATCGGCCACGACCGGCGTATACGTCTGGCTCGTCGCTCCGGAGATAGGGCTGCAGCCGCCGTTGCCGGTTTGGTTGCAGCGCAGCCACTGATACGCGTAGGAAATCGGGTTGCCGCTCCACGTTCCGTGCACAGCAGTCAGCGTTGACCCCATGTCCGCGGACCCTGTGATCGTCGGCTGCGAGATGTTCGCCGGAGCGCCCTGATAGACCAGCGCGTTGCCGTTGCTGTCGACGGCCGCGCAGAACGACGGCGACGGGCAAGACACCGACGTGAGCGGTAGGGTGGTGCCGCTGTCGACCGACTGCACCTGACCCCACTGGCCGGTGTAGACGACATAGTTGCCGTCGATGTCCACGGCGACGCAGAAACCGGCCGACGCACATGACACCGAGGTGAACCCCCCGTCCTGTCCGGCCGGCGTGTCGATCGGGTCCGGCGCGCTCCAGATGCCTCCCTTCCATGTGAACGCGTAGCCGAGCTTGTCGACGGCGGCGCAGAAAGAGGATGACGGGCAAGACACCGATATCAGCTCGGCGGAGTCGATCATGTCCGGCGCGCTCCACGTGCTGCCGTTGAAGGTGTACGCGTTGCCCATGTCGTCAACGGCTGCGCAGAAGGGGGTCGAGTTAGGCGGGGTAGGCGGACACGAGACCCCGTTGACCGGTGGGTGGGTGCGGTTGGGGGACACGTTGGTGTCGAGCGGCTGCGCTCCGCTGCCGGGTGTGCCCCACGCGCTGCCGGTCCATTCGTTCCACGCGCTGCCGTTCCAGTTGAACACGTAGCCGTAGGCGTCCCCGGCGATGCAGAACGCCGGCACCGCGCACGAGACCGACACGAAGACTCCGCCGGAGTCGATCGGGTTCCCCTGACTTTCCGGGGGGGCCATCGCCCACGTGCTGCCGTTCCACATGAGCGCGTAGCCGCCGTTGTCCCCGAGGACGCAGAACGAGGACGAGGTGCACGACACCGCGTTCGGCTGCCCCGTGGTGTCCGCGGTCGTCGCGCTGCTCCACGTGCCGTTGTTGTACGTCGTGTAGTTCCCGTCGAGGTCCACCGCCGCGCAGAACGATGGCGACGGGCACGAGACCGACGACAGTCTGCCGGCGTTATGAACCGGGGTCGGGGAGGACCACCCGCCGCTGGCCGCAGACGCCGGCGCCACCAGCAGACCGAACGCCGCTACGCCGGCCACGACAGACAACCAGTCCTTGTGCACGATGTTCATATCAGGCCCTTTCGATCTTGCCTCTTGCCCACGCTAGTGCCCTCATCACGGCTTCACGATCACGATCAGCAGCTTCTCGGCCGTCTGCCCGGCGCTGTTCTCTGCGACCACCGCAACGGTCATCGCGAACGGCTTCTTGGCCTTCGACAGCTTGCGCTTGTACTTGCCGACGATCTTCACGTCGAACGTGCGCGACCCAGTATCCACGCCCACGGTGGAGCCGAGGGTCACCCGCTTGTTGCCGAATCCGAGCTTGCGCGCGGTCGTCTTGTCAAGCAACAGCAGCACCGCGATGGCCACGGGTTGGGCAACCGTGATCCTGATCTTCAGACCGTTCGCCAGCAACCCGCCGACCTTCCCCGGGTGCGGTTGGTGAACGGTCGGCTTGCTCGGCCCTGGGCCCGGCGATGGTCCCGGCCCAGGTCCCGGCGACGACCCGGAGCCACCCCAGGTGGGGGTGGCTCCATCCGCGACGAGCAACTGTTCGCTCCCTACAGCATCGTTCACGCCGATCGTGTAGATGCTCTCGCTGCTGGTGCCGCGCTCGAACGCAATCTCGGTTCCATCCGGCGACCATGCGGGCGCGTCATCAGCTGTGGAGTTGGTGAGGTCGCGCTCGAACTGGCCCGACTGGTAGTCGTAGAGCGCAATCGAGCCCGTGACCACCCCGGCGGCGGCGTTTTGCGGGAACGCGGTGACCGCGAGCGTCGATCCGTCAGGCGAGACCGTAGGTTCAAGGAACTGCAGATTCGGGTCGTGTGCAGCCACGTGGACGATGTTGCCGCTTGAGTCGACCTCACAGATCTCGTCGTTGGGCTGCTCGCCGACCCCGTTGCACGTCACCAGCAAGTTGCCGTCGGGCGCCCAACCGCCGTTCTCAGCGCTGATCGGGCAGTTGCGACCGCTGCCGTCGATGTTGTACTCGCAGATGCCAACGAAGCCGGTCGCGCTTGAACTCTCCAAATCGCCGACCATCATCCCGTCCGGGCGCATGTAGGCCACATCTGCCAGCTGGGCGATGAGAACCGGATGCTGGACCTCCGCGTTGCTCACATACATCTGGCCGGTGCCGTGGATGTAGGCGAGCTCTGTGCCGTCACGCGAGATCGACGGTCCGGCATAGAAGAGCGACGCTCCGTCGAACGTCAGCTGCCGATGACCGCTGCCGTCCGGGTTGATGCGGCACAGGTTGTCCCCGCACGTGTAGACGATGAATGACGCGTTCGCCGCAGCAGCCGCGGCGAGGATCATCGCCAGTGCGCAGCACATGGCCGCGCCAATTCGCACCAAATGTCTCCGCATCGCGACTCTCATCCCTTCGTCCCTTCCTCAACCGAGCTTCTCGCGCGTGAGCGCTCGAGCAGCGCGATCAGCTGCACATAGCCCGTGAAGCTGGTTGGCTCGCCCTCCTCGGCACGAAACCGCCCAGCGACCGGCTCCGACCCGGAGTCAAGCTCGAGCCCAAAGCGCCGGACCGAAGTTCCGCCTTCCATGGGGTCTGTCGATTTGCCCATTTGTGCTGCCCCTGGCGTTACCGTACGCCTGAGATGTGCTGCGATACAACGGGGAGCGACCCTGTAGTTTTGGCCGCCGGACCCTGTCTTTTCTGAGCAGTGGTCGGCGGGGCGGAGACTGGCGAGCGCGAGGAGCTGCTTGAGCGCAACTCAGAGCGCGACCAGTGCCGGCGCGCGGTAGGGCAGGCGCGCGCAGGTCATTCCGCGAGCTTGCTGGTCGAAGGATCGGCGGGCATCGGGAAGACGGCGGTGCTTGCGGTGTTTTCCCAGATCGGGCACGACAGCGATTTCAGCGTGTTCGAGGCTCGCGGGAGCGAGCTAGCCGCGTCCTCTGCCTTCGGGGTGGTGCGCCAGCTGTTTGCGGCGGTCGATCCGGCAACGGCGCTGTCGCAGGGCCGCGAGGCGATCGGTCAGATCGCCCGCAAGACCCTCTCCACGGTGCTCGGCACGGAAGCTGAGGGTGTGCCGCAGGTGGACCCATCCACGGCGCTGCTCGGCCTGACTGAGCTGGCCGAGCAGCTCGCGGCGGCGAGGCCGCTGATGCTGGCTATCGACGACGTGCAGTGGGCTGATGTGAGCTCGGTGCGGTGGCTGTCGCATCTGGCCGAGCATGTTCGTGACGCCCGGATTGTGCTGGCGGTTGGGTACCGGCCGGGTGAGCCGGAGGGGCCAGCTCCGATCCGGAACCTGATCGACGCACTGCCACTCGATGGCTACCTGCGGTTGACGGCTCTCTCGGCGGAAAGCAGCTCGGAGGTGGTGCGTCGCGCTTTGGGAGCTGGTGCCGACAACGAGTTCCTTCTCGCCTGCCATGAGACGACCGCCGGTAATCCGTTTCTGCTCCACGAGCTGGTGGGCGAGCTACGGGATCGAGCGATCGAGCCGCGAGAGGGCGAGCGCGAGCGCGTGCTGCGGCTCGTCCCGGAGAGGGTTGCGAGACGGGTTCGAGCCCGCGTTGCCCGATTGCCGGAGGGTGCGCAGGACCTCGCGCGCTCGGTCGCCGTGCTGGGGGACGGTGCGGCGCTGCATCATGCGGCGAACCTCGCCGGACTCGACCTGGACAGCGCGGCTGCGCTCGCCGACGGACTCGCACAAGCCGAGATCTTTGCTTCTGGAGTGCCGCTTGGGTTCGTGCACCCGATCGTGCGCGGGGCGGTATATGACGGCGTCGGTCCGGTCACCGCCAAGCGGATGCACGCGACGGCTGCGCGCTTGCTCGCCGACAGCGAGACACCGCAAGAAACCGTCGCCGCCCAGCTGATCCAGGCGCCGCCTGCCGGAGACGTGTGGGCTGCGGGCCAGCTGCGTGCGACGGCCGCGGCGGCGGTCCAGCGGGGTTCGCCGGATGCCGCCGTCAAGCTGCTCGGTCGCGCGCTCTCAGAGCAGGCGCCCCAGCCGCCACGGATGGAACTGCTGCTCGAGCTCGCACGCGCGGAGCTGAGCGCCGGCGGTCCTGCGAGCGAGCACTTCGAGCAGGCGCTCGCGTCGACGGGGGACGCCGTGGCGCGTGCGGCGATCACACTCGAGCTCGCCGTCGCACTGATCCACGCCAACAAGTTCGATCAAGCCGCCAAGGTGTGCGAGCAAGCCCGCGAGGCACTGCCCGAGCAAGCAGCCGAGCTGGCCCTGCTGCTCGACGGGACGTTCATCGGCGCGGGGTGGCAGTACCCACCGGTGCGCGAGGCCGCACTCGCGCGAGCAGCCGGGCTCCTGCCGACGCTAAAAGGCGATACCCCGCTCGAGCGGGCCGTGCTGGCTACGCTGGCCATGGGTGAGATCTCCTTTCACGAACGGGTCGCAAGCTCAGTGGAGCTGGCCACCCGCGCGCTAGCCTCAGGCGCGCTCACGCGCGAGCTCGGCAGCGAGTCCCCGGCCCTCTGGTACTGCACCATCGCCTACGTACTGTGCGAGCGCTTCGACCATGCCGCCGCCGCGATCGGGGAAGCGCGCGAGGAGGCGATCACACGCGGCTCGGTTCCTGGTCTCGGCCTGGCGGCGGCATTCGGAGGGCTGATGCACCACCGCATGGGGATGCTGCTCCAAGCCGACACCGATACCAGCGATTCGCTCGGCCTGATCTCCGGCGCGTCGATCTGGATCTCGTTCCTGCTCTCAAACCGCGTCGATGTCCTGGTTGACCGAGGGTTCCCCGAAGCAGCGCAGCAGCTACTGGACCAGTATGCGCCTCCGGAGCCGTGGCCGAAGATCTTCGGCTGGGACTCCCTGCGCTACACGCGCGCGCGGATGAATGCTGCGCTCGGACGGCCCGCCGACGCGCTCAACGAACTACTCGAGCTCGGAGCTCGGATGGACATCGGCGGCGTGAAGCCGACAACGCTGCCATGGCGCTCAGCAGCCGGCGAGGTCGCGCGGACGCTGGGGCAGCCCTCGCTCGCCTCAGAGCTCGCCGAGACCGAACTCGAGATCGAGCGCAAGAGCGGCCTACCGCGTGCGCTCGGTAACGCGCTCAGGGCCGCGGCCAATGTACGCGGCCCCCGCGATGGGTTGCATCTGATGCACGAAGCCGTCGAGGTCTTGCAAGCCAGCGACTCGAAGGTCGAGTACGCCCGCGCGCTAATCGACCTCGCGGCGCTGCTCCTCGCAACCGGCGCCAACAAGCAAGCGCTCGAGCCACTGCGCCAAGGAGCCGACCTCGCGCAACGCCAAGCGGCCGACGGGCTCACCAGACGCGCTCACCGGATGCTGCTCGACGCAGGCGCCCGGCCCAGACGCCTCCAGATGACAGGCGCCCAGGCACTCACCCCGGCCGAGCGACGCGTCTGCGACCTGGCCGCTCAAGGCCTCGGCAACCAAGCGATCGCTCAGACCCTCACCGTCAGCAAAAAGACGGTCGAGATGCACCTGAGGAACAGCTTCCGCAAGCTCGACGTCAGCTCGCGTCGCGATCTGACGCGAGCATTAGCCGATCAAAACGCTGCAGACACCCCCGAGGCGTAGCCCTACAGGCTCACAGTGCGCCCCGTCTCGAACCCCTCGCCCTCCACCACCTCATCGAGTACTGCGCGAGGAACAGGAGCGTCAGTGGTGATCACCATCGCGGCGAGGCGCTCCGCCGGGCCCTGGCTCTCGTCGGGCTGACGCCCCACCGCTGCCGAGACGATGTTGATTCCGTGGTTTCCGACGATCGTTCCCACCCGCCCGATCATCCCTGGCTGGTCGCGGTAGCGCAACAGCGTCACGTGCGGCTCGAGCTGGACGTCGAACCGCTGACCCCAGGCCTCGAGCAGGTGCGGGCGGTTGCGCTGCCCGATGAGCGTGCCCACTACCCGCACGCTCTGCTCGCCGCTGGCCACCGAGACGCGAACGAGGTCGGTGTAGTCCCGGGCTGTGGTCCGCTTGACCTCCGCCAGCTCAATGCCCCGCTGCTCTGCCAGCGACGGCGCGTTGACCTCGTTGACCTCCTCCTCGGTGTGGCCGCCGAGGACTCCCAGCAGGACCTGGATTGCCAGTAGGCGCGTGTCACGCTCCGCGATACGACCCAAAAACTCTGTCTGTACGCGATCAATCGAGGACCCCTCGGCCAGCGCCACCGCGATCCGACCCAGCGATCGGCAGAGAAGCACGAACGGTCCCAGCACCTCCATATCTTCTGGAGGGATCGCCGGCACGTTCACGGCGCTGGTGACCACTCCGCCGGTGAGTGCGGCCACCACCTGCTCTGCGGCCTGAAAGCCGGCCCGGTCCGTCGCCTCCGCGGTGGAGGCGCCGAGGTGTGGCGTCACGATCACGTTTGGATAGGCGAACAGCGGATGGTCGGTGACCGGCTCAGAGCGGAACACGTCGAGCGCCGCACCCGCGACCTTTCCCGAATCGAGCGCGGCCTGAAGATCTGCGTCCACCACCAGCGGGCCCCGAGCCACGTTCAGCACCCGCACGCCGTCCTTGCACTTGGCCAGGGCCGCCGCATCCAGCCAGCTCTCGGTTTCCGGCGTGTTTGGCAGGTGCAGCGTCAGGAAGTCGGCGGCGGCATATACCTCATCGGAGGACGCGGCCTTGTCGACCCCCAGCTCGCGGTAGCGCTCGGCGCCAACGAACGGATCGAACGCAATCACCCGCATCCCAAAGCCTCGGGCTCGCTGGGCCACTAGCTGGCCGATCCGGCCAAAGCCGAGGATGCCAAGCGTCTTCTCGTGTAGCTCGACACCGGAGAACTTCGATCGCTCCCACGCTCCTTTCGTGAGCGATGCGTGAGCCTGGGGAATGTTGCGCGCAAGCGCCAGCAGCAGCGCCATGGTGTGCTCAGCGGCGGTGATGATGTTCGACTGAGGCGCATTGGCCACGACGATCCCTCGCGAGGTTGCGGCCGCCACATCCACGTTGTCCACCCCCACCCCGGCTCTTCCGACGGCGCGAAGCCGCCCGGCGTTCTCGATCATCTCCGCGTCCAGCTTCGTGGCCGAGCGGATCAGGATCCCGTCGTAGGCGCCGATTCTCTCGGCGAGCTCCTCACGAGACCAGCCAAAGCCTTCATCCACTTCGAAATGATCTTCAAGCAGCGCTATCCCCGAGTCACCGATCTTCTCGGCGACAAGGACCTTCGGGCGGCCGTCGGACCGAGCGCTGGTTGGCGTATCGCTCTGCATTCCAGAGGCGAAGGTACCGGGATCGGCCTCGGACGGATGGCAGCGGCATTGCTGATGATGTCCTTCTGCCTAACCGCCGCCCTTCCGGCGTTGGCACAAGGCCGGCCACGCCCAATGTGTGGTGCGCTGCGCACGGCACCCACCTACCGGCACGTCATCGTGGTCATGGAGGAGAACACCTCCTACAGCGGCATCGTTGGATCCTCCTCGGCGCCGTACATCAACAGCGTCATCTCGAGCTGCGGGCTGGCCACCAACTACCACGCCATCACCCACCACAGCCTGCCCAACTACATCGGCTTGACCAACGGCGCTGATCTCGGTGCGCTGATGCCATACGTGGACGACTGCGATCCCGGACCCGGCTGTCAGGCGGACGGGACGAGCATCTTCACCCAGATCAGCTGGCGCTCCTACGAAGAATCGATGCCCTCGCCGTGCGACTCCTCCGACAGCGGCTACTACGCGGTCAGGCACAACCCGGCGGTCTACTTCCGTGGGCTGGCGAACTGTGCGTCCAACGACGTCGCCCTCGGATCATTGGGCCACTCGAGCCTCCTCAGGGATTTCTCGCGCGAAACGACCGCCCCCGCGTTCTCGATGGTCACGCCGAACCTGTGCCACGACATGCACGGTGCCGACGGCTGTCCTGGCGACCTTGTTCGCGCCGGCGACGACTGGCTACGCGCCTGGTTGCCGAGAATCACCGCGACCCGGGTGTACCGCAGCCACGACGTTGCGCTGCTCATCGTCTGGGACGAGGGCGATACCGGGGATACGGGTCAGGCGTGCGCCCTCAGCAACGCCGATGGCTGTCAAGTTCCGGCGATCGTGGTTGCGCCATCGGTTCGGCGCCGCACGCGGGTGACCGCACTTCTCAACCACTACTCGGTACTGAAGACGGCGGAGGACCTGCTGGGCGTACCGGAGCTCGGGCTGGCGCAGACCGCGCGCAGCATGGTCCGCGCGTTCAATCTCTGAGGACCCGGCTTGAAGCCGGAACGTGACTGCGATCATTTCGACGATGAATCGCGTACCGAAGCGTCAACATCCCGCGGACGGAGCGCCAACGTGCGACGGCCGCTGATAGCGGCGCTGGCGATCGTGCCAGTGATACCTGTCGTTGCAGCTCTGCTGATCAACAGCGGCACCAGCAGCGGCAGCGCCCAGGCGCCGTTCTCACCGGCGAGCCCCGGGAGGGGCGCCCCGGCCGCTCGCCGCCCGTCTGGGATCCCTCCGGGCCCAGGCGAACTGGTTGCGCTCGTGACCCATCCGACCGCCATGCGGGATGCCCCAGACGGACGATCCGTCGCTCGCCTGGGCCTTTACACGCCGTTCGGGAACAGGCAGGCATTGTGGGTTGTCTCCCGCTCCGGCGGCTGGCTGGGCGTGGTCAGTCCTCAGCTTGGCAACGGCCGCATTGGGTGGATTCCGCCCTCGGCGGTCAGGCTGTTTCGCGATCCATGGAAGATCAACATCTCGCTCTCGGCTCGCAGCTTGAGCGTGCTCGACGATGGTCGGCTGGTCGCTCGGTATACGGTGGCGATAGGCCGTCCTGAGGCCCCCACACCGACGGGGCGTTTCGACGTGACTGACCGGCTCCTAACCGGCGATCCCAGCGGTCCGTATGGGTGCTGCGTGATGGCCCTATCGGCGGTGTCGCCGCACGCGATCCAGGGTTGGAGCGGCGGTAACCGGATCGCCATCCACTCGACGCCCGAGACCTCGACGATCGGGGAGGCGGTGAGCCACGGCTGCGTCCGCTTAACACTCGCCGAGGGCCGGTGGCTCATTGACCATCTCCCCGTCGGCACTCCCACCGTGATCACCGCCTGAGATCAGGAGCCCGGGCAGCATGCCCGGGCGCGAGCGGGAACCCGGGCAGCGGGCCGAGCCGAGCAGGCCCGGGGTGCGAGCGGCGATCTGGACACTTCCGGCGGAAAATAAGGCTCGGTGGGGTCAGCGCCGAGGTTCTTCATGTGGAGCGGCACCAAGAGCTTCGCTCCCCCTGGGAGCCACCGCAACGTCCGCGGGCGGCGGCATCGCCGCGAGAGCTGCCGTTTCCCCTGCTGGTGGAGCAAGCACTGAGGAGTTTGCACTAAGCTCTTTTGTCTCCGTAAGGAGCGCAGACGTGGACACAGCAACGGTTGGGCAGGGAAATGAGTCCGCGGCGGCACCAGTCGCCGCGGCCGCGTCGCTGCGCGGACAGCTCGCCGGTGCTAGCTCCCGTCTCTTTGAGGCCTCCGCGTGGAGACGGCTGGGACTTCTGGTCGACGCCGTCGCGGCCTGCCTAGCTGCCGGCGTAGCCGTTGTCGGGGCACCCGCAGGAGAGGCGGCAGCGAGATGGCCGGTTGCGCTGTTCCCGTTCATCACCCTGGCCGTGATGGTGGGCCGGCGCGGCCGAGACGATCGCCTGTACGCCTCCCGGCTCGAGACCGCGGTCCACATGCTCGCAGTCGTGTCCTTCTCGACGATGCTCACCGTCGCCGTCGCCACTCTCGCGGGAGCGAGGGTCGGCGACATGCCGGTCCGGGTCTGGCTGTTTGCTTGCGTGTACCTGAGCCTCGAACGAATCGTCCTGCTCTCGATCCGCCGCGAGGCCGCCCGCACCGAGACGCTCGCCACCCGCACCCTGATCGTGGGAGCGGGTGTGGTCGGACATCACCTTGCCCACCGACTTATTCGCGACCGCGGCTACCTGCTCAGGCCCGTTGGCTTCCTCGATAGCGATCCGCTCCCCAACGTCGCCGCATCGACCGTCGGCCGGCGGCTTCCGCTCCTCGGGGGAATCGCCGATCTCCGCGAGGCGCTGGCCAGCACCGGCGCGCGGCATGTGATCTTTGCGTTCTCCGTGGAGCGGGATCACCAGCTTGCGGCGGAGATCGCCCAGTGCCAGGAGCTCGGCGTCGGCGTCTCGGTCGTGCCGCGCCTGTACGAGTGGATCAACGATCGCGCGACGCTTGATCGGGTCGGCGGAATACCGCTCCTCACACTGCATCCCACCGACCCGCGCGGGTGGGAGTTCGCGATCAAGCACGGGCTAGACCGCCTGTTCGCCGCGGTGGCACTCATCATCTGCTCGCCGCTGATGCTGCTTGTCGCCGCGGCTGTCCGTCTTTCGTCCCCTGGCCCGATTCTCTTCCGCCAACGGCGCGTCGGGCGCGACGGCCAGGTATTCGACCTGCTCAAGTTCCGCACGATGCATGGGCAGCAGCCAGTCTCCAATGGATCAGTCATGGAGTTCACGCCTCCCCCGGGCACCGCGCCAGGCGGGGTCGAGACGAGCGACCGCCGGACGCGCGTGGGCCGCCTGCTGCGGCGAAGCTCGATTGACGAGCTGCCCCAGCTCCTCAACGTTCTCCGCGGCGAGATGAGCCTCGTGGGACCGCGGCCGGAGCGTCCGGAATTTGTGGAGCGCTTCTCGTCCGAGGTGGCCCGCTACGAACAGCGCCATCGGGTGCGCTCGGGGCTCACCGGATGGGCCCAGGTCAACGGCCTCCGTGGTCAGACGTCGATCGACGACCGCGTTGAGTGGGACAACTACTACATCCAGAACTGGTCGCTGCGCCTGGACTTCCGGATCATGCTGATGACGCTGACCGAGATCATCCGCCTACGCGGCTAGCGAGCCGGTAACCGCAACTCCACAGCACTGCGGACTCCGGGAGCCTGGAGCCGCTCTCCCGTCCCGCCAATCGCCGTCCGGGGCGGCGCCGCCGATCAGCGGACCCAACGGGGGCCCGTGACAGACCCCCCGAGTTGGCACGGGCGGCGTCGTGCCGCGCCGGCAAGCGGGCGCCCCATGACGCATCCGCCAGAAACCCCACCCGCCGGCGCGCGAGCATCGCCCGCACATGCAACCGCTGAACCTTTCGCTGCGAATACGCAAACTCCAACACCAACCCAGCGGTCGACTCCCCGCGCTCCAAACGAGCCGCCATCTCCCGCTCCTCCCCCCCGACGAACCCAACCCCGATACGGCACACCCACCTCCAATCAACACGAAAACACGATCGTGTGGCGTCGATCGGATGAATCCACCCCCGGCAAGCGGGCGCCCCATGACGCACCCGCAGAGTTGGCGCGGAGTCCGTCGTCCCGCGCCCGGCAAGCGGGCGCCCCATGACGCACGCTGACGGGAACGCCGGGGTGCGTCGTGCTGCGCCCGCTACCGGGGAGGGAACGCCGGGTGCGTCCGGCGGGCCCGCCACCGACTTCCGGCAACGGTCAGATAAAGCCGATCGGTCGCCAGCACCTCCGGGCTCATGGCGGCCGCTGCCGACGGCCGCAGGCGCGTGGTTTATGGAGGGTCCCTGCGCCCCACCCGATCACGTGCCGCTGCCGGCCGCCGCACACGCGTGGTCTATGGAGGGTCCCCCGCCTGAGCCTGAGCCGACCGGATCACACGCGGCTAGCGCCCCACGCTCGTAGCGTCAGAAGACAGCTCGCGGTGGCCCTTCAACCTCGCCGCCGTAGGCACGAGCCCGCCAACCTCGCGGCCTCGTCCCACCCCCTACGGACTGGTCCAGCCGCCGCTCGGCTCGGGTGGCTGCCCGTCGGTGCCCATCTTCGCCACCAGCGGTGCGCCGTGAATCAGCTCGTTGGTCGGGCTTCCACCGGTGTAGTCGTCGATGATCAGCGGCCAGTTCTTGCTGTTCCCCGGATCGTTCTGGATGATCGGGAATCCGCTCAGCGTCTGCGAGCCGGACTGCGGGCCGTGGTTGAAGGTCTGCCTGACGCCATCGAGCCAGATCCCGTAGACGACGCCGCTCGAGTCGTTGGCGTCGTTGGTGCAGAGCGAGAGGGTATGCCAGCCGGTGTCCACGTTGCTCGAGGAGGTCCACGCCGGCGCAAAGCCGTTGTAGTCGGCGAACGCGATCGCAAACTGGTTCGGATCGCTGGTGTCGTTGCCGTTGTAGTAAGAGTTGAGGTACATGCCCCAGCCGGCCTGGTCGTTCTGGTTGGGATTGAACGGATCCTCGGTCTCGGCGAACATCAGCCAGGTGTTGTCGGTGACACCCTCAACCTGGCGCGGGAAGTCGATCGGGACCGACGTGCACTCAGGTACGTCCGCCGGGTAGATGTTCTTGGTGTTGAGGTCCGAGCGGTAGTGCCCGTCCTGGCCCGGGTCGCACCTGCTCGTGATGTTGAAGCGTTCCTGGAGCGAATCGATCGTCGAGAAACAGCTGCCGTTCTGCGAGGAATAGTTGGACAGCCCATTGTCGAACGTCCCGTTGAAGACCAAATTCCCGCTACCGCCTGCTGATGCCTGGACGGCGCTCGGTGGCTGAGGGCTGCTGGCAGGGCGGCGCTTCCTGAAGCATGCGATGTCGAGGGCGACGTCCGAGCGGCTCAGATCGACGTCGAACATCTGATGGACCCGGAAGACGCGACGGCGAACAGCTCGCTTCAGCGTCGCCTTGGGAAGCGGAAGGTGCCACCCCCCGACACGGAGCCGACCCCATACCGGGGAGCAGCCGCTGAGCCGATGCAGGTGGAAGACGACCATGCTCTGGCTGTGCGTGCCGGTGAAGCTCTGCAGGCGGATGCGCAACCTTGACGCCGAAGCGGCGGACGCTGGGAGAAGGACGAGTCCGGCGGCTACGGTGAGAATGGCACTCCACTTTCTCATGGAGCGTCCATCGACGCCCCCATGTCCGCCTGAAACCGCCCCCAAGCTCGCTAGACAAATGTTCGGCGTGCAGGGTGTCGTTCAAGCTAGACGGATGTTCGATGCTCCCACCCTCTCCAGAAAGCGACGCTGAGGGTCAGCCCCGGCGGGCGCTCGGACGCCAGCGCACAGCCAGCTTTCCGACGCTCGTGAGGCCCGGTAGCGGGTCAGCGAGTCGCATGATTGCGTGAGTCGTGTTCCGCCGAGGGATCGCGCCGAGGAGGGCCGCGAGTGGTTGGCCTTCACGCACCAGATGAAGCAGTGCGCGGGGGTCCAGTTCCTCTGAGCGATACCGGACGCCGACGCGGTAGGGCGTGGGCTCGGCCGGATACCCGGCTCCAAGCGCGACCCACAGGGACGGTAGGTTGGCGCCGGCTGCCGTCGCGAGCGCCAGCGATCCGTACACGCGCGGGTTCAAGTCGATCAAGAGCGGCCCCTGGGCCGTGTGGATGAATTGAGCCTGGAAGATCCCGCTCCACTCCAGCGATCGGATCAGCCGGCCAACTCCCTCCTCGAGCGCCTGATCCGCTTCGACCGTCTGGGCGTATGCGCTCACTCCCGCGCCCGGTGGCCAGACTCGCTGCGTCCTCTGGTGCGCGACGCTGACGACCTCTCCCCCCCACGCCAAACCGCAGATCGCCCCGAGCTGTCCATCGACCCGCGCCTGAAGCAGCCATTGGCCCGCCTCCAGCCCGTCACACAGCCGGCGTAGCTTCTCCGGTGAGCGGACGACCCTTACCTCAGTGCGGACGAGCACGCCGTTTTCACGGGCTTGCTCAGACCGCACCGGCTTCATCAGAACTGGCAACCGGTTCTCGAACTCCTTGACGAGACTCGCTCGGTCGCCGTCGATCACGGTCGTAGCCGGGATCTGCAGCCCGGCCTCCGAGGCGAGTCGGTAGACGACGGACTTGTCCGTGATGCGCAGAACGCGCTCCAGCTCAGGCGTCCCGGCCGCGGCCGGCATCAACCGTTCTCTGCCGCGTGAGATCGCGATCAGGTCAGGCTCGGTTCCAGGGATCACGAGATCCAGAGCAAGTTGCGTGACGGCCCTCTCGATACCGTCCGTGAATCCGTCCGGCTCGCGGCCCGCGTCAGGCAGGAGGACCAGACCGGCGGAAGCACGTGACCGAGCGGCATAGGCGCGCGAGGTGGACGCGGCCGCCCACACTTGGTGTCCCGCCGCGCGCAATGCCCTGATCGCGGCCAGCGCACCGGTCTTCTCGCCGCCGGTTACGAGCACCCGCATGTGTGCTCTCCTCCGGGACTGGGGTATCCCGCGTCCCGGCTACAGTCTCGCGCGACTTGGACGTCCCAGCCATCATCGAAGCTACCGCGAGACCGGTACTCGTCGTTGGCTCGGTGCCACCGGCGGGGCGGGATTGGGACCTGTTCGTGCATCACGATGATCGTGCGTTAATCGAAAGCCGCCTGGAAACCGAGGGGTTCGTCCTCCTCGACGGGCAATGGCTGCGTCTGAGCGATTCCCGCCCCGACGTGGTCGAGGTTATAGACGCGCGGGACTGGCACCTCCCGGAGGACGAAGTCGCCGAGCTGTTCGACAAAGCCGTGCCCCTGCACGGCCACGGCTATCTGTATGTCCCGGCACCGCCGCATAGGCTCCTGATCCTTGCCCGCAAGCTTCCGCGGACCCCTGGCCTACTGGAGCGAAAGCAACGTGAACTGGTCCGGGCTACTTTGGCAGATGCTCCAGCGGCGTTTGAAGAGGCCCATATGCAAGCGCCCGCGTGGGGTTTGGCCCGCCGCCTGAAGCGACTGGAGGCGCGCGCTCATCGCCCGCCCCGCAGGGGTTGGCCCCCTCGGTATCTGCGCCGGCCTCGGCGAGGGGCCGCGATAGCACTCTCCGGCCTCGACGGGGTGGGCAAGAGCAGTCAGGCGCAGGCGCTGCGATCATCGCTTGAGGCACTCGGCTATGACGCATCCGTCGTCTGGGCCCCGATCGGCCAGAGCGAGTCGCTGCGCCAGCTCGCTTCGGTGCTCAAACGGTGGTTGTCACGGCTGCCGGTGGGCCCGCTGGCCGGTGGAGGCGGCGACGCCGCCGATCGGCACGTGCTATCGCGCACGGAACCTGGAACGCCCGCGTTCGGACCTGCCCGGAGACTGTCCGCGCACCTGTGGTCGACGGTGACGACGCTCGCAAACGCACTGGCCTTTCGTCGCGCCGCGCGGGGCATCCGGAGGGACGGCCGGATCGTGATCTATGACCGGTATGTGCTCGACACGATCGTGGAGCTCCGATTCAGGTATTCGCCTGAGGGGCGGATGCCTCTCCAGGAGGCGCTGGTCAAGCTGCTTGTCCCGAGCGCGCACCGGGCGTACCTCCTCGACGTCCCGCCTGAGGTGGCGCACGAAAGAAAGCCAGACTGGAGCCTGGTCCAGACTCGGCTAAGGGCCGATCTCTACCGAAGCGCTCATGAGGAGCTCGGAGTGGTCCGGCTCGATGCGGCGCGCCCCATCCGTGAGCTCAGCCATGAGATCCTGCACGACGTCCTGATGTCGCTTCGCCGCTGAGGGTCTGGGACGCATCGGGTGTCGCCGGGGTTGCGATCTGGGGCTGCGCCAGGGACGGGGCGAATACGGGTTCCGCAGCCGGGCTCAGACGCTTGGCGAGCCGGTTGAAACCGAACGACCAGGAGATTCCGGCAAGCGGCGGCCCGTAGCGGAACGCACCGCGAAGCATGCCGGCCCCATGCCCCACATGCATGGTCGCGAGAACCGCGGGCACGAATACGAGATCGCCCTTCTGGACGGCATGGTGAGCTACCGAGAGCGTTCCGAACGCGACCGCCACGACGTACGCGCCAAGCCCCCCCCTTGCCACGCGTCTCCACCCGCGGGGAGCCGAGAGCGCCGATAAGCAGGTCAGCACCAACCCGGGAGCGAACAGGTGCGAGCGCCGCATCGTATGCGGGTGTCGGACCGCCGTCCTCTCGCGATACTCGCCGTACTCGAGGTACTGCCGCCAGAGACCGCGCAACGTATTGCGCGGCGTGTAGCGGGACGCCATTGCGGGGAGGCAGAGCAGGCGCTCGCCTCTTTCCAGGAAGCGACCCGCCATCTCTGAATCCTGATTGCGTAGCCAGCGCTCGTCCCAGCCGCCGTATTCGAGGACCGTGTTGCGTTCCCACACGCCGGCAAAGACGCCGGAGTCGAGCTCGTACTCGCCCCCAGCGGCATCGGTGTCCGCGGCCCACTTGCGAGAACCTCCCCGTCCGAGCGGCGACCGAAGCGCCAGCGACACCGCCCGTGAGACTGGGCCATTGCCGACTGCGACCGGCGGTCCGCTCACCCACCTGGTGCCGCCCTCTCTCAGCCGCGCCACTCCCTGTGCCACGTAGTCATCGCCGTATTCGGTGTGCGCATCCATCCTCGCCACCCATCGACCGCGCGCGTGCGCCAGCGCAACGTTCAGCCCGCTTGGCGTCCCTCCGCGGGAGTTTTCCAGCACCCGGACCCGTGGATCCGATCGGGCGATGTCAGCCAGGATGGATAGCGTTCGATCGGTGGAGCCGCCGTCGGCGACGAGAAACTCCAGACGCCCCGGAAACTGCTGTGCCTGCATGGCGCGGACCGACTCGACGATGAACCGCTCCTCGTTCAGGACCGGGACCAGTACCGAGCAATCGATGCGGTCGCGATCATCGCTTGTGTCGGTGCTGCCATCCATGGATCCCCCGGGCGATGGTAGGGCCTGATGACCGGGGTCCGGCGGGCGAAGGTCTTGTTCGTGATCGACCATGGATCGGAAAGTGGCGGCGCCGAGCGCTTTGCCTTGGCCCTCGCCACGCATCTGCCACGCGAGCGCTTCGACATATGGTTCTGCTTCACCCGGACGCTCGCGGAAGGACCGCGGGAGCAACTCCAGGCAGCCGGGATCCCGTTCAGCCATCTGGGCCGGCGAGCCAAGTGGGACGTTCACCGGCTCCGAGGCCTCAAGCGGCTGATGCGCGAGCACCGGTTCGACTTGCTGCACACGCATAAGTTCGGCTCAAACCTGTGGGGGATGCTGATCGGGTCGGCGGCGCGAGTTCCCGTGCGGATCGCCCACGAGCAGACGTGGGCATACGAAGGCAATCCCCTGCGTGCGTTCCTGGATGGCCGGGTGATCAGCCGGCTCGCCACCCGCTTCGTCGCCGTCTCGCCCGCCGATGGCGAGCGCATGGTGAGCTACGAGCACGTACCCCCTCAGAAGGTCGTGGTGATCCCGAACGCGTACATCGCACACTCCGAGACTTCAAAGACGGACATCCGTGCAGAGCTGGGGCTGCCGGCAGGTGCGCCAATAGTGGCCACCGCCGCCATGCTCCGTCCGCAGAAGGCGCTGGAGGTCATGCTCGAAGCCCACACGCGGGTGCGTGAGCACGTCCCGGAGGCGCATCTGGTGATAGCGGGCGATGGCGAACGGCGCCAGTTCCTGGAACAGCGATCCCGCGAGCTGGGACTCGACGGGCACGTTCATTTCCTGGGGAGGAGACGAGACGTCGACTCCATCATCGCGGCTGCCGAGGTCGCGGCCCTGTCCTCTGACTTCGAGGGGACGCCGCTGTTCATGTTCGAATGCATGGCCAACCACACCCCGCTGGTCGCCACAGCCGTCGGTGGCCTGCCCAGCGTGATCGAAAGCGGCTTCAGCGGGATTCTCGTCCCGCCACGCGATCCCGGTGCGCTAGCTGAGGCGGTGAGGAGTCTGCTTACTGATCCGGCCAGGCGCCAGCAGATGGCAGATGCTGCCTTCAGGGCGCTCGAGCCCTTCCAGATCGATGCGGTCGCGAAGCGATTCGTCGATCTCTATGAAGAGCTACTCGGCGAGGCCAGCGCGTGAGCGAACTGATGGTGCTGTGCTATCACGCGGTCAGCCCGCGGTGGAGTGCGCCCCTCTCCGTGACACCGGAAACGCTCGAGACGCAGTTGAGCATGCTCGTCGGCCGCGGATGGCAGGGGGCCACCTTCACCGAGGCGGTCCTCCGCCCGCCCCACAAACGGACCCTGGCGGTGACCTTCGATGACGGTTTTCTCTCCGTCCTGGAGCAAGCGCATCCGATTCTCGAGCGGCTGGGGATCCCTGCCACCATCTTCGTCCCCACCGGGTTCATGGATCGCCGGCAGACGCTCAGCTGGCCGGGGATCGAGCAGTGGGTCCAGACGCCGTACGCCCACGAGCTGCAGGGCATGAGCTGGGACGACCTGCGTTCGCTCTCGGAACTCGGATGGGAAATCGGCTCTCACACGCGCACGCATGCGCGCCTGACGCAGCTGGATGACGAAGGCGCTTCCGCGGAGCTCGTGGAGTCGCGCAACGAATGCAGCGAGCGGATCGGCCGTCAATGCACCTCGCTCGCCTATCCCTACGGCGATGCCGATGGACGTGTTGCGCAAGCGGCCGAAAGCGCCGGCTACGTGGCCGCCGGGGGACTGTCGAGCAGTCTCGTGGAGCACGGACCCCTCCGCTGGCCGCGGGTGGGGATCTATAACGGGGATCGCGGTTGGCGCTTCCGGTTGAAGGTGAACCCCGCGATGCGCTGGATCCGAGCAACCCCCCTTTGGCCTGCGCACGAGTGACCAGACAGATGACCCATTCCCTGATCTATCACGACATCGCGCCGCCCGGGAAGGAGGATCTCGTGGGGTTCTCCGGCGACGCACCCGCGCGTTACAAGCTCGATCCCGCCCGCTTTGAGGAGCATCTCGACGCGATCTGGAAGGCCCAGACGACAGTGGGTCTGATCGAGCAGAGCCCACAAGCTGCACTCACATTCGACGACGGCGGCTCCTCGGCGCTGCTGATCGCAGACGCATTGGAGCGGCGTAACTGGCGCGGTCACTTCTTCATCGTCACGGGGCTCGTGGGAACCAAGGGGTTCCTCGACGCCGACGGAGTCCGGGAGCTCGCCAGGAGAGGACACTCGGTCGGCAGCCACTCCGATTCGCATCCCACGTACATGGGGACTCTCAGTCGCGCGGCGCTTGCGGAGGAGTGGGGACGGAGTCGGGCCTTCCTCGCGGAAATCCTGGGTTCTGCCCCCACGACCGCTGCCGTTCCGGGCGGATTCGTCTCGAGAGCGGTGATCGAGGAAGCCGCGCGCGCCGGTTACACCGCGCTGATGACGTCCTACCCAAGCTCGTCTTCGAGGTCGCGCCACGGCATACGCGTCTACGGCCGGTACACGATCTGGGCGAGCACCCCCGCGGCCCGCGCATCGGCGTATGCCCGCGGCGGGGCACTTGCACGAGCGACGCTCTGGCTCTCGTGGCAGGCCAAGAACGCTCCCAAGCGACTCAGTCCGAGGACTTACGAACTGGTTCGCCAGCGGTGGGCTGGCGCACGCCGTCAGCGATGAAGGCGGCGACGCGCGCAGTCTCGTGTTCGATCGTGCGCTCTCGCGCCAGTGCGAGCCCTCTCTGTATGAACCCGTTCCTGGCACTGACATCAGATGCGACCCGAGCCATCGCATCCGCGGCTGCCGCCGCGTCGCCGGGTGGAATCAGAAGTCCCGCATCTCCCACTGCCTGGGGCACTCCGCCCACGGCGGTCGCCACCACGGGAAGTCCCGACGCGAACGCCTCGATCAGCACTTGGGGCGCGCCTTCGGTCCATGAGACGTGCAGGAAGGCGTGACTCGACCGATACAGCGAGAGCAGGTCCCCGTCGATCGGCACATACCCTCGCAGCTCCACGGAATCAGCCAGCCCGAGCTGCTCGATCCTTTCCGCCAGCGCTGCGCGCAGCTGTCCCTCTCCACAGATGACCAGACGCCATCTGGGGTCGGTCCGGCGCACCAGCGCGAGCGACTCGGCAAGCAGCATCGGGTTTTTCTCGAAGTCGATCCTGCCGACGCTGAGCGCGACCAGCTCGCCTTCGTAGGAACGCGACGCGGCACGTTCACCGGCCTCAACGTCCGCCGCGCTGATGAGCGAGACGGTGATCTCGAGCACCGACGGGGCGTGCGCGTAATTGTGCGCCAGCTCGGCACCCACCACTACCACCCGGCTGCCGCGCGCCAGCACGCGCCAGGCCAGCTCCAGCGAATCCGCGGCAAAGTGCATCCAGCGGCGACGCGGCCGCCGGCTGCGAACGTACTTCGGAAAATCCTGGCGCACCCCCAGTACGAGCGGCCGCCGGCGGAGCCGGGTCAGAACGGCAAACGCCACCGCGTGCGGGTAGGGCCCCAGGAGCCACACGGCGTCGGCGTCGGCGAGCACGCGCCAGAACCGTGTGAGCGACCTGATCAGCGATCCAGCTACCGACAGCGGGCGGGTCAGAGCCTTGTAGTGAGGCAGCGGGATGAACTCGACTTCATCCGGGAGCGGGTAGTACGCCGCCCCCGGGCGGGGGTCAAGCCGCCCCACGATCGTCAGTTCGAAGTGCTCGGAGAGTGCCGCGAGGAACACCGCGAACGCCCGCTCCCCGTGGACGATTCCCCCTTTATGTCGATAGACATAGTCCGTATACACCACGAGGCGCACGCCGCCATCCTAAGGTGAACCGCCAGCCGAGTATCGCCACTCGCGTAGTCCAAGTTGACGGGCGCGAGCGTGCGCGGTCAAGGGAAGCGCCGCATCCGACAAGGTCTTTCGCTACTCTGCCGCCCACCAACAGAACCAGCCGAATCCTGACGCGCCGCGGCGCGTGGGAGCGGGGAACCCAATGGAGCCGGTGCTCCAGGGGCGAATCGCCGCAATTCTCTGTGGCGTAGCGCAACTCTTTCAGCGCGAGTCCGACAGCTAACCCCGTAGGCCTCAGAAAGAGAAGGGTTTCGAGTTGTCGTATCTGGTCAGTTTTCGCGATCGGCGCGGTGGCCGCCAGACCCCATATACGGGCTATGGCTCGCTCAGGCGGAGGTTCGGAGATGGACGCCCGTTCGCGTTTCGCTGACTGCGCGCGGCGTCGATCGACCCGATCTCGGCACCGTCTGAGACGGCTCGGCCCCCTCTACCTGCTGATCCTCGGGTTGCTGTTGCCGGGCGGCTCCTCAGCCGCGTCAGCCAAGGCCCATCACAAGCAGGCGTGCCAAAGGCAGGACCGTCGCCAGCAGAGGCGGGGGTGCACTCGTGTGCGACGCCATCGCCGCGTGAGAGCTTCACGCGCTATCGACTCCGCGGGCGACCCGCTGATCTTCGCTGGTTCCTTCGACAACGCCCTGTCCAATTACCGCTCCTCCTTTGGCAACTGCTTTGCGCATATCGACGCCCTCCAGGAGCGGTTCAGCATCACCAGCAGCTGCAATCCCGGAGGAGACGGCCTCTACCGCTCCGATATCAACAGCCCTCAGGTCTACCCCGCCGGGGTGCCCGAATGCACATCGATCCCGATTCGGTTCCCAAACCGGGTCGCCGGGGTCACCGACGACACCTGGCTGATGTTCGCCGAGACCGAGGACCCCTTCAACCCCAATCAGAACGACCAGCCTGGCTGGGGCATGTACCTGACCTCCCACTACGAGGGCGGTCGTAGCCGCAGCCCCAACCAGTTTGCGATCGGATTCGCTGCATACAACGGCCTCCGTCCGGCGTGGACATCCCGCCGGGTGCTCGACACCAACTGGCACACCCTCTCCATCTGCACCAACGACGCCAACGACGGCAGCGGCGTCGTCTACGGAATCTGGCTGGACGGCCGACGGAACGTGTTCAACCACGGGCCCCAGCACGGGTCCTGGCAGCTGCACGGATTCCCGATCATCCAGGGGGACCCCGCGAACGACAGCAACTGGCCGCTGATCATCAACGACTACACCGGCGGCAGCCCGCAGAACGAGCTGATCCACGGCGCACCGCTGGTCTCCAGGATGGGCTCCGCGCCAAGTCCTCCGGAGCCCGTGTTCGGCTGGAACAGCCCCTAGCCCTATTCATATCGGTCGGGCGATCGCGTCTCGATCAGCTGCGCCCGCCCGCGTCAGCAGCGCGGGTCGAGCGCTTGGGAGGTATCGAATCACGTCTGCGGCGATTCCAGATGTGAAGCGCCCCCTTACGAAGCTCGCGGAACGTGCTCGGCGCGAACGCCGCCAGCGCGGCGGTAGCTCCCGCCAGCGCAGCCGCGGCCGCGGCGATGACCTCGGGTACCGCGGGTAGGCCGGACCACGCTCGGATGATCCCGCAGCCAGCGGCAACCCCGGCTGCCGCCACGAGCCCAGGCCACCATGACGCGAAGGTCCCTGACACCGGCGTGGCCATGACGCGCGCCGCAGCGGCCGTCATGAGCCCGACCCAAAGCACCATCCCGCCCACGCGGGCCCACGCCACGGCCGTGATGCCGTACGGCGCCACAAGGATGACGGTCACCAGCAGCACCGGGAACTGGATCAGCGTCAGCGCGACCAGCAGCCGCTGCCGCCCCAGCGCCTTGAGCGCGTCGCCGAGTGCGAATCCCGACGCCGAGATCCCTGACATCACCGAGACCGCGGCGAACACCCCCGAGGCGGCAACCCATTTGGAGGAGAACACAGTCCCGACGATCGGCCTGGCCATGATCGCCAGGCCAGCAGCGAGCGGAAGCGAGTAGAGCGCCTGGTAGCGGACCAGCCGGGAGGTGGACGCCCCCACACCCTTCTCGTCAGCGACCCGCTTGCGCGCCAGCGCTGGAAAGGCGACTAGTGACACCTGCGCGGCGATGTTCTCCAACACCAGCGTGGGAATCCGGAAGGCCACGGTGTACAAACCGAGAGCGCGACGCCCCAGGACTCGCCCCACCACCGCCGTGTCGATCTGGGCCACGGCTTGGTCGACGAACTCAAACGCGGACGCGCCGATCCCGTAACCGATCATGCTCGCCGCAATCCTCCGGTCGAACCGGAGTCGCGGCCAGAACCGCGTCACCCACCACAGTGAGGCCGTCCAGGCAGCAGTCCCCAGCAACAGCCCCCACACCAACGAGGCCGCGCCAAAGCCCAGCAATGCCAGCGCCATGCCGGTCCCGGCGCGCACGATGGCGCTGATCACCTGAGTCACGATCCTTGCGGAAAACCGCAGGTCTCTCAGGAGCAGCGCGTCGTGGATGGCGCCGAGCCCGGTGAGCAGGACGTCCAGGATCGCCAGGCGGAACAGCCCGACGTGATTCGAGGCGTGAAAGAAGCTTGCGATCAGGGGGGCCAGCAGCAGCCCGATCGCCGCCAGCACCGCCACCATCATCATGTTCACGGTGAACGCCACCTGGACGCGTTCGCTAACGCCCTGCTCCTGCTCGTAGATGACGGTCGCCCCCATCCCGAGGTCGGCCGTCAATTCGACGATGCTGAGCACCACGACGATGCCGGCGACGACTCCGAACTGCGATGGCGCCAGGACCCGCGTGAGGACCAGCAGCGAGCCGAACGCGAGTCCCTTGGTGATGCCAAACGACAGCGTCGACCAGACGACGCCGGTCTTCACGGAGCGGCTGAGCGACCGCTCAGGGGTCTGTTGATCACCCATGCGAGGATGCTCCAACGGGACGGTTAGGAGATCGGCGCATCACCGCAATCGGTTGACGATATCGGCATGCGCGGAGGCCACCGGCACCGCGAAACCCGCAACCGCGCGGGTTATAGTCCGGCCGTCCATGAGCAACGCACCAGCCCGGGGCGGGCAGCGACGGCCAAGGGTGTCAAAGCGCCGGCTGGCTGCGGTGGGGCTTCGCATCAGCGGTCTGGGGCGCATGCTTCGGGCGATGTCGAGCTGGAACGGCGTCATCGTCCTGAGCTACCACCGGATCGGGGACGGTGCCCAGGCGGACGTCTACCGGACCCTCTGGGGAGCGACGCCTGAGGAGCTCGATGCCCAGCTCAGGTTGATCAAACGCTGCTCCGACGTCATCGCTCCCCCAGACCTGACCAAGGACCTTCTGGCCACCCGCGGCCGCCGCGTGCTGGTGACCTTCGATGACGGCTACCGCGACCTCTATGAGGCCGCCCATCCGGTGCTGGCGGCAAACGGCGTCCGGGCGGCAATGTTCCTCTGCTCCGGGTTCATCGACGGCAAGGCCGTCGCCTGGTGGGATGAAATTGCCTGGATGCTGCGCCACAGCGAGGTTTCTGAGCTTCCACCCGGACCATGGTCCAGTCGGCCCCGCTTGCTCTCCGGGCCGGAGCTGGAGATGACGATCGAGGATGCGATCAGGGCCTACTGGAGCTTGGATGAGACTCACACCGGCAGTTACCTCGAGCAGCTTGCGCAAGCGACCGGAGCCGGCCGGCGGCCGCCGGCTGGGTCTGACTGGATCACATGGAGCCAGGCGCGGTCGCTCAGAGCCGCTGGTCATGAGATCGGCGCCCACACCGTCACTCACCCCGTGCTCTCGCGGGTCTCACCCGCGCGGCAGCATGAGGAGATCGTCGGCTCGATGGATCGGCTCGAGGCCGAGACCGGCGAGCGCCCGCGCTGGTTGGCATATCCGGTTGGGACCCACGGCGCGATCAGCAGGATCAGCCGCCAGGCCGTCGAACAGACCGGCATCGAGCTTGCTTTCAGCAACTACGGTGGGCACGTAAGTTGCCGGACTTTCGACCCTTACGACGTACGGCGCATCTCGGGCGAGTCGCAGACGTCCCCAACCCTTCTGACGGCCACGTTAACGGCGCCGCAAATCTTCGCTCGTCCCGGGGTCCGAGTGCCCGGCTAACATCAGGCGCTCTCATGGGGATAAACGCGGAACCTGGCCCAGAGGAGGCATCTGGGTTTACTCGCCCCGAGAGTGGCCCCGGCGGTGCTAGTCAGCCGGTTGCCCCCTACCTCCGCGCCGTTCGACGGCACTGGATCCTAGTCCTGGTCCTGACCCTGGTGACCGGTGCGCTCGCGACAGCCGCAGTCGCGCTCAGCGGGTATAGCTACCAGGCGACTTCGACGGTGCTGATCACGGCCCTCCCGGTCGATCCGAACTATCTGGGGCTGGGCGTCGTCATCGAGACAGGCGATCCGACTCGCACCATCCAGACCGCGGCCGCACTGCTTCAGTCCGACCGGGCTGCAGCTGCCACCGCCGACAAGCTGGGGTCGGGCTGGACGATGGCGAGCGTGCAGAAGGCCATCAACGTCGCCGCAGTCGGCCAGACCGACGTCTTGGGGATCACCGGGACCGCCTCCTCTCCCGCCGAGGCGGCCCGGCTAACAAATACCTATGCCAATACGTCGCTCGCCATACACAGCCAGGAGGTGCAGCGCAACATCGCCTCGCGTGTGGCCGGGCTCCAGGCGCAGATCGACGCCCTTCCCCCCAAGTCGGCCACAACGCCATCGCAGGCCGCCTCACTGTCAGCCGACGTGACGACTCTCCAAGCGCTCAGAACCTCTGGAACCGATCCGACCCTGAGGATCTCGCAGCAGGCCCAACGGCCCACCTCGCACAGCGGCGCGTCGATCTATGTGGTGGCTATCCTCGGCCTTCTCGGGGGGTTTGCCCTCGCCAGCGTTGCCGCTCTGGGAATCGACTTCTTCAGCCGTCCTGTCAAGGACGAGGACGAGCTTGAGAGCCTGTTCCCTGCCCCTGTTCTCGCGACCATCCCCAAGGTAAGCAACGGTCATGGCGAGCCGCTGTCCCCCTGGATGTTCCCTCCGATCGCGTTCGAACAGGTGCGCCTGTTGCGGGTCCAGCTGGACCTCGCGGGTCGCTCGCCAGTGATCATGGTCACCAGCGCAGGGGCCGGTGACGGCAAGACGACCATTGCCGCCGCCCTCGCCGCCGCGTTCGCCGAAGGCGGCGGCGACGTGATCGTGATGGACCTCGACTTTCGTAAGCCGGGGCTCGCGAGAGTGCTCGGACTGGACCCCGAGGAGACGCAGTACGGGTCCCGCCCATCGGGAGTTCTCATGCCCGTTCCCAATCTGCCTGGAGTCAAGCTGCTGCCCGTGCCGAGCGGCGGCGATGCCACGCTTGACGAGATCGTGCTCCGTCTTCCGATCCTGCTCGCCCAGGCCCGGCGTTCTGCGGCGTGCGTGATCCTCGATACCGCCCCGGTCGGTCAGGTGAGCGAATCGCTGCGAATCTCCACGATGGCCGAGAGCATCATCTTTGTCGCCCGTCCGGGACGAACTGACCGGCAGCTGCTCATCCGATCCCGAGACTTGTTGGCGCGCTCTGGCGCACACACGACCGGAGTGGTGTTGGTCGGGACACCGATGCCGGCAGGCTACGAGGCCTACTACTCCTACGGCAACGCCGGCAACGGCCTGTTTGGCAGCGGCTCGAATGTAAATCCGAGCCTCCCGGACGCGAAGACCACCACGACCGAAGAAGCGTGAGTGCCCAGGGCCGCCCGGAGGCCCGTGAGCCTCTCAGATGATGCGCCGGTGGTGGAGCAGCCGGCACGTGCGCCGATAGCTACCGAGAGCAAGCTCGGCGAAATCCATGTTCTTGCGCTGATCGACCATCTCGTTCTTGGAGGCGCGGAGATGCTCATGGGTCAGCTTGCGGAGGCGGCGCCGCGCGCCGGCATCCGCTTGTCGGTCTCATGCCTGTTCGAGATGGATGGCAATCCTGCCGCGGCCGGCCTTAGCAGCCGGGGAGTTGTTCCGGTCGATCTCAGCCTTCCGGCGCGTCCAAGCCTGAGGAGTCTGCGTGCCGTGCGGCGGCACATCGGCGAGGTCCGGCCGGACATCGTGCATACCCATCTGGGCAGCGCCGACCTCCTCGGCGGCGTGGCCGCTAGAACGCTTGGAATCCCGGCAGTCTCCACCATCCATACGACCGTCTGGAGCAGTGGCGCACGGGCCTACATCAGACTGAGGCTGGTTAGGGCGTTCACAACCCGCATGGTTGCGGTTTCCGAGGCGGCAAGGCGTGCCTGCCTGGAGCGCGGTTTTGCCCGTCCGGACCAAATCGTGACCATCCGAAACGGGGTGACGGCCGATGCGATGCCGGGATCCGGACGCGAGCTGCGCCGCGAGCTCGGCTGGCGAGATGACGATCTGGTGGTCGGCATGCTTTCGGCGCTGCGGGCGATCAAGGCCCACGACGTAGCCGTGGAGAGCTTTCGGCAGCTGATTGAGGACTTTCCGAACCTCAGGCTGCTGATCGTCGGGCGTGGCCGCGAATGGGACCGGATCTCGGAGCTGACGAGGGATCTCGGCGATCGAGTGGCCATGGTGGGACACAGACAGGACGTTATGCGCTGCCTTGACGCCTTTGACGTCTGCCTGCACCCCTCATATGACGAGGCGCTCCCCACCACCCTGATCGAGGCCATGGCAGCGAGGGTGCCGGTACTGGCTACCGCCGTTGGCGGCGTCCCTGAGGTCATCATGGACGGCCTGACCGGCGTGCTCATCCCGGCACCGCCGGCTCCCCATGTCGTTGCGGAGATGCTGGCGGCGCTTCTGCGTGATCAGCCTCGTCGACAGGCACTGGCCGCAGCGGCGAGACAGAGATACGAGGAGCAATTCACCGCTGGTCCTTGGATCCAGAGCGTCCGAGCGCTCTACGATGACCTGCTCAACAAGCGGCGGACCCACGGCGTCGGGGCCAGACAGGACGCCCTCAGAACCAGCCCAGATCAAAGCGGAGTCGCCTGATCAATGCTGCCGCCCACTCAGGTCGCCGCCCGCCCGCAGGCATTGTCACAGCGTCGCGAACGCCGATGGTGGACGGGCCCTCGGATTCCACCTTGGGCGATCATCGCCGCAACCGGCGTCACGTGTGTCGTGTTCGCCCACTACCTCAGCGGCACCCACAAGAAGTACGCCGCCGCGATCGTCCTGGCAGCGCTGTACGGACCGGTGGTGTTCTTCGATCTGCCGCTCGGACTGGCGCTGTGGGTTGCAGTCCTGTTCATCCAAGACCTGAGGGCGCTGAGCTCCGGGCCAAACGCGATGGGCGTGCTTCTCGGGCTGGGCTGGCTCGGCGCGCTCCTCGCGCGTTCGCGAGGGTGGGAGGCGCTCCGAGGGCACAAAGCGGTGCTCCTCACGGCCGCCCTTCTGGGGACCTGGCTCACCGTCTCCGCGGCCTGGGCACAGTCGCCGAGTACCGCCGCAAACATCGCCGGTTACTACTGGCTTGGCCTGCTCGCGATGGTGGTCGTGATCACTACCGTGAGAAACACTCGAGCGGTGGTGGTCGTGACGATGGCGTTCGTGATCGGCGGAGTTGCGGCAGCGATCGTCGGCCTCGTCGGGAGCGGCCTGACCGGCGTTTCGGCGGGCCAGGCCAACCTTCAGGGGCGCCTAACCGGCGGCGGCGGGGATCCCAACCTCCAAGCTGCCGCGCTGGTTGGCTCGATGTTCGTCGTCACCGGCCTGATGGGGCTGTTCCGCAAGCGGAGAGCCAGGCTGTTGCTGGGGGCGTCCTTCGTACTGATCACGGTCGCGTTCATCGACACGCAATCACGGGGAGGGTTGATTGCTCTCCTGGTCGCAGCAATCGCGGCGTTGGTGATCTCCCCGGCTCAGCGAAAGCGGCTGCTCCAACTCGCGCTGGTGGTCATCGTGGTCGGGGCAATACTGGGAGCAACGTCTCCGGGGACGCTGTCGCGGATCACCGACCTCGGCGGCGGATCGAGCGGCCGAAATGACATCTGGTCGGTGGCGGTCCTGGTTTTCCAGCAGCATCCGGTCATCGGCGTCGGCGCCAACAACTTCTCGGTGGTCGAGCCCAACTATGCGCTGGATATCCGCAACGCCACGCGTGTCCAGTACATCGCCGAGCAGCCGCTGCTGTTTCCAGCCCACAACAGCTACCTCCAGATGCTGGCCGATGTGGGGGTGATCGGCCTGGTGGTGTACCTCGCCGCGATCATCGCCTGCCTCCGAGCTGGATGGCGCGCGGCACGGCTCTTCGACCGGAAGGGGCACCCCGCCCATGCCCAGCTGGCGCGGTCGATTCTGATGGGCTCAATCGGCTTCCTCACGGCAAACTTCTTCATCACGGACGGCTGGGACTGGCGGTTATGGGTCCTGCTGGGGCTCGGGCCGGCGCTGCTTGGCCTCGCCAGAGGACTGTCTCCGCTTCCGGCGGCGTCGACGCAGAGCCGGCATCCGGCTCGGAGCCGCCAACCACTGCGCACCGCTCCCGCGATTGGCCGTTGACCATGACGGCTTCGCCCTGCCGAGAGAGGACTCGGCTCACGTGAGAAGCCAGGCAGCGCCAAGCCGCGCGGGTTTCTTCTCCAGCTCGCGTACTTTCTTCCTGCCGGTCGGCAAGCACATCGACTCTGACGGTGTCCGTGGCTATCCGATCGATATGAGCGTGAAGGCCGGTTCGCTCGACATCTCGCTGGCCGCCGACTCGCCTCCGAACGGCCTCCATGTCGTTACCGCGCAGTACGGGCTCGGCTGCTACGAGCGCTGGCTGGGCGGCGAAGGAGAGCAGTGGCTTCAAGCCGCCGTCGAGGTGGCGCGCCGGCTCGTGGCCAAGCAGGATCGTGATGGCTCCTGGGTGCACCGGCTCGACCTTCCCCATACGTTTCCCTTGCCCGCCCCGTGGCGGTCTGCGATGGCCCAAGGCGAGGCGGCCAGCCTGCTCGTGAGGGCCTTCCTCGAGACCGGCGATGACTCCTTTTCAGGCGCGGCGCTCGCGGCGCTTGCCCCGATGTCGAAGCTCCGCGCGGACGGAGGGGTCTGCGCGCAACTGGACGGTGACGTCTGGTTCGAGGAGTATCCGACCGACCCGCCGTCGTACGTGCTCAACGGCGCCATCTTCGCGCTGTGGGGGCTCCGCGACGTGGCCGTGGGATTGAACGACGACGCGGCAGTGAGAGCGTTTGCCAGCGGCGTGGACGCGCTGGCGGCGAACATCTTCCGCTTCGACACCGGCTGGTGGTCGCTCTACTCGCTTTATCCCCACCCGGTGCGAAATGTGGCCAGCTCCTTCTACCACGACTTACACATCAACCAGCTGACGGCGATGCAGCTGCTATGCCCGCGAGCCGAGCTCGAGTCCGCCTCCCAGAGATGGGCGCGCTATTCGAGCTCCGCTATCAGCCGCCAGCGGGCTTTCGCTGCAAAAGCTGGGTTTCGGATCCTGATACCACGCAGGCGACGGATGGTCGGCAAGGCAGCTCGTCGGTGGCACGGAGACGACCAGAACGCCAAGTAGCATGACGCCGTGGCACACGTAGTCGACGTAGTGGAGCGCGAAAAGCGCTTCTACAACCAGAGTCATGGGGCCTATCGCAGCTGGCGGCGAGTGATCTGGCGGGCGATCGGCGCTTTCAACCGCAACTCGGAGCTGCACGATCTCTACGACCCTTTCGGCAAGCGCGTGCTGCTGTATGGCTGCGGTCCAGCCAACGAGGCTGCGCAGCTCGTCCGTGACGGCGCTGCCTCGGTGTCGGGAATCGACATCTCGGAGCTCGAGATATCCGACGCCTGTCGGCACGCGCAGGAGGAAGGCTTTGCGGATAAGGTCGATTTCCGGGTCGGCGACGCGCATCAGACCGGCTTCGACGACGACGCCTTCGACCTGATCATCGGGAACGCCATCCTCCATCACCTGGACGTCCCTCGAGCCCTCTCCGAGCTTCGGCGGATCCTGGCACCCGGCGGCCGCGCGGTCTTCGTCGAGCCGCTCGCCCACAATCCATTGCTTCGCCTGGGCCGTCGCCTTACGCCGGCCGCGCGGACCGCCGATGAGCACCCCCTAACCGTCGAAGACTGGCAGCACTGCGCCGAGGCCTTCACCAACTTCAGTCACCGCGAGGTCGAGCTCTCGAGCATCCCGCTGATGCCTTTGAACCTGGTCGCCCCGTACGCATGGCAGCGAATGCTCGCCCGGAGAGTGTCGAGGCTCGACGATCGTCTCCTGGAACGTTTTCCACGGCTGCGGCCATTCGCTCGGACCACGCTCCTGGTGCTGGAGTAAATCCCCCGCATCCCGGGGTCATGACTACATCATCGCCGCGCTCACGACAGATCGCCGTCGAGCTGGCCGATGAGGAGCCCGACGTCCAGGTCAGGACGGCCGGCCGGATCACGCCGCTCCTGCCCCACCTGCCCGCCGCCATCGTCGGCCTGCTGGTGGTGGTCCTGCTGCTGGTGTGGTCGGCCCACGACGGCGGCTATGACGCCGACACCTGGTACTGGGGGTCGCTGCTCACGCTCTCGCTCCTGAGCGCTGCCATCGTGGCGCGAGGACTGCGGCGACCCGTCCCGATGGTGGTGCTCGCGCTGGGCGCCTTCGCACTGTACGTCGCCTGGTCGTATCTCTCAATCCTGTGGGCGCAAGCCCCCGGGCAGGCATTGGAGGGCAGCAACCGGGCGCTGATGTACCTGATGTTGTTCGCGCTGCTGGCAACGCTGCCGTGGACCACGGAAGGGGCCCTTGCGGTGCTCACCGTGTACGTGGTCGCCGTAGGCGCGCTCGGCCTGCTTACCCTGGCACGGCTGGCGACCGGTCACGGCACCGGGCAGCTGATCTTCCAAGGCCGCCTGCTGTCTCCGACCGGCTACTTCAATTCCACCGCGGCGCTGTTCACGATCGACGCGCTGATGGCGGTCGCACTGGCCGTTCGGCGATCAGCCGCGCCTGCGCTACGCGCGGCACTGATTGCGATGGCCGCCGTCGACGTGCAGCTCGCAATCCTGGCAGAGAGCCGGGGCTGGCTGTTCACCCTGCCCGTGGTGATCGTGCTGGCCTTGCTTGTCGTGCGGCACCGCCTGCGGATCGTGCCGGCTGCGGTCATCGCCATCGCGGGCGGCGTGGCACCGCTCCACCGGCTGCTGGCGGTGTATCGCAACGGGCCGGCCAACGCGTCGCACACGGCCGCAGTCGCCGGCCGAACCGGCCTCGCGCTGTGCGCAGTCATCTTCATCGGCGTTCTGCTGATGATCCGGGGCGAGCGCCTGCTGGCGCCACGTAATCCCTCCGCGCTCGCCAAGCGCCGGCTGGGGACGCTCCTGGCAGTTGCGGCGGTTGCGGCGGTTGCGACCGGTGCGGTGGCCGCTACCAGCGGCCATCCCGTCAGGTTCCTCAAGCGCCAATGGAACGGGTTCGTCAAATCTTCGGTGGAAACCCGTTCGAGCTCGTATTTCGGGGTGGTCGGCAGCGGCCGCTACGACTTCTGGCGGGTGTCGCTCGACGCGCTCGCTGCTCACCCGCTCGGAGGGCTCGGTCAGGACAACTTCGACGATTACTACCTCACGCACCGGCGGACCGCCCAGGAACCCCAATACACGCACAGCATCGAGATGCGTCTGCTGGCCCACACAGGCTTGGTGGGATTCCTGTTGTTCGCAGGCTTCCTCGCCGCAGCGATCACAGCGGCGCTGGGTAACCGTCGATCGGAGACCGATCTTCAGCGCCTGGTTGCGGGAGCCGCGCTCCTTGCGCTGATCGTATGGCTGATCCACGGATCGGTCGACTGGTTCTGGGAGATACCGGCGCTGAGTGGGCCGGCACTGGGGTTCCTGGCCGTGGCGGGCGCGCTGGGGCCCTCCTCCAGCGCACGCCGGCTCGTGGGAGCGGACGGGAGTCCAGCCAGCCGGGTTCGCCGCGGCGTGGCGCTCGCTCTCGGCTTCGCCGCGCTGCTCGGCGCCACCGTCCTGCTGGCGTTCCCGTATCTCTCCGTGCGGGAAGTATCGATCGCAAGCAACATCTCGCAGCGCAATCCGGTGGCCGCCCTTCGGGCGCTATCGCGAGCGGCGCAGTTCAACCCGCTGAGCGCCGTTCCGGATCGGCTGGCGGGAACGATCGCGCTTCAGACCGGCGAGTACAGCCTCGCCCGAACGAAATTCCAACGAGCCATCTCGCGCGACTCCGGTGGCTGGCTTTCCTGGCTAGGCGCGGGGCTTGCGGCCACCGAGCTTGGCGATCTCGCCCAGGCTCGTCACGACTTCGAGGTGGCCTACTCGATCAACCCCAAACAACCTGCTGTGCCTGCGGCGCTCAGGCGTATCGGGACGGCACATCCGCTCACTCCATCCGAGGCCCTGCGGATCCTCGTCGTGGCTCACTGAAGCAGGCGAATGCCCGCAGGGGTGAGGAATCTCACCAAACCTTCTGAAGAAATCATCCAGAATCTGGCGTGCTGTGATTGGGCAACGCACATTCAAGGTATAACTTGGATCATGAACCTGGGGAGACACACTCTCACGAGCAAGAACCTGGCGAGACGGGTTTCGCTTCTCGTCGCAGGTCTGCTGATCGTCGCGTCCTTGGCTATACCGGGACAAGCTCTGGCTCAGGGCAACTCGCAGTGCCAGGCTTATAACCCGCAGGTGCCGTGTGAGCCTCCTGTGCAGAAGAGCTCAGGAACGTTGCCGTTCACCGGTATCGACGTGGTGCTGCTGGCCGCGGGCGGGGCCGTGATGCTCGCCGCAGGGCTCGGCATCCGCCGGCTGTCGCGACACCTCGGCTAGCCCACGATCGCAGTAATCCGCTCCTCGGGCATTGGCC
The DNA here is from genome assembly GCA_963756965.1 of uncultured Solirubrobacterales bacterium. GTDB lineage: Bacteria > Actinomycetota > Thermoleophilia > Solirubrobacterales > Solirubrobacteraceae > Palsa-465. Next base: position 71,088 of record CAVWPT010000009.1, read on the forward strand.
GCCCGAACAGGAAGCCTTGTGCTCCGTCGAAGCCGTACGTCCGCAGCTCCGCCAGTTGAGCTTCGGTTTCCACTCCTTCGGCGATCATCTGGAGGCCCAGCGCATGCCCGATGCGGACGAACGCCCCCACGATCGCTTCCTCCACGGGGGCTGTCCCGAGGTCGGCGAGCACGCTTTCGTGGACCTTCAGCGCGTCCACCGGCAACCACCGCAGGTTGGACAGCGAGGCCGGTGCCGTCCCGAAGTCGTCGATCGCCACGGTCAGCTCGATGTCTTTGAGTCGTCGAAGCGCATCGGAGGTCTCCTGCGGGTGCTCGCTGAGCGTCCGTTCGGATACCTCTATACAGAGCGCCGCGGGATCGACGCCCGCCTGGCGTAGCGTCTGGCTGAGGACCGGCACAAGGCCCGGGTCGACGAGCTGGGTCGCGGAGACGTTGACCGAGACCGTGGCGTCGGGCTTGGAGCGCTGCCAGCGGGCAAGGAGCCGGACCGCTTCGTCGACGACGTAGTGCCCGATTGGCTGCATCAATCGCAGCTCCTCGGCCAGCGGAATGAACTCGCCGGGCTCGATCAGACCGCGCTGTGGATGCTCCCACCGGAGCAGCGCTTCCAAGCCCACCACCATGCGCCCGCCGTTCAACGCCACCTTCGGCTGGTAATAGACGCGGAGCTCCGAGCGTTCCAGAGCCATCTCGAGTGCCTCTCTCAGTTCTGAGCGCTCGTTGCCGCCCGGACGGCCGCCGCGGTCGTAGACCTCGTATCTGGCTCCGCCGCGCTCCTTCGCCCTATACATCGCAGCGTCGGCTTCCCGGACGACCGTCTCAGGCTCCACGTTTGGGTCGCTCACCAGGGCGACACCGATGCTCACCGCCATTGAGATCTCGTGGTTCTCAACCGGGACTTCGGCTCGGGCAGCGGCGATGATGCGCTCGGCGATCGGGATCACCTCGCGCTCGGTCTCGGGTCCCTCGACCAGAAAGGTGAACTCGTCACCGCCGAACCGCGCCACCGTGTCCATCGGACGCATCAGACGCTTGAGCCGCGCCGCCAACTCCTCCAGGAGCCGGTCACCGGCGGCATGCCCCAGGCTGTCGTTTATCTCCTTGAAGTTGTCGACGTCTAGAAACAGGACGGCGATGGGTACTTGGTTTCGCTTCGCCCGATCGAGCGCCACCCGGAGCCGATCGAAGAACAGCACGCGATTGGGAAGCCCGGTCAGCTGGTCGTGGAGCACCTGGTGGGCCAGCTGCGCCTCGGTGCGCTTGCGCTCGATTGAGTATTTGACGGATCGGCCGAGGGTCCGGGAGTTCATCTCTCCCTTGACCAAATAGTCCTGGGCTCCGGCCTTGACGACTGCCAGGGCGCGTGCGTCCCCCTCGTCGTCTCCGAAAGCCACGATCGGCGCATCGGGGGCGGCGGCGCGCACCTGAAAGACGCACTCCACCGCGTCGACCCCGGCCACCGTCACGTCGAGCACGACGCACGTCGCACCGTAGTGCAGCAGGTCCTCGAGCGCTGCGGAAAGGTGCGGGGCGTGCGTAACCACCAGGCGCTCGTCCCACGCCGATCGGAGCATCTCGCCGATGAGGATCGCCGTTGGCGGATCCTGTTCGACGAGCAAGATACGCGTATATGACGGTGTTGGCGGGCCTGCTTCGGTCATGGCAAAGAGCGCGGCAGGGGTCAGCCGTTCTGGCCCCGGTCACACCCCTGACCGAGCTTGGTGGAGTTAACGCCCGCGGATCTCATTTTCTTGCGCCGCCCTTTTAACGCCTCCAAACGCGGTCGATCGACAGTTCCGCCGCCCCTTGGCGAGTGGTGCCCGGGAGCTATAGCCGCTCGAGCACCCAATCGATGCAGGTCGTCAGGGCCTGCACATCTGCGGGGTCGGTCGCCGGGAACATGGCGATTCGTAGCTGGTTGCGGCCCAGCTTGCGATACGGCTCGGTATCGACGATCCCGTTGGAGCGAAGCGTGGCAGCGAGTGCCGTGGCATCCACGTGATCATCGAAGTCGATCGTTCCCACCACCGGAGAGCGGTTCGCGGGATCGGCCACGAACGGGCTCGCATCGGGCCGCTGCTCCGCCCAGCTGTACAGGTGCCTAGCGCTGGCCGTGGTCCGGGCCACCATCGCATCGAGTCCGCCCTGCTCGAGCATCCAGTCGAGCTGGTCGGCCAGCAGGAACAACGTGGCGATCGCCGGAGTGTTGTAGGTCTGGTCCTTGGTGGAGTTCTCGAGCGCGATGCGCAACGACAGGAAGGCCGGGATCCAGCGGGAGTCGCCGGCTCCACCCTGACGTTCGTCGATCCGCTCCAGCGCGGCGGGGCTGAGCGCCGCAACCCACAGACCGCCGTCGGAGGCGAATCCCTTTTGTGGGGCGAAGTAATAGGCGTCGGCATTCGTGACGTCGACCGGAAGTCCACCCGCCGCCGACGTGGCATCGATCAGGACGAGCGCGTGGTCGGAGCCGGACGGCCGCAGGACCGGGACGGCGACTCCGGTCGAGGTCTCGTTGTGTGCCCATGCGATCACGTCCGCACCGGGGTCCGCGACAGGCTCGGGCGCATCTCCGGCCCGTGCCTCGACGATGATCGGATCGGCAAGGAAGGGTGCGTCCCGTGTACACGCGGCGAACTTGGCTGAGAATTCGCCGTACGCCAGGTGAAGCGCCCGCTCGCGGATAAGCCCGCAGGTCGCCGCATCCCAGAAGGCCGTGGTCCCGCCGTTGCCGAGCGCCACCTCGTAGCCGTCTGGGACTGCCAGCAGCTCCCGTATTCCTGCCCGGATCCGCGCCACGAGATCCTTGACGGCACGCTGACGGTGCGACGTGCCCATCAGCGTGGTGCCGGTCTCGGCAAGCCGGTCCAATGCGCCGGGGCGCAGCCGGGATGGCCCTGAGCCGAACCGGCCGTCGGCCGGCTTCAACTCGGACGGGATCTGTAGGGAGCTTGAGGTCTCAGCCATGCGCGCGCTCGTGTGGGTGTGGATGCCCAGGCGCGCGGCGTTTATTCGGACCGCCGCTCCCCGGTGGTGGACCCACCTTGCTCGCGCCAGTCACGGCGGCCGGACCGGAGAGTGTACAGCCGTCCCCCTACTCGGAGAACGTCGTATCGATCCAGTCCATCTGGGACCGCAGCTCCCGGCCAACCATCTCCACCTGGTGACCGGCTTGCTCGTCTCGCATGCGCTTGAAGCTCTCCTGCCCAGCCCGGTTCTCGGCGATCCACTCCCGGGCGAAGGACCCGCTCTGAATATCGCCCAGGATCTGCTTCATTGCCTCGCGCGTCGGTTCGCCGATGATCCGCTTGCCGCGCGTGAGGTCGCCGTATTCGGCCGTGTTGGAGATTGAGTACCGCATGCCCGCGATCCCTTTCTCGTACATCAGGTCGACGATCAGCTTGAGCTCGTGCAGGCATTCGAAGTACGCCAGGCGCGGGTCATAGCCCGCGTCCACGAGCGTCTCGTAGCCAGCGCGGACGAGCTCGGTGACGCCACCGCACAGCACCGCCTGCTCGCCAAACAGATCAGTCTCGGTCTCATCCTTGAACGTTGTCTCGATCACGCCCCCTCGTGTGCACCCGATCCCCTTGGCGTATGCCAGTGCGATTCCAAGCGCGTCCCCGCTTGCGTCTTGGTGGACGGCAACCAGGCCAGGGACGCCAGAGCCTTCCAGGAATTGGCGGCGGACCAGATGGCCAGGACCCTTCGGGGCCACCAGCGCGACATCAACGTCTCCGGGGGGCTCGACCTCGCGATAGTGGATCGAGAAGCCATGGCCGAACATCAGCACGTTGCCGGCGCTCACACCGCCTGATATCGACTCCCACACCTGATGGTGGAGCTCGTCTGGCACCAGCATCATCACGATGTCGCCCTCGGCGGCGGCATCAGCCGGGTCCTTGACCGTCAGCCCATGTTCGTTGGCCTTGGCCACGCTGTCTGATCCCGTGCGCAGCCCTACTACGACCGATACTCCCGAGTCCTTCAGGTTGAGGGCGTGGGCGTGACCTTGGGAGCCGTAGCCGATGATCGCGACCGTCTTGTCGGAGAGCTTCCCGAGGTCCGCGTCGTCGTCGTAGAACATCGCCCCAGCCTAGCGACCGGCGCTGCGCGTCGCTAAGCGCTCGCCGCGGCCACGAGCGCCTGGGCGGGCAGGCGCACCGAGCCATCAGCAGCGGTGAAAGGCTCGGCCAGCTTCCGGACCCGATCCACCATCGCCTCCCACTCCGCTTCGTCCAGCCGCTCTCGTACTTCGACAAACGGGCGAGACAGATCGAGTATCTGCTCCAACCACGTGTCGACGCTCGGACGCGACTGGGTCAGGTCCACCTGGCGGGCCGCTATCTCGGTGAACCCTCCGTCTTCCAGCAGCTGCTCTAGCTTGCCGGCCTCGGCCATGGCGAACATTCCGGGCGCACTCGGATCTGGAGGTTCTGTATGGCCGAGTTCGACGAGCGCCTGGGTCGGAATGGTGGCCCAGGGATTGCGCTCGGGAGCGTCCCACACCGCGAGCGCCACCCGGCCTCCAGGTCGCAGAACCCGTCGCATCTCTCGGCCGGCCGCGCCTTGATCGGACACGAACATGACGCCCCAGCGGCACAGGATCACGTCTACGCTGGCGGCCTCCAGGTCGATCCATTCGAGGTCCAGCAGCTTGAATTCCACGTTGTCGATCCCCTGCTTCACCGCGCGCTCGCGGGCGATCGCGAGCATCTGCTCCATCGCGTCCGAGCTGATCAGCCGCCCGCCGGGTTTGATCAGCTCCGCCGCCATGAACCCGGTGTCTCCCGGGCCGGCGGCGAGCTCCAGCACATCGTGCCCTGGCTGGAGGTGGACCTGATCGATCATCCAGGCGGACACCGGCATCCCCATCTGGCGGACTTCGTCGGCCCGCCGGCGCCAACCTTCGCCCGCCCGCCCCCATCGCTCGCGGACCTGATCGGTCACCGCTTCTGCTCGGAGAGACGGCGGGTTATCTCATCGACGGCGCCATCGATCTCCGTGGTGAGCCGCTCGTGGAGAAGGCCCACAAGCGCCTTGGCGGCGGCAGGCCGCAGCCGCTCGACCGCATCCTCTATCTCGGGCCAGCGCTCGGCCGGCATGTCGGCCTTGGCGAACGGCTTCCAAACCTCGCGGACGAACAGCTTCACGAACGAACGTGAGACCGATTCAACGTGGCGCCCGATCTCCTCGATCACGTCCATCGCAGCGCGCAGGGGGATGCCACTTCGCACGGCCTCGTCACCTACCTCCAGCAACGCCGGGTTGAGCACCTCGTAGGTGTCCCCACCGACCGGGAGCAGAAATCCGAGCTTGATGGCGCGAGCCAGCAGCTCACGGCCCTCCGCCTCATCCAGCCGGAACCGCCGCCCGAGCTCCACGGCGCTCAAGATCTCCGCGGGTCCCTCCGGAGCGTCTCGCGCGGCCGCCTGCCGGACGCGAAGCAGGTGCTCCGCCGCTCCGTGGGAGTCGTCAAGCAGTCGCTTGATGCCGTTGAGGTTGAAGCCCTGATCCTGAAGCTCACGAATCAGGCGAAGCTGACTGACATGGGCCGGCCCGTAGTAGCCGACGCGCATCCGCACCTCCGGAGGCGCCAGCAACCCGCGCGCCTGGTGCGATCGGATGTTGCGAACCGATAGCCCGGTCTCAAGCGCCAGGTCCTCGATCGTCATGCGTGATTCGGCGCTTGCCTCCGCGAGCTGTCTCGCCGTTGCCACCCAACGATCATACGGTCACGTCTTCGGGGCCTGTGGCCGAGCCGGCGCCCCATCCCAGCTACCGCCGGACGTGGCGCCGATGCCGGTGAAGCCCGCGGGGCCCCGGCAGCGGGTTTCCGTCAATGGGCCTCAGATGCCTTCTCGCCCTGCGGGGCCCCACATCTCGCGATGACCCGATTGGGCCGGAGTGGCTGGTGTGGCAGCTGGCGGTCCCGCTGTCGGAGAACGTCCCGCCGAGCGTGGGGACGAACCGCCAGTCGAAGCTGGTGGCATGAAGCGCCAGCTCGAGAATTCCGTAGGTGTTGTCGTTCAGGACCTGGCTGTTGGGGGCCAGGGTGGAGTAGCCCTCGAGGCTGCGGCCACCTGTGCCCACGATGAACTCGCGGATGCCGCCGTTGGTCTGCAGCTGGCCGGTTGGCGTCTGCGGAGCGAAACGCTCGTACTGGTGCTCATGTCCGTTCAACACCACGGAGACGTTGGCGTTGTAGAGGTCAGTGAACATCTGCTGCATCAGCTCGCCGCCGGTCTCCTCCCCAGAGTGGAACAGCGGATGGTGCCAGTAGGCAAGGGTGCACGTGGCCCGATGACTCGCGAGATCAGACAGGAGCCACTTCTCTTCGGCTGAGTTCTTTCCGCATCCTCCGGAGATGGCGGCACAGTTGGAGTTCAGCGCGATGATGTGCCAGGAGCCGATGTTGTAGCTGTAGTAGCCCTGGGCGCGGTTTCCGGCCGCGCCGCTGGAATGGCCGACTCCGTCGAAGTAGTCGTAGTAGCCCTTCGCTCCCGAGGTGTAGTACTCGTGGTTACCGGCTACAGGATGGGTGATCGGCAGGTAGGCACCCCAGCTTGGTGCATACGAGCCCGCGAACTCGCTCGAGGTGCCGGACTCGTACTGCTCGTCACCAAGCGGCAGAACCGCCGAGAGCGGATAGCCCAAGATCTTCCCGCCCACCATCAGGTTGGAGGTGGCCATCTCAAGGCAGCCATTGGCATCGCCGCTCCCGCCGTGGAAGTCTGGATTGCTCGGCGCGCACGCGATATCGCCGGCCGTCGCAATCACGGGATCACCGTTCGGGTTGAAGGCGCTCCCGCCTCCGCCGGTGCCTCCGCCGGTGCCGCCGGTGCCGCCGTGCCGCCGCCTCCGCCGCTCGTGCCGCCTCCCGCCTGGAAGTGGGCGGTCACCTGTTGTGGGCTGAGCACGGTGTTGTACAGCGCCACGTCGGCGATGTCGCCCTTCAGATAAGCGCTCGTGCTGCTCTGGCCGATGGCCAGCGGCAGCGTGTTGTCGGCCATCGTCTGGTTGGACACGGTGCCGGTCACGTCCGTGCCGTCGATGTATAGATGCACCGAGGACCCGCTCTTGGTCGCGACCACGTAGTGCCATTGGCTGACGTCCTTCACAGTGGTAGTCGACGAAGCCACGTCGGCCACCGTCGAGCGCCTCAACGTCAGCTGATCCCCCCCGTTGAACATCAACACCCAGTCGCCATCCTGCTTGGACGCGATCGCCTCATTCTGGCCAGTGCCCGAGTTCCCGCGCTTCACCCACGCCTCGATGCTGAACGTATCCCCCACATGCAATGCGCTCGCATCCGGAACGCTCACCCAACCGGCGCTGCCATCAAGTCCAACCGACTTAGCACCGTCCGAGAACGGCCCCGGCTGACCCAACGTCGTACCGGACTGATACGCCCCCGCGGAAACGCCCTGCTCATCACACGCAACCGTCCCCGAAGTCTCACCCAACCGCCAGAACGACACCAGACCGCTTGTTCCTACCACCGCGGTGCCGTAAGAGCCTGAGGCGGCGCAGGGGGAGCTCCCGCCACCGGGCGGCGGAGGGGGTGGTGGGCGGCGGTGGTGGTGGTGGTGGCGGCGGCGGCGGCGGCGAGCCGCTGCCGGTTCCCGCCTGGTAGTGCGCGGTCACCTGCTGGGCGCTAAGGACAGCGTTGTATACGGAAACATCGGCGATGTTGCCCTTCAGATACGCGCTGGCCGAGCTCTCACCGATTGCGAGGGGCTCGGTGTTGTCGACCATCGTCTGGTTTGACACCGGGCCGGTGACGTCGTTGCCGTCGACGTATAGGTGAACCGACGATCCACTCTTGGTCGCCACGACGTGGTGCCAGGTGGTGGTGTCGGTGATCGCGGTCGTCGACGACGCGACGTTGTCGACGCCCGACTTCCGGAGCGTCAGTTGGTCCGCCCCGTTGAACATCAGGACCCAGTCGCCCTCCTGCTTGGAAGCGATCACCTCGTATTGACCGGTGCCCGACCGGCCGCGCTTGACCCACGCCTCAATCGAAAACGTATCGCCGAGATGCAACGCATTCGCATCGGGGACGGTCATCCAACCGGAGGCGCCATCAAATCCCGTCGACGTCGCCCCATCCGCGAATGGCCCCGGCTGCCCCAACGTCGTACCCGGCTGGTAGGTACCGGGCGCGATCCCCTGCTCATCACACGCCACCGACCCAGACCCATCACCCAACCGCCAAAACGAAACCAAGCCGGCGGTGCTCTCGACTGCCTGCGCGTAGGAGGAGGTGGAGCTTGAGCAGGCAGCCTGCGCAGCGCTCGGGATCGCAAGTACGACGGTCGCGATGACGCTCAGCCCAAGCGCCATGCGCGAATGATGGTGATGCTTCATGAGTTTCAACAATCCCCTTTGTGCTGGATTCCGTTCCGGCTCTCCTGGCCCCGAGTCAGAGGCTACCGCGCATTCCCCCAAATACAAGGAAATTGGCCGTGAAAAATCTGACCACCGGACGCGTCCAGAGCGCCGGGCTCGGACGTCCAGCCTCAGGTCTCCCCGCGGCCTCGCGAGATTGCGATCTCGCCGGTTCGCGCCATCTCCACCAGCCCAAACGGCCGGACAAGCTGCTCAAACGCCTCGATCTTGTCGCAGGTCCCGGTGACCTCGACGACCAGCGACCGCCGTGTCACGTCGACGATCTTGGCCCGGAAGATCTCGCAGATCTGCATCACCTCAGCGCGGCTGGCGCCGTCAGCGGACACCTTGAACATCGCAAGCTCGCGGGCGATCGTCTCCTCGGGCTCCAGATCGCGAATCTTCAGCACGTTGACCAGCTTGTGTAGCTGCTTGGTCACCTGGTCGATTGGATGGACGGCCCCATCCAGCGTCATCGTGATGCGGGAGATCCGCTCGTCCTCGGTCGGGCCAACCGCCAGCGTGTCGATATTGAAGCCGCGCCGCGCGAACAGCCCTGCAATGCGGGTCAGAACGCCGGGCTTGTTCTCGACCATGATCGAGAGGATGTGCTTGCGCCCGGTTCGGATCCCTCCAGCCGCCTCTAGATCATCGAGCGACAGAAGCTCCTGGGTGGCCGGTTCGCCCAACGCCTAGCCCACCATGTTCCGGGCCGGCTGGCCCGCTGGAATCATTGGATAGGTGTTCTCCTCGCGCGTCACCCGAACGTCGACCAGGACCGGACCCTCGGTCTCGAGCGCCGCACGCATGTCCTCGACGAGCGTGCGCTTGTCCTCGAAGCGCAGGCCCGTGGCCCCACATGCCTCGGCCAGCTTCACGAAATCAGGCCACTCTCCCATGTCCACCTGGCTATAGCGCTTGTCCCAGAACAGCTCCTGCCACTGCCGCACCATGCCCAGGTAGCCGTTGTTCATGACGAATACCTTGATCGCGATTCCCTCCTGCGAGCAGGTCGCCAGCTCCTGCATGTTCATCTGCACCGAGCCATCCCCTGCCACACACACGACTGTCTCATCCGGACGGCCGACTTTGGCTCCCATGGCGGCGGGCAAGCCGAAACCCATCGTCCCAAGGCCCCCGGAGTTGATCCAGCGGCGCGGGCGATTGAAGTGGAAATACTGGGCAGTCCACATCTGGTGCTGGCCGACGTCGCTGGTCACGATCGCGTCGCCCGCAGTCACCTCGTAGAGCGCCTGGATCATGTATTGAGGCTTTATCTCGGAATCCTTTGAATCCTCGTAGCGCAGAGGATGTCGCTCTCGCCATGCGCTGATCCGCGTCCACCACTCGTCAAGTCGCGCCGGATCCGGCGCAAGGGCGCGGTACTCAGCCGTGAGCCGGGAGAGGATGTTCTTGGCGTCGCCGACAATCGGGATGTGAGCCGGGACGTTCTTCGAAATCTCCGCTGGGTCGATGTCTATGTGGATGAACTTCGCCCGGGGGGCGAACTCGCTCAGCTTGCCGGTGATCCGGTCATCGAACCGGGCGCCGACCGCGACGATCAGGTCGGCCTCGTCCATGGCGTAGTTGGCCGTCCGTGTCCCGTGCATGCCCAGCATCCCAAGCCACTGCTCGTGTGGCGCGGGAAACGCACCCAGACCCATCACCGTACAGGTGACGGGGAGGCGGTCGGAGGTGCACAGCTCGACCAGCTCGTTTGCCGCGTCGGCGTTGATCACTCCGCCGCCGGCGTAGATCACCGGGCGCCGGGCATTCGCCAGCGCCTTGGCCGCCAGCCGGATCTGCTTTTGGTTTCCCTCGGTCGTGGGCTGGTACCCGGGCAGGTGCACGTCGGTTACCGGCTCGTACGGAATGTCCGCGCGGCTCAGATCCTGAGGAATGTCGACGACCACCGGACCGGGACGGCCAGTCCGCGCGATGTGGAAGGCCTCGTGAAGCGTGCGCGGCAGCTCCAGCGGGTGCTGGATCATGAAGCTGTGCTTCACGATCGGCATCGTGATTCCGATCGTGTCCGCCTCCTGGAACCCGTCAGTGCCCAGCAGCTCGGTCCGCACCTGGCCGGTGAGGAACACAACGGGCACCGAATCCATCATTGCGTCGCAGATCGGGGTGACCAGGTTGGTCGCGCCGGGACCGCTCGTGCCCAGTGAGACCCCGACTCTGCCGGTGGCCTTGGCATAGCCCTCGGCCGCGTGGCCGCCTCCCGCCTCGTGGCGAACCAGGATATGGCGGATGCCGGCGTCGTAGAAGGCATCGTAGGTGGGGAGATTTGCCCCGCCCGGCAGCCCGAATACGACGTCGACACCCTCAGCCTTCAGGCATTCCATCAGGGCATCGACTGCGCGCATGAAAGGGCGAGTCTACCAGCGGAATTTTGGCCCTTTGGGAGCCCGAAGAGGCCTACGCCACGCGCTCGCGAGCGGCTGCTTCCGAGGGGATCGCCACGTCGGGAAACTCCAGCTCGGTGCCGCACCGCACGCAGAGCGCGTCGTGGAGCTTGACCACTCGGCCACATCCCGGGCACCGGCGGCGCAGCTCTCGGTTGTCCCAGCGGTAGCAGACGGCGGCAAGCAGCCCCAGGATCGGCACCAGCCCGGCGATCAGAAACCACACCAGGAAGGAACTCCCCTTGATCCGGCCGATGACTCCTCCGGCCAGGCCGAAGCCCAGGCAGATCACGACATAGCTGGCGCCCGCCACGGCGCGCCTACCAGAACAGCGTCTTCAGTGCCCAGAGAATCGCCATCAGCAGCGCCACCCCAAACACGACCCAGAAGATCGTGATGATGAAGCCGATGATGAACTTCAGCGCCAGAGCGACCGCGATGACCAGCACGGCCCCGGCGAACACCCGGCGCAGAACCGGTACGTGGTGGCGAGGAGCTTCAACTTCGCTTTCCATGATCAAAGCGTATCGCGCCTGACAACCGTCAGCGGCCGTTCTTACGTAGCTCTTGCGCGTTTCTAGTCGTAGACGCGCTTCAGGTATGCGAAGCGCTTCTCGGGATCGGCCGAGGGACCTTCAAACCGCAGGCGGGCAAGCCGGAAGCGCCGGAGCGGACCAGGCCTGGGTACCGCCCGCGCTTCCTCGAGAAGCACAACGCGGGAGGTTCTGGCTGGATAGGTCATGGCGATGATCTTCCGCCAATTGCCTTAAGCGCACATTGGCCCGACGTACAAACTAATAAGGAAACCGCGCTCCGCAGGGCCCTAGGGCCTACGCCGCTCTGACCTGGCGGCGCGCAAGCTGGAGCGCGGGGCGAAAGGCGGCGGGGAGCCGGCGGCGCACACGCCAGGGAGCGCCCGCAAACGCCAGATTGGCTACGGTGGCAAAGCCCGCTTCGTCCTCGCGCAGGGCCAGCAGTAGATGGGCGATCCTGTCACTGGGCGGTAGCTCCGGATCCGGGACGTGGACGCAGTAGCAGTGCACACGCCGACCGCCAGGCCTCACCAGCAGCGCTCCCTTCTCCCCCAGCAGCCACGCCCCGAAGCTCGCGTGTTCGAGCACCAGCCCAGTCCGGGCGTGAAGCTCACGCGCCTCGTGGCCCACCAGGTCCCCTAGGAGCCCCAGCGCCACGCGCTCAGCGCTCGAGTCGGCGCGCCGCCGGGGGCGGACCACCTTGGCGCCGCGTGCGGCGTAGAGCTCGGGAATCGCCCACGCGTGGGCAAGCAGGATCACCCCGAGCGGAATCGTGAGCGGCTGGAGCACGCCAAGCGCCACCGCGGCGGCGATGAAGGGGCACGTGTGCGCGACCGTCGTAAGCGTCCAGGTCCGCTCCGACCTCCGCAATGTTGAGCCGGACGCCCGCCGCCGCCATGGAACCGCGGCCAGCTCAGGCAGGATGCCCGCGCTTGGCGGGTCCCGATCCGCGGCCCTGGTCGCCGTGTCAGCCTCCGGCGATCGGCCGCCGCAGGATCACCAGCTCGGCGTCCACCGGCAGGTCTCGGACCTGCTCCGCCCGCCCCACCGTGTCCGGGACGATCGCCAGATAGCCCCGTTCGAGCTGCTGGCGCAAGACGGTTGCGGCGGCCTCGCAGCTCGACTGGTCGGCGGCATCCCATTCGGCCAGCGCGCTGTGGCCAGTGTGGTCCATCCGGATGAGTCGCGACATAGTGGCCTCCTGGGGCGGTTGGCCTTGGATCCTACCCCTAAGCCTTCAGGCGCTCGCGGATCAGCCGGGTCACCTCGCCGCCGTCCGCGCGGCCCTTCGTCTCTCGCATCACGTAGCCGACCAGGGGCCCCATCGCCCGCATGTTTCCCGACCTCACCTGCTCGGCCGCAGCTGGATCGGAGGCGATCGCCCGCTCCACAATCTCGCCCAGGCCGTCCTTCTCCGAGGAGATTGCGCCAAGGCCCTCTACTTCGACGAGCTCCCGCGCCCCACCACGGCCATCCACCATCATCGTCAGTACGTCGCGAGCCGCGTCGCGGCTGACCTCGCGCTGCTTGACCATGATCGCGAGTTCCGCCAGGTGCTCGGGCGAGACCTGGCTATCGCTGGGGTCCGTATCGGAGCCGATCCGCTCCACAAGCTGCGGAATCCAATTGGACAGCTCGACCGCGTCGGCCCCGTCGCCGCCTTGGTTGGCCGCGGCGGCCAAAACTCGCTCAAAGTAGTTGCCGAGCTCCGAGCGAAACGCAAGCTCCCGGGCACGGCCGGAGCTCAGGCCAAGCTCACGTTCGAAACGAGAAGCGCGCTCGGCGGGAAGCTCAGCCGGCATCGCATCACGTGCGTTCGCCAGCATTTCCGGACCGACGATCAGCGGCACCAGGTCCGGCTCAGGGAAGTACCTGTAGTCGTGGGCCTCTTCCTTGGAGCGCAGCGGGGTCAGTCGGCCTGAGGCGGGATCGAAATGCAAGGTTTCTTGCACGACGGATCGGCCCTCACCCAGGAGCCCGACCTGGCGCTCGAGTTCGGCTTTGACACCTCGCTCCAGAAAGCGGAACGAGTTCATGTTCTTCAGTTCGGTCTTCGTGCCGAGCTCTGTCGTCCCCGCTGATCTCACCGAGACATTGGCGTCGCAGCGAAGCGACCCTTCCTCCATGTTCACGTCGGATACGCCGATCTGGCGGAGGGTCTCACGGAGCACGTTCAACCACTCCCGGGCCTCTTCTGGCGAGCGAAGGTCCGGCTCGGTGACGATCTCCACGAGCGGCGTGCCGCAGCGATTGAAGTCGACCCAGCTGCGCTCGGCTCCATGGATGCGGCCGCTCTGGCCCAGGTGGTTGAGCTTCGCTGCGTCCTCCTCCAAATGCACTCGATGAAGCCGGACGTCACCCAGGCGTCCCCCGCGGCACAGCGGGATGTCGTACTGGGAGATCTGGTAGCTCTTGGGGTTGTCAGGATAGAAGTAGTTCTTGCGGTGAAACAGCGAGCGCTCGGCTATCTCCGCGCCCACCGCCAGGCCGATCATCAACCCGAAATGGACCGCTCGCTCGTTGGCAACCGGCAGCGCCCCCGGGAGCCCCAGGCAAACCGGGCAAGTATGGGTGTTGGGAGGGTCGCCAAACGACACCTCGCAGCCACAGAACATCTTGGTCCGTGTCTTGAGCTGAACGTGGATCTCCAGTCCGATTACAGGCTCGTAGTCGCGAGCACTCATCGACGAGCTGCCCTTCCGTCAAACCCGACCGCCCGCTCCAGCGCGTAGGCGGCGTCGAGCAGGCTGCTTTCGCTGAACGCCGGACCGGCAAGCTGGAAGCCCACAGGCAGCTCGTCGCTCAGCCCGCACGGGATCGAGATCGCCGGGATCCCCGCAAGCGGCATGGGCACGGTGCAGAAATCGTTCAGGTACATGGAAAGGGGATCGTCCGTCTTGGAACCCAGCTCGAAAGCGACCCACGGACTTGTCGGGGTTGCAATGAAGTCGAAGGACTCGAACGCGGTCCGGAAATCCTCCGAGATCTTTGTCCGGACCTTCTGCGCCGTCCCGTAGTAGGCGTCGTAATAGCCGCTGGAGAGGGCATACGTGCCAAGCATGATCCGACGCTTGACCTCCGCGCCGAACCCCTGCCCCCGGGTGCGCTCATACATCGTGACGAGGTCGGAGTCCCCGTTGACGCGCAGGCCATAGCGGACCCCGTCGTACCGAGCAAGGTTGGCGGAAGCCTCGGCGGGTGCGATCAGGTAGTAGGCAGAGAGCGCGTGGGGCGCATGCGGTAGGCGGCATGGCTCGACCGCGGCGCCGAGATCCTCGGCCAGCTTGAGCGTCTCCTCAAAGCGCTCGCGGACAGCCAGGCTCCACCCCGCCCTCTGAACCGACAAGCTCCTCGGGCACGCCGAGTCGGATGCCCTCGAGAGTCTCGGAGCGGGGCGGTTCGATCGCCCCCGGGAACTCAACCGAGGTTGAATCGCGGCGATCGCGGCCCACCATGTGCGAGAGCAGAAGCGCGGCATCCGTTACGTCTCGCGTCACCGGGCCGGCCTGGTCAAGCGATGAGGCGAAGGCGATCATCCCATAGCGGGAGCAGGCACCATATGTCGGCTTCAGGCCCACGACCCCGCACAGGGCAGCGGGCTGCCGGATGGAGCCCCCCGTGTCAGTGCCAATCGCCCACGGCGCCATTCCGGCGGCCACCGCCGCAGCGCTCCCGCCCGAGGATCCTCCCGGCGCGCGGGCGCGATCCCAGGGGTTGAGGACAGGCCCGAACCCCGAGTTTTCGTTGGACGAGCCCATCGCAAACTCGTCCTGGTTGGTCTTGCCCAATAGCGGGGCGCCGGCCTCGACGAGCCTGTTCACGACCGTGGCGCTATATGGCGGGCGGTAGCCCTCGAGGATCCTCGATCCCGCCTGACTGGGGACGCCTTCGGTGCAGAACAGGTCCTTGACGGCGACCGGTACGCCGGCGAGCGGCCGGTCACTGAGGTCTGCCGCAGGCGCCTCGTCGGCCACCCAGGTGAAGGCGTTTAGCTCATCCGCGGCGGCACGCTCGCGATACGCGTCGAACAGCTCGCTTGCGGCGAGCTCACGAGCGCGAATGTGTTCCGCGGCTTGCGCCGCGGTCAGGTCCAGAAGGTCGCTCACTCGGCTGACTGGCCGGGGCTCGGTACGCCAAAGCCGCCTTCTAGTGGCTCCGGTGCGCTGGCCAGCACCACCTCGGGCGCAAGGCAGGGCTCGGGTTCGTCGGGGCGAAGCGCGCCTGGCACCTCGACGACGTGCGAGGTGGGCGGCACACCCTCCAGATCCAGCTCGCGGATCTTCTCGAAGTGCCCTAGTACCTTGGACAGCTCGGACGACATCCGCTCAAGCTCCTCGTCATCCATCTCAAGGCGGGCCAGGCGGGCGACGTGGAGCACCTGCGAGCGATCGAGCATCTGACGATGATTCTAGGAACCGGCTGCGCCGCCGGTCGTCGGCACCGAGCCGATTACGGGTATCTCGGCAGGGCCATCCGGTTCAGCCACACTGTCGGCCCGAAGCGATTGCAATCCGCCATAGGCGATGCCGATGGAAGCGGCAAGCGCCACGAACCCGCCGATCTTCCGGTTGCCTCCCGGGGGATCGGCCAAAACCCGATAAATGAGCACCACCGCGCCCAGCCCGCCGAACATGGCGGCAAAGAGGGTCAGCGTCACCGGAATGGCGGGCGCGCACAGGGTCGCCTGAAGCAGTGCCGTAGCGAGAGCCAGCGCCACAGCGACCAGCAGGACCCACCGCAAGTGGGTCAGGCCGTTCCAGCCATCCACGGAGCGATGCGGAGCGGTGAACCAGGGTAGGCCGAGCATCGCAGCCAGCAGCACGGCGCCGCCGATTGCGATCAGCCACTCAGGCCAGCGAAGTCGACCCAGCCGCATCCCGCTGGAGTATGCCCCTTTGGCCGGGTGCGGGGCAACCCACCCGTAGCTCCGAAGACGGCCTACGCGGGCGGCGGGGTGCTCGATGTGCTTGGCGATGGAGGCGGTGCCGTCCGGCGCGGCGCTGGCTCTGGCGCGGAGGTCGCCGCAAACGCGCCGAAGACGATCCCGAGCGACGCGACGATCGCGAGCCAAACTCCGAGCGAGCCCGAAACCTCGGTCTCGAATCCAAAAGACCAGCCCAGCGCCGCCATGCCGAGCCCCGCTACCAGATAGCCGGCTTGCGGAGGCAAGCCAAGGTCGGCGCCGGCTGCATCGGCGAATCCGTAGCCGGCCGCGGCGAGCGCCACCAGAAGGAGCCAGATATCCACGAACGAGAAGTCCCAGGCGTTTGCCCCGACTGCCCAGTGCAGGAACAGCGAGATGAACAGCAGGATCCCTCCCGCGCCGGCGATCAGGTGGCCCTGGCTGACGTGTGACTGGTTCACGACCGCTCTCCTTTCGAGCCCGGCGTTTTGGGCAACACTAGACCTGGCCGCGGTCGGAAATCAGACTTCTCCGGCGCCGGCCAGCGGGGCTTAGGCGCTCATCGCGGAACGACCGCGCACCTCCTGCCGCGATTCCAATCGCCAGCACGGTCCCCAGCACCGCGCCGAGCTTCTGATCGACGACCCGATTGCCGGCCGGCATGTCTATCAGGACGCGAATGATGAGCAGGACCGTCGTGGCAGCTCCCAGCATCGCCACCAGCGCGCCGGTGTTTGTCCGGGACCCATGCGAATGCTGGCTCAGGTGAAGGAAGACCGAACCAACCGCCACGAAGACCGTCACGAGGATCGCCCACCGGACGATCGTCAGTGCCTGCCAGGCGCTCTCGGTCCAAACGAGCCGGGTGCTGGGCGTGCTTCCGGGGATGCCGTCTCCGCCGTACCAGGCGAGTCCGAATGTGCACACCAGCAGCGCCACCGCACAGCCGGCACTGAGCAGCTCGCCTCGGTCGGCCCTCATCCCGCCGGCTGGCCGACGAGTTGCTGGAGTGAGGCCGCGGCCAGGGTGTTCCGTAGGAGCATCGCGATCGTCATCGGGCCGACGCCGCCGGGTACAGGCGTGAGAGAGCCGGCGCGCTGGCGCACCGGCTCAAAGTCCACGTCGCCGCGGAGCCCCTGGGCGGTGCGGGTGATGCCCACGTCGATGACTGCCGCCCCCCGTTTGACGTGGTCGGCACCGATCAGTCCAGGCTTTCCGGCCGCGGCAATCAGCACGTCCGCGCGAGCGCAGACAGTAGCCAGATGGCTCGTCCTGGAGTGGCACATCGTGACCGTGGCGTTTCGCTGCAAAAGGAGCTGCGCCACCGGCTTGCCCACGAGATCGGACCGGCCAACGACAACCGCTTCGGCTCCTTCAAGCCTGACGTCGTAGCGATCGAGCAGCTCGATCACGCCAAGCGGCGTACACGGCCGCAGGCCTGGAGTTCCTTGCAGAAGATGGCCTGCGCTGATCGGGGTGAGGCCGTCGACGTCCTTCTCTGGGGCGATCATCGCCGTCAGGTCGGATCCATCAAGCCCTTCTGGGACGGGAAGCTGGAGCAGGATCCCGCTGATGTCCGGGTCACGATTGCACTCCTCGATCAACCCGGCCACCTCGTCCTGGCTGGCCTCCGCGCTCAGCTGGCGGTGGTAGTCACCGATCCCCACCTCCGCGACTGCCTTGCGCTTGCCTGACACGTAGACCGCCGAGGCGGGATCGTCCCCTACGAGGATCGTGGCCAGCCCCGGAGCGGCACCCGTCCTTTCCCGCAGCCGAGCGACTTCTTCGGCCACCTGGGCACGCACCGACGCCGCCACGGCCTTGCCATCGATGATCGTTGCGGACACAGCAGAGACGCTAGAGCATCGCGGGGATGCCGCGGCTGTACCAGTCCCACCGAGGACCCAAGCCGTGGATTGCCAACGCGTGCGGGACGCAGCGTCTCGCGCTTCTATCCTCGCCGGCTCACCGGCGCCATATCGGCGACCAGCTTGCGCTCGGACTGGTCCCGGCTGAAGCGGATCACAACGATTCCTCCTGGCTCCAGCCCGGTGACCACGCCCTCGCCGAACGTGGGATGGACCACGTCCTCGCCCATCCGAAACGCCACAGGCGCCGGCTCATGGGGCGACCAAGGCTCGGATGGGCCGCCGGCCCACGATGTCGCCCTCGCACGAATCCCCGCCAATCCCCGCGCCGGCTGAACCTGCTCATCCCGATCGGTCAGCTCCGCCGGTATCTCGCCGATGAACCGGCTGGGCGCGCCCCAGGTACGCGCGCCGAACACGCTCCGGGTTCGGGTGTAACAGATGTAGAGGTCCCGCTCCGCTCGGGTGATGCCGACGTAGCAGAGCCGCCGCTCCTCCTCGAGCCCACCCTCGTCGAGAGCTCGCGAATGCGGGAACACGCCTTCCTCACAGCCGATCATGAACACCACCCCAAACTCCAAGCCCTTGGCATTGTGGAGCGTCATCAGCGTAACCAGGCCCTCGTCGTCGCTGCGCTCGTCGGCATCTGAGCGCAGGGAGACCTGCTGGAGAAACTCGTCAAGTGAATGCACCTCGCCGTCCGAGGCGTCGTACTCAGCCGCGACGTTGACGAGCTCTTCCAGGTTCTCCACCCGCCCCTGTGCCTCGATTGTCCGCTCGGCCTCGAGCGCCTCGAGATAGCCGGTCTCCTGAAGCAGCTCCTTGAGCAGTTCGGCCACCGGCGCGCCCGACGCCGTTCGCTCGCGCAGGACGTGCATGGTTCCCATGAAGCGGTGCAGGGCCTTGACCGCTGGCTGCCCGAGGCCCGGAACCTCTTCCGGAGCTGACGCCGCCTCCCACACCGGGATCCCCATGGTGTTGGCGTGTGCAAGCACCTTTGACAACGATGTGGAGCCGATCCCCCGGCGCGGGGAATTGACAATTCGGGTGAACGCGCCGACGTCCTGCGGGTTGACCATCGTGATCAGATAGGCGACTGCATCCTTGATCTCTGCACGCTCGTAGAACTTCGTCCCCCCCACCACCTGGTATGCGATGTCCGCCCGGGTCAGCGTGTCCTCCAGCACCCGCGACTGGGCATTGGTCCGGTAAAAGACCGCGATGTCTGAGCGGGCGGCGCCCTCATCCAGGAGTCGCTGGATCTCGCCCGTGACGAAGCGGGCCTCCGCGTGCTCGTCGTCGAGCTCACGGATCTTGACCGGATCGCCCTGACCGAGGTCCGTCCACAGGTTCTTGGGCTTGCGGCCGCGGTTGTTGGCGATCACCGCGTTGGCCGCATCCAGGATGGTCTGCGTCGAGCGGTAGTTCTGCTCCAGGCGGACCACTTCCGCGTCGACGAAGTCGTCTTCGAACTCCAGGATGTTGCGGATGTCGGCTCCGCGGAACTGATACACCGACTGATCCGGGTCGCCGACCACCATGATGTTCCGATGCTCCTTGGCCAGGAGCTGGAGCCATGCGTACTGGGCGTGGTTGGTGTCCTGGTACTCATCGACGAGGGTGTGCTGAAAGCCGTTGGCGTAGCGCTCACGGACCTCGTCGAACATCCGCAGCAGGTCCACCGCGCGGAACAGGAGGTCGTCGAAGTCCATCGCGTTCATGCGATGCAGCTGCCGCTCGTACTCGCGGTAGACATCGGCCACCGTCTGTTCGAAGAACGAGCCGACCATGCCCGAGTAGCCGTCAGCGTCGCGGAGGCGGTTCTTTGCGTCAGAGATCTGCGCGCCGATCGCCGCCGGGGTGAAACGCTTCGGGTCGATGCCAAGCTCGTCCAGGCAGCGCTTGATCAGCCGTCGGGAGTCGGCCTGGTCATAGATCGTGAACTGGCGGGTGTACCCCAGCCGATCAGCATGGGCGCGGAGCATCCGGGCGCATGCGGAGTGGAAGGTCATCACCCACATCGCGCGCACCCGGCGGCCGACCAGGAGTCCGACGCGCTCACGCATCTCCCCTGCCGCCTTGTTGGTGAAGGTGATGGCCAGGATCTCGTCAGGCCGAGCCGCCTCCGTTGCCAGGAGGTAGGCAATCCGGTGGGCGAGGACACGTGTCTTGCCCGAGCCTGCCCCTGCCAGGATCAACAGCGGCCCACCGGGATGCGTCACGGCCTCCTGCTGGGGCGCGTTGAGTCCCGCTAGAAGGGTCTCAAGCTCAGTTTTTGTCTCTGCCATCGCCGCGTATCCAACGGTACCGCGGGAGGTGGTCGTCCCTGGCTACAGGCCGGGCGCTGAGCTGCCGATGTATTACCCATGCGCGGGAGGCATGGCACGAGCGGCACCACGATCGGACGCGGAGAGATCGAGATCACCGACGCGGCGATCGGGACGTACCGGCGCCTGCTGATCGCGATGGGCGGCCGAATCACCACCCATCCTTCCTGGGACGGCGGCCTGATCTGTGAGAATCGGATCAGGCGCGCGCGGCCCCTCATCTGGCGGATTTCGGGAGACGGCACGGTTGTGCCAGACAGCCGCTACAGCTTCACTCGCCGGGCGTTCATCCCGGCAGCCCTCCCACAGGGCGTCTAGCCCGCATGCTCCAGAGCCGCGCTAGCGACCCTGCCTCGACGTCTGAAGAACGGGCTAAGCGGTGCTCACCCGCTCCAAACGGGCCGTAAAGGTCAGGTACTTCCAGACCAGTACGTCATCCTCCAGATGACGGGTGACTACCACGGGTAGACCGACCGGCCGGAGAGTATGGACTCCGTCCTCATAGGTTGCGATGACCGTTATCGGCGTCTTGAAATCGAACTCCGCAACATCGTGCACCCCGTTCGCCTCTGTTCCATCGCAGCGCATGTCGTGGACCACGCCGGCGGCCGTGATCACGATCCGGTCGCCGGACTGCTCAATCCGTTCCACATGCCTCAGCGCGGGGTGATCGGCCGGCGCCGGTTCGCCACCCACCTCCACCGCGGCAGCCCGCCAGACGCCCCGTAGGTCGGGTGCGCCCTCCACCAGCAGCTCCTCGCACCCGGCCAGGACAGGGGGTGGCATCTCTCTGCCATACCCGCCGGGCGGGGTGTGCGCGACGGGAATGCCATCGACAGACCTCGCCATGCTCTCAGTGTGACCGATCTCCTCGACGAGCTCAGCGCGGCGTGCGCGGAGGTGGCCTCGCGCGCTCGACACGTGAGGGTCGATGAGATGGCGATCCCTGCATATGCCGAGAGCCTGAGCCGTCCCTCAATGCGCAACGACCCCGAGCCGGATGTCCACCTCGTGGGCGGCGACCGCGAACAGCTGGCCGCGTTCTGGTTGACCCTCGACGCGATCAACTTCGGTTCAGGCTGGTTTCCCACCCTCCGCAAACCGCCGGGGCGCTCGGGCTATTCAACGATCGCCGACGGGCTGCGACGGCGGTTTTCGTCGTCAGGGCCCTGGAGCGCCGACCAGTTACGGACGATCGACCCACCGGCCATCGCCACAGTCCTGGGGCAGGAGCCAGAGCACGAGCTGATGGAGCTCTACGCACGATCGCTGCGTGACCTCGGACAGCACGTCGCGCAGGCGAGCGGCTTCGTCGCAACGGTCCAGCAAGCGGGCAGCTCGGCGGTCGGCCTCGTCGAGCAGCTCGCCGGATGGGATTGTTTTGCCGATTGCTCGCGCTACGGAGGGATTGAGGTGCCGTTCCTCAAGCGAGCCCAGATCGCCGCCGCGGACCTCCACCGCGCCGGTGTGATCGACTTCCCCGACCTCAACCGCTTGACGATGTTCGCCGACAACCTGGTCCCCCACGTGCTCCGGGTCGATGGCGTGCTCCGCTACTCAGCGGCGCTGCTGGCTCGGATCGAGCGCGGAGAGCTGATCCCCCACGGCTCGCCCGAAGAGGTGGAGATCCGGGCATGCGCGGTCCAGGCGGTCGCGCTCCTGGTCGCAGCCCTCCCGGGCAGCTCCGCGGCGCAGATCGACGAGCAGCTGTGGCTGCGCGGCCAGGGTGAGCGCTACAAGTCCGTGCGACGCCACCGTTCGCGCTCGACCGCGTACTGATCTCAGCAGACGGGCGCCGGGACCAAATCGGTCTGCGGGCACACTGGCAGGATCACGGGAGGCCGCGGGTTCTGGCTGAAGTCGAAATCGTTGCGCAGATCGCCGAGCAGCGGGTTGGCCTCTCGGACGTCCGGGCGCGGATCCGGACGGCCGTCGGTGTTCGGATCGAGGCGCTGTCCGCCCAGGAAGTCGTCCTCGATGAATTTGAGGTAGGCGTCGTGGCTCAGGGTCTGGTGGTCGATGACTCCCTGCTTGGAGTACGGACTGATCACGATCCCCGGCACCCGGATTCCATAGCCGTTCTCGTCCACCGCCGGCGGGACCACGTGGTCATAGAACCCACCCCAGTCGTCCCACGAGAGGAAGATCGCGGTGCTGTTCCAGTCCGGCCCTTGCATGATCGCGTTGACCAGTCCTGTGACGTAGGTCTGGCCGGCGCTCACCAGGGCGGTTGGGTGCTCTGAGACCTTTCCGTTTGGATCGATCCAGGAGACGGCCGGCAGCGTGCCCTGCGAGGCGGCGGTGAAGAAGTTGCTGAGGGTCTGGACGTTGCCAAGCTCACCGTCCTGAGCCACGTCGGTGAACGACGGCAGCGGGTTCCAGATCCCTGGCGTCTGCGGCCCCTGCTGCACCGGGGCGCATGTCATCGCGGCATCCGACTCGCAGTCGGGCTCGGTCCCGGCGAACACGTAATAGCCCCAGCTGACGCCCGAGCGGTGAAGCAGGTAGGTGATGTCGGTCCACGCGTAGTGCAGCTGCCCGTCGTTGGGGCCTTTGTTGGAATCGGGATTTGGCGACTGGAGCGCGTTGGTGCACGATGATGGATCGAGTGGGTTGGTGCAGAAGGCGGACCAGCCTGACACCTGGAACAGGTGCTCCGGCAGACTCCAGGAGGCGTTCGGCTCATAGATGTGGTCCTGGAGCACGAAGTCCCGCGCGTAGGTCCAGTAGTTGGGGATGTCGGAGCCATCGTGGTACCCCATTGCGTCCACGCACTTCGACTGCGCATCAGTCGTGCACGCGCTGCAGTTCGGGTCGGTTGACGAGCAGTTCTGGCCGTGCTCGGCCTGCCCCACGAAGCCGTCCATCTTGCAGCCGGCGCGGCTGGCGAAATCGCTGCAGTCTGAGTCGGCGATTGCGTTCGACTGGCTGTGCGGCCCGCCGAAGTTCTTGTCGGCCGTCTCGTGGAAGGGAGAGACACAGCCGCCGTGCAGCGGATCCGGCACGCATGGCACGGTGCCCGGATTTCCCGCTAGGCCCGGGATTCCGTCTGCGCCGGGGTACGTCCCGAAGTAGTGGTCGAAGGAGCGGTTCTCCTGCATGATGATGACAACGTGCTTGATCCTGTAGATCCCGTTGACGCTCAGCGCGATCTGTGGCGAGTACGAATTGGAGTTCTCCGGATCCCGAGTCAGGAATGCGCGGAGCTTTGGGGTGCTGTCGGTGCTGAACGTGTGGCTGATCGAGAACTTCGACCGCCGGTCCAGACGAGCGCTCCCCAGCTGCTTCCAACCGCCTACTTGGAGCTGTTGCACGGTGACCTCGTCCCCCGAGTGGGACGGAACAACTAACCCCCCGAGGGTCACGGCGACGCCGGGAGGAACGTTGGTCTGCGAGCTTGCCAGCGTGACCTCCGCCCGGATCCGCCCCAACACCATGCCACTCGTCAGTCCATCGGTGGTCGTGTACCAGAGCCGGTTCTTGGTCGGCCGCTCCTGGAATTCGTAGCGGCCGTGTTTCGTCAGCGTGGTGTCGTATAGATGGAAGTTCCGCTGATCGAGCCGGCGACTCCATAGCGACACCACGTGTCGGCCGCGAGGCACCCCGAACAGGCGTCCGGACAGAGCGACCGGCTGCCCCGCCTGACCCGGATCCGGATCAACGGAGATCGTCAGCCGGGGGGCCCTGGCCTCACGAGCTGGCTGTCCGCTGGCGTTCCCGAGGCCTGCGCCCGGCGAGCTGGCCGCGACGAAAGACGCCCCCGCCGCGGTGGCAACGAAGATCAGGGTCGCGAGAACAAATCGGTGACGCATACGACGCTCCTTGTCCGCCCGACCTGCGGGTCATCTGTCCGAACCCCCGACTGCCGGCGAAGTTGCGCCGCTACGCCACCGCGGCGGCCTGCGTCCTATTGGTGTGCTCCGTGATCGCGTCAAGAAGCTGAGGCCAGGCGGCCTCGGGCAGATCGTGTCCCATACCCTCGACCATCACCAGTTTCGCGCCTGGAATCGCCTTCGCCGTTGCCCGTCCGCCTGATGGGCGGACCAGCCGGTCGGTGCTGCCGTGGATGACCATCGTCGGCACCGCGACCCTGCGCAGCTTCGCGGTTCGATTGCCCGAAGCCGTAATCGCACCCAGCTGTCGACCCGCGGCTGCCGGGTCGTGGCCCCGGTCATATGAGCGCGCGGCGATGTCGCGCACGCGCGAGGTGTCCTGGGGAAGGCCACGTGAGCCGATCGCCGCAAACACCCGAGCCATGTGCTCCACGAATCCGTCCCGGTCGCTCGGCGCCCGGCGCAGCAGATAGCGGTACAGGCCGAGCGCGGGCTGACCCGTCCAGCGACTGCCCGTGTTGGACATGATCGAGACGAGCGACCGAACCGAGTCGGGATGCTCGGCGGCCAGCGTCTGGGCGATCATTCCGCCCATCGACGCCCCCACCACGTGTGCCGGCTCCATGTCCAACGCCCGCATCAAAGCGAGCGCATCGTGGGCCATGTCGCTCAGCGTGTAGAGCACCGGATCTATCCGGCGGCGCACCAACTGCCCAAGCGGCGGCGGAGCGCCTGGGATGTGTGTCGAGCGGCCTGAGTCGCGGTTGTCGAAGCGAACCACCCGGAAGCCCCGGCCAGCCAGCAGCTCACAGAACTCATCGGGCCAGCCGATCATCTGCGTCCCGAGACCCATGATCAGGAGCATCGGTGGGGCGGATGCTTCTCCGAACTCCTCGTAACACAGGGTGATTCCCCGTCCGACTTCGCAGAATTGCTCATTCATCGCTGTCCGCTCCAGTAGGTGTGGCCGCCGTGGGCTCGGCCTCTTTGTGTCCGTTTGTTTGACGCGCCGCCTCGTGCAGCCTTGCGCCGATCGGCTTGAGCTCGTCGAGGGCGTCACGCAGCCAATCCATGAGCTGCCAGACGTCGGGCATCTGCTCGCGATCGGCCACGATGCCGAAGTCCATGCTGCCGTGGTAGCTCATAACGGTGATGTTGAGGCCCATCCCGTCGGTGACCACCGAGATCGGGTAATTGTGCTCCAGCCGCGCGCCGGCCATGTACAGGTCGAACTGGGGACCCGGTACGTTCGAAATGACCAGGTTCCAGGCAGGCCGCCCGCGCGAGGACGAGGCCAGCGAAAACGTCAGCCGGGCAGCGCGTGAGAAGACCGCTGGGGGGATGAACTGATTGGCGTCCTGTAGCAGCTCCGCCGGGAGCGCCTTGTGGCGCTCCTTCATCTCGGCGAGCGCCTCGTGCGTGGCGCGTAACCGTCGCACTGGATCGCCCTGATCCGTGAACAGCGGAGCGGTCATCAGCAGGATGCGGTTTCCGTATGTGCCCTGCTCCCGTTCAGATCGAACCGAAACCGGGATCTGCGCCACCAGCGGCTCGGCGGGTAGCGCGTCGTGCTCTAGCAGCCAGCGTCTGACGGCGCCCGCGCAGACCGACACGACGACGTCGTTCACAGTGCATCCGTAGTGGTTCTTGACCTCCTTGACTTCATCGAGCGAAAGCTGCCCGAACACGAACCGCCGATGCGCCGAGATGCGCCCGTTGAACGGAGTTCGCGGGGGGACCAGGTCCTTGCGGCCCACGACGCGACCCCGTCGGCCGAGGGCTCCCTGCACCGCGGCGGCCAGGCTGCCGGCGGCCCGGAGCCCAGGGATCGCGCTCAGCTGAGGAACCTCGCCCACGTTGGGCAGAGCGCGCGGGATCGAGCCCAGCAGACGTAGCGGGTAGCGGGCGAGGCCGAAGGCACCGCGAGCGAGCATCTCGAGCTCTCCGGGTTGCATGTCGCCGGGATCGCTCAGCGGCGGAGATGGCTCGCGCCCCTCGGGCGAGACGTCAAGTAGCACGCCGAGGATCTCTGCGCCGGACATCCCGTCGATCACCGCATGGTGGATCTTCGTCATCACGGCCACCCTGTCGTCCGCCAGCCCGTGGATCAGATACAGCTCCCAAAGCGGCTTCGCCCGGTCCAGCGGGCGCGCGAAGATCCGAGCCACTTGCTCCGCGAGCTTTTCGTCCGTGGCACCCGGGGGAAGCGCAAGCTCGCGGACGTGGAAATCCAGGTCGAAATCAGGATCGTCGATCCAGTAGTCGTAGTCGAGCGCGAACGGCACCTGGCACAGACGCCAGCGGAACGGCGGCAGCAGTGGCAGGCGATCGGCGATCAGATGCTGCAGGTCGGCAAGCGTCAGGGCACCGCCCGGAGCGGTGGACGGATCGAGCACTGCGAGCCCGCCGACATGGCCGACGTGGCGTGGGTCCTCGAGCGCGAGGAACTGCTGGTCAAGCGCGGTCAGCTGGCGCATCGGCACACCCTCCTCTCTACGTGTGAAAGGGAGGCTACCCAGATGTACCGAAGGGCCTACTCCAGCAGCTCGGCGCGGGCCCGCGAGATGGCCGCCGCTGCCGCCTCGCCCACCAAGAGCTCGGATTTGATCGTCCAGCTCTCAACGAGATCGAGCGCGGGGAAGCGTCCCGCGCCCGTGAGGATGGCGTCGAGCGCAATCACCGTCGTCTCGCCTCCACGCGGGCCGGCCGCGGTGGCGATGACCGTCAGCGAGCCACCGTCGACGACGTTGCGGGCCGATGCCAGCGCTCGCGCGGCGACGTGCCCATGCACCGCGTCGAGCGAATCGATCAGCACCACAGCGTGGGCCCCGCGCGCCACGATCCGCCGGACCTGATCGATCACTACCTCCACGGCCTGAGAGCGCGTCTCGAGTGATGAACCCAGTGTGGCAACGGCACTGGGTTCGACGATGCCCGCCCACTCCGGCACTTCCTCAGGACGAACGCCGGCTAGCACGAGCCATAGCTTCAGATCCTCCTGCCCGACGAGCTCGCGCGCCAGGCGTCGCAGCGCCTCGGTCTTGCCCGCGCGTGGTGGCCCGACGATCGTTGCCCGTGAGCCACGGCCGATCGGCGCCAGCCATTCGATCGCTTTGATCGTCGGATCCTCGGAGCCAAGCCGCAGGCGCTCGGTGGGGTAGGCGGCGGGTAGATCCTCAAGCCGCGCTGCCTCGGCCAGGTCCGAGACCGGCTGTCCGTTGACCGAGTCCACGCGTACGAGCGATGCGAACCGCTCCGAGCGCCGCGGCGGCCGGAGCGGACCGCTGATCCGATCGCCCGAGACCAGCTCACACCGTCTCACCTGCGCCGCCGACACGTATACGTCGTCGTCCGAGGGTTCGGGCGGGCTGAGCCTAATGAAGGCCGAGCCTCCTGGCAGCAGCTCGACAACGCCGTCGATCGTCTGCTCTTCCTCAGGCGGGGCTGCGTCCGCCTCTGGAGACACCCGCGTACGTGGGGTCTCGTCTGCTGCCGGTGGAGAAGCGGTGTCGCCGGAGGCGGGCGCAGACCCCGCCTTTCTTGCTCTCCCCCTGCGGCGACGTGGGGTCGCGGCCGCTTCTTCCTTCGGCTCGTCCGCGGGCTCGTCAGCTTGCTCGGGAGCGGACTCGCGGGGCTCCCGGTCGCCTGTCTGCCGTTCGAGAATTGCCGCTATCAGATCGTCCTTGCGCAGCCGCCGGTACCCGTCGATCGACAGCTCCGAGGCGATCGCGTGCAGGTCGGCGAGTGAGCTGGCCTCTAGCGAGCCCGGATCGAAGATGGACATACGGACCTCCCCTTACGGTGAATCGGTGGGCTCCAGTCGCGTTGAGCCAGCGACCGGCGAATCGAACAGGTCAGGAATCTAGCGGGAGGACCGGCAGCTCATCCTTGCTCCCACCGGATCTCGTCGGGCAGTCGCAAGCCGCGGTCCACCTCTGCCTCGCCACCCAAGGCCCCGCGGACGGCCAGGAAGTCCGCCGTCTCGGCGACGTCGTGTACGCGCAGCATGTGCGCTCCGCGGTCCACCCCGTACGCCACCGCGGCCAGCGTCCCTGCCAGCCGCGACCGCGGGGGGCGCGCGGTGATCGCTCCGACAAAGTCCTTGCGGGAGACCGCTAGGAGCAGTGGCCGGCCTAGATCATGTAGCTGCTCCAGCCCCCTCAGTGTCTCAATGGTCTGCGCGGGGGTCTTGCCGAAGTCGGGGCCTGGGTCGAGCATCAGCTGTTCAGCTGACACCCCGCGCTCGAGCGCCAACTCGATTCGCTGGCGTAAGAACGTCTCGACATCCTGCGTCATCTGTCCGTCCAGCGCGGGATCGAGCAACTTCTGTTTGGGCGCGGCGCGCGTGTGCATGATCACGAGTCCGGCACCCTCCGCGGCACAGACGTCGGCGATCGCCGTATCACGCAAACCGCTGACGTCGTTCACGATTGCCGCACCGGCGGCAACCGCGGCACGGGCGACCTCCGGCTTGTAGGTGTCCACCGACACGAGGGCGCCCAATTCGCCGGCCACGCGCTCTATCAGGGGCACCACGCGGTCGATCTCCTCGCTGGCTGAAACGGCGGGCCGGTTGGTCACCCCTGACTCGCCGCCGATGTCTATGACGTCGGCGCCGGCCTCGAGCTGTGAGCGCGCCAGTTCGAGGCGCTCCTCGAGGCCCACGCGGGTGCCACCGTCCGAAAACGAGTCCGGGGTGGCGTTCACGATGCCCATTAGCCACGGCCGGCCCCCCAGGGCGAGTGCCCCCCGGGTCGTGAGGAGCGACTGGGGCGGTGCCCTCACCGTCCCGATATTCCCTCGGCCTCGGCCTCTCTGTGGAAGCGCTCGGCCTCCCCGCTCACCCGCGTTCCGTCCCACCCCAGTTCACGCGCGAGCGCGCGAGCGACCTCCGGCGGCGCCTCGCTATCTCCAGAGAGCAAACGGCCACACAGGAGTCCGAGGCGGGTCCGCCTAAGCAGGACATCCCCAACGCTAGCCGCCTGCTCGTGCCGCACCGCAAAAGGCGCCTCGGCTAGCAGATCGGGCATCCCCGGCACGACGGGAGCAGCCAACGCGGGATCCTCGGCTGCCACCGCAAGGACGTGCTCGGCGGCGTACCCGTAGCGCCCCGCCAGGTGAGCGTATGACTCGTCGGGAACGCCAGGGACCCGTCTCAGCGCGGCGGGATCGACGGGCTGGCCGAGCGGGATCTCATGCGTGCGGCAAGGCGCGTCGCGGCCGTCGCGCTCGACCAGCCGGTCGACGGCCATCTTCGCCATCCGGCGCCAGGTGGTCAGCTTGCCGCCCGTGATCGTGATAAGCCCGCTCGAGGTCTCATACAGCTCCGCTTTCCGCGAGATGTCGACGGATTTCCGGCTGTCTCCCGAGGAGATCAGAGGCCGTACGCCCGCGTATGCCCCGGCCACGTGCTCATCGGAAAGCGTCAGCCCGAAGAACGAGTTGACGGCCTGTAGCAGGTATTCGACGTCCTTCGACGAGGGCTTGACGTGATCGATGTCGCCGTCGTAGTTGTTGTCAGTGGTGCCGACCAGGCTCTTACCGAGCCAGGGCAGGGCGAAGATCGAGCGGTCCTCACCGGCCGGCACGATCGCTCCGGCATTGAGCGGGAGCGCTTCCGGTTCCAGGATCACATGTGTCCCGCGGCTGGGGACGATCGTCGGCACCTCGGCCTCGGAGTGCAGCTCCTCGGGGCGGATCAGGTCAGCCCATACGCCGGTGGCGTTGATCACGTTGGCCGCCCGGATCACGAACTCGGTACCGGCCTCGGAGTCGTGGACCCGGACCCCGGGCTCCTCGCCTTCGCTGTTCAGGAGGTCGGTCACCCGCAGGCGGTTGGCGCAGATTGCGCCGAAGCGCTCGGCCTCGCCGAGCACGGTCAACACCAGCCTGACGTCATCGGTCTGGCAGTCGTAGAACAGGTAGCCGCCTGTGGGCTCTCTCGGCGTCAGTGCGGGCAACAGCCCGACCACGTCCTCCCCGCCGATCACGCGGTGTCGGGCGGGGCTCCACTCGCCCTCACCGTCGTCGGCCGCGGTCCGGGTTGCTCGGGACGGGTACTGCGCCGAGCGACGGCCCCCGCGACGGCTCCGCAGCGTTGGGCTCGCCATCACGTCGTACATGTTCAAGCCGATTCCCATCAGGCGGTCCGGTCTGGCGCCGTCGAACGCGGCCACCACGAGCGGCAGTGGTTTGACCAGATGCGGCGCCAGCTTGACCATCAGCTGACGTTCTAGAAGTGCCTCACGTACGAGGCCGAGGTCGAAGTTCTGGAGGTAACGAAGCCCGCCGTGGACTAGTTTCGAGGACCGGCTGCTGGTCCCCGAGGCGTAATCGGCCTTCTCCACCAGCGCAACGCTGTAGCCGCGCGAGGCAGCGTCAAGCGCCACTCCGGCACCGGTAATGCCGCCTCCGATGACCAGTACATCGAAAGGCTCCGACCCAAGCGCCTCGATCGCACGTGCGCGCGGGAGCATTCGTGCGAGAGTACTCAGACCACGGCACGAGCCCGTTCAGACCGGGGCGTGAGGCCGTTCAGGCCAG
>CAVWPT010000010.1:0-621470 GCA_963756965.1 uncultured Solirubrobacterales bacterium
GCACCGAGAAGCGCTGGGAGGAGAGCGAGCAACTCGGAGGTCCCTACGGGGTCCGAAGCCGCACCCGCCACCAGGCCGAGCAGTTCGTCGTGCATCCCAACGAGATCAAGACGCTTCAGACTGGAGACGCCGTACTGATCTCAAAACTCCGCGCGGAGCGAGCCCGCGCGATCCGCGTGGCAGCGCCCGAGCGGCCGTCGCGTGGCCCGTCCAACCCAAGGCAGCAAGGCACGCGGCAGCCGAATTCGCGGCCTGGACGCGAGCTTGGCTGAGGCAAGGGCGGATAAGCGAACGCTGCGTTCGCTTATCCGCCCCTGCCTCAAATTCACGGGGAGGACCGCGCACTCTTGCCTCGTGGAGAGGCCCGCATCGCCAGGCCCCCGCCCGCGGCCCCCCGCCCGCGGCTGCCCGCCCGCGGCCCGGCTGCCCGCCCGCCCCCGCCCGAGGGTGCCGCGGGCTCTGATGAGGCCGCCGGAACCCCCGCCCCCCTACGCCCCGGGCGTCACGCGGTAGGCGTCGAAGACCGAGTCGATGTTGCGAAGGCGACCGATCGCCTGATCCAGCGTCCGGGTGTCTGGAACTTCGACCACGAAGCGGTTCTTGACCATCGGATGGTTGACGGTGCAACGGGCCTCGAGGATGTTGATGCCGGCTTCGGCGAAGGTCCGCGACATGTCCTCGAGGAGCCGGTGGCGGTCCCAGCCGTCGATCTGGAGCTCTACGCGGAAGGCGGTCTCGGCGTCGCCGTCCCAGGCCACGGGCGTGAACCGCTCGGAGTCCTTCCGGAGCACTCGGACATTCGGGCAGTCCTCACGGTGGATGGTGATGCCGCGGCCCAATGAGATGTAACCCACGATTGGGTCGCCGGGCACGGGCCGGCAGCACTTGGCCAGGCGAAGCATCACCTCGTCGATGCCCTCGACCTGGATCCCGTAGCGGGAGGAGGAGACCGTGGCCCGGGTGCGGCGACGGCGGGTCTGGAGCAGGTCATCGGCCGCGGTGGGTTCGGCCGCAGCGGACTCGCCCTGCTTGAGCCGCTGCAGGACCTTGTTCACGACGACTTTGCCGGAGATCTTGGCCGCCCCCAGCGCGATGTAGAAGTCATCGGCCTTGCGGAAGCCCATCTCGCGGATGACATCGGCGAGCAGCGAGGAGCCGACGATCCTCTGCGCGGGCAACCCCTGCTTACGCAGGGCGTCCTGGAGCGCCTCCCGGCCCGCGTGCTCGGTGTCACGGCGTGATTCGGCTTTGAACCAGGCCTTGATCTTGTTGCGGGCACGCGTGGTCTTGACCAGGGCGAGCCAGTCTCGGGAGGGCCCCCGTTCCCGTTTGGAGGTCAGCACCTCGACGATGTCGCCGGAGCGCAGCTGGTAGGAGAGCGGAACGATCTTGCCGTTGACCTTCGCCCCCACGCAACGGTGCCCCACGTCGGTGTGAATCTCGTAGGCAAAGTCGAGCGGCGTGGAACCGGCTGCCAGCGACTTGACCTCCCCCTTTGGGGTGAATACGAAGACATCGTCCTCGAATAGGTCGACCTTCAGGGTTTCTAGGAACTCGCGGGAGTCGGATTCGTCCTGCTGCCAGTCGAGCAGCGAGCGAAGCCACTTGAGCTTGTCTTCCGGGTCCTCGGCGGCCCGTGCGCGGCCGGAGCCCTCCTTGTACATCCAGTGCGCCGCAACACCGAACTCGGCGAGGTCGTGCATCTCCCGCGTCCGGATCTGGATTTCCAGCGGCCGTCCCTCCGGCCCGATCACGGTCGTGTGCAACGACTGGTACATGTTCGCCTTGGGCATCGCGACGAAGTCCTTGAACCGCCCCGGCAGCGGTTTCCAGAGCGAGTGGATCACGCCGACCGCGCCGTAGCAGTCCTTGACCGAGTCGACGACCACCCGCATTGCCGTGAGGTCGTAGATCTCGTTGAACTCCCGTCCCTTCTTGGTCATCTTGGAGTAGATCGAATAGAAGTGCTTGGCGCGGCCGGAGATCTCGGCTCCGATCCCAAGCTCCTCCAGCTCCTTGCGCAGATACGTTCCCGCCTGGTTGACGTAGCGCTCGCGCTCGGCGCGCTGCTGGGCGACAAGGCCCTTTATCTCGGTGTACTTGCGCGGATGAAGCGTCTGGAAGGCGAGATCCTCGAGCTCCCACTTGATGGCATGGATACCGAGGCGGTGGGCGATCGGCGCGTAGATGTCGAGTGTCTCCCGCGACTTCTCGATCTGCTTCTGCTTGGCGAGCGCGTGGATCGTGCGCATGTTGTGCAGCCGGTCGGCCAGCTTGATCAGGATGACGCGGATATCCGTCGCCATCGCCACCATCATCTTGCGGTAGTTCTCGGCCTGTGCCTCGTCCCGGGACTGGAACGTGAGCCCGGTCAGCTTGGTGACGCCATCGACCAGACCCGCGATCTCCTCGCCGAATGCCTCTTGCACCTCCTCCAGCGATGCCGAGGTGTCCTCGACGGTGTCGTGCAACAGGGCCGCGCATAGCGTCTCGGTATCCAGGCGCATGCCCGCGCAGATCTTGGCCACGCCGACGGGATGGATGATGAAGTCCTCGCCCGACTTGCGCCGCTGGTCGGCGTGATGCATGCACGCGTAGACGAACGCCTCCTCGACCCGGTCACGGTCGACCGCCATCGCGGCCTGATGGGCGTGCTCCTCGACGATTGCGAACAGATCTGCGAGCAGCCGCCGCTGGACCGGCGATAGCTCGGGGCTCTCGACGGTCGCCTGACTCGAGGCCGCAGCGACCACCTGGTCAACCGGTGTCCGTGATCCGGATCCCGGCACCAGGGCGCGTGAGCGCCGAGGTGGGCGCCCAGTACCGTCGCCGGTGCGGGAGGCCCGGCTCAGCCGCCGGGTCGGAGACTTGCGCTGCTCAGAAATTGGCGTCCATCCTGGTATCGCTTGGCATATGCCCGATACGCGCGCGAGCGCTCGAGCGACGTGCGGGATCCATCCGTTGTGGCTAGCGCCGGCAGTGCGGGATCAAGCTGAACGAGGTCGAGCTCCGCGAGCACCCGGACCAACCTACCCGCAAGCCGAGGCGGCCGGCCGTGAGAACCTTCGCCGCGAAGCAACTGCTCCACCTCACCGCCCGCCACCCGGCGCAGCGGGCGCAGGGCCCGGTAAAGGGCCTGGAGAGAACCGCGGAGACCGTATTCCAGCTCGTGCATCTGCTGGGCAAAGCGTAGCTCAGGCTCTCCCCACGCCAGATGGGTGTACCCCGTGCCGAGTCGCAAGAGAGACCGCTGTGAGGAACTGGCCGGCGGGTCGAGGGCGACGAGATGGTAGGCGCGGCGGGCTGGGTCAGGATCGCGTTCCAGCGCGTGGTAGGAGATCAGGCCGAAGCCACCGCAGCGCTGCTCCAATCCCGAAATGCGCCGGGGGACGTCCGCGCACACGGCAACCACGGAGCCTTCCGCCGCCACCGCACCCGCAAGCGCCGCAAGCGGGCTCGATCCCCGCCGGTCGACTAGCGTCCGGGCCAGATCGGCATCGGGCGGGGGGTCGGGCTCATCGAGCGGGCGCTCCAACTCGGCCAAGGCCTCAGTCACGTAGCCCTCGTTCCGATCCAGGATCTCGATCGGCGGCGGATCAAGCGACCACGCGTGGCGGAACAGCAAGCGGGGCTCGATCACGCCGTTCCAGCAGTTGCGCTCGAGCACGAAGCAGGCGTCGACCGCCTCTCCCGCCTGAACCGCCAGGCTGCCGCCGCACGAGAAGGCCACCGCCGGGGTCCGGCTCCCACCCGCCAGCACCGTGAACCGGGCATGTCTTCCCTCGCCCATTGGGCGGCAGCCCTCAAACCGCGCCCCGGGAACAAGCAGCCGAGGTCTCGGCGCGCCCATGCCGGTCGGCTCGAGGAGATCGAGCTCCTCGGCAAGGTCCAGACCCAGGTCGGACCCGGACACGATCGCATCGATCGACTCAACCGGACGGCGCAGCTCGTCGGTCAGCATCACGTCGGCGTGGGCCTCGAACGCCGCGCGGAACCCCGGGAGCGCCGCACGACGGATGGTCAGGCCAGCCGCGGCGTGGTGGCCCCCGAAGCGCTCGAGGTGCTCGGAGCAAGCCTGGAGCGCGCCGAGCAAGTCAAAGCCGGGGACGCTACGAGCCGAGCCCTGTCCATCGCCCGCCGCGGTCAGCGCAACCACGACCGTGGGGCGATGATGACGCTCGGCGATCCGTGAGGCCACGATCCCGATCACCCCGGGGTGCCACCCCTCGGAGGCGAGTACGTAGCCGCTGCGCTCGCCGATTTCATTGACATGGGCCTGCGCCTCCCAGCCGATTCGCTGTTCCGCCGAGCGCCGCTCCGCGTTGAGGCGGTCGAGCTCGCAAGCGATCTCGTGCGCGCGATCCTCGTCATCGCAGAGCAGCAGCTCGACACCGGCATCGGCGCGGGCGAGCCGGCCCGCGGCGTTAATGCGGGGAGCCAGCCTGAAGCCGAGCGTGCTCGCGTCCAGCCCGCTCGGGTCGCACCCGGCAACGGCCATCAGCGCACGGAGGCCCGGCTTCTGGGTGGCGGCAAGCCTTCGCAGGCCGGCGCGAACGAGGCGCCTGTTCTCGCCTTCCAGCGGCACCAAGTCCGCCACGGTGGCGAGCGCGACCAGCTCCAGGTCCTCCTCGGCGCACGGGGCGCCGAGCGCGCAGGCAAGCTTGTATGCGACTCCGGTCGCGCAGAGGTAGGCGCAGGGGTAACTGCACACCGTGGGATGCACCACCGGGCAGTCGGGCAGAGCGCCGTCCGCACGTGGCCGATGATGGTCGGTGACCACCACCGCCAACCCCGCTTGCCGTGCTTGAGCCACAGCGTCGACCGCGGTGATCCCGCAGTCCACGGTGATCACCAGCTCGGTCCCCCGGGATCGAAGGCGGCTGATCGTGTCACTGGTCAGGCCATAACCGTCGGCGGTGCGCGAAGGTAGGAACCAGTCGACCCTCGCTCCACGCTCACGTAGCGCCCGGACCATCACGGCCGTCGCGCACACACCGTCCACGTCGTAGTCGCCGTGGACGGTGATCGCGCTCTGAGCTGAGACGTGCTGCTCTATCAGCGAGACGGCTCCTGAGATGCCGCTGAACGCCGCCGGAGGGTGCGCCTCCCGGGCTTCCAGGAAAGCCCTCGCTGCCTGGGGATCCGAGAGGCCGCGCCTGACCAGGATCTGGGCCAGCACATGGCTGATGCCTAGCGTGCGCTCCAGCTCCAGCGCTGCAGATAGGGCGTAGCCGCGGAATTCGATACGCGGCGTGGGAACCGCAGGGACCGCGTGCAGCGCTGGACGAGGCGGCTCGGCGACGGCGAGGGCTGGCTCTGGCATTGGCCGCAGCGTAAGCGGCGCTCCCGACGGATCCATGCGGTTTGGGTGGGCCCGTCGCCGAACGGCAACGTGTCGTAGCGAAATTGAGACAAACCTGCCCAGCTCAAGCGATTTGCGGCCCCGTACGATGGAGTATCGGGATGCGTCGCACGCTCCTCTTGCTTTCTTTCCTCCCGATTCCCTTGGGATGGCCGCACCACGTAGCGCTCGGGGTGACGGATCCGCCCGGCGGCGCAGCTCAGCTCGTGAAGCACGCACGGCTGGATGCCCGTTACGCCTACCTGGCGGGCGGGGTGAACACTGGATCTGGGTGGGCGACGTGGAATCCGGATGGGACCTATGCCTCCAAATACGTCCGTGAGTCGCTGGCTGCCCGCCTCATCCCGGTGCTCACGTACTACCAGCTGCTCCAGTCCAAGCCCGGCGTGGGTAGCGACGAGTTACACCGGGACATCTCCAACCTGCGGGACCCGCAGACGATGGCGGCCTACTGGGCCGATTGGGCGCTTTTGCTCCGACGCGTGAGCGCCGCCGCCCGATCGAAGCTGGTCGTGATCCACGTAGAGCCCGACCTCTGGGGCTACCTGGAGCAGGCCCACGACGCCGCCCTCGCCCGTCGCTTCGCCCGCCGCTTGATCGCGATGCGAAACCAGCTTGCGCCACATGTGCTGCTGGCGTGGCATCTCAGCGTATGGGGGACGCGCGAGGACCCGACATACAGCAAGCCCTCCCTGGCCCACATGGATTTCCTGGCCGCCGAGTCCGCCTCGTTCTACAGCTCATTGCGGAGTCACTTCGATCTGGTCTTCAACGACGTCACCGACCGGGACGCCGGCTTCTACAAGG
Organism: uncultured Solirubrobacterales bacterium; assembly: GCA_963756965.1. GTDB lineage: Bacteria > Actinomycetota > Thermoleophilia > Solirubrobacterales > Solirubrobacteraceae > Palsa-465. The sequence goes on from CAVWPT010000010.1 coordinate 6,170, forward strand.
TGATCGAGGGAAATCCCAACACTGCGTGGCGGGCCGGCGATTTCCGGCGCCACGACGCCTACATCGCGGGCTTCACACGGCGGGTTCACCTCCCGGTCGTCCTCTGGCAGCTACCGGTGGGAGACACGTATCTGAACAACACCTGGGACCACTTCCGCGACAACCGCCTCCAATGGTGGCTGGCGGATCCCAGCGGGCGGCATCTGCGGGCCACACGGGACGCGGGCGTGATCGGACTGCTGTTCGGCGGCGGCGCCGGCGGCACCACGGGCCCCGATACAGACCGCGGGTTCTTCTGGCGGCTGGCCCGCCGCTACGAGGCGCACCCCATGCCGCTGAGCTGATCTAGGCCCTGCGCGGGACCGGGCGCCCCTCGTAGTAGATGCCCAGTGCGTAGATGACCCCCATCCCGATCAGCGCGCCGGGGATCGCCTCGAGGGAGGTCGACAAGTGCGTGGCGTGGCGGCCCGGCACCAAGACGCCGTTGATGATGCTGTTGATGATCACGCCGGACGCAGTGGCACCGGCGAGGGCGCCCAGGAACGCACCCACGATCCCGCCCCAGTACCGGTCAGGGAGCCAGATCGTGAAGTGCCACAGGGCCAGGCCCATCATCACCCATGCCAGCGCGCCCATGGCTACCTGCGCCTCCCATGCCGGCGGCTGCGGGACTTCTGCCGGCGCTTGGGCTTGGGCGCGCTCGGCGCCATCCCCTCGTTCTCTGCGATGTCGGGAGCCGGTGTGTAGTCGCTGCCATCCCCGGCCGGCTCCCGCTCGGCCGGCGCCTGCGCCGCCCCGTCACCGCTGGCCTTGGGCTTGGCGGCCTTGCGCTGCTTCTGTGGCTGGGCGGTCTCCGGGCTGTGAGACAGCCGCTTCGTCAGCGTCGAGGTGTGGCGAACGGGAAGCTCGCGCTCGATCTCGAGGTCCCGCTTCATCTGCTCGAACTCAGCCGCCGACACGGTCTCGGGCTCGGGCTCGGTGAGTCGCCCGGCGCGGCGCGCACGCTTCGCCTCAGGCTCGACGTCGCCGGCAACCCCCGCATACGCCGGCACGGCGCCCAGGTCGGCCTCGATCCTTCTGCGCCGGGCCCGGTACTGCGGCTCGCGCTCCTTCCAGTGGGTGAGCACCGGAGAGGCGATGAAGATCGACGAGTAGGCGCCTGAGGCGACCCCGATCATGAGCGCGAAAGCAAAGTCCTGGAGGGTGGCGCCGCCGAAGGCAAGCAGCGCAATGATCGGCATTAGCGTGCACGAGGTCGTGGCCAGGGATCGCGTCAGCACCTCCGACATGGAGCGGTTGACGATCTGCGAGAACGCCGCCCGCGGCATTCGCGGGATGTTCTCGCGAACGCGGTCAAAGACAATGATCGTGTCGTAGAGCGAATAGCCGAGAATGGTCAGCAGCGCGGCCACGGTCGCTGTCGTCACCTCCCGGCCGGTCAGGGAGTAGACGCCGCTGGTGATCAGCACGTCGTGCGCCAGGGCTATCAGGACCGGGATCGCAAACTTCCACTCGAACCGCAGCGCCACGTAGGCCGAGATCACCAGCAGCGAGACGATGATCGCGATCACCGCACTGTTGGCGACGGTCTTGCCAAACGTTGGTCCAACGGACTTTGAGTCGAACGCACGGACGCCCCCGAAGCGATTTCCAAGCGCGGTCTTGACCTGGTCCACCTTGTCCGGCGGAAGCTGCTTCGCGGAGATCTCGAACGTGTTCGCCGGGTTGGAGATCCGTTGAACGGTCGCGTTGGCGGCACCGTTCGCGCCGAGGAGTGACCGGATCTGTGCCTCGGTCGCGGTCTGCTGGAGGCTGGTGGTGATCCGCGTGCCCGAGGTGAAGTCGATGCCGAGGTTGAGCCCGCGCCCGCCGACGGCCAGCGCTCCAATCAGAAGGATGATTCCCGACATCGAGAAGAAATAGCGGGAGGCACCCATGAAGTCGAAGCGCCACACGCGCTTGGAGCCGCCCGCGCCGAGCATTGATGGACGGGAGATCAGTCGTGATTCCCCCATGGTCGAGAGGATGGCCTGGGTCGCCATCACGGCGGTGAAAAGCGAGACGAACGTCCCGATTCCGAGCGTGAAGGCAAAGCCCTTCACCTCCGCCGTGGCGAGCACGAACAGGATGAACGCAGTCATGATCGTGACCACGTTTGCGTCGATGATCGCGGTGAGGCCCTTGCGGTAACCCGTCAGGATGCCCTGTCGGACCGAGCGCCCCGCCCGAATCTCCTCCTTGACGCGCTCGAAGATGACGATGTTGGCGTCAGCCGCCACGCCGATGGTGAGGATCAGCCCCGCGATCCCTGGCAGCGTGAGCGTGATCGGGATCGTCTTGATCAGGGCGTAGAAGTAGGCCGCGTATACGACCAGGGCCGCTGTGGCGATCACTCCCAGCAGCCGGTAGTAGGCGACCAGGAACACCGCCACGATCAGCAAGCCGGCAAGCCCGGCGATCAGCCCCTGATGGAGCGCCTGCTTGCCGAGCGTCGCCGATACCTGCGACTCCGAGATCAGCTTGAGGTTGATCGGCAGCGCGCCCAATCGCAGCTGCGTGGCGAGATCCTGGGCGGTGTTGATCGTAAAGCCCCCGGTGATGTCGGCGCCGTTGTCTCCGGGGATTCCGTCCGGGTACTGCTTGAAATCGATCTGGGGGACAGTGATCAGCTGCGTATCCAACGCCACGGCGAAGTGCTGGTTGAGCGCCTGGCCGATGCCGCTGACCAGATTTCCGCGCTTTGCGATCTGCGCCGTCACCTGCTGGAAGGCCTGCCCCCCGCGCCCGTTGAACCCGAACGTGACGTCGGGCTGGCCCGACTGGTCGGTCGACTGCTGGGGATTGGTGATCTCGTTGCCAAACAGCGACACGTGGTCCTTGAGCACGAAGAACTGCGCCGTGGGGTCACTGACGGTGGGCGCGTGGTTGTACGGGTAGACCGCCTGAACCACCGTGGTGCCTTGCTGGACCACCAGCGTCTGCACCCCCTTATCCGTGGCGCTCACCCCCGTCGGCAGGCCGGAGCTCAGCTCCTGGAGCGTGGAGTCCGGGCCCGACAGCAGACAGCGCGAGCCCGGCACCGGGGCCTTGCCCTGGTCACGCGCCGCGGTGGCGCAGGCCGCGCTGCCGGCCGCGCCAAACCCGAAGTACTCGGGACCGAGCCGCGCGTTATCGGACGACACCTGGCGCGGGCTGTTTGGCTGCCAGCTGGACCGCTTGATAGAGCGGCATGCTCCCAGCTCCCGGGTTCCCCGGGGGAACGGAGGACGATCCCTGGCTGATGGCGATCGCGGTTGCATCCTGCGTCTGTAGGAGCTTGGCCACCGGCCGCCCCGACGAGGTCAGCGCGTTGGCCTCCCAGTCGTAGAACTCAAGCCGCGCCGTAGTGCCAACAAGCCTCTTCGCCCGCGCGGTGTCCGTGACGTTCGGCAGGCTGGCCACGATCTGGTTCCCGCTCGACGTCTGGATCTCCGGCGAGGCGACGCCCAGCTGATCCACTCGCTGGCGCATGACGTCGACCGCCCGCGCCAATGCGTCCTGGGTCACAACCGGCGTCTGGGCCGTCGGCAGGCCTTGGTAGGTCAGCTGTACGCCGCCCTGGAGGTCGAGTCCCAGCTGCGTCTTCATCGACGCGATCACCACGGCGGACGCGGCGATCAGACCGACGACCAGGATCAGGATGAACGCGTTGCGCTGCCGGTCGGTCATCTCTGCGCTGGATGCTAGTGGTCGCCCCGGGGAGCGGTTACCGGCCGTTCTGCGGTGTCAGGACAACCAGCACTCCGCCGTCCTCGTCGTCGTAGGCCGGGAAGATGTCCGCAATCGCCTTGGCCGGCTCGTCCACTCCGGTGTGTAGCTCGACGAGCTTGCCCTGCACCCGGACTTCCCACTCCAGCGCCGTCTGCACGTGATCGTTGCCGTCCTCGAAGCGCAGATCCAGTGCGCCCGCGATGGGTCGGCCGATCGCCTTCTCGGTCGTGAGCCCCGTCAGCTCAAACGAGCCCTTGCCACAGTCGACGATCCGCCCGTCGGCGTCGCAGGCGAAGAAAGCGGCGTTCGGCGCAGGGTAATAGTCGTCGAGTAATTCGAACAGGTACGCAAAGCCACACTTCTCACAACCTCGGGCCTCGTCGCGCCGAAAAGCGATGTTGCGCTCCGTCGCCATCGAGCGGTGGCCACAGTGGGGGCAGATGAAGTAGTGCTCGCGGCTCATCGCCGCTCAGGATAGCCAGCGTGGATTCTTGTCCGAGACAGGCGCTCAGAGCAGTGCCAGCGGTCCCGGCGGCTCCAGCCCCAGATGCGCGAATGCCCGGCGTGTGGCCGCCCTGCCCCGGGGGGTGCGCTCCAGCAGGCCCCGTTGAAGGAGGTAGGGCTCGTATACGTCCTCGATCGTGTCCCGCTCCTCCCCCACCGCCACCGCGAGGGTGGAAAGCCCGACGGGCCCGCCGGCGAACTTCTCGCAGATCACCCGCAGTATCTCCCGGTCGAGCCGGTCCAAGCCCTCGTGATCGACCTCCAGGAGGTCCAGCGCGGCGGTGGCAACGGCCTCCGAGACGACACCGCTCCCCTTCACCTCGGCGTAGTCGCGAACGCGCTTGAGCAGCCGGTTGGCAACCCGTGGGGTACCTCGGCTCCGCGCCGCAATCGCCTCAGCTCCGCCGTCATCGATCTGGACTTCGAGCAGGCGTGCCGACCGCCGCACGATCCTGGCCAGGTCACCGACGCCGTAGTGCTCCAGACGGTGCTGGATGCCGAACCGGTCTCGCAGAGGGGTGGTGAGGAGCCCAGCTCGGGTGGTCGCACCGACGAGCGTGAACTGGGGCAGCTCCAGCGTCACGACCCTGGCGCCAGCGCCCTGCCCGACCGTGATCGGCAGGCTCCGGTCCTCCATGGCCGGATAGAACGTCTCCTCCAGGGCGCGAGGAAGACGGTGGATCTCATCGACGAAGAACACTGCCCGCGGCTCCAGCGCGGTCAGGAACGCGGCGATGTCGCCCTTGCGCTCGAGCGCCGGACCGGCGGTTTGGACGAACGGGACCTGGAGCTCAGCGGCGACGATCTGGGCCAGCGAGGTCTTGCCAAGCCCGGGCGGTCCAGCGAGGAGGACATGGTCCAACGCCTCGCCACGGCTGGCGGCGGCCGCAATCGAGACCGCCAGCTGGTCCTTGACCGTCTCCTGGCCGACAAAGTCCTCAAGCCGTCGCGGCCGCAGCGAGCGATCGAGTTCGTCCTCAGGCAGCTCATCCGGCACTTGGATGCGGGCTGATGTGGAGCTCATCGCCGCGTCGACACGTCGTTTCCGGGCCCCGCGGAGCGAAGCGCTTGCGAGATCAACTCCTCGGGCCGGTCGCCGCTCAGCCCATCCAGGAGGCCGTCGGCCTCCTGCGGGCCGTAGCCCAGCTCCAGGAGGCCTTGCCGGGCAAGCGAGTACGGATCCTCGGCCCGGGTGATCCGTATCGCGCCGTCAGGCAGGCTGGCGCCGACCTTCTCTCGCAGCTCGACGATGATCCGCTCGGCTGTGCGTTTGCCGATCCCCGGTACCGCCTGCAATCGCGCGCCGTCGCCGGCCGCAAGAGCGGCCAGGAGCTCTCGCGGCGGGCCGCCTGAGAGCACCGCCAGCGCCACCTTCGGCCCCACTGACTGGACACCGAGGAGCATCAGGAACAGATCCCGCTCCTCCTCGGTCGCAAACCCATAGAGCGCCAGCGCGTCGTCGCGGACCACCAGATGTGTGTGCAGGACGACCCCCTCCCCAACCGCCGGAACCTGCCGGAGCGTCTGAGCCGAGACCGCCAACCTGTAGCCAACCCCGCTGCAGTCGACGACCACATGATCGCCGCGGCGAACGGCGACGGTGCCGGAGAGGAGCGCGATCACGCGACCCCTATCGCCCTTGCAAGCGGAGCGCGGTTGCAGTGTGAAATGGCCACAGCCAGCGCATCGGCGGCGTGCTCGGAGCCAGGCGAGCCCTCGAGGCCGAGGAGCCTCGCCACCATCCGAGCCACCTGATGCTTGTCCGCCCGGCCGTGGCCGCATACCGCGCCCTTGACCTGCTGCGGGGTATAGGAATGCGACGGCACGCGCCGCTGACCGGCGGCCAGCATGACGACGCCGCGCGCCTGACCGACCGCGAACGCGGTGCGGGCGTTGGCGCCGAAGTAGAGCTCCTCGATGGCCATCGCGTCGGGACGGTGGCGGTCCAAAAGCTCACTCACCCGCGCGTGGATATCTGCCAGCCGGAGCTCCAGCGGCTGACCGGCGCGCGTCTTGATCACCCCCTGCTCCAGCGCACGAAGGCGCGACCCCTCGCTCTGGACCACGCCAAAGCCCGTGTCGGCAGTACCCGGATCGATCCCCAGAACGAGCATGTTCGGGGATTCTGTGCCGCGGCCCGGACGCCTTCACCGTTGTACGCAAATTGCGGCCTTTCACGCGTCTGCAGTGTGCTGCCGATACAGGGAGGTGGTGTTTGGTAAAGGAACGCAGACCGAGCTCGTGGAGGAGATCGAGCGACTTCGCCGGAAGGTCGCCGAGCTGGAGGCGCAGCTGGTGCGCGAGCACCAGCTCGACATGCTCACGGGCCTGCTGTGCCCGTCGGCGTTTCGCAGGCGGCTCGCCGACGAAGTCGCACGAGCTCGCCGATACCAGCGGCCGCTGGCCCTCGCCGTCGTCGTCATCGATGACTTTTCATCGGTGGAGACGAGTCATGGATTCCGGGCCGCCGACGAGCTGGTCCGGGGCGTTGCCACCGGCCTGGCCGACGCCCTCAGGACGCACGACATCGTGGGGCGGACTGGTTCGGCCGAGTTCGTCGCGATTCTCCCTGAGACCCCGGCTGCGCAGGCGCGCGATGGCCTTGTTCGAGTCCTAGTGGACCTGGAGAGCGCTGGAAGCGGGGGTCTCAGTGCATCCGTCTCGATCGGAGTCGCCAGGTGGAGCAGCGAGCTGGCCCCGGAGGGTCTCCTCGCCGATGCTCGCTGCGCTTGCGCGGAGGCACAGCGCCGCGGCGGTGGGCGGATCGTCCTGTCCAGCGAAGCCGAGGCGGTGGCGGATCAGCCCGAGAGCATGCTCTCAAACGACGCGATTGAGGCGCTGGCCGTCGCCCTCACCGAGCGCGACCGCTATACCGGCGAGCACTCCGAGGCCGTGATCGAGATGTCGGCCGCGGTGGCGAGAAATCTTGGACTAAGGGAGTCGGAGGTGGAATGGATCCGCTCCGCAGCGCTACTCCACGACATCGGGAAGGTGGCGATCCCGGACGAGATCCTCCACAAGCCGGGACCGCTCACGGAAATCGAGTGGCAGCTGATGCGCCAGCATCCCGTTATCGGCGAACGCATCCTCCGGGCGCTTCCCGGGATGGGCGCGGTTGCCCGGATGGTCCGTCACGAGCACGAGCGCTGGGATGGCACCGGGTACCCGGACGGGCTGGCGGGCGAGGAGATCCCGCTCGGCAGCCGGATCATCCTTGCCGCCGACACCTACCACGCAATCACGTCCGATCGGCCGTATCGCGCTGCGAGGCCGCATGCCGAGGCAATCGACGAGCTGACCCGCGCTTCCGGCACGCAGTTCGATCCCGCGGTTACCGCTGCGCTGATCGGCTATCTCTACGGTCGCCGGCAGGCCGGTCTCGCCGCGTAAGGCCGTTCCAGCTCCGCCAGGAGCCTCGGCCCGGCTGGATTCTGGCCACCGATATTGGCGGCGATCCTGTGAAGGTCGCCGTTCGTCACGAGGTTGCAGCCAGTCAGGCCGACCGAGATCGTGACCCGGTGGCCACCGCCATAGAAGAGCACGGCCAGTATCTGCGAGCCGTCGTCCGCCGGGCAGTGCGCTGTGCCGGTCAGCGGCCTGAGGGCATCGAAGCGCGCCACCAGCTTGCGGACCCGGCCGCGTCCTCGCAGCGCTCGGATCGCGGTGAGGCTGGATGGCGGATGGTCGTTGAGTCCGGAGTAGCGGCACAGCAAGATCGTCTCGGCGCCGGCCGGCGCCAGCTGGTGCCGGGCGGCGTTCCAAGGGTTAGCCGGGACGGTGGCCGCGGATCGCGGCGGACACCTCGTAGGTGACGTCGCGACGCCGACAGCAGGTCCGGCCGTCGCGAGCACAGCTGTAACGACGGAGGCTCGGGCGATTCCTCGGGCTATTTGCGAGGAATCGCCCAACGGTTGCCTCACGCGCCGCCCGCGCCGCCCACGACGTGCCTGCCCCCCACGCACCTCGTGCTCGCCCCGGGTGCGGTAAGCCGATAGACGCTCCATTCCCCCACGCGGGCAATCAGTCGCCGTTGGGTCAAGCGCCGGTTGATGGCGGGTGGGCCACCGTCGATGGAGTCGTGAGGGCCGAGGAACAGCAGACCCTGGTGGCGCATCGCCGTGCCGACGCGGCCCAGCGTGACGTGCAGCTTGAATGCCAGCGCGGTCTGAACCGAGTGGTTGATCGAGGCAAAGCTTGATCGGCACGGGTACACGCCTCGGTGCCCGCCCACGGCCGCCACGGCGGCCGACAGGTGATCCAATCGGTTGACCGCCCGCGAAGCCAACCGCTGCTCGGTACGAAGCGATGAGGCACGCGCGGTGGTGAACGGCACCGACGCGCCGAGAAGCGCCAGCGCCAGCGCGCCGGGCACCACCCACGCCGGCACCCGGAGCGCCGGTCGGCGAGCGCGCACATAGTCCGCGCAGAGCAGAGCAACTCCGACGATGCCGACCCCGCCGAGGACGCATATGACCGCCGTGGCAGGAAGGTAGAAGCGCTCGAGCCCGGGATAGCCGACGAGCGTCATTCCCACCACGACCGCCCACCAGCCGATGGCCAGTGCGGCCAGCGCCAGCACCAGCCGCTCTGCCCGATGCCGCCAGGCCAGCGCCACCGCCGCCACGGCGGCGATCAGCGCCGGAAGCACCTGGATGTCCTCCCCGCGGTGGAGCACGGTGATCAGCGGGTGGGCGCCAAGATGGCCGTTGTATTGATGGGCGTGGGAGGCTGCGAGGAACGGATGGCCCGATCCGATCCAAGGCGGCACGAACCAGAAGAAGGGCACCGCTGCCAGCCCGGCCAGGACCAGAACTCGAAGTGGTGGCTCGCGAAGCCACAACCAGATCGCGTACACCCCAAGGAAGGGCCAGGCCTCGGGGCGCATCAGTGAGGTGGCCACCCCGAGCAGGAATGCGGATCCCCGCCGGCCCTCGATGTGCCGATCGATCGCCCATAGGGAGGTGGCGATCAGCAGTGGCTCGGATGTGCCGCGATACATGTAGTAGAACCACTCCTGGGTGAGGACGATCGCGGCCGCCGCGGTCAATCCCGCTGCGGCGCCCGCCCAGCGCGGACCGGGAACCAGGCGTGCAGCCAGGCGGTAGGCGGCCGGCAGGGCCAGGAGCCCGCCGGCGCGCGCGGCGCCCACCCAGAGCGTCGGTGCCGCGCCGCCGAACAGGCCAAATACGGTGGTGAAGATCACAGGCAGCGGCTTCCAGGATGGGCCGCCTCCCACGGCGAAGCTGAGGTGGGGATCGACTACCTCCCTGCCCCACACGACCCACGACCACGGGTCATAGCTGGGCACCGTGGGAAGGAGCGCCACAGACAGTCCCGCCAGCGCCACGCAGGCGACGGCGGAGATCAGGAAAGGGGACCTGACCCAGGTCTGCCAACGTTGCTCGGCCTGCTGCGCCGGATGCTCGGCCACCCCGGGAGCGCGGGCATCCCGCTCCAGAGTATTGACCTCCATCATCCGCCGTCGAACCGGCAGCGCAGCAGCGTGGCGATGACTCTGAAGCCGTCCAGCGCGGTCAGCTTCTTGCCCTCCTCGGTGGACCGTGCCCGGTAGTGGACGGGGACTTCGAAGATCCGCTCCCGGCGCTGGACGAGGCGGGCGGTGATCTCAGGCTCGATCGCAAACCCCGGCGAGCGAAGCGCCAAGCTCCGAAACAGATCTGTTCGGATCATCTTGTGCATGGTCATGATGTCGTGCAGGTACACGTTGAACAGGACGTTGCAGGCGAGGGTAACGCCCTTGTTGCCCAGGACATAGAGGAAAGAGTGGCTCGTGTAGCCGTCGAACGCGCGCACCCCGAAGCACGCGTTGGAGCGGCGGTCGATCAACGGGGGCATCAGCAGAGCAAGGTCGCCGGGGTCGTACTCGAGATCGGCGTCGAAAATCGCCGAATACTCGCCTTGCGCCTCGGCAAGCGCCGTCTGTACGGCGGCGCCCTTACCTCGGTTCTCGGGATGCTCGAACAATCGCACCCGGCCGTCCCAGTCCCTGCTGTGCAGTATCTCCTGGGTCCCGTCGGTCGACCCGTCATTGACCACGATCAGCTCGAAGTCGGTCATCAGCTCGGTCTGAAGCACCTCATCAATGGCGCGTTCAACGCGTTCGCGTTCGTTGTAAACCGGCATCAGGATCGAAAGCATGGGCGCGTGCGGTAGGCAGGATCTGGGGCGGAACGCGTCGTTGCGGCGGCCCGCGAGGGGGCCGGATGCTAGCGAACCCTCAGCTTTTCAGAGAGTATGCCGGGCATGGATTTTGCGGCTGCCGGGCTGCTCGACGGCTTGAACGGAAAGACGCGAAAGGCGCGGCTCCGCTACCTGGAAAGCCTGGCAGACGCGGGCTTCACGCTTGACGACATCCGGACGGCTGCGGCGGAGAACCGTCTCGCCCTGCTACCCGTGGACCGAGTTCTCAGCGGCCGCTACAGCGCAGCGGAAGTCGAGGAGCGCACCGGGATGCCCGCCGAGCAGATCCTTCGGTTGCGGCGACGGCTGGGCCTGCCGGAGGCCAGCCCGGACGAGGAGGTCTTCGGCGGTGAGGACCTTGAGATGGTCCGCGCCGTACGCCTTGTCCTCGATGCCGGTTTCAGCGAGAAGTCAATCGAGGAGATAACGCGTGTGCTGGGCGAGGCAATGGCTCGCGTCAGCGGGGCCACCACCGCGGCATTTGCCGAGACGTTTCTTGAACCGGGAGACACCGAGGATCAGGTGGCATGGCGGTTCGCCGAGATGACCGAGAAACTCATGCCGGCGCTGGATCCCATCCTGGTGGGCGCCTTCCGCGCTCACCTCCGTGACTGGGTGAGGGCGGCGATGATCAGTCCCGACGAGCTGGCAGCGGGACAGGTCGCAGGCGAACTTGAGCTGGGCGTGTGCTTCGCCGACCTCGTCGGCTTCACGAGGCTCGGAGGCGAGCTCGAGCCCGGGGAGCTAGACGAGGTGGTCTCAAGCTTCGGGGACCTGGCCGCCGATGTGGCCGGCCCGCGGGTGAGACTGGTCAAGACGATCGGGGATGCAGCCATGTTCTCCAGCACCGACTCCGACCGGCTCGTAGCGGCCTCCCTTGACCTGCTCGATGCCGCCGAGCGGGCTGACCTGCCGAGCCTCCGGGCGGGCGTGGCATTCGGATCCGCCATCCCCCGCGCCGGGGATCTGTATGGAACCGCGGTCAACCTCGCAAGCCGCGTCACGGGAGTCGCCCGGCCCGGCAGCGTTTTGTGCACCCAGGAGATCCACGATGCGGCGCAGGACAAGTTCGAGTGGAGCTTTGCGCGCCGCCACCGCCTCAAGGGGATCGGCGACGCGGTGCCGCTATGGCGGGCGCGCCGGCTCCCCGAGTAGCGGCTACTGCGCCGACAGAACGTCGATCACGAACACCAGCGTGGAGTTCCCGGGGATCGTCGGTGGCTGACCGGCTTTGCCGTATCCGAGATTCGGCGGAATGATCAGCTCCACGCGCGAGTCGACCTTGACCCCGGTAAGTCCCTTGACCCAGCCGGGGATGACGCTGCCGGGGCTGAGCTGGGTCGTGAACGTCTGGTTGCGCTTCCAGGACGAGTCGAATTCCGCTCCGGTCTTGTAGAGAACGCCGACGTAGTTGACTGTGATCGTCTGGCCGGCGGCGACGGTCTTGCCGGTGCCGGGCACGAGCGTGCGGACCACCAGGTTCTTGGGTGGTGCCCCCTTGGGCGGTGTCACCACCGGCTTCGTGGCGAGGGCGGGCGGCGGCTTGGGGGTCGTGGGAACGGAAGCTTGGGTGGCGCCGCCGCTTGGCGCCAGCTGTACTCCAGTCGCCTTGGAGCCCCCGCCGCAGGCCGCCAACCCGACCGTAACACCCAAGGCCGCGACCGCGGCTGCAATCCGCTTGCTCATCGAGCGCGGGAGGGTAGCGAAACCCGGCGTGGAGCCTCTACGACGCCATCCGCTCGAGCACAGCGGAGTCAACATCGAAGTTGGCATCGACCGATGAGACGTCGTCGGAGTCCTCGAGCTCATCGATCAGCTTCATCAGCTTGGTCGCATCCGCCTCGCCGACCGGCACGCGCGACTTTGGCAGCTGCGAGATCTCGGCGCTCTCGATCTCGACGCCCGCCTGCTCGAGCGCTTGACGCACCGAAACGAGAAAGGCAGGTTCGGTGATCACTTCGAAAACATCGTCGTCCAGCGAGATATCGAGCGCTCCCGCGTCGATTGCCGGCATCAGGTCATCTTCGTCGTAGCGCGACGCGTCGAGGACGATCACCCCCCGCTTGTCGAACAGGTACGACACCGAGCCGGGCTCGCCTAGGTTCCCGCCGTATTTGGTGAACAGGTGGCGAACATCGGCTCCCGTGCGATTACGGTTGTCGGTCATAGCCTCGATCAAGAGCGCGACTCCGCCCGGCCCGTAGCCCTCGTACAGGACGGTCTGGATCTGGTCGGCATCGGCTCCCTCGCCGGTGCCCTTGGCGATTGCCCGCTCGATGTTGTCCTTGGGCATCGAGGCATCCTTGGCCTTCTGGATCGCCAGAGCGAGGCCGGAGTTCCCGTCGGGGTCCCCTCCACCCTCGCGAGCCGCAACCGTGATCGCGCGCGCCAGCTTCGTGAATTGCTGACCTCTGCGCGCGTCGACAACGGCCTTCTTGTGCTTGATCGAATGCCATTTGGAGTGGCCGGACATCGTTCCGAAGTCTAAGACGGACCTAGTGCTCCCACAGCTCCGGATGGCCTCTGTACCACTCAAGCGTGCGGGCCAGGCCATCCTCGAGCGGGACCTCGGCGCGCCATCCGGTGAGCTTGCTGAGCTTGGTGGAATCAACCCATTGGCGGTCGATTTCGCCAGGCGGCGTTCCCCTTCCGCGAACGTCGGGTTCCACATCGGTGCCGGCGAGACCACAGATCAGTGCGATGACGTCGCTCACCCGGTGCGGCGCGCCGCCACCCGCGTTGAACGCCTCTCCGCGGGCCCGGTCTGAGCCGAGCGCATCCCAGATCGCAAGATAGGCACGTACCGCGTCATCCACGAAGAGGAAATCGCGCTCCGGCGAGCCGTCCGACCGGACGACAGGTCGCCGGCCACCCAGTGCCGCGCCCACCGCCTCCGGGATCAGCCGGGAGAGGTTGGTGTCACCGCCTCCGTAGATGTTGGCGAACCTTGTCACCGCCACTGGTAGTCGAAAACGTATGCCAGTAGGAGCGGGCGAGCATGTCGCATGCTGCTTTTGAGACGTCGTAGGGATACGGGCGAGCAACGGCTGATCTTCGCGGTAGGGAAGCTCCTGTTGCGCCCATAGGCCTTGTCTGAGGACGCAACCACCACCCGTTCGATTTGGTGGACTGCCGGCACGCCTCGAGCAGCAGCCAGGTGCCGCGGATGTTCGTCTCGAACGTCGATAACGGCGAACGGTTGGCCGCGCCTACGATCGTCTGAGCCGCCAGGTGGAAGACGCCGCCGACCTCGTATTCGTTCAGCGCTCGCTCGACAGGCCCTGGCTGCGCAGATGTCCCCTTGCACGGTGCTCACGGAGCCCGCCAGGCCAAGCAGCTCGAGCGTAGAGCGACGGGCACATCGCGGCGAATGGTCACCACGAAGCGCCGTGCCCAAGGAGCGCCTTGACCAGCCAAGCCCCCAGCAGCCCATGGGCGCCCGTGACCAGGATCGGCTGGCCGACCAGCTCTGGCCGTTAGGCGGATCGCTCACGCCCAGACCTTCCACGGCGCCCGGCCCTGGGCCCAAAGATCACCTAGCTCGAGCGCGTCCTTATAGGTATCCATGCAAGCCCAGAATCCCTCATGGCGAAAGGCCCGCAGCTGTCCGGTGGCGGCCAGGTGCTCCAGAGGCTCTCGTTCTAACACGCTGTCGGAGCCAATCGCCTCGAGAGCAGGACGATCAAAGCAGAAGAAACCCCCGTTCACCCAATGGTCCGAGACCGGCTTCTCAACGAACCCGCGAACCTCACCGTCGCCGCCCAGGTCCGCAATCCCAAACGGCAGCCGCGGCCGTACCACGGTCATGGTGGCCGGAGCGTCATGGCTCGAGTGGAATCCGAGCAACGCTTCAAGGTCCAGATCGGCAACCCCATCCGCGTAGGTCACACAGACCGGCTCGGAGTCAAGCGCAGGCACCGCCCGCTGGACCCGCCCCCCGGTCGGCGTGTCCTCGCCCGTGTCCAGGCAGTTCAGACTCGACGCCGGACGGCCATCGCTCGGAGGCCACGAAATCCTCGATTTCATCCCCCCGGTAACCCGTCAGGAGCAGGAAGCGCATGAAGCCGTGAACGAGGTAGATCTGGATCACGTGCCACAGGATTGGCCGACCACCGATCTCGACGAGCGGCTTCGGCAGCACCTGGCCTTCCTCTTGAAGACGCGTTCCGCGACCGCCGCAGAGGATCACCACCGTTGGCTTCTTCACGCGCCGGATTATCCAGTCCAGGCCGATCAGCTCGCGCCCGCTGGCGCCCGAGGGGCCTCAGTAGGATCCGGCGGCATGGAGGTAGCGGTCAATCCGGCCATCTTCAAGGCCTACGACATCCGCGGGCTGTACGGCTCCGACATCGACTCAACGCTGGCCGAGAAAATCGGGAGGGCGTTTGCCCGGGTGATCGCGGACGCCGAGGGCAAGCCTACGTCGGCGCTTCGCCTGGGGCTTGGTCGGGACATGCGCTTGAGCGCACCCGAGCTGGCCGATGCTTACTGTCGCGGCATGTGCGGCGAGGGCGCCACCGTTCTCGACGCGGGACAGGTCGGAACCGAGATGCTCTATTACCTCGTCGGGTCCCGCGACCTCGACGGAGGGCTCATGTGCACCGCGTCGCACAACCCCAAGCCCTACACCGGAGTCAAGCTGGTGGGTCGTGGCGCCATCGCCTTGTCGGGTGATGCCGGTATCGGCGATGTCCGCGCCGCCGTCGAGGGCGGGATGAACGATCCGCCGGGCGGTGGAGACGTGGAGGAGATCGATCTTTACGAGGAGTTTCATGCTGCCGCCCTGCGCTTCATCGACGTGGAGTCCGTGCGGCCGCTGCGCGTGGTGGTGGACGGGGGCAACGGCATGGCGGGTCCGGTGGTTGGTCCGCTGCTCGAGCGCCTGGGGCTTGACCTGGTCAAGACCTACTGGGAGCCTGACGGCGAGTTTCCCGACCACGAGCCAAACCCGCTCCTTCCAGAGAACCGGGAAGCGATCATGCGCGCCGTTGTGGAGCAAGGGGCCGATCTGGGAATCGCATGGGACGGTGACGCCGACCGCTGCTTCTTCATCGACGAGACGGGTATGTTCGTGGACGGAGATTTCCTCACCGCGCTCCTGGCAGAGTCGATGCTCTCCAAAAATCCTGGAGGCACAGTCCTCTACGACGTCCGCGCCAGCCGAGCCGTGAACGACACGGTCCGGCGCGCCGGCGGGACGGCGCTGGTCAACCGGGTGGGGCATGCATTCTTCAAGACTCGGATGCGGGCTGAGGGCGCGGTTTTCGGAGGCGAGGTATCCGGCCACTACTACTTCCACGAGTTCTACTGCGCCGACTCCGGCGCAATTCCGGCGCTGCTCATCCTCGAGCTGTTGTCGGCGCGCGGGCAGACCATGTCGGAGCTGCTCGAGCCCTACCGCGGTCGGTACTTCATCTCCGGGGAGATCAATTCCGAGGTCGATGACCAGGCGGCCAAGCTGGAGGAGCTGGCGTCCCAGTACCGCAGCGCGCGGCAGCAGCGGCTGGACGGCCTGTCGATCGACTATGACGATTGGCACTTCAACGTGCGCCCATCGAACACCGAGCCGCTGCTCCGGCTGTGCCTGGAGTCGCTCCGCTCGCGCGAGGACATGGAGCGGCGACGGGACGAAGTGCTGACCGTGATCCGTAGCTGAGCATGCAGGAGACCTCCGAGGCCGGCAGGGAAGGGTTCGCCGCCGCGGCATCCGCCGGCATCCACCAGCTGGCGGTCCCGACACCGTTTGCTGTCGGCCGCGTGAATTGCTACCTGATCGAGGATCAGCCGCTGACGCTGGTCGATACGGGCCCCAACTCGGGCAAGTCGTTGGATGAGCTCGAACAGGCACTCTCCGCCCATGGACACGCGGTCGAGGAGATCGGGCTCATCGTCATCACCCATCAGCACATGGACCACCTGGGGCTGCTGGAGATCCTCGCCCGCAGGTCCGGCGCTGAGGTGGCGGCGCTCCACCTGCTGGGTCCCTACCTGGCGAACTTCCGCAAGAGTCAGGCTGACGACGACGCCTTCTCCCAGGGGGTTATGCGCCGGCACGGCATCCCGGCGGACATGGTTACGGTGCTGGGCGGTATCGGCAGCGCCTTCCGGGCGTTCGGCTCAAGCGGCCAGATCACGCGCCCGCTGCGCGACGGAGAGGTGCTGGAGCTGCGAGACCGGAGCTTCACGGTCATGCACCGGCCCGGACACAGCCCCACTGACACGATCTTCTGGGACGCCGAGCGCAAGCTCCTGATCGGCGGCGACCACCTGCTGGCCCACATCTCCTCAAACCCACTCGTCTCGCGGCCGTTGGACGGCCAGACGGACGGGGAGAGGCCACGCGCGCTGATCCGGTACATCGAGTCGCTGACTGCAACGCGCGAACTCCCGATCGAACTCGTTCTGTCCGGCCACGGGGAGCCGATCCGCGATCACGTGGCGCTGATCGACGAGCGACTGGAGCTCCATCGCCGGCGCGCCGAGAGGATGCTGCGAATGCTCGAGCGGGGGCCCCTGACCGCCTATGAGATCGCTCTCGAGATGTGGGGAAACATAGCCGTGACGCAGGCTTACCTGACCCTCTCAGAGGTGCTCGGACACATGGACCTGCTGGTTCGCGACGAACTCATACGGGAAGCCGTCGACGGCGAGGTTGTGCGCTTTGAGGCGGTGGGCTAAGCCGTAGAGAAGGCGGACGAGTCAGGTCGAAGCGGCGAGACGGTCGTGTCCCGGCACTCGTAAGCGCCGCCGTCCGGAATCGACACCCGGAGCGTCGAGGTGTCATTGGGCGGGATCACCTGGAGACCGTAAGCCGTTGTGCACGGCAGCCCGGGCACGGCGCCGTGGGTTACGAACAGCCGGAACGACATGGACTTGCCGGGCGGCACCGTGAGCGACACCACGGGAACGCTGCCCGCCATGTCGGTGGTCACGTGCTTGGGGACCGTCGGCAGGGCGTGGCCGGCGCGATCCAGCCACAGGATCCCCGGGAAGCCCGAGGTGTGGCACGCAGCGGAACCGGTGTTGCGCAGCGCGAAGCCGAGCTCGCCATGCCCGGCGGCACCCTGCTGTCCCAGGAAGGAAAGGGAAGTTGCGCGGCGCGGCACAGCGGCATGCCTGATGGCGTTGTGGTCACGGTGCGGGTGACCGTGGTTGTGGTGGCGCCTGCGGCGGAGGTGCTCGCGGTCGTCGGCGGAGCGGCAACATGGGTCGAAGAGCTCTTCGAGCCTCCGCAGCCGTCGAGGGCCAAACCCGCGAGGACCGCGGTCGCCGCAAGGAATGAACGTCTCACGGGCGTCTCTTTCGTCTCCAACGTTCGACGTCCTGCATTGAGCTCGGGACGCTGCCTCGTGGCAGTATCTGCACACGTGGAGTCCCCCGGCGAGTACCCGTTGAGCGACCGAAGTCGGGGGTGGTCTCGGCGCTGGACCGGCTGTCGCCGTGTTGGGCGCCGCAGCTCGTGGTGGCCTGCGCGATTGCGCTGGACGTTGCGCTGCCCAAGCGGCTCACGTTAGGCCCGGAGTGGCTGCTGCCGGCGTTGAAGGGGCGCTTTTGGTTGTGTTGGTCCTCGTCTACCCCGCCTCCGTGCGAAACGCCCCGTGGCGTCGTTAGTTCGCGCTGGGGCTGATCGGCGCTCGTCAGCGCGGTCAACGTCTTCTCGCTGGCCGAACTGGTCCACTTGCTCCTACACAGGGGCGTAGAGGACGGCGGCCGAGCTGATCTATTCCGGCGTGGTTCTGTGGGCCACGAACGTGCTCCTGTTCGCACTGTGGTACTGGGAGCTCGACCGTGGCGGACCGGTGGCGCGCGCCAGCACGGCGGGGGTCGCCTCCGGACTTCATGTTCCCGCAGATGGCGGACCAGCGCTGGGCGCGCCACGACTGGAAGCCAGGCTTGACCGACTACCTCTACACCTCATTCACCAACGCGACCGCGTTCAGCCCCACGGACACGATGCCGCTGACGTCACAGCCAAATGGCTCATGACCGCCCAGTCCTTGGTCGCACTGATCACCATCGGACTCGTGTTCGCCCGGGCAGTCAACATCCTGGCCTGACATGCGCCGAAAGATCGGGATGGGAGTCGGTCAGCTGTGGGCTGCAAGGCCACGTCCTGGTGGGCACCGACGCGGCGACGCTGCGAGCGCAGGACGCGGCGTTTGCCCGAGAAATGGCCGGGCTGCGCTGGTACCGATGCCTGCGTTGCGACGCCTGGACCGCTCGCAGGTTCCAGCCGGTCGCCACCCGCGAGCATCCTCCCGCGCGCGATGAGATCGAGGTCCCGCAGCGGGGCAAGGCGCTGCGGGACAGGGTCGTGCTCCGCCTGATCGCGGTAGACCGGGTGATCCACTTCCTGCTGCTGGCAATCCTGGGCATCGCGGTGCTCGCCTTCGCAGTCACGAGCATGCCTGCGCGGCAGTTCTACCGGGTGCTGTCCGACCTGCAGGGCGGGCGTGGCGGGCGGCCCGGTCCAAACACCACCAGCACGGACTACCTCCACGAGGTGCCAGAAGCTGTTTCGCTGCAGCTCGGGAACGCTAGGCGAGGTGGGGCCTGATGCTCCTGGCCTACGCGGCGCTCGAGGGCATGGAGGCGGTCGGGCTGTGGCTCGTCAAGCGATGGGCCGAGTACCTGACGTTCGTGGCCACCACCATCCTGCTGCCACTGGAGGTTTACGAGCTGGTCAACGCGTGACCGCCCTGAAGGTAATCGGCTTTGCTCATCAACCTGGCCATCGTGATCTACCTCCTGCTCAGGAAGCGCCTGTTCGGTTTGCGCGGAGGCGGGAAGGCGGAAGCTGCAGAGCGAGCGGCGGACATGAGCTGGGAGGCGATCGTGCGCACGCGCCTCCCCCGGAGCCTCGAGCCGGTTGGCTGAGAGCCGGCGCGTGGAGCTAGAGGAGGTGATCGTGGCCGTGGGCCGGGAGATCGCGTCCGCTTTCCCCTCACCCGCTCGGCATCCGGTCGAAGCGCTCGACGCTCGCGCGATGCGGGTGGCGTCACACGACAGGCAGCTCCGCGCCGCGCTGTTTCGGTTCGTGGACGTGTTCCCTGCCTGCCGATCGCTCGATGACGTGGCCCGTCATCTGCGGGACTTCCTGGCCGAACTGCCTGAGGCTCCGCCTACCCTCGCGGCGGCGATGCGGATCGCCGACGCCAGGGCGCCCGTCCCGTTTTGGGCGCCGCGGCAGCCGCGGCGGGGTCAAGCACATGGCCCACCGCTTCATCGTCGGCGAGGATCCGGCATGCGCCGTTG
Organism: uncultured Solirubrobacterales bacterium; assembly: GCA_963756965.1. Lineage (GTDB taxonomy): Bacteria > Actinomycetota > Thermoleophilia > Solirubrobacterales > Solirubrobacteraceae > Palsa-465. Next base: position 25,880 of record CAVWPT010000010.1, read on the forward strand.
GCCTGCTCGAGAGCTTTGGGAGCACGGGCGTCGCTAACTCGGTCGATCTGCTGGGCGAGGCCACGGTGACGGCCGGCGAAGCGGATCGCTACGCCGGGCGGTGCTCCACGGCGCTGGAGCAGCTGACCGAGCGGCCCGCCGGTGGCCACCCCGGCCCGATTCTGGAGGAGGACTCCGGCGGGCCCATACCCCGGACAAACGTGTCGGTCAAGGTGTCCGCGCTGACGCCGCTGCTGCGGCCAGAGCCCCGGATGCGGGACGGAGCGACGCGCGGGACGGTTGCTAGATCTGCTGCTCTGGCCCGTGGCGGGGGCTGCCACATCCACGTCGACATGGAGTCGCTGGATTCGCGGGAGACGGTCATGGAGCTGGTGCTGGAGCTGCTCGCGCTGCCAGACCTTCGGTCCGGTCCGTCGGTGGGACTCGTCGTCCAGGCATATCTGCGTGACTCCGGCCACGCAACTCGAGGCGATCCTGGCCTGGGCCGGCCTCCGGATCGCGCCTTGCCGCTGACCGTACGGCTGGTCAAAGGCGCGTATTGGGACCACGAGCTGGTCGAGGCACGACAGGAAGGCTGGCCTCTCCCGTGTATGAGGTCAAGAGCGACTGTGACCGGAACTTCGAGGCGCTCACGCGCGTTCTGCTCGAGGCCGGGCCCACGGTCCGGGTGGCAGTGGCCTCACACAACCTGCGTTCCGTCTCCCACGCCATCGCCTATAACCGCTTGCGTGGTGGCAGCGAAGGCGATCTCGAGCTGCAGGTGCTGCGCGGGCTGGGCGACGATCTTCAGGACGCTCTGGCCACTCGCGGGTTCCGGGTCCGCGCCTACTGCCCGGTGGGCGACCTGGTGGCCGGGATGGCCTACCTTGTCCGGCGGCTGCTTGAGAACACCTCCAACGAGAGCTTCCTGTCGAGCAGGCTGGGGGCGTGCCGCTCGAGCAGCTGCTGGCCGCGCCATGAGCCTGGAAGCCTTCGCCAACGAACCGGTGCTCGAGCTCAGGCGCGCCGCGGTGAGGGTACGGCTCGAGCAAGCCCTGGAGCGACTGGACGCAGAGCTCCCGCTTAGCGTGCCTGTGTGCGTGGGTGAGGACGAGCGCCGCGCCGAGGATCTTCATTTCCACCGATCCCGGTCGGCCCGACCAGCTCGTGGCCGCTGCGGCGGGCGCCACAGGCCCCGAGGTGGATGATGCCGCGCGGGTGGCCGAAAAGGGTCTGCGCGCCTGGCGTGAGACGCCAGTCCTGGAGCGGGCGCAGGCGCTGACGGGAGGCGGCGGCGTGGATGCGCGAGCGACGCCTGGAGCTGGCCGCCCTGGAGGTCCGCGAGTGCGCCAAGCCGTGGAGCGAAGCCGACGGCGACGTGTGCGAGGCCATCGACTACCTGGAGTACTACGCCGCGGTGCTGTGGAGCTGGGCGGCGGCCAGGACCTGATCCAGGCTCCGGGCGAGCGCAACGAGCTCCGCTACGGGCCCCGGGGGGTGACAGCGGTGATCTCCCCGTGGAACTTTCCTCTGGCCATCCCCTGCGGCATGGCCGCAGCGGCACTGGTTACCGGCAATACCGTGCTACTCAAGCCGGCCGAGCAGTCACCGGGGTGTGCCCTGCGCGTGGTTCAGGCGCTGCGAGCCGGCGGGGTACCCGGTGCGGCAATCGGGCTGCTACCCGGAAAGGGATCGGTGGGGGCGCGGCTGGTCGCCCACCGCGGGGTGCACACCATCGCCTTCACGGGTTCCCAGGCCGTAGGGCTGGAGATCCTTCGCACGGCCGCCCAGGTGGTGGAGGGCCAGCGCCACATCAAGCAGGTCATAGCCGAGCTGGGCGGCAAGAACTGCGTGATCGTGGACTCCGATGCCGACCTGGATGAGGCCGTGCCGGCCATCGTGTCCTCCGCCTTCGCTTACGCGGGCCAGAAGTGTTCGGCGGCCTCCCGGGTGCTGGCCCACGAGGCGGTGGCGGACCGGTTGACCGAGCGCGTCGCGGGCGCGGTCGCAGTGCTGCAGGTCGGCCCGGCCGAGGACCTGGGGACCGACGTGCCGCCGCTGATCGAGCAGTCGGCTCAGGAGCGCGTCGAGCGCTTCGCCGCTCTGGCCAGCCGGCGGCCGGATCGCGGCCGGCGCGAGCCCGTGCCTGAACGCGGCTGGTTCTGCGCCCCGACTGTGGCCGTGGAACTGCCGGGGGATTCTGAGGTGCTCGGCCAAGAGATATTCGGTCCGTTGCTCGCTATCGAGCGGGTAGAGCGGCGTGGAGGAGGCCTGCGAGATCGTCGACGCCCTCCCCTTCGCGCTGAGCGGCGGTTTGTTTGCGCGGGACCCGCCATGATCCGTTAGGTGGTGGGGCGAAGCCCGGTGGGCAACCTGTACGTCAATCGCGCCATCACCGGGGCCAAGGTGGGACGCCAGCCATTCGGGGGCAACCGGTTTCAGGCAACGGGACCAAGGCCGGAGCGCCGGGTATCTGCGCCACTTCGTTCAGCCCCTGGTCGTCAGCGAAAACACGATCCGCCACGGGCTCGTGGTCGTGTGATTGGAGGGTCTGGAATCGTGCGCAGGCCTTGACTGCTCCGCTTAGGGGCCGATCATCGTAGGGAAGGATCCGATGACGTCCTCGTTCGTGTGGAAGCTCGTGCTGGCGGCCGCGCTACTCGCGGCGAATACTCGTCAGTGCGGTTGCCAGGGCGCCACGGCGGCCGGTCCCGCAGGCGGATCTCCGCGCGCTGGTGATCGCCGCGATCCTGCTCTACGTCGTCGGCCTGGTCTCCGCACTGCGCACCGCCGCAGCCTCGCCGCGATCCTTTACTGCTCGGGGATAGCGATCTCCTCGTTGGCCGGGTGGCTTTCACGCGGGACCGGCCGGGGGATTCCCCTAGGGGCGACGGCGAGTCCGCGGAGCCCTCGCCACCCGGGCCCGGCGGCGACGTCGACTGGGAGGCGCTCGAGCGCCAGTTCGGCGGCCCTCGCCCAGCCGCCCGCGCCAGCCGGTGGCCTCGGACTAGGCCCCGTCCAGCGCCAGCCGGTGAGCCTCGGGCTAGCCTCGCCCGTCGAGCGCAAGCAGGAGCTCGTGGAGCCGTGTATCGGCTGTGAGCTCGGGGTGGAAGGCGACAGCGATCGTACGGCCCTGCCTGACCGCCACCGGATGGTCGTCAACCGCGGCCAGAACCTCGACCTCCGGGCCGACCTCGCTCACCCATGGCGCGCGGATGAACACGGCATGGAGCGGTCCGCCGTCTAGCCCAGCCAGCTCGAGGTCTGCCTCGAACGAGCGCACCTGCCGCCCGAAGGCGTTCCTGTCTGTATCATGTCGAGCACGCCGAGATGACTGCGATCAAGCAGGATCATGCCGGCGCAAGTGCCGAGGACCGGCTTGCCCGAGGCGATCAGCTTGCGGAGGGGGCCGGCAAGACCCTCTCGCTCGATCCCCAAGCGTCATCACCGTCGACTCGCCACCCGGGATGATCAGCGCGTCCAGACCGTCCAAGTCGGCGGGAACCCTGACTTCGACCGGTTCGGCCGCGACCTTGGTGATGATCTTGGCGTGGGCCTCGAAGTCGCCCTGGAGGGCGAGGATGCCGACCCGCTTGCGCGTCACGGTGATTACCAGCCGCGGGGGGCCAGCAGCTGCTCGTCGTCGAGCTTGGAGCTTTCGAGGCTCGTCATCGGCTGACCCAGCCCGGTCGACGCGGCGGCGACGCGAGCCGGATCCTGATAGTGCGTGGTCGCCTCGACGATCGCCCGCGCCCGGCGCTCGGGATCCTCGGACTTGAAGATCCCGGAGCCCACGAACACCCCCTCCGCGCCCAGCTGCATGACCAGCGAGGCGTCTGCCGGCGTCGCGATGCCGCCGGCGCAGAAGAGCACCACAGGCAGCCTGCCCTCGGCGGCGACCTGCCGCACGAGGTCCAGCGGAGCGGCCAGCTGCTTGGCCGCCGTGGCCAGCTCGGACTCGTCGAGGCCTCCCAGCCGCGCGGATCTCCGAGCGGATCAAGCGCAGGTGGCGGACCGCTTCGACGATGTCGCCGGTGCCAGCCTCGCCCTTGGAGCGGATCATTGCCGCTCCCTCGCCGATCCGCCGCAACGCCTCGCCCAGATTGGTGGCTCCGCAGACGAAGGGGATGTTGAACGCCCACTTGTCGACGTGGTTGGCCTCGTCGGCCGGCGTCAACACTTCCGACTCGTCTATGTAGTCGACCTCCAACGCCTCCAGAACCTGCGCCTCGGCAAAGTGCCCGATCCGCGCCTTGGCCATCACCGGGATCGTCACCGCCTCCTGGATCCCGCGGATCATCTCGGGATCGGACATCCGGGCCACGCCGCCGTCACGCCGGATGTCAGCCGGGACGCGCTCCAGCGCCATCACCGCGGCCGCGCCCGCGTCTTCGGCGAGCTTGGCCTGCTCGGACGTCACCACGTCCATGATCACGCCGCCCTTGAGCATCTCCGCTAGCCCGGCCTTGACCGTGAAAGTGGCTTCGTCCCGCGGCGTCTGGCCGTTCTCGCTCACGGCGCTGAGTGTAGCCTGGCCTCAGTGTCCGAGCCCGCCGTGTTCGTGTCTGAGAATGGTCGGTTCCTACCGACAGAGATCGCACGCGGCCCGTGGGATCCAGGCGCGCTGCACGGCGGCGCCCCGGCGGCGCTCCTGATGCGGGCTTTCGAGCAGCTACCGACGCTCGATGGACTGGAGCTGGCGCGAGTCACTTACGAGCTGCTGCGCCCGGTCCCGCTCGAAGGGCTCCTCCTAGAGGCCGAGGTGGTGCGGCCCGGGAAGCGGGTACAGCTCCTCGAGGGATCGCTGCGGAGCGCCGATGGGACCGAGATCGTCCGTGCCCGCGCCCTGCGGGTTCGCCGCGCCGACCTCGATGGCTCGGCCGGGACCGAGGTTCCCGGCCCACCCTCAGGACCCGATCAAGGAGCCGAGCGGCTGCCGGCCACCCCTCCACCACACCAGCCGACCTTCTTCCCCGCCGCGATCGAGATTCGCTTCGTCTCCGGGGGGTTTGGCGGCGGACCGGCCACCGGCTGGTTTCGCCTAAAGGTGCCGCTCCTAGCGGGAGAGGAGCCAACGCCGCTTCAACGCCTGGCGGCCGCGGCCGACTTCGGCAACGGGATCAGCACGGTGCTCAGCTGGGACCGGTACGTGTTCATCAATCCCGACCTCACGATTTACCTGGATCGGGAGCCGGTCGGCGAGTGGATCTGCCTAGAGGCGCGGACGCTCCTGTCCCCGGGCGGCGTGGGCACCGCGGAGAGCGTCCTCTACGACGAGCGTGGACGCGTCGGCCGCGCAATTCAGTCTTTGCTGGTGGCCCCGCGCTGAACCGGGCTAAGCCTTTCCGGCAGGCTCCCGCTCTCGCAGATACGACAGAAGCCCGCCGGCCAGCAGGACCTCCCGCTCGTGCGGTGAGAAGTCGTGGCGGAGCTTCAGCTCGTCGCCCGTGTCCTCGATCCGCGCGGTGATTGTCTCGGCGCCCGCCTCGAGTTCCTCGTGCAGCTTGGACAGCGCCCACGTCTGTCCCACCTCGGCGCGGTCGTAGTCCGAGTCGTCATCGAACGTGAGCGCCACGATCCCCTGCGCGATCAGGTTGCGGCGGTGGATCCGCGCAAACGACTTCGCGATCACCGCCTTCACGCCAAGATGGAGCGGCGCCAGCGCCGCGTGCTCACGGGAAGATCCCTGGCCGTAATTCTCCCCGGCAACGATGATCCCGCTACCCCACTCCTTCAACCGCTTGCGAAACTCCGGATCGCGGTGACGGAACGTGAATTCGGCGATGGCGGGCACGTTTGAGCGGTACGCCATCACCTCGACGCCGTCGGGGGCCAGGTCACCGGTGGAGATGTTGTCTGGCTGGATGGTGGCCACGCGGGCCTCGATCGAATCGCCCATCGGGGTGTGCTTGGGCGGGCGCTTGATGTTGGGGCCTCGAGGCACCTCGATCCGCTCCGCCTCCTTCTCGTCGGCGGGCGGGAAGATGTGGACGTCGTCCACATAAGGCCGCAGCGCCGGCATCGGCAGCAGCTCCGGTTGCTCTCCATACTCGCGTGGGTCCGTGATCTTCCCGGTCAGCATCGAGACCGCGGCAACCGCCGGCGAGCAGAGGTAGACCGAATCATCGGGCGTACCCGACCGGCCAGGGAAGTTGCGGTTCATCGTGCGCAGCGAGTTGGCGTCAGAAGGCGGCGCCTGACCCATCCCCACGCATGGTCCGCAGACCGGCTCGAGCATGCGTACGCCTCCGTCCGAGAGCTGTCTGTAGACGCCGGACTCAGCGATCGCAGCGAGGATCTGACGCGAACCTGGAGTTGCCGTGGCAGTGATGTCCGGATGCACGATCTGGCCCCCGCGGTCGGCCAGGACGGCGCCGGGAAGCGCGAGGTCGCTGTAGCCCGAGTTGACCGATGAGCCGATGCATACCTGGGCGATCTCGGTTCCGGCCACCTCCTCCACCGGCACAACGTTGTCGGGGTTGTGAGGCTTGGCCACAAGCGGCCCAAGCTCCCGCAGGTCGATCTCTATCCGGTCGTCGTACTGGGCACCTTCCTCGGCGGCCATCTCGACGAAGTCGTCGCCGCGGTCCTGTCGCTCCAGCCAATCACGGGTCTTCTCGTCCGGTTTGAACAGCCCCGAGGTTCCTCCCAGATCGGCGATCATGTTCGCGATCGTGGCTCGCTCAGGGACGCTGAGGTCGGCCGCGCCGGGTCCTGTGAACTCGAAGACCTTGTTCTTCCCGCCGCTGGCGGTGAGGCGCCGCAGCAGCTCGAGAATGATGTCCTTGGCCTGCACCCAGGGGCGGCTGAGCGTGCCCTCAAGCCGTACCTCGACGATCTCAGGGCACGAGATCTCGTACGGGTAGCCCCCGAGCACAACTGCGACGTCGAGCCCGCCGGCGCCGATCGCAATCATCCCGAGACAGCCGGCCTGCGTCGTGTGGGAGTCGGCGCCGAGCATCATATGTCCCGGCTTGCCGTAGCGCTCCATGTGGATGTAGTGGCTGATCCCGTTGCCGGGTCGGGAGAAATGAAGGCCGTATTTGCGCGCCAGCGCCTGGAGCATCCGGTGGTCGTCGGGGTTCTTGTAGTCCAGCTGGACGACGTTGTGGTCGACGTACTGAACCGCTCGATCCACCTTCACCCGCGGAACGTCGAGCTCCTCGTACTGCATCAGGGCCATCGTCCCGGTGGCGTCCTGAAGCAAGGCCTGATCCATCCGCAGGGAGATCGGGCTACCGGGTTTGAGCTCTCCCTCGACCAGGTGCTCTTGGAGGATCTGGTGCGCGAGGCTCGCGGGCATTCACTAACCGTAGCTCGCCCGCGCCCGGGCCACGGTCTGGCCATGCACCGAGGCGATGGCGCTTTCTCGGGAGGCCTCGAGCTCGAGGAATCCACCGATCGGAGCTGCGGCTTCGAACTCGACGTGGAGCGTGCGCGCGGCCTTCCCGCCGGCCAGCGACATCGCTTCGACAAGCGCAGCAACGATCACGCCCGGATGAGCGTTCCCCTGGTCGGGCCCCTGATGGTCCTGCTTGATGAAGCAGCGCCCGAGGACCCTGCCATCGGCAGCCTCCTCGAGCTCGGCGAGCAGCCCGAACAGGTTCGTCCGTCCGCAGCCGAAACAGAGATCGTGGTGGAGGAGCGGCCCACCCTCGCTCCTCGAGGCGCTCACTTCAGGCGGAACGCTTTGATCCGAACGTCGTACTGCTGGGCGTCACGTGAGTAGACGCCGTACGCCAGAGCCTGAATCAGCGAGAGCAGCGCGGTGTGGGAGCGCACGAAAGCCGGCGTGTTCGATGAGTAGTACAGGCGAATCCGCGCCAGCCTTGCCACCTCGGAGAGCGTCGCGTCGGTGATCGCCATCGTCGGGGCCTTGCGATGACGGGCCAGCTTCATGGTTCGCGTAATCAGCGGATGGGGCCGGCCGGCCGAGAGGCCGATGACGAGCGTGTCCTCGTCGATCCGGCTCAACCGCCCGAGCGCTTCCTGGGAGGGGCTGGCCACGATCTCGGCTCGCAGGTCAAGCAGCATCAACAAGTGCCTGAGGTAGCTGGCGAAGAACGCCATCTGGTCGGTCCCCGCGATCACGATCCTCTCGGCTGAGACGATCGCATCGATCGCTGTCTCCACTGCCGAACGTGAGAGCTTGTGGGCCGTGTCCTCCACGTTCACGTGGTCTGCCGCCAACGCCCCCTCGAATTCGGTGTGATCGAGCGAGAACAGCGGCGCCGCCGCGGCGATTGCACCGCCCGAGGGCGACCTGCGGCGATATTCGTCGCGGGCCGCCTGCTGGAGCTCGGGGAAACCCTCGAACCCCAGCGCCTGGGAGAAGCGCACTACGGTGCTCGAAGATGTGCTGGCGCGTTTGGCCAGTTCCTCGGCGGTCTGAAACGCGGCCTCGTCGAGGTGATCGACGATGTATTGGGCGACGTCCTTCTGCGAGCGGGAGAACTCCTCAAAGCGCGAGCGGATGTACGTGGATAGGGCCTGACGCGTCGGAGAATCCGCCGCGCTGGGGCTCGATTCCGTGCCGGGGGTGGAGCTGACGGTTTGCTTCATCGGCAGGCCAGTCATTCGACGCCTGCACGCGGGCTTCCTTCAGGAAGTGGGCTGATCCCCTTCCTGGTTTTGCCTGCGCTCCGCGAACACCTGCCCGACGATGTAGATGACGAGCACGTTCACGAGTACGCCGATGCCGCCGAAAGTTGCGATCAGCGCAAGGGTCTGTCCCAGGGCATCCGAGTGCGCCATCGCCATCAGGCTACAAGACCCGCTGGTAGCTTGGCGATGTTAGGCCCTGTAGCTCAGTGGTAGAGCAGCCGGCTCATAACCGGTCGCGCCCAGGTTCGAATCCTGGCAGGGCCACGTCATAGCCTCTGCCGGGACGCGGCGGTGCGGGCGTGCCGGGGCTACGGGACGTCGGGCGCTGCTCAGGCGGGCTGGCTGGACAGCTCCCCCAGCGCTACGCGCAGCGCCTTGCGATCCACCTTCCCCACGCCGGTCAGCGGGACCTCGTCCACCACGTGGACCTCGCGGGGGTATTTGTAGCCACCGATCCGCTCCCGGCCCCATTGCACCAGCTCCTCGGACGTGGCCTGGGCCCCTGGGCGCAGCGAGACGAACGCCACGACCTCCTCCCCGTGGACCTCCGCAGGTCTTCCGATCACCCCAGCGCGCTCGATCGCCGGATGCTCCAGCAGCGCGTCCTCGACGTCCCGCGGATACACGTTGAAGCCGCCCCGGATGATCAGGTCTTTTTTGCGATCGACGATGAACAGATAGCCCTCCCCGTCGAGGTAGCCCAGGTCCCCCGTGTGCAGCCAGCCATCGCGCAGGGCCTCCTCCGTGGCATCCGGGGAGCGCCAGTAGCCGCGCATCACCCCGGGGGAGCGGGCGCAGATCTCACCGACCTCGCCAGCGGGCAGCGGGCGCATGTCCTCATCCAGGATTTGCACGTCGGTGCCCGGTACGGGCATGCCCACCGAGCCCGGCTTCTCGCGGCCCACGGGGTTCGTGGCGATCAGCGCGGCGGACTCGGTCAGCCCGTAACCCTGGCGGATCGTGACCGAGGGGACGCGGCGCACGAATGCTTCAGCGACCTGGGGAGCAAGGGGTGCGCCTCCTGAGGACACATAGCGCAGCGAGCTGAGATCGTGCTCCTCGAGCGGCTGGGACAGCAGGATCTGGAGCATCGAGGGGACGACCGCGCTTTGCTGGAGCTCGTGCTCCTCGATCATCGACAAGAAGACCTTGGGATCGAACCAGCGCAGGAGCACCGCCACTCCCCGCTCTGGTAGGTGCATGCCGGCAATCGTCACCAGAAGTCCGTAGGAGTGCGAAAGCGGCAGCGTCGACAGCGACCGGACGATCCCGGGGACGTGTCCCGCGGTCTGGGCGGCCTGACCGGCGTAGTCGAGGTTGGCGTGGGTGAGCATCACGCCCTTGGCCTGTCCCGTGGTCCCACCGGTGTAGAGCACGGCGGCAAGCTCGTCTGCGCTGCGCGGCACGATCGAGCCTGCAGTCGCCCGCTCGAGGTCTTCCGTACGAGTGAAGCCCTCAACCTGGCCGGTCGAGATCAGGTGCTCGACGCTCTCCACTCCGGACGCGGACTCCTCGACCTTCTCGGCGAACTCCGGCGTCGTAATCACCGCAGACGCCTCGGCGTTGGTGATCACGTGCCGGAGCTCAGACCCGGACAGCAGGAAGCTCGCGGGGGTCACCACTGCTCCGGCGCGCCACAACGCCTGGTAGACGATCCCCACCTCCGGCGAGTTGGCCATCGTCACGACCACGCGCTGGCCGGGCGAGACCCCCAGCTCCGACAGCCCGGCCGCTAGCCGGCGTGCACGATCGAACAGCTCGCCGCTGCGGTACCAGCGGCCTTCGAACAGAAGCGCCTCGTAGTCGCCCTTCCGCTCGAACGAGCGCTCCGCCAGCGCGGCCAGGTTGTGCTGTGAAGCGTGGGAGGTCACGGTAGGTATTCGTAGGCGGGAATGGTCAGGAACTCGATCAGCTCCTCGGAAAGCGCGACCCGCTCGAAGATCTCGCGGGTCTCGATCGGGCGCCCCGCCTTCCAGGTGTCCTCGCCCACCGCCTGGCGGATTTTGTCCGTCTCCTGGTCGATTACCTGGTGGACCAGCTCCGGCGTGACCGTCCGCCCGTCTTTGAGGGTCACCCCGTGGCGAACCCACTGCCAGATCTGGGTGCGGGAGATCTCGGCCGTGGCGGCATCCTCCATCAGCGAGTTGATGGCAGCCGCGCCCCGGCCGCTGAGCCAGAACGACAGGTATTGGAAGCCGACGTTGACGTTGGTGCGGAGCCCGGTCTCGGTGACCTCGCCGGGCGTCGACGAGAGATCCTGAAGCTGCCCGGGGGTCACGCTCACGCCGTCTCGCCGGCGGTCCAGCTGGTTGGGAGCTCCGCCGAGGCCTCGCTCGAACACCTCGCGAGCCACCGGCACGAGGTCCGGGTGGGCCACCCAGGTACCGTCGTATCCCTGGGCGACCTCGCGTTCCTTATCCGCCCGCACGCCGGCAAACGCCTGCTCGTTCATCTCTGGATCCCGGCGCGAGGGGATGAACGCTGCCATCCCACCCATGGCGTGAGCCCCGCGGCGATGGCAGGTCGCCGCCAGGAGCTCCGTGTAAGCCCGCATGAAGGGCACGGTCATGGTGACCTCGCTGCGATCTGGAAGCACCATGTCAGCTCTGTCGGCAAAGCACTTGATCGACGAGAAGATGTAGTCCCAGCGCCCTGCGTTCAGGCCGGCTGAGTGCTCACGCAGCTCGTACAGAATCTCGTCCATCTGGAATGCGGCGGGGAGCGTCTCGATCAGCACGGTTGCGCGGATCGTCCCCGTCGACATGTCGGCGGCCTTCTCGGCGAACGCGAATACGTCGTTCCAGAGCCGCGCCTCGAGATGGGACTCAATCTTGGGGAGGTAGAAGTACGGCCCGGACCCACTGGCAAGAAGCTGACGCGAGCAGTGGAAGAAGAAGAGCCCGAAGTCGAACAGAGAACCCGAGGTTGGCTCGCCGTCGACCAGGAGGTGACGCTCGCTGAGATGCCAGCCCCGGGGCCGCACGAGGAGGGTTGCCGGGTTGGCGTCGAGCTCGTAGTGCCGCCCGTCTGATCCCGCGTAGGTGATGGTGCCGCTGGCGGCATCCTGCAGGTTGACCTGACCCTCCACCATGTTTCGCCAGGTCGGCGCATTGGCGTCCTCGAAGTCCGCCATGAATCCGTCAGCGCCCGAGTTGAGCGCGTTGATCATCATCTTGCGATCGGTGGGACCGGTGATCTCCACCCAGCGTTGCTGGAGATCGCGGGGCGGCGGGGCAACGTTCCAATCGGCGCGACGAACCTCTTCTGTATCCGCCAGGAAATCGAAGAGCTCGCCGTCTCGCAGCCGCTGGCGCCTCTGAAGCCGCTCCCGAAGCAGCTCCCGGCGCCGGGGACCGAAATGCCGCTGCAGTTCGGCTACGAACTCGAGCGCCTGTGGGGTAAGCACCGCCTCATACGCCGTCTCCACGGCGCCACAGAGCTCGAGCTTGGTTCCGATGCTCATCGTGTGAATCCTCGCAGGTGGGCTTCCCGTCCGGTGCCGCTCTGACACCGTGAGGCTCACGGGCGGATCGGCCGCGGGCTCTGCATCGTCTCGACGGCGCACAGCACCGCCAGCAGCCCAGCGATCACCGCGGTGAGCGACCAGGCGGCAAGCGAGCCACTGACGGCAAACACGAGCAGCAGCGCAGCCGCCACGGCGACCTTCGCCGCACTGACCTGCAGGGCAAGACGCGACGCGAACAGCACGCTTCCGACCAGGTACGCGGCCACTCCGCCGCACACCGTCAGGCGCACGGCCTCGCCAGGCGCCGCCGACACGTCGCGTTCCAGGAGCCTGATCCCCGCTGCAAATACGATGATTCCCGCGACGATCACCAGGTGCAGATAGCTGTAGGCGTCGGACGCCGCAAGCACCGGGTCGCGGTGACGCCGCAACGCGGCCTCGGCTGCAGCCGAGAGACGGTCGAAGTACGTCCACCACATCCCCACGGTGGTCAAGAGGCCGAGCGACACCACCGCGACGAGCCCGGCTGTCAGCTTGGGGTGGCTCGTTCCGGCGCCGACGCCGATGGCCACGATCGACTCGCCCAAGCAGATGATCACGAACAGCGCATAGCGCTCGGCGAAGTGGGCAACCGCCACCTGCTGAAGGCCTCTCAGCCGAGCGCGGGTCAGCCAGCCCGGGCCCGCGTAGTCGATCGCCACCGCGACCGACCAGAGCGCTATTCGCGCGGCACCCTCGAGCACTGCGCCCACGATCAGCAGCACCATCCCTGCGACCACGGTCACCGTGAAACCCGCGATCGCCGACCACGCAGCGTTGCCCCTTCGGGACGCGTCGGCGTACAGCCCAAGGTGGAGGAAGCGGACCAGCGAGTAGCTGACGGCGAACAGGACCGAGTCGGAGCCGAACGCCTGCGGCACCGAGAGTCCAGTGACGAAGATGCACCCACCTGCGGCGAGCAGGGCCAGCCGCAAGCTCCGCGAGTCATCCTCCTGGGCATTGGCCGCCCACACGAACGCCGACCACGCCCACCACACCAGGGCCAGCATCAGCATCGATTTGCCGAAGCCGCCCCAGTCGAGGTGGCGCGAAAGGAGCGTCGTGACCTGGGTGATCGCAAAGACGAACACCAGGTCCCAGAGCAGCTCCACCGAGCTCGTTCGGCGTTCGCTTTCCTTCACGCCTGAAGTATCGAGGGTGCTACGTTCGGGTGGCAGGGGCCGCTGCGCGCGGGCCGCTAGGCCGCTCTTACGCGCGGGCCGCTACGCCGCCCTTACGCGTGGACGGCGGGCCGCTCGTCCTCGGAGGGGCTTGCCGCGCGAACCTGCTCGAGCGCCCGTTCGTAGTCCTCGATCCGGCGCACGACTCGCGTCCAGGCCCATCCGGGGCGCTTGCGCAGCTCACGGCTGCGGTCTGGGTCACCCGGGCGGTTGCGCCTGCTCCGTTTCAGCTCGCTGTGCTCTGCGATTGCGCGACCAAGCTCGTCCCGGGGCATCTCCTCCTCCAGGAGGCTGGCCTCGAGATGCGTCTTGAGGATGAGAAGTTCCCTTGCCGTCGCCGGGCGTGGTTTGCTCACCCGGGCGCCCCCGAAGGCGAACCGGTCCCAGGCGCGGGCGAAAGCGATCAGGTTGGTTCGTCCGCCGGCTCTGTGGGCCGCCAGCATCGGGCAGATGCCGTGCCGGTCGGTATATGCGCCCGCGATGATCGGGTTGGTGCCGATGCCGTCGAGCATCGCCGTGCGGGTGTTCGGCGGCAGGCAGTCAATGGCCAGCCGGAGGTCTTCGATCGTCGCGCGGCGTCGTGTTCGCATAGGGTTCACCGCTTCCCGCTCGGCGGCCGGCCGACTCTAATGGCGCTCGTCGGGCCCCACAAGCGAAGTCCTCGCCACGAAAGGAAACTTGCAGATGAAGCTCGGTGTGAACGTGGGGTACTGGGGTCTCGGGATGGGAGCGGACGATCAGCTGAGAGTCGTTCAGGAAGCCGAGCGCCTCGGTTACGACTCCGTCTGGTCGGCGGAGGCTTACGGCTCGGACGCCGCCACCGTGCTGGCCTGGCTAGCCGCTCAGACGACCAAGATCAAGCTGGGCTCGGCCATCTTCCAGATGCCCGGCCGCAGCCCGGGCCTCACCGCGATGACCGCCGCCACGATCGATCAGCTCTCAGGCGGAAGGATGCTGCTGGGGATAGGGTCGTCGGGCCCACAGGTTGCCGAGGGCTGGCACGGCCAGCGCTTCGCTCGCCAGCTTCAACGCACACGGGAATACGTGGCTGTGGTGCGGAAGGCGCTCGCCCGCGAGCGCCTGGAGTTCAGGGTGAGACGCTTGAGCTGCCTCTGCCTGACGGGCCGGGCAAGGCGCTGAAGCTGATGATCTCGCCGGTTCAGGAGCGGATCCCGATCTTCCTCGCGGCGATCGGCCCGAAGAACACGGCACTTGCCGGGGAGATAGCAGACGGCTGGATCCCGACCTTCTTCTCCCCTGAGCACGTGGCGGAGTTCAGAAAGCTGCTGGAGGAGGGCGCCGCCCGCGCGGGACGGTCGCTGGACGGCTTCGAGATCGCGCCCACCGTTCAGGCCTACATCTCCGATGACCGGGACGCCGCGCGGGACCTGATGCGCCCGGTGCTTGCTCTGTACGTCGGTGGGATGGGCTCGCGTGAGCAGAACTTCTACAACCGCGTCATGCAGCGCTACGGCTTCGAGGACGCCGCCAAGGAGATCCAGGACCTGTACCTGGAGGGCAAGAAAGATGAGGCCGCCGCGGCGATCCCGGTCGAACTGATCGACATGGTCACGCTGTGTGGCCCGCGCGACGTGGTCCACGACCGCCTGGGCGCTTTCCGGGATGCCGGAGTGGGCACGCTGATGGTCTCCCCGATGGCGTTCAGCGCCGACGACCGGATCGAGCAGCTGCGGGCGGTGGCCGAGCTGGCCGGTTGAGCGAGGGCCCGGGGGCGCTGCTGCACGGCGGTGCTCCTGCCCCGTCGGGGGCGCTGCGGGGCGGCGCCCCCGCCCCGTCGGGCGCGCTGCGGATCTTCCTGGGTGCCTTCGGCGACCCGGGACACGCGTTCCCGATGCTGGCGCTCGGCGAGCGACTGGTGGCGCGCGGCCACCAGGTAACGCTGGAAACCTGGGAGCGCTGGCGATCGCACGTGGAGTCAGCTGGCATGCGTTTTGTGCCTGCACCTGAGTACCCGGTGTTCCCCACGCGGGAGCGGCCGCTGCTTCCGTACGAGGCAGTCGTGCTTGCGACTGCAAAGACGCGGCCGTCGGTGGTCGAGTGCGGGCCAGACGTCGTGGTCCACGACATCCTCACCCTCGCTCCGGCCCTGGCCGCCGAGCTCGAGGGAGTGCCCGTGGCCACCTTGATCCCGCACGTCTACCCGGTGGGCGCGCCTGGATTTCCCCCATACGCGTTCGGAGCGCGGCTCGCGCGGACGCGCGGCGGCCGGCGAGCGTGGACGTGGCTTGACCCCTTGCTTCAGGCGGGCCTGCGTCGCGGGCGCCGAGAGCTCAACGACACCCGGTCCCGGCTGGGCCTACCCGCAGTGGAGCGACTTCACGGCGGCTTGAGCGAGCGCCTGTGCATCGTGGGTACGTTCCCGCAGCTTGAGTACCCCCGGGATTGGCCGGCACACGTCCACGTGGTGGGGCCGCTGATGTGGGAGCCGCCGTATCACGAAGTGGAGCCGCCGCCGGGAGACGAGCCGCTGGTGCTGGTTGCGCCGTCAACTGCGCAGGATCCCCAGCACCGGTTGCTGCGCGCTTCGGTCGCCGGCCTGCGTGATCAGCCGTTGCGGCTGCTGGCCACCTGGAACCGCCGCGCACTCGACCGCCCCGTGCCGGTGCCGGCGAACGCACGGCTGGTTGAGTGGGTCTCCTACTCACGCACGATGCCGGGGTGCGCCCTGGTGGTCTGCCATGCCGGACACGGGACGATGGTGCGCGCGCTCGCCAGCGGCTCCCCGGTGCTGGCGGTGCCCCACGCGGGCGATATGGCCGAGAACGCCGCCCGGGCCGATTGGGCAGGAGTGGGAATCCGGCTTCCGTGGCGGTTGCTCAGCCCGCTGACTGTGCGGATGGCCGTGCGGCAAGCGCTGGCAGATACCGAGCTGGCGGACCGGGCGCGAGCCCTTGCGCAATGGGCCGCCGGCCATAATGGTGCCGGCCGCGCGGCCGAGCTGGTGGAGAAGCTCGGTCAGTCCACCTCGTGAGTGCGAACGAACTCGATCAGCTCGGGGTCCTCGCTCTCAACGACGTCCATCAGCTCACCCGAGCAGGTGCAGAGCTCCACCACTGTGCGGCGGTCGGAGATCTCCACCGCGCGCCACGTGGCTCCGTTGCGCTCCCAGTCCTCGAGCTCGGCGATGCTCGCCGGCCGAGGCATCAGTTGACGGCCGCGGTTGGATTCGCCGCCGGCGCAGGGTTGGAGCGAGCCCAGTCGGCGATCTCGCTTGAGCCCTGGATCCAGCTGTCGTCATCCTTTATGAGCAAGGGAACCCAATAGTTCCCGGTGAGCCGCTTGACCTCCCGGCGGCCTGGAGGCTGCAGGAAGTCGGGGAGCGCACCGAGCCCGTAGACGCGCTTGACCTCGGGCTGATATCCCGCGTCCTTGAGCGCGTGGTAGGCGGTGCCGCACGGATGCCCGCCGGGCCGGGGGGCGGGCTTCCACGTGCCGTAGCAGACGTAGAGCTTCATCAGGTCAATCCTAGTTGTGCGGGATAGCTCTGGGGGATCTTGGTAATAGCTCCGGGGGTGGGACTCGAACCCACAACATTTCGGTTAACAGCCGAACGCTCTGCCATTGAGCTACCCCGGATAAGGTGCTTTGAATTACTGGATGGCAGTCGATTAGTGCCAGTCCACCGTCGGAAACTCTAGCGGCAGTGTCGTGACTCCGTTTTCGACCTCCGCATGACAGTTGGAGCACAACAGCACGCATTTCCGGGCCTCTGCACGCGCTGCTTCAAGGCTGTAGGTGACGCCGTGTCGGCTCACGTCAAACTCTTCTCGTCGGGCTGGACATGATGGAAATGGAGCGCACTGGCATCGCGGTCGTATCCGCAAAGGACGCACCTTCCGCGTGACTCGCGTACGAGTATCGCCTTCACTCGGCGCCGTCGCTTGGCTACGCGACTCCGTGTGCCAGCAGTTGCTCGAGTGATTGCTTCTCCATCTTTCCTCCTCCCACTCGTCACACGAACGTACGTTTGCACGGGGCGCGGACGGACTCCACGGGGTCTCGCTACTGGGAGATGCGTCAACGCCACGAGGCGCCGTTAGGCTGGCGGCGTGCTGGTTGCGAGGGATGTGGAGGTGCGCGTCGACGATGACGCGCTGATTCTGGGGCCAGTTTCACTCGAGGTGAAGCCGGGGTCGCTGGTTGCGCTGATGGGCGCGAGCGGCTCGGGTAAATCGACGTTGATCCGCGTCCTCGCGGGTCTGGCGGAGCCGACCGCCGGTGACGCCGCGTGGGCTGGGGCACCGACCCCGTCGGTCGTGCATGCGCTCGGCTATGTGCCGCAGCGGGAGAGCGTCCACGATCGGCTGACCGCACGCGAGGCGTTTCACTACGCGGCGTCGCTGCGTCTCGCGCCTGACGCCGACATCACGGCGCGGGTCGACAGGGTTCTCGACGAGCTGGATCTGGTTCCCCAGGCCGACTCGCTGATTCGAAGCCTCTCGGGCGGTCAGAGGCGCCGGGCCGCCTGCGGCCTCGAGCTGGTGGGCGATCCACCAGTGCTGCTGCTCGACGAGCCGACAAGCGGGCTGGACGCGGTGCTCGAGCTCCGCCTGATGCAGCTGTTCCGTCGCCTCGCAGACCACGGCCGCGCCGTCCTTGTCGCCACCCATGCCACGGCAAGCCTCGACCTGTGCGATGAGGTCGCGATTCTTCAGAAAGGCAGGCGGGCGTACCGCGGTGATTCCTTTGGGGCGCGTGCGCACCTTGCGGCCGTGGCCTCTGATCCCGGCGCAGCCGCGGACGGCACCGCCGCAGATGCTGGCACCGAGGGTGCCGTCCTCCCCACGCCCAATCCGGCCTCTGCGCTGATGACGATGCCTCGGGCCGGATCAGCCGGCGCCCCCGGCGGAGCGGCGGCGGCTCCTGCCCTCGGAGCGCCACCGCGATTGACCCGGCCGTTCCTGCTCGAACTCCGCGTCATGACAAGCCGTTACATGCGGACGTTCACGCGTGATCGACGGACGCTGGCGGTCCTCTTGTTGCAGGCGCCGGTGATCGGCTTGCTGATAGCCGTCGTCTTCCATGCCGGAGGCCTGTCCCCTGGCGCCTCACCCATCGACGCGATCGAGCTCGTCTTCCTGCTGATGACCGGCGCCATCTGGCTAGGCGTGGCGTCGGCGAGCCGGGAGGTCGTGAAGGAGCGCGGTCTCGTCGAGCGCGAGTTCGACGTTGGCATCCGTCTGGACGCGTACGTCCTGGCCAAGGCTCTGGTCCTGTTCGCGCTCAATTTCGCCCAGGTCCTGCTGCTGACGCTGGTGGTCGAGGGTCTGCGTCCGCTCAGCATCGGCGCCAATGGCGTCGTCGAGCTGTTCGTGATCGCGCTCCTCACCGCATGGGCGAGCGCCGGAATGGGGCTCGCGGTGTCCTGTGCGGCACGCAACGTCGACCAAGCGGCCGGCGCGGTCCCACTGCTGTTGATGCCCCAGCTGCTCCTGGCAGGTGGCTTGATTCCACTCGCGCAGATGCCAGGGGTTGTGGCTGGGATCGCCAACGTGGTCTATGGAAGGTGGTCATTCGCCGGCCTCGGTTCGGCCGCCCGCATTGCAGAGCGGCTAGCGGGCAGTGACAACTCGGCCATTCTCGGCTTCGACAACAGCTTCTTCTCGGTGAGGCCGGCCGTGGTCGCCGGAATCCTGATCGCCTTCACGGTCGCAGAGTTGCTCCTGTCCGTGCTTCTTTTGATGAGACGACCACCGGTGAACCCGTAGCCCACGCCTCAATCTCGATCCGCCTGCTGCGGTACGATCGGAGCGCAGAAAGGGGCTCTCGCGGGAAGGGATCTATGGCCGACCCAGCCAGTCCGACTACGCACATGACCGCTCCGGCAAGCGCCGCGCGTGAGGGCGCGGCCGTGGTCGCCGAGGACGTCGTCCGCCGATACGGCGAGGGCAGCACCGCGGTAGACGCGCTGCGCGGCGTGTCCTTGAGAGTTGGCCGCGGCGAGCTGCTGGCCGTTATGGGTCCATCGGGGTCGGGCAAGTCGACGCTCATGCACGTCCTTGCCGGCCTCGACAATCCAACAAGCGGCAACGTGATGATCTCTGGCATCGAGATCACAAACCTCGACGACGCTCGCCTCACGCAGCTGCGCCGCCAGCACGTCGGCTTCGTCTTTCAGTTCTTCAACCTGCTGCCGATGCTCACCGCGCAGGAGAACATCCTGCTGCCGTTGTCGATCGCCGGAGGGCATCCGGATGGCGCGTGGCTCGACGGTCTGCTGGATAGAACCGGCCTCTCGCAGCGAAGGACCCATCGGCCGGCCCAGCTCTCAGGCGGTGAGCAGCAGCGCGTGGCGATCGCCCGCGCGCTCGTGACGAGGCCGACGATTCTGTTCGCCGACGAGCCGACCGGAAACCTGGACTCCAAGACCTCGGGGGAGATTCTTGATCTCCTCCGTGACTCGGCGCAGGCCTACGAGCAGACCATGGTGATGGTCACGCACGACCCCCGCGCGGCGGCGATCGCCGACCGGATCCTGTTCCTCGCCGACGGCCTCATCGTCAAGGAGCTGAGCCACGCGACCGGCGAGCAGGTGCTCGAGGTGATGAGCAAGCTGCACGCATGAGCCGGGTCGCTCTCAAGGGCCTCTTCGGAAGGAAACTGCGCGCCGGCCTCACGGCGATCGCCATCGTCCTTGGCGTCGCGATGGTCAGCGGCACATACATCCTGACCGACACGATCCGCGCGGCTTTCGCGACGGTGTTCTCGGCTGCATACAAAAACGCCGACGCCGTGATCACCGGTAAGAGCGCAATCTCCACCGGAAACGGGAACGACTCGCGCGGCCAGACGCCCTCGCTCCCGGAATCGCTGCTGACACGGATCCGCAATCTGCCACAGGTATCTCAGGCATCAGGCAGCATCGCCGACCAGGCCCAGCTCGTCGGCCGCGACGGCAAGGTCATCTCTCGGGGTGGCGCACCCGGTCTTGCCTTCAGCTACAGCCCCAATGGACAGCGCTTCAACCCCTTGACGCTGACCCGTGGAACGTGGCCTGCGTCGCCCGATCAGGTGGACATCGACGCCGCGACGGCAAGCAGGCAGAACTTCAGAGACGGTCAGGAGATCGGAGTGATCGCCAGGGGCCCGGTGGAGCGGTTCAGGATCGTGGGGACGGTC
This sequence comes from uncultured Solirubrobacterales bacterium, assembly GCA_963756965.1. Lineage (GTDB taxonomy): Bacteria > Actinomycetota > Thermoleophilia > Solirubrobacterales > Solirubrobacteraceae > Palsa-465. The sequence goes on from CAVWPT010000010.1 coordinate 46,289, forward strand.
AAGTTCGCGGGCGTCTCATCGCTGGGCGGGGCATCGATGGCGATCTTCACGTTGCCCACGGCGCAGCGGCTGTTCAACAAGCAGGGCAGGCTGGACCAGATCGCTGTGGCCGCCGCATCCGGCGTCCCGCCAAAGCAATTGGTCCAGGCGATCGGCCCGCTGCTCCCTCCGTCGAGTCAGGTGAGAACGGCACAGCAGCAAGCCCAGCAGGCCACGAAAGACACCAGCTCGTTCATCACGATCTTCCAGGACTTCCTACTGGCGTTCGGCGGGATCGCGCTGTTCGTCGGGAGTTTTGTGATCGCCAACACGTTGTCGATCACTATCGCCCAGCGAACCCGCGAGCTGGCGACGCTCCGTACGGTCGGTGCGACCCGGCGCCAGGTCCTCGGTTCGGTGATGCTCGAGGCGCTGGTGATCGGCACTCTGGCCTCCGTGGTTGGCCTGTTCTTGGGGTTCGGTCTGGCCAAGGGACTGAACGCTCTGTTCGTCTCCTTCGGTATCGACCTGCCCCAGACGGGGACGGTCTTCAAGGGCCGCACGGTGGCTGTCTCATTGGCCGTGGGGATACTGATCACGCTGCTGGCTGCACTGCGACCTGCGCTTCGTGCCACCCGCGTGCCTCCAATCGCGGCAGTGCGCGAGGGCGCTCTGCTGCCGCCGTCCCGGTTCGCGCGCTTCAGCTCGCAGGCGGCCTACGGCACGGTCATCGTGGCAACGGCGTTGCTGCTGGTGGGCCTGTTCGTCTCAAGCCTGTCCACCGCGCAGCGGCTGCTTGCGGTCGGGCTCGGCGCACTTGTGTTGTTTCTCGGAGTGGCCATGCTTGCCCCGAAGCTCGTGCCTCCGCTGGTCCGCGTGCTGGGCTTTCCCGCCACGCGAATCGGGGGAGCCACAGGTGTGCTGGCCCGAGGCAACGCCGCACGCAACCCCGCCCGGACGGCCTCGACCGCAGCAGCGTTGATGATCGGCCTCGCCCTCGTCACGTTCGTCGGAACACTGGCCGCGGGACTGAGAACCCGGTTCGAGCGCGACGTCAACCAGGTGTTCATCGCCAACTACGCCGTCACCGCGAGCAACAACTTCGCGCCGATCAGTCTCGCATCCGCGCGGGTCCTGCAGCACGCGCCTGCGGTGCTCATCGTGTCCAGCGTGCGAGCGGGCGACGCGCGCGCTTTCGGCAACCGGATCAACCTCACCGGCGTGGACTCCAGCGTAAACGAGGTGATCGCTATCAAGTGGAATGAGGGCGGCCCGCGGACTCCGAGTCAGCTCGGCCGCGACGGCGCGTTCGTATCAAGCGACTTCGCCAACCAGCATCATCTCCGGGTCGGATCGGCCCTGTCGGTCCAGACGCCAAGCGGCACGATGCTCTACCTGTTCGTGCGAGGGATCACGGACCCCCCAAAGAACGCTTCTCCGTACGGGCCGGTGACGATCTCCACAGCCCTCTTTGACGCCAACTATCCGGATCCCCAGAACCTGTTTACGTTCGTGAACGTCCAGGGCGGGGTCACCCCAGCGAACACGGACCGCCTGAAGGCCGCGCTGGCGTCGTTCCCGGACGCAAAGCTCCAGACCAAGTCACAGTTCAAGGACAACCAGCTGAGCGGACTGAACATGCTGCTCAACCTGCTCTACGTGCTGCTCTCGCTCTCGATCCTGGTGAGCCTGTTCGGCATCGTCAACACGCTGGTGCTCACGGTGTTCGAGCGGACACGGGAGGTTGGAATGCTGCGCGCGGTGGGGATGAGCCGCCGCCAGCTACGGCGGATGATCCGACACGAGAGCGTGATCACGGCGCTGCTCGGCGCCGCGTTTGGGATCCCACTGGGGGTGGTGCTTGCGCTCTTGGCGGGCGCCGCGATCAAGTACGCCGCCTTCACCATTCCGGTGGGAACGCTTGTGGTGTTCGTGATCGCAGCGATAGTCGCCGGCATCCTGGCGGCCATCTTCCCTGCTCGACGAGCGTCCCGGCTCAACGTGCTCGAGGCGCTCCAGTACGAGTAGGACGCTCCCTCTATACCGCTCGCTCGATCTGCGCGTCGAGGGCGCGGATCTCGCCTAGCACGTGTTCACGCTCGCGGGCCAACTCGCCGACTCCCGGACCACCCCCCTCGCGCGCGCGGCGAATCGCCCGCTCGAGCCGGGTCCGCTCCAGCTGTAGGCGCTGTTGCTCGAGCTGCTCAGGCGTGACCTCGCCCGCGCGCCCTGCAAGCTGCACCAGATCGGCCATGACCCGCGCCAGCTCCTCGTCCTCCGGTGCCAGCCCGCTCAGCGGAATTTCCGTCTGACCAGCCAGGTGCCGAGCGGCCCGGCGTAACCCCTCGGTCATGAAATGTTGATCGGGGTCGATCGCCTGGAGCGCGCGCCGTCCCTCCGACGGCAGCGCGATGCAAAACGCCAGGAATGCCCGCTCGGTTCTCGCTGTTGGATCGGCGATCTGCTGAGCGCGCGTAACGGGTCTGGCCACGCCCTGCCCGGGAGCCGCCTCCAGCAAAGCCTTCAGCCGCCCCTCGGAGAGCCCGAGCCGGTTGGAGATCTGGCGCGGGAGCTCCTCGCGCAGCGACCCCGCATAGGCGTCGAGCTTGAGCGCAGGAGCCAACTCCCCTATCGCTCGGTCACGCCCCTCCGCACTCCCGGCATCGGCCCTCTCGAGAATCCTCTCGACGTGAAAGACCACGAACGGAACCGAACCCCCGACAAATTCACGCAGGCGATCTCCACCCTCCTGCTGGATCAGATCCGCGGGGTCTCTCCCTTCTGGCAGCGGAACGACCCGCAGCCTCAGGTTCCGCTTCTCTGCCAGCTGTGCGGCACGCAGCATCGCCTCATGGCCGGCCCGATCTGCGTCGAGACACAGCTCCAGCGAACCCTCTGTTCCGACCACGCGTTCGAGCTCCGATACCTGCTCTTCGGTGAGCGAGGTGCCCATGATGGCCACGACATTGGTGAGACCTGCCTGATGCAGGGCGAGCGCATCCGTGTACCCCTCGACGAGCACAATCCGGCGGGCTTTCGATGCCGCGGGCCGGGCCAGATCGATCCCGAACAGGACCGTCCGCTTGTGGTAGAGCTCGCCGTCGGAGGTGTTGAGGTACTTGGGGGCCTGGTTGTCACGCATGGCCCGCGCGCCGAACCCCACGACGCGGCCGCGTGGGTCGGCGGCGGGAAACATGATTCGCTCGCGAAACCGGTCATACACCCGTCCCGGAGCCGTCCGCGAGCGCTGCGCGAGGCCTACTGCCAGCAACTCCTCCTCGGTGAACCCAGCTCTGCGTGATGCCAGCAAGATTCGATCCCAGGCGCTGGGGGCGTAGCCGACTCGGAAGTCCCGTAAGACCTGTTCCTCCAGGCCGCGTCCCAGCAGGTAACGCCGCGCCGGCGACGCCTCCTCGGATTCCCACAGATACCGGGCGTAGTAGCCCGTGGCCCGATCGAGCAGCCCGTGCAGGCGCTCCCTGCGCTGGCGACGGGACGCCGCGGCCGGGTCCTCTGCGTCGGTCTCAAGCTTGACGCCGAACCGCCCGGCCAGCGTCTCCAGGGCGCCCTTGAAGTCGAGCCCCTCTGTCTGCATCACAAAATCGAATGGGTCCCCGGATGCCTGGCAGCCAAAGCAGTGGTAGTGCTTCTCGTCGGGCCGCACGTGGAAGGAGGGTGTTCGCTCCTGATGAAATGGGCATAGGCCGAAGTAGCTATCCACGCCGGCCTTTCGCAGCTCAGTTCGGGTGGAGACCAGCGCCACGATGTCGACCGCCTCACGAACGCGATCCCGTGAGTCGGCCGTGTAGCGGGTCATGGCGCAAACGCCACTGGCACGCTGAGCGCCTCAAAGGAGGCGATACAGAAGCGGTCGGTCATGCCCGCTATCCAATCGGTCACCCTGCGCTCGAGCGGGCCGGCGGGAATGGAGTCGGGAATCTCCTCGGGGCGGGCGCAGTAGTGGTCGAACAGCGACCTGACCACCAGCTCGATCTTGGCGTGCTCGCGCGTGGCCTCAGGCCCCAGGTAGACACGCTCGAACATGAACTCGCGCAGCTGATCCATGGCGTGGCCGGACACCTCTCCCTGTGCGATCTCGCCGGCGTCCTCTGACGTTTCCACCAGGTCGTGCACGAGCGCGTCGATGCGGCGCGGCCCGGTCGGACCGAGGATCTCGATCGGTCCGGACGGCAGGTCGGCAGCGGCAATCACCCCGGCGCGAACCGCGTCGTCGATGTCGTGGTTGATGTAAGCCACACGATCGACCAGCCGCACAATCCTGCCCTCAAGCGTAGAAGGCTCAGGCGCCCGGCCCGAGTGGCTCACGATGCCGTCGCGCACCGGCATCGTCAGGTTGAGCCCCTGCCCGCCGCGCTCGAGAGTGTCCACCACCCGCAGCGAGTGCTCGTGATGCATGAACCCGGTCCCGAACCGCTCCCGCAGGCAGCGATCCAGTGCATCCTCGCCGATATGTCCGAACGGAGGGTGTCCCAGGTCGTGCCCCAGCCCGATGGCCTCGACCAGGTCTTCGTTCAGCCCCAGCGCGCGGGCCACCGTGCGGGAGACCTGGGTCACCTCGAGCGTGTGTGTCAGCCGAGTGCGGTAGTGGTCTCCACTGGGGGCCACGAACACCTGGGTCTTGTGCTTCAGCCGACGGAAGGCCTTGCTGTGCACGATCCTGTCGCGGTCACGCTGGAACGGGCTCCGCAACCCGCAGTCGGGCTCGGGCTGGGCGCGCTGCGCCGGGTATGAGCGCGTGGCCCGCGGCGAGAGATCTCGCTCCTCCCGCTCACGCAGCCGCGAAGCGAACGCCTCTGCGACCGGGCCCGCCGGGTGCTCATGCTCAGTGCTCAGCAGCTGCTCGCTCATCCTGAGCGATTCTGACACCACGTCATCTCAGCAGCGGGCGCAGTCGCACGTGCGCGTGGTGCTCGGCGGTTTCGGTGATGGCGCGTTCAGCCTGGCGCAGCGCCACATCAGATGCCGTGGGGGTCCGAGCCAGAGGACTTCCCAGCGCGCCGACCAGGAACTGGTAGCACTCCTCGCCGATCGGAAATGCCGCCGAGACGCAATCCGCCGAGCCACACACCACTCCGCCGGCGCTAGCGGAGAACCCTTCCAGCTGCTCGATTTCACCACACGCCGTGCAGGTGCCAAGCTGGGGCACGATCCCGGCGGCCAGCAGCAGCTTGAGGCGGAAGGCCAACCCATTCGCGGGGTTGGCCTGGACAGGGTCCGAGCTCAGCAGCGCCAGCTGGTTTGCCAGCAGATGGAACACCTCGGGGTGCGGTTCGGACGTTTCGAACAGCCGCGCCACCGCGTCGCAGGCTCGAGCTGCTGCGTCGAGGGTCGCAGCGCGCTCGCGCAAGGCCGGATGCGCGGCCACGGTGTCGGCGCTGGTTACCGTATGCAGGTCGCTGCGGCCCTCGTGTAGGACCAGCCGCACGTGGAAGAAGGGCTCGAGCCGCGCGCCAAAGCGGCTCCGAGCCCGCCGCGCGCCCTTGGCGATCGCGCCGACGCGGCCGTGGTGGGGTGTGTACAGGTGGAGGATCCGGTCGGCCTCGCCGTAGCGGATCGAGCGCAGCACGATGGCTTGAGTTTTCAGCGGAGCGGGCATGATCACTGCGTTGAGTGCCCAGGCCCGCCAGCCGCCGCCGGCGCCATGCGACCACCATCAGGGGCGCAAATCCATGCTATACTTTCTGAAGTAATGAGGAACGTCACCGTTTACACCACCGATCGGTGCTCGCTCTGCAATAGCGCCAAGTCGCTGCTTGAGCGCCGCGGGATCGCTTATAAAGAGATCAATCTGGCACGCGATCCGGACGGCCGCTCCGAGCTCCAGCGCGTCACGGGGATGATTTCGTTCCCCCAGGTGATGATCGACGGAGAGACGATCGGCGGGTTTGCGGAGCTACTCGCCGCCGACCGCGAAGGCTCGCTGACCGAGCTACTGGCGGCCTAGCGCTCGCCTAGGCTGTGCCCTCCTCCGCGGGCGCGGCTGGCACTTCTCGCACACGTAGGTTCCGCGGCCACCCACCACGATCTTGTGAATCGCCTCGCCACAGCGAGGGCACGGCTCGCCTTGCCGGCGGTGGACCATGAATCGATCCTGGAAGGACCCTCGCGCGCCGTCGAGGTGCCGGAAGTCGTCGATCGAGGCGCCCTTGGCGTCGATGCCCGCTTCCAGTGCGTCCTCGATCCCTAGGCGCAGCCGTTCCCACTCGGTCCCGCTGAGGCGGCCAGCGGGACGCAACGGATGGATCCCCGCGCGGAAGAGCGCCTCGTCGGCGTAGATGTTTCCGACCCCGGCGACCCGCCGCTGATCCAACACGAATGCCTTCACCGGAGCCTTGCGGCCTCGCGCCAGCTCGCGCAGGTGCGCGGCCGTGAAGTCAGCCGTCAATGGCTCCACGCCAAGCCGCGCCGACAGATAGGCGTCGCGCTCGCCGGATCCCGCCACAACATGCCCGGTCCCGAATCGCCGCGGGTCGACGTACGCCAGTCGCTTCGATCGGTCGAGCTCGAAGCGGACTCGCGTGTGCGCCGGCTCGAGCGCCGGGTCGAACAGCAGGTTGCCGGTCATCCGCAGGTGCATCAGCAGATACTGATCATCCGAAAGCGACCAGACGAGGTACTTTCCGGCGCGGCCGACCTCCTTCACCAGCGCGCCGCGCAGCCGCTGCTCGACCGGTCCGGGAGCTACGGGGCGGGTCCACCGCGGATCGAGAATCTCGACGTCGGTGATCGTCCGTCCCTCCAGCTGTGGCGCGAGCTGGCGGCGGATCGTCTCGACTTCAGGCAGCTCGGGCATGGCCGTTCCAGAGGCTAGATGAACGATCCCCCCGGCAGCGAGGGAGCATCACGCCCCGCGAGCCAGTCGAGCACGCTGGCCCCCACGTCGGCCAAGGGCCCGTCGTGGCGCCGGCCGCGATGAGCCTCGAAGCGGGCAAGCAGGGGCGTGTGCTCGCGGGTGTGATCGGTCCTGGGCGAAGTGGGATCACAACCGTGATCGGCGGTCAACACCAGCAGATCGTCCGGGCCTAGGAGCTGCAACCAGCGGGCGACGAACCTGTCGATCTCCTGCAGCGCGAAGTGAAACCCTGCGACGTCGTGACGGTGGCCGTAGACCTGATCGGTCTCGACCAGGTTCGTGAACACGAAGCCACCGCGGAGCCGTTCAATCAGCGCCGTGGTCTCAACCAGGGCGCGCGCGTTGGTTGCCCCAGGATGCTGCTCGTCGACTCCGACGCCGTCGAACAGCTGTCCGGCTTTGCCCACCGTGTGTACTTCGATTCCGTCCGCCTGAAGCTCCTGAAGGTAGCTGCGGGCGGGAGGTCGAACGGAGAAGTCCCGTCGCCCGTCGGTGCGCCGGAACCCTCCTGCCGGTCCCGCAAACGGCCGCGCGATCACACGGCCCACAGCGTGCGCTGCCGGCAGCGAACGGCGCACCCGCTTGCAGAGCTCGTAAAGACCGTCGGGCCCCATCACGTTCACGTGCACGGCGACCTGGAGCACCGAGTCTTGGCTCGTGTAGACGATCGGCCGGCCTGTCTCGACGTGCTCGGATCCGAACTGCTCGATTGCCTCGATCCCGTTCGATGCACGGTTGCACAGTGGCCTGAGCCCTTCCGCGGCCTCCGTGATGAGGTCCAGAACGTCATCCGGAAACCCCTCCGGGTACGTCGGTAGCGGCTGTGGCATCACCACGCCCATCAGCTCCCAGTGACCCGCCGTGGAGTCCTTTCCTGGGCCGAGGGCGTGAAGCCGTCCGTGGAGGACAGGGTCCTTCGCTGGCGCGACCCCCTCGATCGGGGTCACCAGGCCAAGTCCAAGCCGAGTCAGGCAGGGCAGGTTCAGCCCTCCGGCCGCGCGGGCAAGGTTGCCCAGGGTGTTGGCGCCGGCGTCCCCGTATCGGTCGGCGTCTGGCAGCGCACCGACCCCGCATGCGTCGAGCACGACCACGAATGCGCGCCTCACATGGCCACCGGCTCAGCTTGCGATCACTATGCGCAGCGACCGGCGCAGCGGGGAGAACACGGCACGATCGACCGAGTCAAACTCTGGAGGAGGCGCATACTCCTCGAGCACGATCTCCTCGTGGTGGGTGTACAGATGCGTGGAGCGGACCTGTCGCCGCCGCCCGTTGATGCGCTCGATCGCGTCGACCTCGATCCCTCTGATGCCGCGCAGGTGGACGATCCTCGCCCGGATCACCTCGGCGTCTGGCTGGCGCCCGCGTAGTGCACCGATCACGGCCCGGACCGCTGCCGACATGCGGGCGGGTCCCTTCGGCAACGGCCGGGCGCGCACGTAGCGCCAGAGCGCCACCACCGCGTCGCCGGAGGTAACCATCGCGACGAGCGGCGGACGCCCTCCAACCGCGATCCAATTCTTCGGAGCGCTCAGCGTCACCCCGGTGCCGGGGAAGCTCACCAGATGAAATCCTTGCGGCCGAACAGGGGTGATCAGGCTAGGCACCGGAGCTCGGGAGTAGCCGCAGCCAGCACCGGCCATCGCGAGCAGGCACAGGATCGCCCCACGGCGCAGCACGGCCGGATTCTGGCATCAGCTCAGCGTGATCGCCTGATCCTGCGCCGATCCGCGCCGGCGCTGGAGGCCCTCAGCCCTCGCTCTCGTCCGCCCGGGCGCTTTGCAGCTGGGCCCGGGGATGGGAGTCGAAGTACACGTCCCGCAGCCTGTCAGCCGACAGGTGCGTGTAGATCTGCGTTGTTGCGATATCCGCGTGTCCCAGCATTTCCTGCAGAGAGCGCAGGTCGCAGCCTCCACTTAGCAGGTGCGTGGCGAAGCTGTGCCGCAGGGTGTGGGGACTCATCCGTTGGTCCAGACCGGCGGTCCTGGCGTGGCGCTGCACGATCTTGTAGAGGCCCTGGCGGGAGAGAGTCCCTCCGCGGTGATTCACGAACACACTCGTCTGATCCGCCAGGCCCACCAGACGCGGGCGGCCACGGTCCAGATACGCCTGCAGGCTGGCAATTGCCTTGCTCCCGATCGGGACGATCCGCTCCTTCGAGCCCTTGCCGCGCGCCCGCAGGATCGCCCTCTGGAGGTCGAGGTCAGCGAGCTCCAGTGAGATCGCCTCAGAGGCCCGCAGCCCGCAGGCATACATGGTCTCCAACAGGGCGCGATCTCGCACCGCGGTGGGCGAGGAGCCGGTCGGCTGGGCCAGTAACCGGCCAATCTCGTCGCGGCTTAGCACCTGGGGTAGCCTGCCGCGGGCGCGTGGCGCCCGAAGCTCGGTGGTGGGGTCGTGGTCGATCAGCTGTTCCCGCCGCAAGTGGCGGTAGAAGGAGCGCAGGCAGGCCATCTTGCGCTGGAGCGAGGCCGGCGCCATGGCCGCGCGCCCATGACCGCGACCCGCCAGCTCGGCGATGAAGTCAGCCAGCTCCCTGGGCGTGACCTGAAGCGGGTCGAGGTGGCGAGCGGCCAGGAACAGCTGATATTGCTGAAGATCCGAGCGGTAGGCCTCGAGCGTGTTGCGAGCCAGCCCGCGCTCAACTTCGAGGTAGCCGAGGAAGTCAAGGATCAGGTCGACTGTCCGGGCGTCCCCGGCGGAGGGTGCCTCGATCGTCATTTTCGCGTAGTTCGCGGCCCGGCCGGAGCCTCCTTCAGCCGACCGAGGACGGCGAGCTGGGCCGCAAGCAGCCGGATGACTCTGGCGCGGCCCGATTAAGCGAGCCCGGACGGCGAGCGGGCCGCAAGCAGCCGGATGACTCTGGCGCGGCCCGATTAAGCGAGCCCGGACGGCGAGCGGGCCGCAAGCCAGAGAAGGGCGATCAACGACTTGGAGTCCTCGCACTCGGCGATCGCCTGCGGAAGGCGATCGAGGGGCCACGGCACGATCTCGATCCGCTCGTCCTCTTCGGCGTGCTCGCCGGGCGCATCCGCCAGGTCGGCGGCGAGGTAGAGCCACACGCGCTCGTCGCTGAATCCAGGGCTCGTGTAGAAGCAGAACAGCTCTCTCCAAGAGCTGGCCTGCTTACCGATCTCCTCGGCCAGCTCACGCCGGGCGGTGTCCAACGGAGCTTCCTCCGGGACGTCCAGCTTGCCCGCAGGGATCTCCAGGGACGCCTGGGCGCCCGCGGCCTCACGTGGCTGCCGGGTCAACCAGACCTGAGAGTCGTCGCACGCCAAGATGCCCACCGCCCCCGGGTGCCATACCTTGTCCCGCTTGACCTCGGCGCCGTCGTCGTAGCGAAACCGCTCGACGCCTGCGCGGATGAACGCCCCTTCCCACTCCGAGCTGCTCTCCACCGAACGAAAGCGGCTCAAGCGCTCAGCACCTCCCCCGCTCTCTCCACCAGCGCAATCGCCACGTCGAGCATCCCCTCGAGCGCGTCGATGCTGACGCGCTCGTCGGGCTGATGGTTGCGCTCGGTCCCGTTGGCGAGGTTGGTGCATGGCAGACCCGAGACCTGGAGCGCGTTCGCATCCGAGCCGCCGCCCGTGGAGATGTGCGTTGGCTCATACCCGCAGGCCTGTAGCGCCGCCTCCGCCAGCACCACCTGGGGCTCGCTTGCGCGGGTGCGGTAGCCGTCGAACATCCGCTCAACCTCCACGTCGAGGTCGCACTCGGCGCGGTCGGCGCCATCCTGGAGGTGGTCCACCAGCTCGGTTGTGAGCGCCTCCGCGCGTCCCGGATCCAGGCTGCGGGCCTCGGTCACCACCTGGCAGCGCTCCGGCACCACGTTCGCACTCGTCCCGCCGGAGATCAGCCCCACGTTGGCGGTGGTCTCCGGATCGAGCCGGCCGAGCCTCATTGCGGCGACGCCGGAGGCCGCGGCGGCAATCGCGCTGCGTCCGGCTTCGGGCCTGATTCCGGCGTGGGCGGCGCGGCCACGGACGTCGGCGACAATCCGGTAATAGGTCGGCGAGGCGAGAACGATCTCGCCGATGGGGCTGGCATGGTCGAACACGTAGCCGAACTCGCTGCGCAGCCGCGTCGTGTCGAACGCCTTGGCTCCGCGCAGCGCCACCTCCTCACATACGGTGAACAGCATCTCAACCGACACAGGCGGGGGCTCCTCGGCGCGCGTCAGCCGGCGCGCCAGCTCCAGCGCGACGGCGACCGCCGCCTTGTTGTCGGCGCCCAGGATCCCGTCGCCGCGATTCTCCCAACCGCCGTCCACCAGCACAGGCTCGATGGGGGCGGCCAGCGGCACCGTGTCCAGGTGGGCGCAGATCAGAATCGTTCTGCCATTTCGGCCGCCGATGCGACTGAGAAGGTTGCCCGCGTCCGACCCGGCTTGCGCCCCCGAGTCATCCTCCGCCACCTCTAGCCCCATCAACCGGAGCTCTTTCGTCACCCAGTCCGCGCATGCCCGCTCCGACCCTGAAGGGCTCTCAATCCGGCACAGCGTCTCGAACGTCTCGCTGAGCTGTTCGCGCTCGCCGACGCTGGCCCGCCTCACGAGCTTGTCGACGAGACCTTGAGTTCGCCTTCGGCCTCCGTGCTTGGCACCTGCGAGTGAGCGAGAGACGCGCCAACAAACGCATCGAATAGTGGCGCGGGTCGCTCGGGACGCGACTTGAACTCCGGGTGGTATTGCGAAGCTACGAAGAACGGATGCTCGCCTGAATGCAGTTCGATGGCCTCGACCAGCCGTTCATCGGGCGAAGTTCCGGAGCATACGAGACCGGCGGACTCGAGCCGGCGCCGCAGGTGGTTGTTGACCTCGTAGCGATGCCGGTGGCGCTCATAGATCACGGGCTCGCCGTAGAGTTCGCGAATCACGGTGTCCTCGTGGAGCTTCACCGGGTCCGCTCCCAGCCGCATCGTCCCTCCGAGGTCCGCGATCTCCTTTTGCTCGGGCAGCAGATCGATGACGGGGGACGGCGTCTCCGGATCGAACTCGGTGGAGTTGGCGCCATCCATGCCGGCCACATGTCGGGCGAACTCGGCTACGGCGATCTGCATGCCCAGGCAGATCCCCAGGTACGGTACGCGCCGCTCGCGGGCGATCTGCGCCGCTCTGATCTTCCCTTCGATTCCCCGGCCACCGAACCCGCCGGGAATCAGGATTCCGTCAGCTCGATGCAACCTGGACGCAACCTCCGCCTCGCCGACAGACTCGGAGTCGATCCAGTCGATGTCGACGCGGCATCCGTGATGGACGGCGGCGTGCTTCAGCGCCTCGACAACCGACAGGTAGGCGTCCTCGAGCTGAACGTACTTGCCGACAAGCGCAATCCGTACCGGGTGCGTCGCCTTGCCGGCCTTCTCGGTGATCGACTCCCAGGCCTCCATGTCGGGGGGCGGAGCCTGCAATCCAAAGCGCTCGTCAAGGATGTAGTCGTCCACGCCCTCGGCTCGGAACACGAGCGGCACCTGATAGATGTCCGGAACGTCACGCGCGGAGACGACGGCCTCGACCGGCAGGCTGGCGAACAGCGCGATCTTCTTGCGGATCTCCGAGGACAGCGCCGATTCCGAACGGCAGAGCAGCATGTCGGGCGCGATACCGATGCGCCGCAGCTCGTTGACCGAATGCTGCGTGGGTTTCGTCTTCAGCTCGCCCGCATGGCTGATGTAGGGGACGAACGTGAGGTGGATGAACATGCAGCGGCGTCTTCCCACGTCGACCGGGAACTGGCGGATCGCCTCCAGAAATGGCAGCGATTCGATGTCCCCCACCGTGCCCCCGATTTCGGTGATCACGAAGTCGACCTCGGTGCTCTCCGCCATGAGCAGGATCCGGTGCTTGATCTCGTCGGTGATGTGGGGAACGACCTGGACGGTGGCTCCGAGGTAATCGCCACGCCGCTCGCGACGGATGACTGTGTTGTAGATGCCTCCCGCGGTGACGTTCGACGAGCGGCTGGTGTTGGCGTCCGTGAACCGCTCGTAGTGGCCCAGGTCCAAATCAGTCTCCGCGCCGTCCTCGGTGACGAACACCTCGCCGTGCTGGTACGGCGACATCGTGCCTGGGTCGACGTTGATATAGGGATCGAACTTCTGCAGCTGGACTGCGAGCCCGCGTGCCACCAGTAGGCGGCCAATCGATGCCGCGGCGATGCCCTTGCCGAGAGAGGAAACCACGCCGCCCGTGATGAAGATGAACCGTGTCTGACTAGTGGGCATCGCGGATCCTCACGTTGAAGTTAGCGCGCCCCACGGTAGCGGGCGCGGCGGACGGCGGGCGGCTAAGCGGCCGGTGAACAGCGACGGACGGCGGACGGCTGCGCGGGCGCTCAACAGCGGCGCGCGCCGGGCGGCTACGCGGCCGCGCGCAGCAGCTGTCGGGCGTGGCGGCTGGCTGCGCGATCGTCTTCCTCGGATCCCAGCATCCTCACCAGCTCCGCCACGATCGTCTCGCCACCCAGCTCCATAACGGTGGTGGTTGCCGGGACCGCGGCTCGATCCTTGGCGATCGTGAAGTGGCGCTGCGCCAGCGCGGCCACCTGCGGCAGATGGGTGATGCAGAGGATCTGGCGCGAATGAGCGAGCTCACGTAGATGCTCGCCGACCGAACGGGCGGTATGACCTCCGATCCCGGCATCGATCTCATCGAACACCAGCAACGGCCGCACCTGGCCGCCGCCTCCCTCCGGCGCCCCGTGCGCGGCGCTGAGCAGCGCCAGCATCACCCGAGAGAGCTCGCCGCCCGACGCCACCTCTTTGAGCGGCGCAGCGGCGACCCCTGGATTGGCCGAGATCCTGAACTCCACCACGTCGCGCCCCGCGGCCCAAATCCGTCGGGGCGCTGCGCCAGCTCCACGTCGAATTCGGCGTCGGGCATGGCCAGCTCGGCCAGGCGCTCCCGCACGGACCTGGAGAGTCCTCTGGCCGCCCGGCCGCGGTTCTCGCTCAGCTTGGCGGCAACGGCATCCATCTCTGCCCGGGCGTCGGCAAGGTCACGTTCGGCGCTCTCCAGCGCCACCTCGGCGTTGTCAAGCTCCTCTATCCGGGCCCGGCACCGCTCGGCATGTCTCAGCACGTCGGCGATCGTGCCCCCATGCTTGCGCTCAAGCCTGGCCAGCAGCGCGAGACGGTCCTCGACCTCGTCGAGCCGGGGCCCACCCCCATCAGGAGCACTCGCATCGCTTTCCAGCCGGAGGATGTAGTCACGCAGCTCACGGCCGAGTTCCTCAGCCTCATATCGGAGCGAGTCGATTCGGGCGACGAGCGGCTCCAGACTGGAATCGATCGAACCGGCTGCGGCCAGCTCACGCGCCCCGTCGGCGAGCAGGTCGGTCAGCCCACCGTCCGCCTCAGGCGATACCGCCATCACCGCGGCCGCCGCGGCGCGGCGGAGCGTCTCGAGATGACGAAGCCGGTCTCGCTCTCTCACCAGCGCCTCCTGCTCCTCCTCGCTGGGCGCGGCTGACTCGATCTCGCGGAGCTCGAATGACAGCAGATCAAGCTCCCGGTCTCGCGCACCGGCCAGCTCGCGAAGCTCTGCGAGACGTGCCTCGAGCTGGCGGGTCCGCTCGTAGATGCCAGCCATGCGGTCCCGCAGCTGTGCCTGCTGCGCGCCGCAGTGACCGTCTACCACGTCCAGCTGGGCGGCGGACAGCATCAGCTTGCGATGCTCGTGCTGGCCGTAGAAGGCCAGCACGTGAGCGCCCAGCTCTTGGAGGTCGGCCGCGGTAGCCGAGCGACCGCACACGTACGCACGCGTCCTGCCATCCGGCCACACTCGGCGGGCTAGCACCAATTCCTCGGCCTCCGCGGGGATCAAGCCCTCGCGCGCGACTGCATCCGGGAACTCGAACACCCCCTCGACGTAGGCCTCGGATGCTCCGGGACGCACCAGGCCGGCCCGTGCCCGCCCACCAAGCAACAGGTCGAGCGCGTTGGCCAGCAACGTCTTGCCGGCGCCCGTCTCCCCGGTGAGCACGTTCAGGCCGGGATCCAGACGCAGCTCAGCCCGCTCGAGTAGGAGCAGATTCTCGACTCGGAGCTCGTGAAGCATCAGCCGAGGTGTTACCAAGCACGCCCGACGGATCGGGCCGGGGCGCCCTCGGCGCACGCCCTCAGGGCATGAACGCAAGCTTGCCGAACTTATCCCGGAGTCGGTGATAGAAGCTCGACCCGGCGAGCTGCGCCAGGTGCCCCTGGCCATTCAGGAACCGGGCCCGGAGCTCGCCGCCGGCCTCCAGAACACATACCGGGCGCCCATCCACGACGACGTCCACCGGCTCGTCCCGGGAGAAGTTCATGACCACCAGCACATCCTGGGGGGCGACCACCAAGGCCCGTGCGGTGAGCGAGTGCGGGGCAATGAACGACACCACGAATCCCTCCACCCCCCAGGCCATCACGGGTCCGCCGTTGGCGAGGTTGTAGCCCGTCGATCCGGCGGGAGTGGCCACCACCAGCCCGTCGCAACGCACCCGCCCGATGTCATTGGTCCCGACGGAATATTGGAGGTCCGCGACGCGCTTGCCAGGCTGGCGGTGCATCGAGACGTCGTTGACCGCCAGCCAGCGGCCGGTGGCTCCGGAAACCTCGATGCTGGGCAGCGCCAGGACCTCGAAACCGCCTGCAAACGCTCGCTGGAAACCCGCCTCGGCCTCGTTGCCCTCGACTGTTGCCAGGAACCCAATCTCGCCGAAGTTCGCGGCAAACACAGGTACGTCCGTGCCCGCGTAGGTGCGCAGAGCGGTGAGGATCGTGCCGTCCCCTCCTATGGCAAAACAGATGTCCACGTCGCGCTCGAGCGCAGCGTCGAGCTCGAGGCCCGGGCCCGGCTTGAATCCATGCTTTCGCGTCTCCTCTGGATCGAAGCGCAGCACGGCGCCGGCCTCCCGAGCGATGCGGACGAGCGAGGCGAGTGCGTCGGCAGTCTCCACGGGGCGCCGGTGGGTCATCACGGTGGCCGTCCTGATCGGGTTCATGGCTCCACCTTCCCGGCGGCCGCCTCGATATCCGCGACGCCGCTGCGCCCGCGCTCAGCCAACCAGATGAAGGTCTCGCGGTTGCCCTTGGGACCGGGAAGTCCGGAGCTTGCGTAGCCCATCACGACCGCGCCAATCTGTGCCGCTGCTTCGCCGACGTCGATCAGCGTCCGCCGGCGGACCGCGGGATCACGGACCACTCCCCCCTTTCCGACCTGCCTCCGCCCGGCCTCGAACTGCGGTTTGACCAGCGCCAGGCAGTCGAACTCGTCGGCGGCGCAGCCCAGGACGGCCGGCAGCACCTTGGCAAGGGAGATGAATGAGACGTCGATCACGATCAGATCTGGCCGGTAGGGCAGCTCCTGCGGGGAGAGGAAGCGGGCATTCTTGCGTTCGATCACGGTCACCCGCGGCTCGGACCGCAATCGCCAGTGCAGTTCGCCGTAGGCCACGTCGACCGCAACCACCGCCGCCGCGCCCTGCTGGAGCAGGCAATCGGTGAATCCGCCCGTCGATGCGCCGACGTCGAGCCCCCTGCGGCCGGTTACGTCGAGTCGCAGCTGCTCGAGCGCATTGGCCAGCTTGACCCCGCCGCGCGAGACGAAACGAGACCGCTCAGAAACCTCCAGCTCCACGTCCTCGGGGACGAGCTGGCCCGGCTTTTGAGCGCGCCGGCGATCCGGCAGCAGGAGAATGTCACCGGCCAGCACGGAGGCCGCGGCGGCGGACCTGGAGGGAAAGACCCCACGCTCGGAGAGCAGGTTGTCGATGCGAACGCGCTTCAAGCGTCGCCAACGGTACACGTGGGTTTGGGAAGAGACCCCGGGGCTAGCGCGTCTTTCTCGGCGGGCCCAGCTGTGGAGGCGGCGGCGCCCGACCATCGGTACGTGACCTACCTCACACTGATCGCTCGTGCGGTGCGCGACGATGGTGCTGAGGTCCGGTGCACCCCCACCGGCTTCAGACTCCCTCCACAGAACAGACACATCTCTCCTCCCGCGAAGCGGCCCCCTCAAACGGCGGGCCGTTTCGCTTTAAAAAGCGGTCCTCCGGCCCAGTTGGCTAACGGTCAGCGGCGGGGGCGAACTTTGGCACGGAAGGGGCGTATACGACATCTTCGGTGCCAAAGTTCGCGCGGGGCGCGCGGGCATCGGCGCGCGGGGGCACCGGCGCGCGGGGGCATCGGCGCGCGCGGGCATCGGCACGCGGGGGCACCGGCGCGCGGGGGCACGGCACGCGGGGGCACCGGCACGCGGCGCCGCGCCGCGAGCAAGCCCCCGAAGCCGCGCCCCGTCAGCTCAACCGCTCGTGACCCGGGGCGCCACGGCTGCTTCGACCCGCTCGGCGATCCGCTCGCCGGTGAAGCCGACCTCCTCGTGCAACAGCTTCGGGGCGCCGTGGGTGACGTAGCGGTCCGGGAGGCCCACACGCAGTATCCGGGCGGCGAGCCCGGCGTCGGAAAGCGTCTCCCATACCGCGGAGCCGAAGCCGCCGGCCAGCACGCCCTCCTCCACGGTGACCAGCAGCTCGTGCTCGGCGGCAAGCTGGGCCACCAGCCCGGCATCGATCGGCTTCGCAAACCGGGCGTCGGCCACCGTGGCCGCGATCCCGTGCTCCCCCAGGACCTCGGCCGCGTCCAAGGCCTTGCTCACGCCGGTGCCGTAGCCGAGCAGGGCCACCCGCTCGCCCTCGCGCAGGATCTCCCCGGACCCGATCTCGACGGCATCCGGTGAGGAAGGCAGCGGCACTCCGATCCCCGAGCCGCGCGGATACCTGAGCGCGACCGGCCCGTCGTCGTAGGACAGAGCGGAGTGCAGCATGTGAACCAGCATCGCCTCGTCACGCGGCGCCATGAGCACGATGTTCGGAAGGCAGCGCAGGTACGCGATGTCGAACGCGCCGTGATGGGTTGGCCCATCGTCGCCGACGAGCCCGGCGCGGTCCATCGCGAACACCACGTTCAGGCTCTGGAGGCACACGTCGTGGACGATCTGGTCGTAGGCCCGCTGGAGGAAGGTGGAGTAGATCGCGGCGACCGGCTTGGCACCCTGGAGTGCCAGGCCCGCCGCGAACAGCACGGCCTCCTGCTCGGCGATTCCGACGTCGAAGTAGCGGCTGGGTTCCTCTCGCTGGAGGATGTTGAGCCCCGTACCCGAGTTCATCGCCGCGGTGATGCCGAGCACCCGTGCATCCCGCCGGCACTCCGCAACCATCGCGTTGCCGAACACCTCGGTGTAGGCGGGCGGTGCCGGCTTGGCAGCTCGCCCTCCGTTGCCACCCTTGGCCGGCTTAGCGGGGGCGCCGTTCAGCACAGACTTGGGCTTGGCGGCATGCCATTTCTCCATGCCCTCCAGCCCGCCCTCCTCGGCGGCGGCAAACCCCTTCCCCTTCACCGTCGCGCAGTGGACGACCACCGGCCGCTCGGCGACCAGGGCGTCGCGTAGCGCACTCCGTACCGCCCGTACGTCGTGGCCGTCGACGACCCCGATGTAGGCGAACTCCAGCTCCTCCCACCACAAGCCCGGCGCCCAGAACGCCTTCAGCGACTCCTTGAGGTTTGGACCGAAACGCTCGAAGGCCGAGCCGATGCCCGCCGGCAGCTTGATCAGGCCGCCTTCCAGGTCCTCGCGGGCGTGCCACAGCTTGGGGTTGAGCCGGATCCGGTTGAAGTAGCGAGAGAGGGCGCCCACGTTCGGCGCGATCGACATGCCGTTGTCGTTGAGCAGGACGACGATCGGCGTCCCCAAGCCACCGGCCTGGTGAACCGCCTCGAAAGCGACCCCGCCGGTCATGGCCCCATCTCCGACCACCGCCACCACATTCCCGTCCGGGCCGTGACCGCTGCGCATCGCCTCCTTGATCCCGACCGCGTAGCCGATCGCGGTGGAGGCGTGCCCTGCCCCCATGATGTCGTGCTCGGATTCGTGGATGGAGCAGAACGGCGCCAGCCCGCCGTACTTGCGGATCGTGGCCAGGCGGTCGCGGCGGCCGGTGAGGATCTTGTGCGGATAGGCCTGGTGGCCGACGTCCCAGAGGATCTTGTCGCTTTGGAGAGTCGAGCAGCGAGTGCACCGCCACGGCGATCTCGCAGGCCCCGAGGTTGGCCCCAAAGTGGCCCCCAATCTCGCCCACCGTGTCGATGATGTACTCGCGCACCTCCTGCGCCAGCGTCTGCAGCTCCTCGTCGCTCAGCTGGTGGAGGTCCTGCGGGCTGTCGATTCGCTCCAGTAGGGCCATTGGTCAATAACTTCGGGTCGCGATGAAATCAGTTATCTGCTCAAGCTCCGGCGCGCCGCTCAGGGCTGCACCCGCAAGCGCGGTGCGGCAGCGCGCATGGGACTCGGCCGCGAGCCCACGCGCTCCGTCGAGACCAAATTCAGTCACGTAGGTTCTCTTTCCCAGCCGCTCGTCACTGCCGCGGCGCTTGCCGAGCGTGTCCTGTGAGCCGATCACGTCGAGGATGTCGTCCACGATCTGGAACAGCACGCCCAACTCGCTGGCGAACGTCCGCAAGTGGTTGATTGTTACACGTCCGACGGGCCGGGCGAGGCGCAAGACGCACTCGACGCTCGCGGCGATCAGCCTGCCGGTCTTGAGCTGGTGCAGGCGTCGCAGTCCGTCGGGCCCCCGCGGGGCGGTTTCGGCCACGTCGATGTACTGCCCGCCGACCATGCCGTCCACACCGGTGGCCCAGGCCAGCTCTCGCGCCACCTCCAGCAGCGCCGGCGGTTCGCCGGTCTGCTCGGACAGGAGCAGCCTGAAAGCCTCCGCGTACAGAGCATCACCGGCCAAGATCGCGACATCCTCCCCGAACGCTTTATGACAGCTCGGACGGCCCCGGCTGAGATCGTCGTCGTCCATGGCCGGCAGGTCGTCGTGGATCAGCGAGTAGGTGTGGATCAACTCGAGCGCCGCGGCCAGCGGCAGCATCGATGTAAGGCTCCAACCCGAGGGCCGAGGTGGTGGCCAGCGCCAGAACGGGACGGATCCGTTTGCCGCCGGCCAGCAGCGAGTACCGCATCGCCTCCTCCAGACCCTCCACGGCGGGGTCGCATCCGAACCGCAAGCCCTCGAGGTACGACTCGACTGCGACGCGCAGGTGCTCGGGATACGTGGCCGTCTTTTCTGGGGCGGCCCGGGCGGGCTGGTGGGGTGGCCACTAGCCGGCTGGGAGCGGCAGCTGACCAGGGAGATCCGGTAGCGGCTCCAGCGCCGCTCGCGTGCGCTCGTCGACCTGAGCGCTGGCCTGAGCGGCCAGCCGTGCGCAATCCTCGATCAGCGCCAGCGCGGCTTCGGGCTCGAGCTCGCCGGAACGGAGCCCGGCCGCGGCATCCTCCAGTCGGGCCCTGAGCTCAGACAGGGAATCCGTCATGCGCGAGGAGAGTACTGAGGCCAGGGTCTCGAGGCCGCGATGGGTTTAGCATCGGCTTTAGCGTGCGGTTCGGGATCTTCTACGAGCACCAGCTGCCGCGGCCCTGGTCCAGGGCAGCGAGGCCGACATCCTGCGCGAGGCGCTGGAGCAGGTGGAGCTGGCGGACCGGCTGGGGTTCGACTACGTGTGGGAGGTGGAGCACCACTTCCTGGAGGAGTACTCCCACAGCTCGGCCCCTGAGGTGTTCCTGGCGGCGGCCTCGCAGCGAACCAAGCCGATCCGGCTGGGTCACGGCATCGTGAACGTGATGCCCGCGGTCAACCACCCGGCCCGCGTGGCGGAGCGCATGGCGACGCTCGATCTGATCTCGGGCGGACGGGTCGAGTTCGGGACGGGCGAGTCCAGCTCGCCAGCGGAGCTCGGTGGCTTTCTGATCGACCGGGAGCACAAGCGCGAGATGTGGCACCAGGCGCTGGACGCCATAACCCGCATGTTCGTGGAGGTGCCGTTCGCGGGCTACGAGTCGGAGCACATCCAGATGCCGCCGCGCAATGTCGTGCCCAAGCCGCTGCAGAAGCCTCACCCGCCGCTGTGGGTGGCGTGCAGCCGCCGGGAGACGATCCACCTCGCCGCGCGCAACAGGATCGGAGCGTTGTCGTTCTCGTTCGTGGAGCCCGAGGACGCCGGCAAGTGGGTCCAGCGAGTACAAGGACTGCTGGCCTCCGAGGAGTGCGTCCCGGCGGGATTTGCCGTCAACCCCACGGTGGCCGTCGTGCTGCCGATGATGCTCGCCCCCGACGAGGCCGAGGCGATCGAGCGGGGCATCGACGGAGCCCATTTCTTTGGCTACTCGCTCGACTCACTATTACGGTATCGCCGATCACATCCCTGGCGTGACCGATGTCACGAGGAGTTCGAGCGCCGGCGAGACAGACCGGCTTCGCCCGCCACATCGTCAGGCCTGATCAGGCCCCGCTGGGGGTGCGGCTGCTCCAGGAGGGTCTGGGCTCGCTGCGGGGTGCGATCGGCGACCCCGGCCCAGGTCGACCGATCTGCTCGAGCGCTACGAGGCCCGGGCGTTGACCAGATGATCTTCGTCATCGCAGGCGGGCCGCAACCGCCACGAGCACATCTGCGAGGTCGCTGGAGCTTTTCGCCGAAAAGGTGATGCCCCAGTTCATGGAGGGCCGCGAGGAGCGGGAGGCCGCCAAGAAGCGAGAAGAGCTGGGCGAGGCAATCGAGGCCGCCCTGGCCAGGCGTGAGCCGGTGCGGCGCTCCGGCCGAGCCCTACGTGATCGACGAGCAGGCGGAGCTGGCGCGGGCACGCCGGGCGCGCCGCCGAGGCCGCCCCGCGCCCCGGGAGCTCGGCTGAGGCGGCGCGCGGCAGGCCCGTACCGGCGCGCGCGAGGCAGCGATGGAGCTGCTGGGCCGGTTGGTGGCGGCGCGCCCGATGCGCAGATGGAGCGAAGGTTCGGCTCGCGGCTGGCGCAGCGGGTGCTGTTCGGGGGCATGGCCCGGGCCTTCGAACCCGACGCGGCGGCGGGCTTCAGGGGCAGCTTGGTCTACGAGCTCTCGCGGCCCGCGAGCGGCGAGCGCCTCCCGTCGCTGGACGATCGAGATCGTCAGACGGACACGCGACCGCGCGTCCCGGGCAGGCGTGCCGGAAGCCCAGCTGACCGTGCGCTACAGCTGGCCGATTTCCTCCGGGTCGACGCCGGAGCTGTGGATCCGGCGGTGCCCCTGCTCGAGAACCGTGCCTCGTTCGAGGGAGAGTTCGCGGTGGCGGCCCGGCTCCCGGAGATGTTCGGCGCCCCGTCGCCGTACTGAAGCGGCCGCGTCAGAACCGCAGCAGCGCGCCGATGCCTGAGAACGGCGCCAGCTCCGGGTGATGGCGAATCACCAGCACGTCGGCGTCCTGGACCAGCGCGGCCTCGACCACGGCCTCGCGTAGATGGGCCACGGGCTGCAGCGAGAGCCGTCTGACGGGCAGGGCCGCGGTCATCGACGGCCAGGAGGCCGCAGGTGGGGCAGCGTTCGCCGCCTGCTCGAATCGGGGGTCGAGCAGCAGCATCTGCACGCGCCGCTCGTTCAACGCCTCGACAGTGTCGGCGATCCCGCCACACCGCGCCCGGAGCCGCGCGCACCGCGCCGCCAGGCGATCCAGCGGGCGGCTTCGCTGCGCTTGCTCGTCCTCCTCGACCAGGCGATCCACCGCTGCGCGGACGTCCGTCTCGGTGGCATCGGGACGTCGACCTCGACTCGGCCCGAGGCGAGTGGGACCGAGCCTCCTCGCCGAGCATCGCCTCGAAGCGAGGCACGACCTCCTGCGGGCCGCCCAGGGCCAGCCGGTCGAAGCGCTCCTCGCGCCAGCGGCGATGAGCCACGGCTCAGCGACGTGGCGGAGGTGGTCGTCCACGTCTTTCTCGACGCTGCGCTCGTAGTTGGCTTGCGACCAGCCGCCCTGGTGGTGTTGGCCGTGGACGTTGTCCTTGACGGCTGCCCCTCCCGCAGCCAGCCGGGTATCCGGTAAGGATCCGCGCTGACCCGCGGCTGACGAGCGCCACCAGCCAGCGGCGTTGCTCGACAGCGCTGAGCATCGGCTCGACGTACGGGGCTCGCTCGATCACCACTTGTCCTTCCACCGGCCGCGACAGCTGCAGCGCTTCGAATAGATCGTCCCGGGAGCAGCAGAACACCGCCAGCGCCCGGGCGCCCTTGAACGGGGGCCTGTGGCGTGGACAGGAAAGCCCTGAGTCGCTTGAGGTCCTCGCGCAAGGCGATCCGCTCGTCGTGCGGAAGGTCACCTGGTCCTCGATATCCCGGTGCGCTTGGTCAAGCAGCGAGTGGATCTGGGAGGCTCGAGCCGGAGGTGTCGCAAACCGCTCGGGATCCAGGTCGAGGTACAGGCTGATCAGGGGATGCGACCCGTGGTGCTCGACCAGGCGCCTTGCCCGGGCTACTTGAGTACTCACCGGTTTTCGCATACCCGCGCACCTCCTAGCGGAATCACGCCCCGTCAAGCGCCGCGTTGACCAGGCCATCGGCCTGGGCGTTCTCGGCGCGCGGCACCGTGCGAACGTGCCAGCTGCGAAACCGGGCCAGCGCGGCCCGGGCGTCGTCGTAGAGCGGCCTGAGCGCCGGATGCTTGACCTTGTATGCCCCGCTCAGCTGCCGGGCGACGAGCTCAGAGTCGCCGACGATCTCCACGTCCTCGGCCCCCAGCGCCAGTGCCCGGTCCAGCCCCGCCAGCACCGCCCGGTACTCGGCCACGTTGTTGGTTGCCACACCTATCCGCTCCGCCACCTCGTCGAGCACGTTGCCCTCGGCGTCTGACACGACCACCCCGATGGCCGCAGGACCGGGATTGCCCCGGGCGCCGCCGTCGACGTGCAGGATCAGCTTCAAGCTGCGGCGCCGTCCTCCAGAACGGGGGCGCCGCTCCAGATGCTGCTCACTCGCTGGCCAGCGGCGGGAGCTCGCCCGGGATCCGATGCCGGCGACGATCCCGAAGCTCGCGATTTCCTCCTCCGGACGTGCCCCGTCCGCGACGCGAGCCCCTTCGCCGGTCGACGATCACGGTCACGTTGGGGTCGTTGGCGTAGTAGGCGGTGAGCTTGTGGAACAGCTCATCTTCCAGTGGCTCAGGGATTACGCAGTAGATCACGGGCGGGATGCTATTGGCGGGCCACGCCCGGGGCCATCGAACCTTCGTCCACGATATTTCGCGGCCAGGCCGCTCAGCGCATCGGCTCAAGCGAGCGCCAGGTGGCCGTCGGCGTCGCAGGCGGCGTTTGTCTCGAGTTCCTCTGGCGCCAGCTCGTGGAGCTCCGCTCCCTGCGCCCCAAGCTGAACCGGGTCGACCTCCTCGGCGAGATCGACCTCGTAGCGGTACCAGGAGAGCTCCCATGCCACCACCACGTTCACGATGCTCGGGCGAAGCGGCACCGGTTGGACCGAGACCGTGGGCAGGCCGAGCGAGCGAGCCACTCCGGCGATGGTTCGGGTGTGCTCGGAATGGTTGAACGCGTCGATTGCGGCGCTGACCTTCTGCTCGTTTCCACTGGGGACCGCGCGGACGTGGCGCGGCTCGCTCCGGCGCGTCTCGAGGCTTCCAGGCGGGATCGCGCCCGAGCTGCCGTCCCGGAGCTCCGGGGGTTGCACCGGGGCATGATGTTCGCTGGCGCCACGGCGCCGCCGCAGCCGCCCCAGCAGCGAGCCGCGGCTGTCGGACTTCGAACCGCGGGCCTCGAATACCGGCACCGTCCCCTCTCTGAATCCAGCCCTCCTGGGCCGCGCGATGGGTGCACAGCTCGCACACCGACCGCAGGTCAGTGCCCTCGAGGTAGGGATGGGCCCGCTCGCCACGCAGCAACGTGCGCCCGCACACGTCGCAGCGCGCGTGGAGCTCGGGCGAGGTCCGAATGGGCTTCGCGCTCACGCCTCTGCAGAGTACCGGGCCAGATAAGTCCTGCTAACCGACCGCATCGATGAGCTCAGGGTCGACCCCGCGGAGCGCGCCGAGAAGGAACGATTCGCAAAGCGCAGCAGCGTCACCGATGTCGACATCGCCTGTCACGACCGCCTCGCGGGCGCAGGCCGTGAAGATCCCGCTGATCATCGCCGCCACCAGGCGGGCGCCGCGTTCGCTGCGGCGGCCGGAAACCCCTGCCACGAGCCGGGCGATTCGGTCGACGATTTCGTCATTGGCCCGTTTGATCACCGCCGCGGCCGCGGGATGTCGCTCGCCTTCGCTGATCAGAACGAACGCCTCAGGCCGCTCCGCGACGAGATCGAAGTAGGCGCTGCTCCAGCGATGCAGGCGCTCGCGAAACGGCTGCTGCGTACCCCCCGCGTACGCCTGGAAGAGGCGCGCCTTGCGGAGCTCGTACTCGCGCTCGACGGCCGCGTTGAAGAGGCCTTCCTTGGATCCAAAGCGCGCATAAAGGGTTGGCTTTGTCGCGCCGGCCTCGGCGGCGATCACGTCCATGTTCGCGCGGTCGAAGCCTTCGCGCGCGAAGACGGCCGTGGCTGCATCGAGAATGCGCTCGGACGCTATGCGATAAGGGGGCGTGGGGTGCGACGGGTGTCTGAGCCCGCTCGCGTGCGGAGCAGACCGCTGGCCCATCGGTCCCGGAACGCGCCCGCGGGCTCCGGACGGCTGTCGCACCCTACGCCTTCACCGCCTCCTTGTCAGCCTTTGCCTCCTCCACCACTTTCCCCGCCAGGTGCGATGGCACTTCCTCATAGCGTTCGAACTCCATGCCGAACTCGCCCTGACCGCCGGTGATTGCGCGGAGGTCGGGGGCGTAGGAGAGCATCTCAGACATCGGCACCTCGGCCTTGATCTCCGTTATCCCGGCGCCGACCGGCTCCATGCCGAGCGGACGCCCGCGGCGCGAGTTCAAGTCGCCGATCACGTCCCCCACCGCGTCCTCGGGAGCCGTGACGGTCACGGTCATGATCGGCTCCAGCAGCACCGGCCCGGCGTCGGCCAGCGCCTGCTTCATCGCCTGCGAGCCGGCGACCTTGAACGCCATCTCCGAGGAATCGACGGTGTGGTAGGAGCCGTCGTAGAGCCGGACGCGCACGTCCTTGACCGGGTAGCCGGCGACCACGCCCTCCTGCATCGCCTCGAGCACCCCCTTCTCGACCGCTGGGATGAACCCCGAGGGGATCACCCCTCCCTTGATCTTATTGACGAACTCGAACCCCTCCCCCGGCTCGCGCGGCTCGATCTCGATGTGGCAGTCCCCGAACTGGCCGCGGCCGCCCGTCTGCTTCTTGTGGCGCCCGTGCGCCTTGGCCGGCCTGCGGATCGTCTCCTGATAGGGGACCCGCGGCGGCTTGAGATTGACCTCGGCGCCGAACCGCGACTTCAGCCGCTCCACGATCACCTCTACGTGGACCTGCGAGAGCCCGGCCACGATCTGCTCGCCGGTCTGTGCATCGCGGTGCAGGTCGATGGTCGGGTCCTCCTCCTGGAGCCGCCGCAGCGAGGAGAACACTTTGTCCTCGTCCCCCTTGCTCTTGGGCTCCACAGCGAAGGCCATCACCGGCGCGGGCAGCTTGATCTGCGGCATCGAGATCGGCTCATCGCGGGCCGCCAGCCAGTCCCCTGCCTTGGTCTCCTTGAGCTTGGCCACCGCCCCGATGTCTCCGGGACCGAACTCGGTGGTGTGGCCGGTCTGAGAACCCTCAAAGGTGAGCAGCTGGCCGATGCGCTCCTTGGTATGGCTTCGGGTGTTGAGCACCTGCGAGTCCTGCTTCATCACGCCCTGGTAGACGCGGAACAGGTTGATCCGCCCGGCGAACGGGTCCGCACGGGTCTTGAAAACATAGGCGAACAGCTCCTTGTCCTCCACCGGCTCGAGCGGGATCTCCCCCACCTCGAGTGCGCCGTGCTTGACCGGCGAGGGCAAGTCCTCCACGATCGCGTCCAGCAGCCGGTTCGTGCCCAGGTTGCGCGTGGCCACACCGCAGGTCACCGGGAAGATCGACCCGTGGTTGGTGCCGTCTTTGAGCGCGGTCACGATCTCCTCGTGGGAGAGCGTCTCGCCTTCCAGGTAGCGCTCCATCAGCTCATCGGAGGACTCGGAGACCTCGTCCATCAGCTTTTCGCGGTACTCCTGGGCCTGGTCGGCCAGCGCGTCCGGGATCGGGATCTCCTTGCAGTTCTCGCGGCCGGTACCCGAGTACT
Organism: uncultured Solirubrobacterales bacterium; assembly: GCA_963756965.1. Lineage (GTDB taxonomy): Bacteria > Actinomycetota > Thermoleophilia > Solirubrobacterales > Solirubrobacteraceae > Palsa-465. The sequence continues at coordinate 73,198 of CAVWPT010000010.1, forward strand.
CGTAAGCCTTCATGTCCACCAGGTCGATCACCCCAGAAACTTCGTGCTCGGACCCGACCGGGATCTCGGTGGCCACGACGTGCTGTCCGAACGCCGACTTGAGCGACTCAAGCGCCCGAAAGAAGTCCGCTCGCTCGCGGTCAAGCATGTTGACGAACAACAGGCGCGCCAGATCGAGCTCCTCGGCGCGCTGCCACAGGCGGTTTGTGTGGACCTCGACCCCCATCACGCCGTTGACCACGAACACGGCCGATTCACAAACCCGCAGCGCCCCCAGCGCGTCGGCCACGAAGCTCGAGTCACCCGGAGTGTCGATCAGATTCACCTTGCGGCCCTGCCACTCGAACGAGGAGAGCGCCGCCGAGATCGACATCTGCCGCGACTTCTCATCGGGATCGGTATCCGAGACCGTCGTGCCCTCGAGCACGGTGCCCAGGCGGTTGGTCGCGCCGGCCTGGAACAGCAGTGCCTCTCCTAACGACGTCTTGCCACTACCGCGGTGGCCGACGAGAGCCACGTTGCGAATCCGATCCGCGGGCTTGTGCATGCCTTCTCCTCTCTCTCGTATTCGGGGTGGCGCATGCGCCACCCCGCCGGGCGGTGCATGCACCGCCCGGGGACGGGCCGCATGCGGCCCGTCCAAAAAGCTACTCGATCTCCTCCCCCAGTTTCGAGCGCAGGCGCAGCACCGCCTTGGTGTGCAGCTGGGACACGCGTGACTCGGTGACGCCGAGGACTTCCCCGATCTCCCTCAGGGTCAGGTTCTCGTAGTAGTAGAGCGCCACCACCAGCTTTTCGCGCTCCGGCAGGGCGGCGATGGCATCGGCAATGCGGTCGCGCAGCTCGCTCTGATCGACCAGTTGCTCGGGGTCCGGAGCGTCCCGGTCAGGCAGAGTGTCCAGGAGCGACACCTGGTCGCCAGTCGAGTCCTGCACGCTCCACAGCTCGTCGAGCGCCACGATCGTCGAGTTGGAGATCTGGAGCAGGCTCTCATGGAACTCGTCCATGGTGAGGCCGAGCTCGGTGGACATCTCCTCATCGGTGGGGGCGCGCTGATAGCGCGCCTCGAGCTTCGTGTTCGCGCGCTCGATCTCCCGGGCGCGCGCCCGCACCGAGCGCGGCACCCAGTCGAGGTTGCGAAGCTCGTCGATGATCGCGCCCCTGATCCGGGTTATCGCGTACGTCTCGAACTTGATCTCGCGGGAGAGATCGAAACGTTCGATTGCGGAAATCAGACCTCCGAGGCCGTAGGAGATCAGGTCCGCCTCCTCGACGTGGCCGGGCAGTCCCGAGCTCATCCTCCCGGCGACGTACTTGACCAGCGGCGAGTAAGCGACGACCAAACGCTCGCGCGCGCGGGCGTCACCGGATGACTTGTAGCGTCGCCAGAGGTCTTGGAGCTCGATCGCTTTGACGTTCGTTTCCACGGCTCTCCCCCGCTCTTAAGCCCGCGGATGCGCGCGCGCATAAGCGGATCTGAGGCGAGCTGACTCTACCCGAGTGTAGACCTGGGTCGTTGAGATGGTTGCGTGGCCAAGGAGCTCCTGGATCGACCGTAGATCGGCGCCGCCTTCGAGCAGATGCGTGGCGAAGGAGTGGCGGAGCGCGTGCGGATGCGCATCGATCACCGCCGGGGATGTGGCCGCCGCCTTCCTCGCCCAGTTGCGCAGGCGTCGCCTGATGTCCGAGGTCGAGAGGCGCTGGCCTGATTTTGAGAGCAACAGCGCCGGCTCCTCCGAGCACTTCAGCGCGGGGCGTCCGCGCTGCAGGTAGCGCTCAATGGCTCGCATCGCCGGCTCGCCGACCGGCACCAGGCGGGTCTTGCCTCCCTTTCCCTCCACGCGGACGCATTCACCGTCGAAATCGACGCTGTCGATGTCGAGGTGAACGAGCTCCTCGGCGCGCAGCCCTGAGGCGTAGGCCAGCTCGAAGGCCGCCCGGTCGCGCAGGGCCAGTGGGTCCGTCGCGGGGATGCGGTCCAGCAGCGTCGCCACTTCATCGGCTGAGAGCACGCGAGGAAGGCGCTTCGCGCGTTTCGGCGAACCCGAGCAGCTCGGCCGGGTTCTCATCGCGCATCCCAAGCTCGACCTGAACGCGCAGCAGCGCCCGGATGGTCGCAAGCTTTCGCGCCACTGTCGCCGGAGCGGCGTGGCGCTCGTTCAACCCCGCCAGAAACCGGCGAAGATCCCGCAGAGTCAGCGCATTGGGGTGTATCCGCGGGAGCTGGCCCAGTCCGCCAGCTGGCGCGCGTCGATTGCATACGCGCGCCGGGTCTTGGCCGCCGCCGCCCGGTTCATCAGGTCTCGCTCGAAGGCGTCAAGTGCCGCTGTCCAGGCCGGCGATCGCATAGTCTGAGGCTATTCGGCGCCTTCCCCTCCAGGCCTGCCGGCACCTATCCAGCTAGGCGACGTGGACTAGCGTGCCGATCGGCGTGTACGGGGAATACCGACGCGGCCTCGGAGTACGGCATCTCGACACAGCCAAGGCTCTGCGCGGAGCCGTAGGACCCCCGGAGGAAGCCGTGCAGGGCATCCCCCCCGTTGAAGTAGCTGACGTAGGGGATGCCCGGGTCGGAGTAGTGGCTGCCATCGGGGTTGGTGCCGCTCATCGTCACGGACGGCGATGCTCGAACACGGGGAAGGTCCCTTGCACGGTCGGGCGCCGAGGGGATGCCTGTGTTGGCGGGCCCGGTCACTACGGTCCTGCCGGAGTGCCAGACGCTGATGCTCTCAGGACTGCCCTCGCTCACCGTCACGAATGTGTAGCCGAAGGTCGAGCGATGACCAGCGATTGCGGACTGGATCAATGGCTTCCACACCGCAGGCCCGGGGTCGCCGTCGGGAGTCAGCCCGTGGTCGTTCTCAAACGCCATGATCGCGCCGCGCGTCATCGTGCCGTTGGCCCCCGGCGACCACATCGAGTGGAGCGCGTCGGGGACGTTCTGATAGCGCCAGGTGAAGCTGCCGGACGGGGGGTTCACCGCGGCGTTCTCCTCGCCGGCCGGGGTGCTGGGCGGAGTCGCCCCGCTGTAGTGGAAATCGAGCGGAAGGTATCCGAGGATCGCCAGCAGCTGCTGGAGTCGAAGCGGCGATCCACTGGGCACCATCCAGCTGCCGCTGGCCTCCGAGCCGCTCTGCCCACCCACCAGCCGTCACGCCGCTGGGCAGCCCGATCGACACGTGGGCACCCAGGCCGTAGCCGAAGCCCTCCGGTCGGAACACGATCGTGTGGCTGTCCTGGGTATGCCAGGTGCCCTGGGTGGTCGGCGACACGGGAGGCATCGAATTGCGCAGCGCCTGCGACACCGGCTGCGAGAACGTCGAGCGCGATCGGCGTCAGCGGCCCGAGCTGGGAGCCTGGCGCCGGATTCGCCACCGCGGTGGTAGCCGACCCTCCGGGGAACCAGCTAACCACGGCGGGCTGTGATTTTTCCCAGCTTCGCGGGACAGCCGCAATCCAGATCGACCCTGCGGCTGCGGTGCGATCCAGCGTGACCTTGTTGCTCGGGGGCATCGACCGCGCGGCCGGGACAGCGAGGTTGCATTCGGTCCCCAGGCGTACTGCCGCGATGGGCTCTTGGAACTGGAGCTTCAGCGGACCCGTGGAGACGGTTACGTAGTGCTGGGCGAGGTGGGCATAGGGCGCGGTCACAGTCAGGGAAAGCCGCTGGGTCTTGCCCGTCAGCCACGAGATCCAGCCTGGCCGGGCGACCACCACGTCGATGGTGATCGTCTCGCCCGCCGGGATCAGGTTCTGGGGCCAGATCTGCGTGCCCCGTAGCTCGACGGGGACGGGCCTGCTGCTGGGTCCCGTCACTGCGCTGATGCTCTGGACCTTGCCGCCGCCGAACGGGAGGTCGACCTTGGCGAGCGCCTGCGGGTCGGAGCTCAGGCTGGCGCCTGAGGAGGCGAATGCGACCAGCGCGCCGACGACGCATGACGAGCGACCAGGACGACCGCTCCCAGGATGATGTAGGGGCCCGGCGCCGGCGCGGAGGGGAAAGCGGAGGGGCCGAGAAACCCCCCACCCTCCGTCGCCCTCGCGGTGGAGAAACCAGCGCCATACCGCCGTTAGCGTAGCGGGCTCGGTGGCGGACGAGGAGAAGGTAGCGCCGGGCACACCTGAATCGTCTTGCAACTGTCGCTGCAGCACGAGCGGCCGCTGGCGATCGTGCAGCCTGCAGGATCGCCTCGCGCGTGGTGTAGCGGTAGGTGAAGCCCGTGGCCTTGAGCCGGCGGTTGTCCAGGCCACGACCCAGACGCAGCCCCTCGGCCAGCTCGACTGGGAGCGGGAGGCCGAGCCGGCGCAACGCGGCCATGGCCCGGCCGAGGCCCAGTGGAGGCAGGATCGGGATCAGCGGCTTCTGGAGCAGGGACGCGATCTCCGACAGCGCCAGGACCCCGTCGGCGGCGACGTTGTAGGCGCCAGGCAATGCGCTCTCGACAGCGTGCACGAGCGCGCGCGACCGCATCGTGTTCGTCCACCAGCTGCCAGCGGGGGTCGAAGCCAAGCAGCGACGGTATGGCCGGCAGCCCCAGCAGCGCCATGTGGGGCCCGCCCGAATGCGGCCCGACCCGATCTGCAAACCGCAGGGTCGTGACCGTGGTCGAACGGATGATGGGCCGCGAAGTCCCGGATCACAGCCTCCGCCCCGAGGACCTGGTGTGCCATGCCGCCCGGGCGCGGGCGCCGCGGCACCATGTCCTCACTCAGAAAGGCCGGGGCCTCGGCGTCGTGGCCGTAGTAGTCGGCCGACGAGGCGAACACCAGCTTGCGCACCGGCGAGTTCGCCGCCTGGAGCGCCGCCACTAGACGGCTCGCCGAGGCGAGCTCGGGCTCACGCGTCGCCACCACGGTGTCGATTTGCGACGCGTCCAGGGTCGCCGCCAGCGAGCCGGGCTCGGGCCGCTCCTCAACGAACTCGGTGCGCCCCAGGCGCTCGCGCGGCGGGGTGGTGTCGGTTCCGATGAGCTTCTCAACGCCGGGATCGCGTTCCAGCCGCTGGGCAAGGTTGGCGCCAAGCCGGGTCCCGAGGCCGTCGATCAGGATCCTCCGGCCGCCGGTGGCGCTCATCGCGGCGCGAACCACACGCTCTGGCGCTCGTAGAGCATCACCTCGAGGGCGTCCTGGATTGCCTGCTTTAGGCGGGAGGCCGGAGTCCGTGGATCGACCGGCTCCAGGAACCGGATCACGAACTTCGCGGGCAGCGGGACCGGCGGCGCAACCGGCAGCCGCCTCGTGATCCGCGCAAGGACGGGGGCGGCCTCCTCGCTCCCCAGCACGGCAACCGGCAGGATCGGCACCCGGGCGCTGGCCGCGGCGCCAAGAGTCTCGGACTCGGCGAACTCTCTCAGCCTGTAGCGCTCGCGGAGGCGCTTTTGCGCTCCGGCCGCTCCCTCGGGAAACGCCAGGACGAGCTCCTGCTCGTCGAAAAGCAGCCTGTGGAGGTTGGCGGGATGCGCTCCGACGCCACCCAGCTTCACGAGCATGGCCCCCAACCCGGGCACCGCGGCAGGACGCTCGGCTCATGGCCACATGCACGGCGCGGGGGTGGGGACTCTCCTGCCTCACCGCCCGGCTGATCATCGCCGCGTCGAACGGGACCAGGCCCGCCCTGTTGGCCACCAGCAGCGCGCCTCCGGCGGACGGGTACGTGTCGCTGCGCCGTCGACCTCCACGCGAAACCAGTAGTGGTAGAGGAACTCGTAGAGCGTACGGTCGACCAGAGACTCGATCCGCTCGGACCGGCCCCAGTCGGTGATCCGCCGTTCGGGCTCCAGGCCCGGCAGGTGCTCGCGCAGGTCCTCCACCCTTGCCTGCGTACCCGGTTAGCGTGACGGCGCCCTCGGACGCGCTGGATACGAGGCGGGCGTACTTGGCGAGCGCCTCGCCGGGATGCGGGCTTCTCCGTGCCCTGGTAGGCCGCGCGACGCTCCGCGATCTCCTCGTCCGGCAGCTCCAGGTCTAGACGGCGCTGGTCCGACGTCGAGCGTGATGGGGTCTCGCCGTCACGGACCGATGCCGATGGGGCCGCCCCGCACCGACTCCGGGGCCACGTGGCCGGCCATCAGGCCATGGGTGGCTCCGGAGAACCGGCCGTCGGTGATCAAGGCCACCTCCTCGCCCAGGCCCTCGCCGACGAGCGCCGCCGTGACCGCCAGCATCTCGCGCATGCCCGGCCCGCCGGCCGGTCCCTCGTTGCGGATCACCACCACGTCCCCGGCTGCGATGCCCGCGCGCGGTCACGGCTCGACATGGCGTCCTCCTCGGACTCGAACACGCGCGCCGGCCCGCTGGCTGCGCCGCTCGTGCCCGGCCAGCTTGACGACGCAGCCCTCCGGGAGCCAGGTTGCCACGCAGGATGGCCAGGCCGCCGGTGGCCTGATGGGGTGCTCCAGGGGGCGCACCACTTCCTGTCGGGCTGTCTCCTCGGCCTGGTCGGCGTGCTCGCCCACCGTGCGGCCGGTGACCGTCTGCGCGTCTGCGTGCAGCAGCCCGGCCTGCTTGAGCCGCTTGAGCACCAGCGGCACCCCTCCGGCCTCGTACAGGTCCGGCGCCACGAAACGGCCGCCCGGCTTCAGGTCGCACAGCAGCGGCGTGCGCTCGCTGATGCGGTCGAAATCGTCGATCGACAGCGCGACGCCCATCTCGTGAGCCACGCAAGCAGGTGGAGCACGCCGTTGGTCGAGCCGCCGCTGCAGGCGATCGCGGCGATCGCGTTCTCCAGGCTGTGCTGGTGATGATGTCGCTGGGCCGCTGGCCCCGCTCCAGCACATCCATGACCAGGCGGCCCGCCTCGGCGGCCACGTCTGCCTTGCGCGCGGTCGTACCGCCGGAACCATGGAGAAGCCGGCGGGCGCTGATGCCGAGCACCTCGAATGCCATGGCCATCGTGTTCGCGGTGAACTGCCCGCCGCATGCGCCGGCCCCGGGCGAGGCGACGGCCTCGAGCTCCGCCAGCTCCTCGTCGGTCATGTTGCCGGCGGCGTGGGCGCCCACGGCCTCGAACACCTCCTGGATGGTCGACCTGCTCGCCGTGGAAGTGACCAGGCAGGATCGACCCGCCGTACAGCATCAGGCTCGGGCACATCAGCCGGCAGAGGGCCATGACGGTTGCGGGAATGGTCTTGTCGCAGCCTGAGATGGCGATCACCGCGTCGAACAGGTGGCGCGTCGCACACCAGCTCGATCGAGTCGGCGATGACCTCCCTGCTCACCAGCGACGCGCGCATGCCCGGCGGTGCCCATCGTGATGCCGTCGGAGATGGCGATCGTGTTCAGCTCCATCGGCGTCCCGCCCGCGGCGCTGATTCCCTCCTTGACCTTGGCGCCCAGGGCCCGAAGATGGAAGTTGCACGGCATGGTCTCGATCCACGTGTTGGCCACCGCCACGATCGGCTTGGCCAGCGCCTCGTCGTCGAAGCCGATGCCCTTCAGATAGGCCCGCGCGGGCGCGCGCTCGGGCCTTCGGTCAGAGCTCGGCTGCGATGCTTGAGGTCAGACGCCAGCCACGGGGGCCGAGACTGTAGGGACTTGGCGGCGGTGTGGTTGCTCAGGCGCTCGTCGGGGCGATGTGCTGGCGGCCTCGGGCGCAGCCTGACGCATACGGCGCCGCTCCCACTGGGATAGGCGCCACAGGTCCCGCCTCACCTGGTCGGGATCGAGCTGCCGGCCGGGCAGGTGCATGTTGGCCGTGGAATCAGCCGGCGCTCGTCGCCGCTCAGCGCCATCCACTTGGCGAGCACATCGTCGGAATCGGGCAGCCGGGCGCTGCCGTAGGGGCGAGTCTCATCCGGGAAGCGTACGCAGTACTCGCCCAGCAGGCGGTGCGTCTGGGCCAGGTAGGCCACGATCGGCCGGTGCGGGTAGATGAGGTAGGCGTACGGGGCGCCTCCGGTACCCCGGTGCCTCGGTGGGACCGTCGGCCTGGCGAACCCCACACGCGCAGGAATCCCAGGTCGCGGTACATGGCCCACTCCTCGTCGTTCACGCAGGAGCGCAGCAGCGAACGTGCTCGCTGCTCGGCCCGCCGCTCCCGGCCGGGGTCATACGCCAGAACGGCCGGCACCTTGGCCCGCCGCGCCCGCAAGCGCGGTAGCATCTCGCTCGAGCGGGGGCCCAGGAGGTCCGACAGCAGAGCCAGCGCCACCAGCGCGGTCGCGGCCAGCGCCAGCAGCACCAGTCGAGCCTCGCCTACCGGCCGCCCGCCGCCCGAGGGAAGAAGATCACGCGGTCGGCATCAGGCGGGATTTCCTCAAAGCGCCGCACCATGAGCGAGTCGCGCTGTCCCGGTGCTCGGCTCAGCGGCACCGCCGCCCACAGGCCTGCGTCGAGCTGATGGCGGAACTCCTCGATCAGCCTCTCCTGATCTCGCGGCCACCTCCGGATCGCCTTCGGCAATCAGCACCTCCCCAAAGCCAGGCCTCATCCGCAGGAATCGCACGATCCCGCGATTATGTCAAAGCCCTGGGTACCGATCGCCGGCTGCGGCGCGGCCCGTGAGGCTGCTCATCGGCCTTCAAGGCCCTTGCGCGGGCGGTCATCGGGCTTCAAGGGCCTTGGGCGGCCGGTCATCGGGCTTCAAAGGCCCTGGGCGGCGATTCCGAGGACGTTCACCGGGCCCGGCCCTGCGCCGATCTCCCGCAGGCCCTCCCGTACCGCCCTGGCGGCCAGCTCCTTGGCCATACGAGCGGCGCGCAGCGGATCGTCGCCCCACGCCAGCCGCGCCGCCAGAACTGCCGAATGCGTGCAGCCCGACCCGTGGGCAGCGCCGCCAGGCTCGCGCTCGCCCGGGATCTCCACAAGGCGACTGCCGTCATAGAACGTGTCCGTGGCGTCGTCCCGGTGACCGCCCGTGACCACGACCGCCTCCGGCCCCAGGTCCTTCAAGGCTCGGGCGAGGGCCTCGGCGGTGTGCCCGGCGGCCGCGTCGGCGGCCCGGCTGTCCGCGGCCTCCTGGCTGGGGTAACCCCCGGCGCGCGCAACGAGCGCCTCGGCCTCGGGCACGTTTGGCGTGATCACCGTGGCGCGCGGCACGATCAGCTCAATCAGTCCGCTGATTGCCGAAGGGTCCAGCAGCTCCCCTCCTGACTCGGCCACCATCACCGGATCCAGGACCACCGGGGTGTCCGAGGGCAGGCCATCTAGAGCCCGGACCACTCCCGCGATCGTCGCCAGGTCCCCAAGCATCCCAATCTTCACTGCATCGATCCCGATGTCACTCTGCACAGCGCGGACCTGCGCGACGATGATCTCCGGCGGGACGGTGTGCACCTCCAGAACGTCCGTCGTGTTCTGGGCCGTGATCGCGGTGATCGCGCTCATCCCGTGGACTCCGCAGGCGGCAAACGCCTTGAGGTCCGCCTGGATCCCCGCCCCCCCGCCGGAATCCGAGCCGGCGATCGTCAACACGCGAGGCACGCGGGCACCGGGCATCGAGATCGAGGTTACTCATGGCACCGCATCGAACCGGCCGCCCGGGCCGCGGCGGACGTAGCCGTCCAGCTCCAACGCGGCGATCTCGGCCAGACCACGATCAGCGTCCATTCCGACGGCGGCGAAGGCGTCGCTGAGGTCTCCTCCGTCGGCGATCGCCGACAGCAGGCGCCGTTGCTGTGGCGAGAGCTGGGGCCGGGAGTCCGACCCGGTGGTGCGCATGCCGGCCCCAAACAACGCGTCCAGCACGTCCTGCGCGCCTCGGACGACATGGGCGCCGTCCGCCAGGAGACCGTTCGGCCCGGTGGCCTGGCGCGAGGTGATTCGACCTGGGACCGCGCCCAAGGGACGGCCCAAATCTCTGGCGGCACCGGCAGTCAGCAGCGCGCCAGACGCATCCGACGCTTCGACCACCACCGTCATCGCAGCCAGGCCCGCGATGACGCGGTTGCGAGCGGGGAACATCCAGCGACGCAGGCTGGCCTCGCCGGCAAGCTCGGATACCGCCGCGCCGCGCTCGACTATCGCTCGATACAGCCCTCGCTTCTCCCTTGGATACGGACGATCGGCCGGACCCGGTAGGACTGCCACGGTGCGGCCTGCGTCGAGTGCTCCGTCGTGCGCAGCCGCGTCTATCCCCTGCGCCAAGCCGCTGAGGACCGTGATTCCTGCCCCCGCCAGCTCCCGGCCGAGTGACCGCGCCACCTCGATGCCGTAGCCGGACGGCCTGCGGGATCCCACGATCGCCACGGGATCCTCTTCGGCGGAGGCGATGAACCGGCTCACGCCGCCCACCACGTGGAGAACTGCCGGCGGAACGCTCAGGTCACGCAGACGTGACGGATACCGGTCATCGCAGCGACAGATCGACTCGGTCCCATCGAGGCGGCGCGCGGCGCTCGCCCGCCGCTCGCGGAGCTCCCGGGCGAGGATGCTCCGGTGGCGACCACCCACCGCGTCTATCAGCTCCTCGTCGTCCAGCTCCAGCAGCTCTGTGATCCGCGCCCGCTCGGTGTCCAGATGTCCCGCCAGCCGGCCGAGGAGCCAGGATCGTGCAAGACAGCGCTGGCAAGCCCGCCGGCTCACGCCGCCAGAGCGTCCTCGGTGGCGCTCCGCTGTCGCAGGGTCAGAGCGGTCAGGACATCGTCGGCGCGGACCGTCTCATGCCCGTCGAGGTCCGCGACGGTGCGCGCGACCCGAACCACACGGTTGCGCCCGCGGGCGCTGAGCTTCCCGCCGGAGTAAGCCCGCGCCAGCAGCCGGGCTGCGCTGCGATCGAGTCGCACGAGCCGCTCTACTTGCGCCGTGTCCATCTCCGCGTTGCACCGGGCGAAGAACCCCTCCAGCCTCCGGCACTGGCGCTCACGGGCCGCCGCCACGCGCGCGCGCGCCTGCACCAGACGAGCAAACCGCAGGCCGGCCAAGGTCGTTCTCCGTCGGCGGCTGAACCCCGACGAGGAGGTCCATCCGGTCGAGCAGGGGGCCGCTCAGCCGGCGGCGGTGCCGCCTGAGGTCGGCCTCCCCGCAACGGCAGCGATCGCCCACCCCGGCAAATCCGCAGGGGCATGGGTTCGTCGCCGCCAGCAACATGAAGTTCGTCGGGAACACGACCGCATGCTGGCCGCGCACCACCGTTACGGCGTGGTCCTCGAGCGGCTGGCGGAGCGCCTCGAGGCTCGACCGCTGAAACTCCGAGAGCTCATCGAGGAACAAGACGCCGTGATGGGCAAGCGTCGCTTCGCCCGGCCGAGGCGGAACGCCGCCCCCGACCAGCCCGGAAGCCGAGATCGTGTGGTGAGGGGCTCGGAAGGGCCGACGCGTGATCAGTCCGCCCGCAGCCGCCCCGGCAATGCTGTGAATTCGGGTCACCTCGACGGCCTCCATGCGGGTCATCTCGGGCAGGATCGAGGGCAGCCGCCGGGCCAGCATGGTCTTGCCTGTTCCCGGCGCACCCTCGAACAGCAGGTTGTGGCCGCCCGCGGCCGCAATCTGAAGGGCCAGGAGTGGAATCGTGTGCCCACGGACATCGCTCAGGTCGGGCTCGGCAGATCGCAGGGTCCAGGGCGGCATCGGCGGCGGCAGCGCTGGGGCCGGCGCGCCCAAGAGGACATCGGCGGCGACCCGAAGGGTCGGAGCCGCGATGACGTCGAGCCCCTCCACCAGGGCCGCCTCCGGGGCCCGAGCCCGGGGGACGATCAGGCGGGCCAGCTCGGCCCGGCGTGCACCCTCGGCGACCGCCAGAGCCCCGGGCGAATCCCGGAGCTCGCCGCTCAGCGAGAGCTCCCCGAACACGGCATAGGAGCGCAGGCTCGCTGCGGGCACCTGACCGCTCGCCGCCAGGACGCCGAGCGCCAGCGCCAGGTCAAAGCCCGGGCCGATCTTGCGTAGGAACGCCGGTGCCAGATTTGCGGTGATTCGAGTCTGAGGGAAGTCGAATCCCGAGTTCATGATCGCGGCACGGATCCGGTCACGGGACTCGCGGACCGTCGTGTCGGCCAGACCTACGATCGTGAAGGTGGGTAGGCCCGGACGGATGTCGACCTCGACCGATATCTGCCGTGGATCGACGCCGTCGATGGCAAAGGTCGCCAGCCGCACGAGCACCGGCGTGACGCTACGTCGCGGGCGGTGAGAGGTGGGTCACGCGACGTGAAATGGCTGCGCAGGCATCGTCCGGAGTGTTGAGCTGAGTTGTTGCCGGGCGTGACCCACACGTCACATGGAGCGTCCTAGCTTGTGCCCGGTGAGCGACGATGCCCGGCATCGCCTAGGGCGTGCGGGCGAGGACCTTGCCGCGGCGCACCTGGTGAGGCGGGGCTTTCGCATCCTCGACCGCAACTACCGCACAAGATGGGGCGAGCTCGACATCGTGGCCTTCGACGGCAGGACCCTTGCCTTCTGCGAGGTCAAGTCCCGACGAGACGATCCGCGCTGCGGAGCCCCGTTTGAGGCCGTTCACTGGGCCAAGCGAGCCCAAGTGCGCAAGATCGCGCGCAGCTGGCTGGCCAACCGGCCTGCACGCCCCTTCGCGACCGCCATCCGCTTTGACGCGATAGGCCTGACCTTCGACCGTAGCGGCCGCCTCCTCGCCCTGGAGCACCTGGAGGGGGCGTTTTGAGGGGCGGGGGGGCCGGCGGCGGTGGGGGCGGGGGCGGTTCGCGGGGCGGGGGCGCGGCGGGGGGCTCCGCGGAGCGGGGCCAGGGGGGCGAGGCGAGGGCGCGGGGCGGCGTGCGTAGCATCGATGCCAATTGACTGTTCACTTTTGGTCGTATAACAGACAAAATCGAAGTTGCAATCTCGTACGGAGGGGGCGCGCGCCGCGCGCAGGGCGAGCGGAATCGTCCGCGGGGCCGGGCAGCGAGCGGCTCCGCCGCGCGCCGCGGCCGGCCGCGAGCGCCCGGGCGCCCGTCGTGGCCGCCCGCCCACCCGCGCGGCCCAGCGGCCGGCCCCTAGCCCTCCGCGGCCAGGGCCAACTGCTGGTAGGCGATCGACTGGAAGGAGCGGCGGTGGAGCGGGGACATGCCCAGGCGCTCGATCGCGTCGCGGTGCTCCGGCGTGGCGTAGCCGACGTGGGAGGCGAACTCCCACCCCGGGTGCGTCCGGTCGGCCCGCCGCATGTACCGGTCGCGCGTCTCTTTGGCGATGACCGACGCCGCGGCGATCGCCGCGCTCTTGCCATCGCCCCCGATGACCGCCAGCTGCTCACGCTCCAGCTCGGCCACGCCAAACCCGTCGCTCAGGCAGATACAGCCGGGGCAGGCGACGTTGCGTAGGGCATCGTGAAGCGCGGCCAGGTTGGTCACATGGAGGCCCCGGTCGTCGATCCCGGGGGCGCAGCGAGAGACGATCGCCACTTTGGCCGCGGTGCGAAGGATCAGCGGAAACAGCTCCGCCCGGCCCTCGGGCGACTGCTGCTTTGAATCGTTCAACCCCCCGAGGAGGCGGACCTGCGCAGGCCCGATTCGCTCCAGGTCGAAGAGGACAGCCGCGGCCACCAACGGTCCCGCGAGGCAGCCTCGTCCGGCCTCGTCTGCACCGGCCACGAACCGGATCCCCAAGCCGCGATCGAATTTGAACAGGCGACGGGCGGGCCGAGGTCCGCCTGAGCGCCGGCGCTGGCGTCTGTCGCTAGAGGAAGCCGATCCGGTCGGGCGGCCAGTAGGTGAAGAACGCGACGCCGATGATCCATTTGGAGGGCACAGGTCCCCAGAAGCGGCTGTCGTCGGATTGCCCACGATTGTCGCCCATCATGAACCAATACCCGGCCGGTATCCGGATCGGGCTGCGGAAATTGCACGAAGGATCGGGGCCGCACTGCGCAATGTAGGAATCCTTTTCCCGTACTCCGTTGCGGTACACATGCCCGTCGACGATCTGGATGGTGTCGCCGGGCCCGCCAACGACACGCTTGATGAACGTCTGGGTTGACTCCTGTGGGGTCGATGCGTCACAGGCCTGCGAATGTCCGGAGCCCTGATTGCCGTCCGCGCAAATCGGGGTGCCCGGGTCGGCCCCAGCCGGCGGATGGAAGACGACGACGTCACCCACGCCGGGGCTGTCGAACAGTCGATTGGTCAGCACGCGTTGCCCCACCGCAAGGGTCGGCACCATGGACGGGCTTGGGATCCGGTATGGCTTGACGATGAATCTCTGAATCAGCAAGGCGAGGCCGACCGCCACCAGGACGGTCAAGATCAGCTCCACCACCGACTTGGCGGGACTCTTCACGCGGGAGGCTCTGGCCATCAAGCCTCGGGGGCTGTCGAGGATGCATCCGGCTCCTCGGCAGGGCGCTCTTCCGACTCGGCTTTCTCACCCTCGGCCTCTGGCGTGACTGCCTCGGGCTCGGACGGTTCCTCGGCGGCTGCTTCAGCTTCGGCAGGCGGCTCAGCGGCCTCGTCGGCGGAAGAGGATTCGTCCTCGGGCCCACCCGCGCCAGTTGGGACTTCGTCGGCCCCTGCGTCGTCGGGCGGTGCGTCCGAGGCGACTCCCTCTTCGGAAGCCTCCGCGGCCGCTGCCTCCTCAGGCGCCTCCGCGACGACCTCCTCCTGAGGCGACTCCGCGGCCGCCTCGTCCTCAGGCGCCTCCGCGGCCGCTGCCTCCTGAGGCGGCTCCGTGGCGGCCGGTGCAGGCGCGTGCAGGAGCTCCCGCTCCACCGCCTCCTCGCCGAAGGCGCCGCGACGCTCGCGAACCCTGGCGCGCTTACCCACCCGGCCGCGCAGGTAGTAGAGCTTGGCGCGGCGGACATCCCCCCTGGCCGCCACCTCTATGCGCTCGATCTTCGGAGAATGCAGCGGAAACGTCCGCTCCACGCCGACTCCGAAAGACTGCTTGCGGACCGTGAAGGTCTCACGCGCGCCGTGGCCCTGCCGCTTGATGACGACTCCCTCGAACACCTGGGTGCGGCGGCGGGTGCCCTCGACGACCTGAAAGTGCACCTTTACCCGGTCGCCCGCATCGAACGCCGGCGTGCGGCGTAGCTGGGCGCTCTCCAAGCTTTCGATCACAGTGCTCATGGGCAGATACAGACCCCTTACCGCAGGCAGGAACGCGGCGATGGCGGGTCCGGGCTGAGCCGAGATGCAGGGGCCCGCCGCGGGTGGCTCATGGTAGCGAACCCTCTGTTTCCGGCCGCTGGGAGCGGAGGCGGCTCTGCTCACGGCGCCACTCGCGGATGCGCGCGTGGTCGCCGGAAAGGAGGACCTCCGGTACATGCCAGCTCCGGTACTCGGCCGGGCGGGTGTAGTGCGGGTATTCGGGGGCGCCCTCCAGTGCCTTGCTGAAGGATTCCTCGACCACGGAATCCTCGTGCCCCAGTGACCCAGGAAGCTTTCGCGTGATGGCGTCGCAGATCACCATCGCCGGTAGCTCGCCCCCCGCCAGAACGTAACGGCCGACCGACACCTCCAACGAGACGAAGTGATCGAGCACCCGCTGGTCAAAGCCCTCGTACCGGCCCGACATCAGCGTGAGCTGGTCCTGCGCCGCGAGCTCATCGACGAGTGCGTCATCGAGAAGCCTGCCCGTTGGTGTGAGGGCTATCACCGTGCGCTGTCCACGCAGCTCAACCGGGTCCTGCCCGTAGCGGGCCCGGAGTGCCGCCTCCACCACGTCCACTCGGAGCACCATCCCCGCACCGCCGCCAAATGGCGTGTCGTCGACCTGACCCGCTTTCAGGGGGGTGTGATCCCGGTAGTTCACGTAACCGATCCGGTGGCCCTGCGATAGGGCGGCGGCAACGTGATGCTGGCGCTGAAACCAGTCGAAGGCTTCCGGGAACAGCGTGAAGACGTCGATCTGCATCACGCCTCGCCGAGGAACGCGAGGTCCACGTCGATCGTTCGGCTTTCGACATCGACGTCGCGAACGGCGTCCCCGACCAGCGGCACAAGGAGGTCGCCCCCGCCATCTGAGCGCTGGACCTCCAGCACGTCGCATGAGGGCAGGGCCACGAGCCTCCGCACGGTGCCGACCCGCCGCTCCCCGTCCCGTACGGCACATCCCTCCAGGTCCGCGGCCCACCACTCGTCAGCATCAAGCTCGGGAGCTTCGTCGCGGCCGACGAAAAGCTCCTTCCCCTGAAGCGCCTGCGCCGACGAGCGATCGCGGTGACCCTCCAGGGCCACGATGGGCCGAGAGTCGTCGCCGGCGCGTCTGGAGATCCGCAGCTCACGGCCGTCCACCAGGACCGTGAGGCCGACTGATAGCAGCGCCGGCGCGGGGTCGATCACGTGGAAGCTGCCATCGAGCCCGTGCGGACGTCCTACTCGCCCGGCGCGGAGCAGATGGGGGCTCCCCCGCGGATCATCGGGCACCGCCGACGGGGGTCCCGCGTTCTGATCAGCTGGTTCGGCCTCCGGCCTCACTTGATCGCTCGCGCTGCGCGCTCACTCAGTCGTCGACGATGTCCACGAACACGCGGCGGTCGCGCTTGGCGCCGGCGCTCTTGATGACGGTCCGCAGCGCTGCGGCGGTCCTACCGCCGCGCCCAATCACGTTTCCGTAGTCGTCTTCTCCGACGGAGAGCTCGAGTACGAGCGCGTCGTCCTCCTGCACCTCGTTGACGTGGACCTGGTCAGGCTGCTCCACGAGGCCCCGAGCCAGGTACTCGAGAAGCTCCCTGATCGGCTCGGTTTCGCTCACTCCGTCGGTCAGCGGATGCCCTGCGTGCGAAGCAGCTTGCGCACGGTGGCGCTGGGCTGGGCGCCCCGGGCCAGCCAGTCCCGGATCCGCTCCTCATCGAGCGTGATAGTCGAGGGGTTGGTCTGCGCGTTGTAGTGCCCGACGGTCTCGATCACACGTCCGTCCCGCTTGGAGCGCTGGTCGGCGACCACCACCCGCCAGATGGGATTCTTGTGGGATCCGATGCGCGTGAGCCTCAGTCGTACTGCCATGGCGAGGCGAGGTTAGCGTGCCCGGCGTTCAGCGCGCTCCGCGCGTGAGCCCGGCGTTCAGTGCGCTCCGCGCATGAGCGCCCCGAGGTCAGGCATCCGGCCCTGCGCCAGCTGGCGCATCACCTTCCGCATCTGCTCGAACTGCTTGATCAGCGCCTTCACCGCCTGCACGTTGGTTCCCGACCCGCGCGCGATGCGCAGCCGCCGGGGTCCATTGAGCAGTTCTGGGTGCCGCCGTTCCTCGGGCGTCATCGAAAGGATGATGGCCTGGATACGGTCGAATTCACGCTCGTCGATCTTCACTCCCCGCAGCTCCTTGCCCATCCCAGGAATCATCCCGAGCAGCGACTGGAGCGGTCCTAGCCGGCGCACCTGGCGCAGCTGGTCGAGGAAGTCATCCAAACCAAAATCCTGCTTGCGCAGTTTGCGCTCCAGCTCTGCCGCCTGCTCCTGGTCATATGCGGACTCGGCTTTCTCGATCAGCGTCATCACGTCGCCCATCCCCAGGATCCGCTGAGCCATGCGATCGGGGTGGAAGCGCTCGAACTGGTCGAGCTTCTCGCCCGTCGAGGCAAACAGGATCGGCGTCCCCGTGACGGCCTTGACCGACAGAGCCGCGCCGCCCCGCGCATCGCCATCGAGCTTGGTCATGACGACGCCGTCGAACTGGACCGTCTGGGCAAATTGCTCGGCGACGTTCACTGCGTCCTGGCCGGTCATCGCGTCCACCACCAACAGCACGTCGTGCGGCTTGATCGCCTTCTTGATGTTGGCCAGCTCGGCCATCAGCTCCTGGTCGACATGCAGGCGGCCGCTGGTGTCGACGATCAGGACATCCTTGCCTTCGGAGATCGCCCGGTCCCGGGCCCACGCGGCGATCTTCACGGGGTCCCGATCGGTGCCCTGCTCATAGACCTCGGCCCCAGCCTGGCTGCCGACCTTGACCAGCTGGTCAACCGCGGCTGGACGATAGACGTCGCATGCGGCGACCGCCACGGACGAGCCGTGCTGCTCTCGCAGGTAGCGCGCAAGCTTTGCGGTTGCGGTGGTCTTCCCGGAGCCCTGCAAGCCGGCCATCACCACCACGGTTGGCGGCCGCGGTGAGAAGGACAGGTCCCGGGCCGCACCGCCCATCAACTGCGTGAGCTCGTCGGAGACGATCTTGACCACCTGCTGGCCGGGGTTGAGCTGCCCCACCACATCTGCTCCGAGCGCCTGCTCCTTGACCGAGTTCGTGAACCTCTTGACCACCTGGAAGTTCACATCCGCCTCGAGCAGGGCCAGGCGGATCTCGCGCATGGCGGCCGAGATGTCGTCCTCGGTCAGGGTTCCGCGGCCGCGCACATCGGCGAGCGTGGCCTGAAGCTTTTCGGCGAGCGAGTCGAACATGTCGAGGGAGTCGCGGACGAGCTCTAACCCTGAGCCACCAATGCCCGGGCAAACTCGCTCGGCTCAAACGGCCGCAGATCTTCCAGCTGCTCACCGATTCCAATGAGCTTCACCGGAATCCCGAGCTCAGATGCGATGGCCAGGGCGATCCCGCCCTTTGCCGTGCCATCGAGCTTGGTCAGCACCAAGCCGGTGACGCCAATCGCCTCCGAGAAGAGTTGGGCCTGCCGCAGGCCGTTCTGACCGGTCGTGGCGTCGACCGTGAGCAGCGTCTCATGCGGCGCGTCGGACATCTGCTTGGCGATGACCCGCCGGACCTTCTCGAGCTCGGCCATCAGGTCATCCTGGGTGTGAAGCCGTCCGGCCGTGTCGATGATCACGACGTCGCAATCCTCGCGGCGGGCCGTTGCGATGGCGTCGTAGGCCACCGAACCCGGGTCGGCGCCTGGCGCGCCTTTGACGAACGCGGCGCCGGCGCGGCTGGCCCACAACTCGAGCTGCTCGACCCCGGCGGCGCGAAACGTGTCGCCCGCGGCCAGCAGCACCGATAGCCCCAACTCCCCGATGTGATGGGCAAGCTTGCCGATCGTCGTCGTCTTGCCCGTTCCGTTGACGCCGGCCACGAAGATGACGGTGGGCTTCGCTCGGAGATCTATTCGGTCGCTGCCCCTGGAGGCGATCTCGGCGAGCAGCTCCGTGAGCCGTGCGGTCAGCGCCTCGCCGCCAGTGATTGAGCCGCCGCTGGCCTCGCGCTCCAGCTCGCCCACAACCTGCGCGGTAGTGGCTGCACCGACGTCGGCGTAGATCAGCGCTTCCTCAAGCCGCTCCCAGGTCGCATCGCTCAAATCCTCGAACAGCGTGGCTTGGATCTCGGCACTCAGCGCCTGCCGCGTGCGGCGCAGGCTGTCTCGCAGCCGGCGCAACCGACCCTGGCGTGGTTCGTCGCCGCCATGGGCTCGCCAGCGGCCCCGCCGGCTAGGCGCGCCCCCGTCGAGAATGAAGAGCTCCTGCCAGTCGCGCGCCATGCGGCGGCGAAGTTAGCAGCGCTCAGTCGGGGCTCGCCTGGGGTTTGTGTGTAGCCATCGCCGGCGGTGCGGGTGCCGAGAGACCGCCTGAGCGGCTAAGCGGCAGCTTCGTCGAGCTCTGGCAGCCGACGCGAGACACCTTCGAGATCCCGTCGCCTCCCATCGAGACCCCATAGAGGAAGTCCGCCGCCTCCATCGTGCGCCGTTGGTGCGTGACCACGATGAACTGGGCTTGCTTGGAGTAACTGCGCACGAGGGCCAGGAAGCGGTCGATGTTGAGGTCGTCCAACGCCGCCTCGACCTCGTCGAGGATGTAGAACGGGCACGGCGAGGCCAGGAAGACTGCAAACAAAAACGCCAGTGCCGTCATCGCCTTCTCGCCTCCCGAGAGCAACGAGAGCCGGCGCATCTCCTTACCGGCGGGTTGATCTCGATCTCGACACCCAGCTCGGTCCTCCTCCGGTGGGCCCGGCTCATCTCTCTCCCCGGGCTCGTCGCCACGCGCCACCTCGCCACCCAGCACAGGGCCGGACCCTCATGCTCGGCCAGAAGCCGGAGGCGGCCGCGGCCTCCCGGGAACAGCTGTGAGCAGACCTGCTCGAAGTTCCGCGCAGCCGCGGTGAAGGTCCTCTCAAACAGCTCACGGATCTGGCGGTCGGTGTCGAGATCAGCTGCTGTAGCTCCCGCAGCGCGGTTTCCAGATCGGTCGCGCTGCCGCTCGAGCTCCTCGACGTGCTCGACCGCCTCCGCGTATTCCTGCTGGGCGAGTGGGTTGACCGGCCCAGTTGTTCGCGCCGCCTGGACAACCGCTCCAGGCGGCCGGAGGGCCTCACGCTCGGAATCCGGCAAGGGCGTCTCGGCTGGAGCGGCCGCGTCGAGCTCCAGGCGGATGGCGATCACCTCCAGCTCGCGCTCGAGCTCGGCGACATGATCGCGGACGCGCTGCAGCGCCACCTCGGCTTGCGTCAGCGATTCGTTGCAGCCATGGAGCTCGCTCTGGAGCGAGGTCTCCCGCTTGGCGCATTCCCGAAGCTCGGCCGCCACATGCTCGCCGGCTGCGCGGTCTGTCGACTAGAGCAGTCTCGAACGCGTCGCGCTGCCCGAGATCGCCTCGGCGATCGATCGAGCGTCGCAACCAGCGCGGTCAGTTCCGGCGCGAGCCCACGATCCGCTGCCAAGGACCCGCGCCAGCGGTGAATCTGGGCCTGGCGCTGCGTCCGGTCAAGCTCGCGCACGGTCGAGCTCGCGCCTGTTCGGCGGCCAGCTCGGCCGTGACCTCAGGCGCATGGCCTGGGCGGGGGAGTCGCCCGGCGCATTCTGGCGCCGCTCGATCATCGCGGCCACCCTTCGCTCCGCCTCGGAGGCTTCGTCGCAGGCGCGGGTCGCAACTCTCACCCGCGCCAGCGCCTCGGCCCGCTCGGCCTCGAGCGACTCCAGCTCGGCGACCAGCCGCTCGCGTCCTGGCGCGCTTCCGCCTCCCGTTGGCCGCTGACTCGGTGTCCTTGAGCAGCAGCTCTCGCCGGTTGCGCTCGGCCAGGATCCGCTCCTCGCCCAGGGCGGGCGATTGCCGCACCTCGCTCGTGCGAGACGGATAGACGCGGCCCGGCGGGGTGACGGCAACACGCCGGAAATCCGCCGCCGAGACTCCGGAAAGCGAATCCACCAGCCAAAACCGCGGAGCAGGACGCGGGCCACGCGACGGTGCCGCGCGGACCGCGGACGTGGTCGATGAGCGGGACCGCCCCGGTAGCGGGGGGCGGGTGTGGACCCCTGGCCGGCGGCATCCTGCACCGCGCTGGCGATGAGCGCGCGGCCGCCGTCGCCTCCGGCGCGGTCGAGCAGCTCTCCCGCCTCGTCGATGTCGGCACCATCGCGGATCGCAACGGCCGTCGAGCGCAGCCGCCACCGCAAGCTCGTAGCCCGGATCGACGTCGAGCTCGTCTGAGAGTGTGGCTGCGCCGCGCACAGCCCGAGTGACTCCGCAGAAACTGGTTGACCGCCGCCAGGGCGCCCTGCCGATCTCGGCTGCGTGCAGCCGGGCGGCTCTGCACCGCCTGGTCGGTCTGGCCCACGCCCGGCACGAGCCTGCGCCAAGCGACCTTCGGCGTCCGCGCGTTCGGTCGCAGCCTGGCTGGCGCGATCCCGCGATGGGGCCTGGACCGCTTGCTTTGCCTCCTCAGCTGGCCTTGAAGCTTCTGCCAGCCGCGCGTTCAAGTTCGGCTTCGCGGTTGCGCTTGAGCTCGGCCAGCGCCGCCTCCAGCGCGGTGATCCGGTCGCATCCGCCTGGTCATAACCCTCGGTCTCGCTCGCGCACGACGCAGCGCGCCTGCGGGCTTCGGTGGTGCTCGACGCGGGCGGAGATGTCGGTGCCGCGTGTCCGGACCGCTTCGCTCCGGTAGCCGATCTGCTCCAGCGCCGATCGGACCATGAAACAGGCGGCGCGATAGCTCCTCGTGTCAGGCGCTGCGTTGCGCCAGTGCCTCCTCGGCTTGCTGGCGCCGGGCCGCGATCGCCTCAAGCACGCCCTCGAGCGGGCCTGCTCGGCTCGGGCTTCGGAGCGCGCGGACCTCGGCGCCGGCACGGTCGTCCAGGCGGCTACGGAGCTCGTCGCGGCCCAGCTCCCAGCTGACCTCGAGCGTCTGGCGCTCCAGCCTGGCATGGAGCTCTGCGGCCTCGGCTTGGCGCTTGAGCGGGCGCAGGCGCGAACGCGCCTCACGCTCGACGTCCAGCGCGCGGTCAAGGTTGTCCTGCGTGCGGATCAGCTTGAGCTGCGCCCGCCGCCGACGCTTGCGGTGCTTGCCCAGCCCGGCGGCTTCTTCGATCAGCATGCGCCGATCACGGGGCTTGGAGGTGACGATCGACTCGACCCGGCCCTGGGAGATCACCGAGTGCATCTCCTTGGCCCAGACCGGTGTCGGAGAGGACCTCGATCACGTCGATCAGCCGACAGCGCGCTCCCGCGAGGCTGTACTCGCCTTCGCCTGAACGATCCAGCCGCCGCAGGATCGAGATCTCGGGGACGCCGAGCCCCAGGACCCCCTCGCTGTCATCCAGCACGAGCTCTACCTCCGCGGCCTTGCTTGCTTGGCGGCCGGGGGCTCCCGCGAAGATGACGTCTTGCATCGACTGGCCGCGCACGGCAACCGGGGACTGCTCGCCCAGCGCCCACAGCACGGCGTCGGTGACGTTGGACTTTCCAGATCCGTTGGGGCCCACAACCACGCTCACCCCGGGCCCGAACTCCAGGCGAGTGCGGTCGGGAAACGACTTGAACCCTTTCAGGGTGATCGACTTCAGGTACACGGCGCCGACGTCTGCGATGCTCTCCAGTGCCGCATTGGCGGCAGTCCTGCTCGGCGTCCTTCTTGCTCCGCCCGGTCCCGCGCGCCACCTCCTTGCCCTCGACCATCGCCCGCACCGAGAAGACGCGATCGTGCGGAGGACCCTGCTCCTCGATGACGTCGTAGCTGACCAGCTCGCCACGCTGAGCCAGCCACTCCTGCAGGGCCGATTTGAAATCGACCGGGTTCTCGAACGCGTCGTCGATCTCAGGGCCGAAGGCCTCCACCACCGCGCGAGCCGTGGGCTCGTACCCAGGGCACAGGAAGCACGCGCCGATCACGGCCTCGATCACCGACGCCAAGACGCGCTCGGTGCCGATCAGGGCGAGACGCGCTAGGCCGCCTCCG
This sequence comes from uncultured Solirubrobacterales bacterium, assembly GCA_963756965.1. GTDB lineage: Bacteria > Actinomycetota > Thermoleophilia > Solirubrobacterales > Solirubrobacteraceae > Palsa-465. Next base: position 96,130 of record CAVWPT010000010.1, read on the forward strand.
GTGGGGCGGCAGAGCGGAGGCGATCCGGGAATGCCGAGCCGCTCGGCGACAATCTTGCAGGAACGGCCGGATACGGCCTGGGCGCGGATCTTGGTCAGCTGCCCGGCGCCGAAGCTATCGGCTTCCAGGCGGGGATACAGGTGGGCGGTGACGGCGAGCGCCAGGACGCTGTCGCCCAGAAACGCCAGCCGCTCGTAGGAGTCTGAGCGGCGCTCGGTCCAGGAAGCATGGGTGAACACCGGCACCGCAAGCTCCTACGGCAACTGCGCCAGCAGCTCCCGCAGCTCGGCCGCGGGCGGCACGCGCTCGCGCTCGCCGATCACTCGGTATCCGTGCCGGGGCGAGGCACCGCCGAGGCGGGGGACCTGAGCCACTGCTCGCCAAGACGAAATCCACCGCCTGGCCGACGGTCAGGATCCTGGCTGCCTCCTCGTCGGAGATCGCGATGCCGTAGGAGTCCTCGAGCTCCTGCACCAGCGTGTACAGATCGAGGGAATCGGCCTCCAGATCCTCGCGAAACCGCGTGTCCTCGGTGATCGTCGTCCGGATCCACCTCGAGCTCGTCGGCCAGGTGCGCACGGATCAGCGAGAAGACTTGCTCTCGGTTCATGCGCTGGAAACCGTAGCCGCGGGTTCGGACGGGCTGGGAGGAGGTCGGAGCGCGCCAGGCCTGCTCGCAGCGCTGCGCCGGCGTGCGCTGCTGATCACGTCTTCCTGGACGCCGCGGGCCGCCACTTCGATCGCGCGTGAAAAGCCTCGGCTCGAGAACCGCCCGTGCGCAACCACGCCCAGCTGTCGCAGCCCGAGCATGTAGGCGCCTCCCTGATCCTCCGGGTCGATCTCCGCACGAAGCCGGCGGACCGCCGGGGCCAGGAGGGCTCCGCCGAGGCTGGACCGCCACGAGCTCATGGCGGCGCCACGGATCGCCCGAAGCGTGCTCGCCGAGACCCCCTCGATCAGCTTCAGAGTGATGTTGCCCACGAAGCCGTCCATCACTACGACGTCGGCCGCTCGCTCGGTCACCTGGGTGCCCTCCACGTTGCCGATGAAGTTGAGGCCCCGGCCGGCCTGCCCCGCGAGTTGCTCATGGACCGAGACCAGGTCAGGGGTGCCCTTGGCCTGCTCTTCGCCATTGGACAGAAGTGCCACGCGGGGAGAGTCGATCCCGATCACGGCCTGCGCGAACGCGGATCCCATATGGGCGAACTGGATCATGTGCTCGGGACGGCAGCTCACGTTGGCGCCGACGTCGAGCAGCAGCACCGGACGGTCTCCTGGAATCGGCAGCGTCAACGCCAGCGCGGGGCGGTAGATACCGCGGTCCCGGCGGAGGTTGAACAGGGCCGCTGCCAGCGCCGACCCCGTAGAGCCACCCGATACGAGCGCCTGTGCGCGACCCTCTGCGACGGACTTCGCCGCCTGGACGATGGAGGCCTCCGGGGTCGTTCGGGCCGCGAATGCCGGATCGGGGGCCTTGGCGATCGAGACCGGCGCATCCACCACCTCAACGCCGGCGCCCACGGTCCCTATCTCGTCCGCGGGGCCGAAAAGGAGCACCCCGATTCCCTGCGCGGCCGCGCTTGTCGCACCCGCGGCGACTTCCCGGGGGCCAAGGTCAGCCCCGCCCGCATCCACGGCGACCGTGATCATCCGGCCTGGGCGTCAGGCAGTGGTCTCGCCGGAGTCCGGAGAGAGCACTTCCCGGCCCTTATAGGAGCCGCACACCGGGCAGACCCGGTGCGGAAGTCTCGGGCTGTGGCATTGCGGACACTCGTTGTAGCGAGGCCCGCTCACCTTGTGCTGGGCGCGGCGCTTCGAGGTGCGGGCATGCGATTGCTTCTGCTTGGGGACCGCCATCGGCCGGAGAGTGTAAACGCGGGCGTGCCAGCCCGCCCTACTCGAAGCGGATCTGCGACAGCGGCGCCCAGCGGGGGTCCGCTGCGCGTTCGTGGCGATGCTCCGGCCCAGCAGTGGCGAGGTTCACGCCGCACACCGGGCACAGACCCGCGCAATCCTCCTGGCAGAGCAGCGTCGATGGCAGGTTGAGAGAGACGGCATCGCGCGCCCAGACGCGCACGTCAAGCGTTCCATCCACGACATACGGCGACGCGAGCTCATCCCCCCCTCCTGGCTGGGAGATCTCGCGGGCGTCGATCGTGAAAGTCGGCGCTGCAGGCTCCAGACAACGCATGCATGGGCCTTCTAGCGTGGCTCGAAACCGAAGCCTCAGGGCGTATCCCTCGCCGGTGGTCCGTGATAGGTCCAACCGAGCCGCTACGTGCCCTCCCTCGACGACGTAGCGCTGGCCACCGAGCATCAAGGGCTCAATCGGGACCTGGACGTCTAGCCGCCTGCCCTCCCCGGCGCTCAGACGCAACGTACCCAGGTCGAACGTGTCCGTCCTGAGTGGCATGACGTCGAGCTTAGCGACGGCAACGTGCCGAGCCGCTGCGTCATCAGCGCGGGACCTGCGTGCCCGGTTGAAGGGACGCCGAGCTACTCCGCAGCCCGGAGGCGCCGCGGCTTCAGCTCGGTCATCTGTAGCTGCGGAGCCTGCTCCTCGGCGACCTCGAGCTCAGTTGCCGGGACGGTTCGCGCACTGATCGTCACCTGATCGACGTCCCCTAGCTCAGCGTCGCTCGCCACCGCCCCGTGCTCGGCAAAGCGGCGGGCCGATGGGAGGACTCGGGCCTCGTAAGAACCCACCGCCTCGTTGTATGCGCGGACGGTGCTGTTGAGCCTCGACCCCAGTGTGGACAGGAGCGTGGACAGCCTTGCAAGGCGTCCGTGCAGCTCCCGTCCGAGCTCGGAGATCGCTTGCGCCGATTCCGCGACCCGCTCCTGCTGCCAGCCGTAACCCACGGCGTGGAGCATCGCGAGCAGCGTCGTGGGCGTGGCGATCAGGACCCGCTGGGCCATAGCGTCCTGGAGCAGCTCAGGGTCAGCCTCGAGCGCGGCGACGTACAGGTGCTCCCCCGGCAGGAACATGACCACAAAATCCGGAGCCGTTTCCAGCTGCTCCCAGTACGCCTTGTCCGACAGCGCCTTGACGTGCTTGCGCAGAAGACGGGCATGAGCGCGCAGATACCCCTCGCGTTCCTCATCGTCCCGGGCCTCGTAAGCATCGAGGACACCCTGGAGCGGTGCCTTGGCATCCACCACGACATGCTTGCCGCCGGGCATCCGCACGATCAGATCGGGGCGGAGCGTGCCCTCTCCTCCGCCGAGCGAGGACTGCTCGAGGAAGTCGCAGTAGCGGACCATACCCGCCAGCTCCACGACGTTGCGAAGCTGCATCTGGCCCCACCTTCCGCGCGCGTTGGGCTTGCGCAACGCGGTGACCAGCGCTCCCGTCTCGTTGCGCAGCTTCTCCCCGGTCGTGATGAGGTTGCTGAGCTGGGCCTCAAGCCGGCCGCGTGACTCACGCCTCTCCTGGTTCAGCCGCATGAGCTGCTGGTCAACGCGGCCCAGCTGATCCTTCAGCGGGCCCACCAGCTGCTCCACCGCATGTTGGCGCATCTGAAGGTCGCCTTGTGCCTGCGCCTGCGCGGTCTTCAGCTGTGCCTGCGCCATCTCGCTCAGCTGGGTCATGCTGGACTGCAGCGCCTCGGCGCTGAGAGCCTTGAAGGACGCCGACAGCCGCTCCTGGGCGTCGCTGAGGGTCTGGAGGCGCTCACGCCCCAGCTCACGCTCGTGGTGGAGGTCGGCACGCACGCGGACGAGCCGCGGCCACAGCACGAGCGTGACGGCACACCCGCCCGCGACGGCGCCGATGAGAAGAAAGAGTGCCTGCATGGGGCCCGTAAGCATGGCGCCGCGGCCGGACGGTAAGAATCGATCCTGATGGCTGAGGTGATTCGACGGCGGGTGAGAGTGTCAGGGCGCGTCCAGGGGGTGTTCTTCCGCGATTCGGCCCGCCAGCGAGCCCGGGCTCACGGCGTCGCCGGATGGATCTGCAACCGCCGCGACGGAGGCGTCGAGGCTGTGTTCGAGGGTTCTCCCGAGGCGGTTGAGCGGCTGGTCCGCTTTTGCGAGACCGGGCCGCCGCGCGCTGACGTTGACCGGGTCGACGTCAGCGACGAGAAGCCTGAGGATCTGAGCGGCTTCGAGGTTCGCTAGCCGCCCTGGAGCGCCCCGTTGAACGCCTCGAGGGCCGCGGCGCCGCGCACCGCAAACACCACCCGGTCAAGTCCGCTGCCCGCCTCGAGGTGCCGGCGCACTTCTGCGACCTCGATCCGCGCTGCGTCCTCGAGCGGGAATCCGCCCACTCCGGTGCCGAACGCCACCAGCGCGAGCGACTTCGCCCCAAGCGCATCGGCCTTGGTCAGCGTGCTGGCCGTGGCACTGCGGATGATCTCCGCGGAGGTGGGTCCGCCCAGCTCCATGGTGGCGGCGTGGATGACCCACCGGCAGGGCATATCGCCGCCCGATGTCTCGACGGCCTCGCCCAGTCCCAACGGTGAGCGCTCATCGGATTGGCGCTGGATCTCCGGGCCGCCGGCGCGCGCGATCGCCCCGGCCACGCCACCGCCGTGCAGCAGCCGCGTGTTGGCCGCGTTTGCGATCGCATCCACCTCCAGCTGGGTGATGTCGGTGTCGAGGACTTCAATCGTCGGCATGGCGTCCGCGAACTATGGCGCGCCACGTGACGTATCGACATCTAGGACGCCAAAGTTCAGCGAGCCAAAGCCAGCGCCCGCGCAGCCGGCCGCGCCGGCCGCTTAGCCGACTTCCGCCGGCTCTTCCTTGCCCGCCAGCCGCTCGCGTCCCCGCCGCACGGCGGCGATGAACTTCGAGAGGTTTACCTCAAGGGTGTTGAGGATCTCATCGGCGTAGTCCTCGGCGCCGAGCCGAATCTCGCGCTCGCGGGCGCGCGCCTCCTCGATGATGTCCTCGGCAGCGCGCTCGGCCTGCTTGGTGATCTCCTCCTGAGAGATCATGCGGTCCTGGCGCTCGCGGGCCTCGGCGACGACCCGCTCTGCCTCACGCTTGGCCTCCGCCAGCATCTCCTGGCGCTCCTTCACGATCCACCGGGCCTGCTTGATCTCCTCCGGGATGGTGGCTCGCATCTGGTCGAGGATGTCGTAGATCTCCTCTTTGTCCACGCGAACCTGGTCGGTCAGAGGGACCGGTTTTGCGTTGTGGACCAGATCGTCAAGCTTGTCGATGAGTACCAGGACATCCATCGCAAATCCTTTGTTTCGTCAGCGGGCGAGCCGTTCCTTCAAGGCCTTGGCGACCTCCGCGGGAACGAGCTCTTCGATGTCTCCGCCGAATGTTGCGAGCTCTTTGACACCGCTCGAGCGCAGGAAACTGTACTTGGCCGAGGCCATCAGGTAAACGGACTCGATGTCCGGGGCCTGCTTGCGGTTGAGCTGATTCATCTCCAGCTCGTACTCGAAGTCCGAGATCGCGCGCAGCCCTTTCACGATCGCCATCGCGCCGCGCGCCCGCGCGAACTCAACGAGAAGCGTGCTGAACGGCTCCACGGTGATGTTGCCCAGGTTGGCAGTTGCGTTGGTGACGAACTCCACTCGCTCTTCGGCGGTGAACAGCGTCTGTCCCTTTCGCCACGGGTGGTTCACGACCCCAACGATGACCTCGTCGAAAAGCTCCGAGGTCCGACCGATCACGTCCAGGTGACCGTGCGTTATCGGGTCGAAGGTCCCGGGGCAGATTGCCACGCGATTGTCAGGGGCCATAGAAACGGATCATGGTGTCGCCGTAGCGTCTGGAGTCCACAAGGGTGAGTGGGGCGAGGTCAAGCGGCTCTCGGCGATCGCTCTCCGCCACCACCCGTGCGTTCGACTTGAGCACGGGCGCCAGCGCCATTGACAGCGGTCGGCCGACGGTTGCCGCCTGGCCGTATGGGGGGTCGAGGAACACGAGATCGTATTGACGCCCGTGTTCGCGTGCCAACCGGAGGTAGGAGGATGCGGTCTGCCTGCGGACCTCGCCCGTCAGCCCCAGCTCTTCGAGGTTGCGCCGGATCGCGGCGACCGCGGAAGCGGAGGCGTCGATGAACGTCACCCCGGCGGCGCCGCGCGAAAGGGCTTCCACCCCAAGTGCGCCAGACCCCGCAAACAGGTCGAGGACGCGCTCGCCCTCGACCGAGCCGAGGATCGAGAACACCGCTTCGCGGACCCGCTCGGGCGTGGGCCGCGTAGCGCGACCGCGCGGCGCCAGCAGGACCCTTCCCCCCAACCGACCGCCAATCACCCTCACGCGCGGATCGGAGCCGCTGCCTCTGCTCCGTAGGCCTCGAGCAGCGCCATGGCCAGCAGCGCGTGCTCGGGCTGCTCCAGCTCGGGATCGGTTTCGGTGATCGAGCCCGCGTGAAAGGCCGCCCGCTCCAACAGGTCGCCGTCGCGCGGGAGCTCCGCCGCGCGAAACGTCGGTAACCCGTGCTGTCTCGTTCCCACCAGCTCGCCTTCCCCGCGCAGCTCCAGGTCGATCTCGGCCAGCTTGAAACCGTCGTGGTGTGCGGCGACGGCGCGCAGCCTTGGTGAGGACTTGGGACCGAACAGCAGACAGAGCGATTGGTGCTCGCCTCGCCCGATCCGGCCTCGGAGCTGATGTAGCTGGGAGATGCCGTAGCGGTCGGCATCCTCGACAAGCATCACGGTGGCGTTGGGAACGTCGATTCCCACCTCGATCACCGATGTAGCCACAAGGACGTCAGCTTCCCCGGCCACAAACGCGGCCATCGCCGCCTGCTTGTCGGCCGTTCGCAGCTGGCCGTGCAGGAGCCCGACCCGAAACTCGGCAAGCTCGCCCGCACGGAGTCGCTCGTACTCCGCGGTGGCCGCGCGCGCTGTGAGGACTTCAGACTCTTCGATCAGAGGACAGACCACGTAGGCCTGGCGCCCGGCGCGCAGCTCGGTTCGGATTCGCTCGTACGCTCGCTCGCGCTCGCGGGCGCTACCGCAGACGAAAGTCTGGATGGGGCGCCGCCCGCGTGGCAGCTCTCGCAGCAGCGTGAAGTCGAGGTCCCCGTATCCGGCGAGTGCCAGCGTGCGAGGGATCGGCGTGGCGGTCATGTGGAGGACATGAGGCGACAGTCCGGCGGGCCCCTTCTCGTCCAAAGCCGCGCGCTGACGGACGCCGAAGCGATGCTGCTCGTCGACCACCGCCACCCCGAGCCGAGCGAACTGAACGCTCTGCTCGACGAGCGTGTGGGTCCCCACGACCAGCTCGAGCTCACCGGATGTCAGCTTGCCCCGCAGGTCGGCGGCCCTCCCGGTCGGAGTTGAGCCCGTCAGCAGGCCGACTGGAACGACCGCGCCGCGCATCAACGACTGGAGCGTCGCGAAATGCTGCTCCGCCAACGTCTCGGTCGGAGCCATCAAGGCGCCCTGATAGCCGTGCTCGACCGCCCGCAGCAGGGAATACAGGGCGACCACCGTCTTGCCCGAGCCCACCTCTCCCATCAGGAGACGTTGCATCGGCCGCCCGCGCTCCAGATCGCCGTCCACAGCCGCAAGCGCACGTTGCTGGTCGCCCGTGAGCTCAAACGGCAGCTGCGAGAGCCACTCTGCGGTGAGCTCACGGTCACCATCCAGTGTCGGCGCCTGGCTGCCGCTCTCCCGGCTGCGCCGCCGGCGGCGCAGAGCCAGCTGCGCCAGCAACAGCTCCTCGAACGCTATCCGTCGCCGGCCGTTGTGGAGGTCACCCTCGGCGCCCGGAAAATGAAGCGCGGTGAGCGCCGAGCACCGGTCGGGCATGCCCTCCTCAACACGGATCGCCGTCGGCAATGGCTCATACACATCGGCCAGTGCTCGACGGTGCTCGGCCACGAGAGCAAGCAGCTGCGTGGACGTGACTCCCTCGGTAACGGGGTAATGGGCCACCGCACCGGCCGCGGCCAGCACCTCAGACGTCACGGAGTGGCTTTGCACGGCAAACCTCCCCCTTCCGCGGAACGTGCCGTGCAGGAGAAGGCGAGTGCCCGGGCGGTACCTGTTCACCAGCCAGGGCTGGTTGAAGAACGTGGCCTTCATCGTTCCCGTCTCGTCCCCCACCGTCGCCTCCACCAACGGACGCATACCGCGCCGCCTGACCGGCCGCGAGGCGATGCGCTTGACCTCCACCAGCACGGTCGAGGACTCCCCCACCGCCAGCTCGGACACCGTCCGGGCTTCGCGCCGATCCGCGGGAAGGTGCTCGATCAGCTCTCCGACAGTCGCTATCCCGAGCGTTTGCATGGCGCGTGTCGCCTTGGAGCCGCTTACGGTCAGGCGTTCCGACAGGCGCGATGGCCGCGGATAGTGGACCGGAGCGGCTTCGAGCTCCTCAGCCTCGAGCTCCGCTGGAGCCCCGAATGCGGTAGCTGACATGGCTACCCCTGATGATGCCCGCAGCTGCGGTCGGCCTAATGCCGCTACTCGGCCGCCAGCAGCCACCAATAGCTCTGCTGGCCGCCCTCGGAGAGCTCGAATTCAATATCGCCCTGGACGAGAGCACGGACGGACTCGTCCTCCAGCGGGGCGTCGGCACCACGCAGGGTGGTGATGAGCTCGGCGTCGACCGACAGGCGCTCCATGACCGCCGTCAGGGCCTCTTCGGGACTTCCCCAAACGACGATCTCGTCCTCGATCAGCCCAATAGCATCGCCGCGCTGGAAGCGTCCCTGGGCATCGTCGCGCGCCGCCGGGGCGACGGCCCCGGTCCGAACGTGCTGAAGCGTCTCGGTCATCGCCGCCGCGTTCTCGTCGGCGCTTCGCTGCGGATCAAGCGACACAGCCGCGGTCAACCCAGCCTGGGGCGAGCGGGAGTCCACCACCCGCACCACCTTGTCCGCCAGCCCCGCAGCCCGCTCGGCCGCCATAAACACATTGGCGCTGTTTGGAAGTACAACGACCTCCTCGGCGCCGACTGCGTGGATAGCGGCCAGGAGCTCGTAAGTGGAGGGATTCTGCTTGGGACCAACGTCGAGCGTATGGAGGCCCAGCCCTTCAAACAGGGATCGCATGCCCTCGCCGGTGGTCACCGCCAGCCCGCCGGAGGTGGCATTCGGTCCGAGCTCGGCTATCCGCTCGTCCCGCGCGGTCACCTGAACTCGCATGTCAGCCACGTCGAGGTGGCTTACGGTGCCGGCCTCCACGAACAACCGCGTCGCCGCATCGGGATCGTCGGTGTGGACGTGGACTTTCAGCGTCGTCTGGTCCCCCACCACCAGTACCGAGTCCCCGATCCGCTCGAGCTCCCGCACGAAGCGCCGCTGATCCAGGCTGGCCCCGGTCACGGCGAAGTTCGTGCAGTACTGGTAACTGGCCGAGGAATGTTGCGGATGCGTCACGCGGGCCGGGGCATGATGCTCCAGCGCCGGCGGCGCCGTTCCGCGCAGCGCGCCGACGATTCCGGCGAGGAGCACGGTCAGCGCGTAGCCTCCGGCATCGACGACGCCGGCTTCTCGCAACACGGAAGCAGATCGGGCCCGCGCCTGACTGACTCCTGACCGGCATCCAGAGCCCGCTCAATCACCTCGGCGATGACCGCGTCCTGCTCATCGCGGTGGAGTGGGGCCCAACCGGCCGTCGCTGGATGCGCTATCTCCGAGGCCAGCCGCGAGGCCATCTCGCGGACCACGGTGAGGATGGTGCCCTCGGCCGGGTCCCTACCGAGCCGTAGGCCTGATCGGCGGCTCGAGCCATCGCCGCGGCGATCAGTACCGGATCGACCAATTCGCCCGGTCTCGAGGCCAGCTCCTCGGCCGCGCCTCGGATGAGCTGAGAGAGGATCACGCCGGAGTTCCCACGGGCGCCCAGCAGCGCCGCACGGGCCACCGAGGAGACGAGCTCCTCCCGGCCGATGTCGTCGATCGTCCGCTCCTCGAGGCCCCGGTCAGGCGATCGAGCTCCTGGAGCACCGCCCGCAAGGTGAGCACCATGTTGTCGCCCGTGTCGCCATCGGCGACGGGGAACACATTGAGGTCATTGACCTCCTGACGGCGGGATTCGAGTGCCCGAGCCCCGCCTCCACAACGGCTCGGAAGCGAACGATGCTGGGATCCGACACGGCGGTGGCCGTCAAGGATTCAGCGACGCCACACCCCTACAGCGCCTTGGTTACCTTGCCGGCCTTCAGACACCTGGTGCACACATAAACCCGCCGCGGTGTGCCGCCGTCGTTGATCCGAACGCGCTGAAGGTTGGGATCGAAACGCCGCTTGGTAGCGACCATCGAGTGGCTTCGGCTGTGGCCGAATGCCGGAGCCCTTCCGCACACGTGGCAGACCTTTGACATGCGACGGGCGAGTATAGGGCGGACCGGGCCGTCCTCGCCGGGGCGGACCGGGCCGTCCTCGCCGGGGCGCCGGCGTCGCCGAGGCGTGCGAACCACCGCGTGTGGGGTAAACGTTTCTGGATGGCTGCTCGAGCCGTGTCACGGTCGCCCCTGGGCACCGCGCTCCCGGATCGCTATGAGCTCCTCAGGCACATTGCACACGGCGGCATGGCCACCGTCTGGTGCGGCCGGGACTTGCTACTCGACCGCACCGTCGCGATCAAGCTGCTCGCCGAGCAGCTGGCGGCAGATGAGACGGCGGTGCGGCGGTTCAAGCGCGAAGCGCGCGCGGCCGCTCGGCTGTCGGGACACCGAAACGTGGTGACGATCTACGACGTCGGTCAGACCCCCGCAGACGTCGATTCGCCTTCTGCGCGGCCGTTTATCGTGATGGAGCACCTGAGAGGAGGCACGGTCGCCGATGCACTGCGCGCAGCACGGGTGCGACCCCATCGGGCCCTTCGCTGGCTTCGGGAGGCCGCCGCAGCGATCGATTTCGCTCACGGGCAGGGTGTGATCCACCGCGACATCAAGCCTTCCAACTTCCTGCTGGACGACTCTCGGGCACTCCACGTCGCCGACTTCGGGATCGCTCTGGTAGCTACAGAGGAGACCGTGACCTCCAGCGGACAGCTGCTGGGGACAGCCGCTTACCTGGCTCCCGAGATGGCGTTGGGGCAGCCAGCCACGGCAGCGAGCGACCGGTACGCGTTGGCCGTGGCGGCGTTCGAGCTCCTCACCGGTGAGAAGCCGTTCCGCGAGGCGCACTTCGCAGCTCAAGCCCGGCAGCACATCGAGGCTCCCTTGCCGCTGGCGAGCATGCGGAACCCGAGTCTTCCGAAAGCGGTAGATGAGGTCTTGGCCCGAGGGCTGGCCAAGCGGCCCGAGCAGCGATTCGAAACCGCGGCCGGATTGGTGGGAGCACTCGACACCGCCCTTCAGCTGAAAGCCCCGCGGGCGATCACCGCGGCACCGATCCAGCCGAAGCCCCCGCGGGCGATCACCGCGGCACCGATCCGCCTGGCCCCGCGCAGGGAATACCGCCGGCATGGGTACCTGGGGCGGCGGACCGCGATTGCTGCCCTGCTGGCGGCGGCGGTGGCCACCGCAGGGATCGCGGCAGCCGTCGCTGGGGGTGGGCGGCCTCTCAAGCGGGCGGCCGCGGTCCACCAGAACCATGCCACCGCCCCGGCCGCGCACGCGGCGCCGGCGCTTGGCGCAAGCAACGGACAGGCTTCAGATGCGTTCGAGGCGCGCGGACATCAGCTGATGCTCTCCGGGGACTACTCCGGCGCGATCCCGGTGCTCCGGCAGGCGGTGGCCGTCGCTCCGCGCGGAAGCCTGACCTACGCCTACGCGCTATATGACCTCGGACGATCGCTGCGCCTGTCGGGCGACCCCAGCGCGGCGATCCCGATCCTGGAGCAGCGGCTGGCGATTCCAGACCAGACCGCGGTCGTGCGCAATGAGCTCGTCCTGGCCGTACAGGAGGCGGCTCAGACAAACAAGCCCACGTCATCCGCGGGGGAAAGCCCGCCCAGCGGGCCGGCCGCGGGCTCAGGCCACGACCAAAAGGCCGCCCACAAGCACGACGCCGGCGGGCCAGGGGGCCACGGCGGCGGCGGGGACTAGCTAGGAGAACCCGGCCGCCCGGCGGGACGTCGCCAGACGTTCCTTGACCGCCAGAGCAGCCAGCACCGCCTCGGCCGCGTGGCGGCCCGTGTCCCGCTTGGAGCCTCCCGAAACTCGCTCCAGGGCCTGCTCCATACTGTCGACGGTGAGGACGCCAAAGCCGCAGGGGATGCCCGTATCCAGCTGGACCTGGGTCAGCCCCCGCGCGGCCTCGCGGCATACGTACTCGTAGTGATCGGTCTCGCCGCGGATGACCGCTCCGAGACAGATCACCGCGGCAAACCGGCCAGACCGGGCGGCGTATGCAGCAACCAGGGGCAGCTCGAATGCGCCGGGAACGGTGAACTCCTCAACCTCGGTGATCCCTGCTTCATCGAGCGCCGCGCGGGCACTCTCCTCGAGCTTGTCCGCCAGTTCCGGGTAGAAGCGAGCGACGCACAGCGCCACGGCGCCACCGCTCACTCGGGCGCCTCCCGGCCGCGGTCGACCTGCTGCTCGGAGCGGAGCATCTCCTCGTCAAGCGGCAGTCCCTGGTGGTGAAGGGTGTGGCCGAGCCGCTCCCGCTTCGCCCGCAGGTAGGCCTCGTTGTGCGGGTTCGGCATGTGCTGGATCGGGATCTGATCGGTGACCGACAATCCGTAGCCGGCCATGCCAGAGATCTTCTTGGGGTTGTTGGTGAGGATTCGGATCGAGCTCAGGCCAAGGTCGGAAAGGATCTGGGCTCCGATCCCGTAGTCCCGCAGGTCGGCCGGAAGGCCAAGCCGCAGGTTCGCGTCGACCGTATCCAGGCCCTCCTCCTGGAGCTTGTATGCCCTCAGCTTGTTGAGCAGTCCGATCCCCCGGCCTTCCTGCGAGAGGTAGAGCAAGACGCCGCAGCCTTCGCGCTCGATCATCGCCAGCGCCGACTCCAGCTGCTCGCCGCAGTCGCAGCGCAGCGAGTGGAACACGTCACCGGTGAGGCACTCGGAGTGAACCCGTACCAACACGTCCTCGGCTCCGGCCACCTCGCCCTTGACGAGGGCGACGTGGTGCTTGTTGTCGACCAGCGAGCGATAGCCCACGGCCACGAAGTCGCCGAAGGCCGTCGGGAGCTTCGTCGAGACGACTCGTTCGATCAGCTTCTCCGTGCGTCGCCGGTAGGCGACGACGTCGGCCACGGTGATCATCTTCAACCCGTGACGGCGGCAGTAGGGCTCGAGATCTGGCACGCGGGCCATCGAACCGTCGTCATTCATGACCTCGCAGATCACACCGGCGGGGATCAATCCCGCCAGCCGCGCGAGATCCACCGCGGCCTCGGTCTGACCCACTCGTTCGAGCACTCCCCCGTCCCGGGACTTCAGCGGAAACACGTGTCCGGGTTGAACCAACTCGCGAGGACTGGTGTGCGGGTCGATCGCCACCTGGATGGTTCGCGCGCGGTCGGCGGCAGAGATGCCGGTGCTGACGCCCGAGCGAGCCTCGATCGACACCGTGAACGCCGTCTCGAAGGCCGACTCGTTCTTGGCCGCCATCAAGTCGAGGCCGAGCTCATCGCAGCGCTCGGGAGTCAGCGCCAGGCAGACCAGCCCGCGGCCCTCTTTTGCCATGAAGTTGATCGCCTCCGGGGTGACGAACTGGGCGGCCATGGTCAGGTCGCCTTCGTTCTCGCGGTTCTCGTCGTCGACGACCACAACCATCTCCCCCTGACGGATGTCCTCGATCGCCTCCTCAATCGTGGCGAATGCGGCACTGGCACGCGTGCTCATCGTGTGACCAGCTTCTCGACGTACTTGGCCAGCATGTCCACCTCCAGATTGACTCTCGTACCGGTCTCGGCGGTGCCTAGATTTGTCCGTTCCAAGGTCTCCGGGATCAACGACACGGTAAACGATCGCTCGTCGACTTCGGCAGCGGTGAGCGACACGCCATCGACCGCAATCGAGCCCTTCACGACAACGTAGCTCAGCAGCTCGGGGTCGGCCTCGATCCGCAACCTCCGCGCGAAACCGTCGCTCGACGCCTCCATCACGCGGCCGACGCCATCGACATGCCCCTGGACGATGTGTCCACCGAGGCGGTCGCTGGCCCGCACGGGGAGCTCGACGTTAACGTGGGCCCCGGGCTCAAGTCTCCCGAGCGACGTGCGGCTGAGCGTCTCGTTCATGAGTTGAGCGGCAAACGCATCTCCGTCCACGTGCGCCGCCGTCAGGCAAACGCCGTTGACGGCGACGGAATCCCCCTCCCGCAGCTCGGCGGCGAGGTCGGTCCGCACGGTCAGCGTGGCGCCGTCGTCTGAACGCTCCATTTCGGCCAGCCGGCCCAGGTCCGCGACCAACCCGGTGAACATTCACCACGCCCTGAGCCGGGAGGTGATCAGGAGGTCGTCACCGACGCTCTCGCATTCGAGCGACAGCGCCCGCGTGGCGTCGGAGATCGCATCCACGCCCTCGCCCTCGATCAGATCGCGTGCGGTCCGGCCACCGAGTACGAGCGGGGCCACGAACAACCGCAACTCGTCCACCTGCCCGGCGTCGACGAACGCGCCGGCCAGGTGCGGTCCGCCCTCTAGCAGGATCGAGCTGATCCCCGCCATCCCGAGTTGCTCCAGCGCGGAGAGCACTCGCGCCGACTCGTTCTCTCCGGCGGCGACCACCACATCGGCGCCGTGGGTCTTGAGGGCATCGGTCGCAGTCCGCGGTGCGGCCCGGGAGACCACGACCGTCAGGGGACGCTCCCGCGCTTCGCGGACCAGCGCCGAGTCGAGCGGAAGCCGCGCCACCGAGTCGAACACGACGCTTCGGGGCTGGCGAGCAACCCCGGGGATCCGAGCGGTCAGCTGGGGGTCGTCGGCAAGGGCGGTTCCGATGCCGACCGCGACGGCATCGGCTTCCGCGCGCCAGCGATGCACCAGGGTCCGGCTCTCCTCACCCGAGATCCATTTGGAGTCGCCGGTTCGCGTCGCCACCTTGCCGTCCAGCGTGACGGCCGACTTGAACAGGACCCACGGCCGCCCGGTGCGCGCGTGCTTGCGAAAAGGCTGGTTCTGGAGTCTCGCTCGCTCGGCCACCGCTCCGTCGGCCACGACCACCTCCACGCCCTCGTCGCGGAGAATTCCCAGACCGCGGCCGGAGGCGTGGTCGCTTGGATCGTCACACGCCACCACGACTCGCCCGATGCCCGCCTCAACGATCGCCTCAGTACATGGTGGCGTCCGTCCGTGGTGGCAGCAAGGCTCCAGCGAGACGTACATCGTCGCGTCGGCCAGATCCTCGCTACCTGCGGAGCTGATCGCTTCCACCTCCGCGTGGGGACCGCCGAGAGCGCCGTGGAATCCCTCGCCGATGGACTTGCCGTTCCGAGCGATCACCGCCCCCACGAGCGGATTGGGGCTCACCCGGCCGCGTCCACCCTCAGCCAGCTCCACCGCGCGTTCGAGGTGCGGAAGGTCGATGTGGGCGTCCAATCCCATGGTCGCAGCATACGACGGCACCCCTGGCCCGGCGAGGCGTGAAATGGTGGGTTCAGCGGGCGCGACGCCGGCGTTGCGGCGGCGCAGCCAGAGGTGAAGACGTCAGTGGGCGCAGCGGCCCGTCGTCAGGCGGTAGACGCTGATCTCGGGACCCGGCTGGCGGTATTGCCGGGGGTAGTAGTCGATCGACCAGTCGAAGCTGAACGGCACCGGATGGGCGCCCGCGCCGAACGGGCTGACGTGGAAAAGCAACCTGGCTCTTTGTGCCAGCTGCGCGTAGTAGGAGATCGCCGCCGGTACGGCTCGTGGCTGGGAGAACGCACGGCCGGCCTGGAGCGAACCGATGACCAGCCAGCAGTAGCGACTGGAGGCGTAGTCGTCCAAGAGCGTCGGGTAGAGATTGCGCTCGTACTCGTCGACGAACACGAACCGCTCCTGGCCCGCGGGGAGGAAGTTGCCGTACTGATCGAGGCGACTCAACCAGGTGGGAAACCGCCACCAGCGCTCCCCGGTTCGCGTCCATGGCAGCGAACGGCCGATGTCCACGGACCAGTTGTCGGGAACCATCGGCTCGATCACCACTCGCGCCCCGGCGGGCACGTGATTCACCATCCAGTTGCGCACGACGTTGCGCGTATCGGGCCGTGACAGCACTGCATCGTTGTGGACATCGGCCATCACGCTCTGGCCGAGCAGGAGGACGGACGCCAGCGCCCCAAGCGCGAGCAGGGGGCCGCGACGGGCGCTCCCCGAACGTGGATCGATGAAGCGCGAGAGCCACCGCACGAGCTCAATCGCGCCGTACGCAGCGAGGATGGCGACGATCGGGAAGATCGGCATCAGCCACCGTCCGAAGAAGCGCTGCTGGTCGCCCATGAAGATGATGAAGATGACCGTGGCCGGTAGCAGGAGGAGGGCGAGGGCGATCCTGCGCCTGATCAGCAGCAGGACCGAGCCGCCGGCCGCGGCGAGCGTAGGGATCCAGCCCAACCCCCAGGTGAACGTCCACAGGTAGTAGGTGGTTCCGCTTCCTGGACGCAGGCCGAGCTTTACGGGGTCCTGTCCTCCGGCCGTGAGCGAGGCCTGCTGGGACACGCCGGAGAGGAACGACGAGGTGTCGAGGATCGAGTAGGGGTTCGCCGCAAAGAACGCCAATGCGCCCAAAGCCACCGCGAGCGCCAGCCGAGGCAAAGCGCGGCGCAGCCCATCGGGAGCGGCGTCACACACGAATGCCGACGCTAGGCAGACCAGCATGATCGCGCCGGTGTACTTGGTGGCCGCGGCCAACCCGATTCCCACGCCGGCGATCGCATAATCACGCTTGCGCCCACGCCGCAGCACCCCCGCAATCCCGTAGAGCGAGAGAGCCACGGGAGCAAGCGTGGGCACGTCGTTGAGTGCCAGGTGGCTGTAGAACACTGGGAGGAAGCCGAACCCCAGGATCGCCGCAGCCAGGAGCCCGCCGGCGCGGCCGATTAGGCGCGTGGCCGCCAAATACGTCAGGAGCACGGCGAAGGTTCCGAGGACGCCGGCGACGACCCGTGCTACGACGAACAGGGTGGTGGGATCGGTGGCGTAGGTACTGCGAACGGCATCGGCACCGCCGAACCACAGCTCGAACACCACATAGAGGAGATACGAGTAGCCCGGCGGATTCAGGAAGTAGTGCGGGTTGAGATCGCCCGAGAAGAAGCCGACTGCGTGAGGGACGAAATGCGTGGCCTCATCGGCGTTGTAGCTGTAGGGCAGGCCCTGTTTGACGCCCCACAGGCGCAGCAGGAGGGTTGCGATGAGAAGCGCCCCCAGCGCCAGGCCATATGCGCTCCGGGTTGCACGCAGGACTCTGGCCTGCCGAGCACGGGGGCGCGCTTTGCCCCGGCCGTCATCCACGTTTGATAGCCCCGGCCCGTGTTCTGTGGCGGTGGCCGCGTTCATCCCCCCCGAGTATCCCGGTACCGTGTTGTCATGAGCGCCAGGGAGCTGGCTGGGCCTTTCTCAGGCGGTTAGCGCTCCCCATCAGATGAAGCTGATCATCCAGATTCCGTGTTTCAACGAGGAGGGGCAGCTCCCGCTCACGCTGGCTGCGCTCCCGCGCGAGGTACCCGGGTTTGACGCCGTGGAGTGGTTGATCATCGACGACGGCTCCACCGACCGAACCGTCGAGGTGGCGAGCGAGCGCGGCGTCGATCACATTGTCAGGCTCACGAATCACAAGGGACTGGCGGCGGCGTTCCAGGCCGGCATCGACGCGGGGCTGAAGCTTGGGGCGGATGTGATTGTGAACACGGACGCCGACAACCAGTACGAAGGTGCGGACGTGCCGAAGCTGGTGGCGCCGATCCTACGCGGGGAGGCCGACATGGTCGTCGGTGACCGCCAGATCGGCAAGATCGAGCATTTTTCGCTGCCCAAGAAGGTCCTTCAGCGGCTCGGCTCGTGGATCGTGCGCCAGGCTTCCGCGACCCGCGTACCTGACACTACCTCAGGGTTCCGCGCCTACAACCGGGAGGCAGCCCTCGGGGTGCAGGCTGTCTCGAGGTTCACCTACACGCTGGAGACGATCATCCAAGCGGGCAAGCTGCTGGTCGCCGTCGAGCACGTGCCGGTGCGGACCAACCCGAGGACACGCGAGTCACGCCTATTTCCGTCCACTGCGGCATACGTCAGGCGCAACGCCCTGTCGATCTTCCGCATCTACTCGCAATATCAGCCGCTGAAGGTCTTCTGGGGAGGCGCGCTCGTGATGGGCACTGCCGCTCTGGCTCTGTTCATCCGCTTCCTCGTGATCTTCATCGAGAGCCCTCACTCTGCAGCGAGAGGCCACATCCAGTCGCTGATCGGCGGGGCCGTTCTGTTCATCGGCGCGATGCTGCTGGGCTCGTTGGGAGTGATCGGTGATCTCCTGGACGCGCAACGCACGATCTCCCAGCGCACGTTCGAGCGGGTGCGAAGGATTGAGCTCCAGCTTGGGGTCGAGCCCTCCCACTATGAGCCCGGATCAGGCGACGCCGGGAGTGGGAGGCCGGCCAAGGCTGAGGGCGGGGAGCAGCGTGCGACCAAGACCGAGGGCGGGGAGCCCGACCGCGAGGCATTGGAGGTATGAGCCCCGCGCCCTCGCGGGCTGCTGAGGTTCCTACCGGCAACACCTTCGACAAGTACGGCTCAGCGAACCCGGTTTACCGGCGTCTGATGACCAAGTTCGAGGACTCGATCGATGAGCTCCTGACGCTGGCCACGCCGCGATCCGTGCTCGACGTGGGCTGCGGCGAGGGGGTCCTGACAGAGCGCTGGGCGCGGACCCTGGCTCCGCGCATGGTCACCGGGATCGACCTTCCCGACTCCAAGCTCCAGGCCCACTGGCAAGCCCGCCACGAACCGAATCTCGAGTTCTGTTCCGGAAGGGCCGAGTGCCTGCCGTTCGCCGACGATGAGATCGACCTGGTGGCGGCAATCGAGACGCTGGAACACATCGAAGCGCCCGAGCTGGCACTGGCCGAGATGGCGAGGGTGGCGGGACGCTATCTGCTGGCCTCGGTGCCTCGTGAGCCGCTCTGGCGGGCGCTGAACATCGGGCGCGGGGCGTATCTGCAGCAGCTGGGGAACACCCCCGGGCACGTCAACCACTGGTCCAAGCGGCGCTTCAGGCGACTCGTGGCTCGCTACGGAGACGTGGTCGAGATCCGCACTCCGCTGCCGTGGACGATGGCGCTGGTGCGGGTGTCTTGACAGCGGCAAGCGCGAGCAGCGAACCGCAGGCCGGTCGGCCGCAGGGCAGCCCAGCGCCGCCGAGCTCGTACGCGTCCAGTGCCCGGATCCTGTCGATCGGCATCGCCTCGACAGGCATTTTCACGTTCCTGTATCTGGCGTTTGCGAGCCACGTACTTGATCCGGCCTCATACAGCCGCATCTCTCTCTGCTGGGCGGTCATGTTCGTGATCCTGTCCGTGATCTACCGTCCGATCGAGCAGCTGCTGTCGCGGACGATCGCCGACCGCCGGGCCCGCGGGCTGCACGGCCATCCGCTGCGCGTGCCCGCCGCGATCCAGCTCGCGTTCGCACTGGCGTTTCTCGCCACCGCGCTTGCCCTGCGCCACGACATCGAGCAGGGCATGTTCGATGGGTCAAGCGCCCTGTACTGGATCCTGGTGGTGGGAGTTCTCGCATATGCCGCGAGCTACTTCGCGCGAGGCTGGCTCGCGGGCCAGCAGCGGTTCGAGCTCTACGGCGCCCTGGTGTTCCTGGAATCGACTTCCAGGTTCTTGTTCGCACTTGCGGTTGCGGTCGGCATCGGCTCCGGACAGGATGCTGTCGGGCTCGGCATGGCGGTGGCGCCGTTCGTCTCACTGTCGGTGATCCCATTCGCGTTCTCTCGCCTTCGCACGAAGGCTCCCGCGATCGTGGAGGTTGCCGATGCGGCGCGCGAGGGACCGGTTCATGGCCAGCTTGAGGAGGCAGCCACCGACCTCTCGCTGCGACACGGGACGCGGTTTGCGGTTTCGGTGGTTGGGATCATGTTCGCCGAGCAGACCCTGATGAACGCGGGCGTGCTGATCGTGGCCGCAAACTCCGCAGGAGCAGCGCTCACGGGTGGGATCACCGGCTTCGTGTTCAACGTGCTCCTGATCGTCCGCGCCCCGCTTCAGCTATTCCAGGCGATCCAGACCTCGATCCTGCCGCACCTGGCGGGATTAGAGGCCCGGGAGAACCCAGCCGAGTTCCACCGCGCGATCCGGATCACCGTGCTTGTGATCGCCGGCTTCGCTGGGGCGGTGGCGCTTGGCCTGCTTGCCGTCGGCCCACCCGTGATGACCGCTCTGCTCGGTAACAAGGGTTTTCACTACGGCCGGTTGGGGCTGGCCGTGGTGGGAGTGGGGATGGGCCTGCACCTGGTCTCGGGAACCCTCAATCAGGCGGCGCTGGCGCGCGGCCGCGCGGTTGTGGCGTCGTTCGCATGGCTCGCGGCCGCGGGACTGTTCGTGGGGTTGATGCTGGCGCCGACGTTCGCCTCGCAGGTGCGGCGAGTCGAGCTCTCGTACTTCTCCGCCACGCTGTTCCTGTGCGGGCTGCTCTGGCTGGTGTACCGGCTTGGAGCCAGTCAGCCCGTCCCGGCACGCTCCGCAATCGCCGAGTAGGTGGCCGCCGGGTCCTCGGAGCCGAACACTCCCGATCCCGCCACCAGCAGGTTGGCGCCCGCGTCGATACTGGGCTTGGCGGTGTCCTCGTGGATGCCGCCATCGACCTCTAGGGCAACGTGATCCGGCAGGGCGGAGCGCATCCGGGAGAGCTTGTCCAGGGAAGCTCCGATGAACTGCTGGCTTCCCCATCCCGGGTTGACGCTCATGCACAGCGCCAGATCGATCGACTGCAGGGCAACCTCCGCCAGCGTCTCAGGCGGGGTGGCAGGGTTGATGGCGGCGCCCGCAGTGCAGCCCGCCTCGTGGATCAGCTCCAGAGCCCGGTGCAGGTGCGCGGTGGCCTCGACGTGGACCGTGATGTTGTCCGCCCCAGCTTGGGCTATCGCGGAGATGTGTCGCTCGGGGTGCTCGATCATCAGATGGACATCGAGGATCCCGTCGGCGCCGTGGACCTGATCGGCCAGCGCCTCCACCACGACGGCACCGAACGTGATCGGAGGCACGAAATGACCGTCCATCACGTCGACGTGGATCACCCGAGCTCCAGCCGCCATCACCTGCTCCACCTGGGCGCCTAGTCGGGCGAAGTCGGCCGAGAGGATCGAAGGAGCGACGTGCCGTTCGCGGAGAAGCGGCGACGCCACTAGACCGCCTTCAGCATGCTGGCCTGGCAGTGATTGCAAGCGAGGATCGCGGTGGTGGACATCCGCACGATCGTTGAATGCTCACCGCAGTTGGGACAGACCGAGACGAGCTCGAACCGCTGAAGGCAGTTCACGCAGCGGTATCGGCCGGGCACGGCCGTCGGTCGCAACCAGGGCTCGCCGCAGGCCGGACATTCCGGTCCCAAGTTGACCGAGGACTGGCTCACTGCGCCTAGCTTAGTCAGCCTGTCGGCGCAGCTGAGAAATGAAGAAGCCGTCAGTTCGGTCGCGGTTTGGGAGGAGCTGTATGGCGGTGCGGCGGCGATGGTGGCGCCAGCTCGGGTACTGCGCCCCAAGGTCCTCTGGAACGAACATCGGGTGGCCCGCCAGGAAACGATCGAGCACCTCCTCGCTCTCCGGGCGCGAGATGGTGCAGACCGAGTAGGTCAGGGTGCCTCCTGCTCCCACGGCGCCGGCGGCGTTGGCCAGGATGGCGAGCTCTTGCTCGGCCAGCTCCGCGATCGAGTCCGGGCTCGCCCGCCAGCGGAGGTCTGGTCGCGACTGAAGCGTTCCCAAGCCGCTGCACGGCGGATCGACCAGCACCCGGTCGAACCGATCAGTGGAATGCCATTTGGCGGCGTCGGCCACCACAACATCGACCGTGCCGGCGTGCATCCGCCGGCACGTCTCCACGAGCGCCCTCGCCCGTCCCCGGTGACGTTCGAGCGCCACCACGGAGCCCGACCCTCCATCAGCGCCGCGAGATGCGTCGTCTTGGCGCCGGGCGCGGCACAGAGGTCGAGGACCCGCTCGCCAGGCTGCGGCGCCACCACGCGGGCGACCAGCATCGATGCCCGCGACTGCGGCATGATCACGCCCTCCCGCCATAGCTCCGATCCATGGGCGTCGAACGGCTCCTCCAGCACGAGGCCCTCGGGCAGGCCGGGGGCCGGATGGCTCCGGACGGGCAGCCGCTCGCGGAGCAGCGCGGGGTCCGCGACGAGCGCGTTAGCGCGCAACGCGGACTCGGCGGGATCATTGACTTGCGCCAGAAGTGCGCGAGCCTCCTCGTCCCCCAGCTCTTCCCACCACCTCTCCGCGAGCCAGACCGGCACCGAGTGAAGCAGGGCGGCCGAGGCCGGATCACGGTCGTGGAGGCCTGCCAGGAGCGCGTGGCTGTCGCCGGCGGCCTGGCGCAGAACCGCATTGACCAGCCGCGAGCCACGCGGGCTGAAGCGTTTCGCAAGCCCGACACTTTCGTCCACCGCCGCGTGCGCCGCCACGCCGGTGTACAAGAGCTGGAACAACCCGATCCGGACGGCGGCGAGAACCGCAGGCTCCAACCGCCTGAGCGAGCGACCGGTCAGGCGCTCGGCCACGTGATCCAGCGTGAGGCGTCGCTGCACCGTGCCGTAGGCGATCGACTGTGCCAGCGCGCGGTCCCGGGGCCCAAGCATCCTGGCCTCGGCCGTGAAGGCGCGATCGGCGTACGCGCCCTGCTCAAAGACGCGGCGCACCACCTTGAACGCGCACCAGCGAGCCGCGCTTATCTGCGATGACCGCGCAGCCAATCCTCGCCGTTCATCGCCTGTCTACCAGGGGGCTTGACCGTCTCGAGCACGAGTCCGCCCTCGCCGCAGATCAGCACGGGCCGTCGCGCTGAGACCTCCAGCACGCCGGCCCGGCCGTCAATCTCCTGGATCACCCCCGCCTTGAGCACACCGAGGAGAGTGCCGTCCTCAAGCTTTACGTGCGCGCCGATGTGGGGCGTCAGCGCCCGCACGCGCCGCTCGAGTTCCTCCGCGGGCCGCGCAATATCAAGCAACCGGTCCTCAGGTGTGATCTTCTCGGCGTACGTGACGCCCACCTCTGACTGCTTCACCGGCTCGGGCATTCCGTCGAGCGCCCTGACCAGCAGGTCCCCACCCATCACCTGAAGCCGACCCGCCAGGGTGCCGTACGTGTCCGCAGGATCGATCGGCTCCTGCTCCTGTAAGTGGACAGGCCCGCTATCGAGCCCCGCCGTGACACGCAGGATCGTCACGCCCGTGACCTCGTCTCCGGCCATGATCGCGCGTTCGATCGGCGCGGCTCCGCGCCAGCGCGGCAGCAGCGAGGGATGGACGTTCAGCATCGTGTAATCCGACAGCAGCGGCTCCTTGATCAACGCCCCGAATGCACACACGCAGACGACCTCCGGGTTGACCTCGGCAATCGCCGAGCGAGCTTGGGGCTCGTTGACCGAAGCGGGCTGGGCCACCTCGATCCCCATGCGCCTCGCGGCGTCCGCGACCGGCGGCGGGGTGAGGCGGCGGCCGCGTCCACGTGGCCGATCGGGGCGGCTCAGAACGAGCACGGGCCGATGGGCCGAGGCGACGAGGCGTTCGAGGACCGCGACGGCGAACGAGCTCGTGCCGAGGAACGCGGTCCGCACCGGGCCGCTGTCTATGCCGCCGCTTCGGACTCGGCGGCGCGAAGCGCGCGCACGGCCTCCTTGCGCTGCTCGCGAGAGGTGCGGTCGAGGATCAGAACGCCGTCGAGATGGTCGACCTCGTGCTGGATCACCCTGGCCTCGAGCCCCGAGGCTTCGACCGTGATCGACTCTCCATCCTGGTCCAGAGCGCGGATCCGGACATGGATTGGGCGCTCAACGTCGACCAGCACCCCCGGGAGGCTCAGGCACCCCTCCTCGATCTCCTCGGTCTCCCGTCCCTTCCACTCCAGCTCGGGGTTGATCAGCACGGCCACCGGAGCCTGCTGCTGGACTCGGTAGACAAGCAGGCGGTGCAGCACCCCGACCTGCGGGGCCGCGAGGCCAACTCCTAGGGCGTCGCCCATCAGGGCTGACATCTGCTCGATCTCGTTTCTCAATGCGGCATCGAAGCGCTCCACGGGCCGGGCGCGCGTCCGCAGCGCGGGATCGCCAAACTTCCTGATCCGCGCAAGCGCGGCGGCCCGGCGGGCAGCGACCTCTGGGTCGAGCTGGAGCTCGCCGTCCTCGGCGTCCTCCTCGGGCTCTACCTCGTATGCCTCTTCAGGCTCCATTTCCACGGAGTCTAGGGCGGCGCCTACTGGGGGTCGACGTCCACGCTTACGCTCACCTTGGCGCGCGCTGCGGGGACCGCGAGCCGGTCCACCCCCGCCCCCACCGCGGCAATCGCCTCCTCACGCTCGCCCGCCTTGACCACGAGCTGCGCCCGGTATCTCCCGCGGAGGCGAAACAGCGGAGCTGGACCCAGGACGGTGGCGCCGGGCACCGACAGCGAGCGGGCGAGCTGACGAGCATGCTCAAGCGCGGGTGCCGGCTCCGCGGCGGCGAAGACGATGCTGACGAGCGAGCGGAAAGGTGGATAGCCGAGCAGCTGCCGGTGCTCCAGCTCCTGCTCCAGAAATCCGTCGGCGTCGTGTTGGGCGGCGCGCTGGATCGAGCGTGCCTCGGGTGCCAGCGTCTGGACGAGCACACGGGCGCCTGCATCGCCACGGCCCGCTCGTCCCGCCAGCTGGGTGACCAGCGCGAACGTGCGCTCCTCGGCGCGGAAGTCGGGGAACCGCAAGCGTCTGGTCCGCGTCGAGCACCACGCCAAGCGATGACGTCTGGGAAGTCGTGTCCCTTGGCGACCATCTGCGTGCCCACGAGCAGGCCAGCCGGGGCCGAAGCAAAGCGAGCCAGAGTGGCCGCCACGCGTGCTGGGGGGATGTCCGCGTCGAGCCTGAAGACCGGAAATCCATGGCCCCCGAGAGCGTCGGCCAACTCGTGCTCCAGCCGTTCGGTGCCGGTGCCGTGGCGGGCCAGCGCCCCTGATCCGCAAGCCGGACATCGCCGCGGCACGCGCTCCCGGTGGCCGCAGTGGTGGCAGGCGATGGTGGCAGACGACCTGTGCAGCACCAGCGCCACGTCACAGTTGGGGCACATCCTGGCCCGTCCACAGGCGCGGCACGAGAGAAAGTTCGACCAGCCACTGCGGTTGAGCAGCACGATTCCCTTGCCACCCCGGCGCTGGAGATCGCCGAGGGCGATGCGGGTGCTCGGGTGGAGCGGGTGGTGGGCTGCCCGCGCATGTCGAACACCTCCACCGGGGGCAGCGGGCGTCCGTCCACGCGCGGGCCCAGCCGCAGGCGGTGCAGCGAGACCACGCACTCCGGGCGGGGAGTGGCGCTTCCGCACACCAGGACCGCACCCTGCTGCTCGGCTCGTTGCATGGCCACGGTGCGGGCGTCGTAGCGCGGGTCGCCCTCGTGCTTGTAGGAGGAGTCGTGCTCCTCGTCGACCACGATCAGCCCGAGGTCCTCCAGGGGAGCGAATACGGCGGAGCGCGGCCCCACGCACACGCGGGCCTCTCCCTGCCGAAGCCGCCACCACTCGTCGTGGCGCTCTCCCTCGCCAGGCGCCGAATGCAGGACGGCCACCTGCGGCCCCAGCCGAGCTTCGAAGCGGCCGACCAGCTGCGGGGTGAGCCCGATCTCTGGCACCAGCACGATCGCGCTACGGCCTGCCTGGAGCGCGGCCTCGACCGCCCGGAGGTAGACCTCTGTCTTGCCGGAGCTGGTGACGCCGTGGAGCAGGAATCGCCCGCGGCCCGCCGGCAGCGCCCCCAGAACCTCCTCCAGGGCAGCCCGCTGCTCGTCGGTCAGCGAGGCGGGACCGACGGGTGCGGCGCCTACCGCCGGACGCAGCGAGCGACGCGCCAGACGCTGGCTGTCCAGGACGACCAGCCCGCGCCGCTGGAGGCGGCGCAACAGCCCAGGCGGATGCTGCGCCGCCACGGTGGGCCCGTCGCGGCGCAGCTTTCGAGGGCGGCCCGCTGGCGCCGGTCAGCGACCTTCGCCGGAGAGGGCGTTCGCACCTGCGTCGCTCAGGTCGGCCACCAGCACCTGGCGATGACGCCGGCCGCGGGCCGCTCCGGGCGGCAGCAGCAATGACAGTGCCCGCGATGGCGTTGAGCAGTACTCCCGCGCCATCCACCCGGCCAGGTCAACCAGATCTGGATTCAGGCGCCCAGGGAGGACCGCCTCAGGCAGCGCCACACGCTCAGGCTCGATCTCCGTGTCGGGAGCCAGGGCGACCACCACCCCCAGCGTGCTGCGGCCGGCGAACGGGACTCGTAGCAGCGTGCCGACGCCAATGTCCGGCGTGATCAGGGGGCATCCGGTAGTCGAACGGGCCCCGCACCGCTCGGGTCCGCGTGAGGGGCTCCACGCGGGCAAACCTCACGGCGGTTTCGGCCGGGTTGGACATCACCCGCACGCTACCCTGCGGCCCGGTGGTTGCTGAATCCGGCGAGCAGGTGCTCTACCACGGCCACCCAGCTTGGCGCTCGATGCTCCCGTTTCAGCTAAGGGGACTGCTGGCGATGGTGCTAGCCGGGGTGATCGCCGGTCTGGCCAGCGCAGTTGCATCGGGCCACGTTCAGGTGGGTTGGGTGATCGTCGCGGTGGTGGCGGTTTGTGCGGCGGTGGCCATCACCGGCCTCCTCCGGCGCAGGTCCACCACCTATACGATCACCAACCAGCGGCTGACGATCCAGATGGGGCTGCTCTCACGGGAGCTGCACGAAACGCAGCTCGCGCGGGTGCAGAACGTGACTACCCGTCAGTCGGCGCTCGAGCGGGTGCTCGGCGTCGGCACGGTTGAGTTCGACACCGCGGGCGAGGCCGGTTTTGACTTTGCGTTCAGCGGCGTGACCGATCCCCGCGCGATCGTGCACACCGTGCACGGCGTGCTCCACGGCTCCGCTACCCCGCAGCTCTAAGGCTCCCTCAGCGGCGCTAAGCCCCTCGGCCCTCAGCGCCGCTAGGGCTCTCAGCGGCGCTAAGCCCCTACGGCGGCGGTTCCCAGGCCGGCGGCCTCGCGGAGCGCGGCTGCCTTGTCGGTCCGCTCCCAGGTGAAGTCGTGGTCCTCCCGTCCGAAATGTCCATAGGCGGCGGTCTTCTGGTAGATCGGACGATGCAGCTTGAGGTCGCGACGGATCGCTCCCGGACGCAGGTCGAAATGCTCGGAGATCAGCTCCAGGATCCGCGCCCGGCCAACCTTCTCGGTCCCGAACGTCTCCACCATCAGCGAGACGGGGTGGGCGACGCCGATTGCGTACGCGACCTGCACCTCCGCACGGTCGGCGAGGCCAGCAGCGACGACGTTCTTCGCGACGTAGCGCGCCGCGTAGGCGGCGGAACGGTCGACTTTGGAGGGGTCCTTGCCGGAGAACGCGCCGCCGCCGTGGCGGGCCATCCCCCCGTAGGTATCGACGATTATCTTTCGGCCCGTCAGCCCGCAGTCGCCCATCGGGCCGCCGATCACGAACCGGCCGGTGGGGTTGACAAGAAATGCCTTGTGCAGCGAGCGCTCGTCGTAGAGCTCGTGCGGCAGCACCGGCTCGATCACGTGCTCCCACAGGTCATCCTTGATCAACGACTCGGCGCCGTCCTTGTGCTGCGTCGAGATCAGGAGCTTGACAATCTCGGCCGGACGCCCACCTGAGTAGCGGACCGTCACCTGGGTCTTGCCGTCAGGGCGCAGGTACGGGACCAGCTCCGCCTTGCGCACATCGGCGAGCCGCCGGGCCAGCTTGTGAGCCAACGAGATCGGCAGCGGCATCAGCTCGTCGGTCTCGTTGCTGGCGTAGCCGAACATCATTCCCTGGTCGCCCGCGCCGGCGACGTCGAACTCGTCGTCGTCGGACGGGTCGGTGCGGGCCTCCCAGGCCACATCCACGCCTTGCGCAATGTCGGCCGACTGCTTGTCGATTGCGTTGATGACCGCGCACGTGTGGTAGTCGAACCCGAACTCGGCATTGACATAGCCGATCTTCTTGATCGTCGTGCGCGCGACGTCCTGAATGTCGACGTAGGTCTCGGTCGTGATCTCGCCGGAGACGACCACCAGGCCGGTGTTGACGAGCGTCTCGCAGGCCACGCGGCCCGCAGGGTCGTCCCGGAGCACGGCATCAAGGACGCCGTCGGAGATCTGGTCGGCGACCTTATCCGGATGGCCCTCGGTGACCGACTCGGAGGTGAATAGGAACTCGGTGTCTGAAAGCGCGTTCATGGAATCTGGAAGAGAAGCTCCGCGTTGGTGTCTGACTCCCGCCTCGTTGACGCCAGACCGACCGATCTGATCTTCTCGAGATCTGGCAGCAGCGCTGTCACGCGGCCGCCACCGACCAATCCCGTCTGCTGTCCGAGGCTTAGGAGCTCGCTGAAGTCGAGAAAGAGTAGCGATGTCACTTGATCGGGTCGGTCACCCAGCGTGGCCTGGTATCTCGGCTCGCTGTCGACCGACTCGGGCGGCCGGATCACCTCCGTGATCGCAGCGAGGCTCGTAGCCACGACGACGAGGCCCCGGAACACGGCGTAGTCGAGCTCGAATCCCGGTGCCAGGTGGAGCTGGTGGACGGTTACGCCGCCGACGGTCACCTCGCTGAACTCGGGTGCCTGTCCCGGCCCGGAGGCCGGCGGTGGGAACAGCTGGGTCAGCGGGCCCTCAAGCGAGGCCAGCATCGTGGTGGTCGCTTCCTGATTCTTGGTGCGGGTCACGACCACGAGCGCCGGGCCCCGGGGCGAGCGGCCTCCAGCGCGGGAGCGCTGCACGGTTGTGGGAGAGATAGCGACCGCGGATTCGCCTGAGAAGAGGGCCGAGAGGCCGTGCACGTCGACTCCCTCGCTGGCCAGCGCCGCGCCCAACCGCCGGAACAGCGGCCCTACGCCCCCGGCTACGCCTGCTCTGGCGCTGGCACCGAGGATCCGAGGCGCCCACCGAACGAGATCGTTGACGTCGAGCAGGAGAACGCCGGGAGCCGGCAGCACGTCGGGCAGCGTCGGGCCGAACTGGGGCGGAACTGGCCCGCTCACGGCCGCCAGGGTGGCGTCGAGCGCCCCATGAACCATCACCCGAGCGCCCGGCGCGGTCGCCGATAGCGAGACGGCGACCCCGGTCAGCGCCGGCTGGTCAAGCAGGACGCCCAACGTCCCCAGCACTCCATTGCGCGATCCGAGCACGCGACGGATGCCGGATACGGACGCATAGGCGTCGAGCACGCGGTCGGAGGGCGAATCGGACGTGGCGTGCTCATACGTGGGGGCCCCGGCCAGCGACGGTACGCGGCCGCGCGTCACGTCGATGGCTCCGCGGACGCTGGCGGCCTGCCCGAGCACCAGGTAGTGCCTGATGAACGCCAGCTCGGTTCCCGCTGGGTTGCGAAGAAGCGGCGTTCCCAGGTATGAGCCATCGCCCACGGCGCCGGCCTGGAGGACGAACTGCCGAGCTAGCCGTGGTCGCGCGACGTCCAGGACGATCAGTGAGCCCGCTGTTGAGGTCGGGGTGTTGAGCAGGGCGAATGCGGCCTCATTGCCGAGCCAGCTCCGCACCTGGTCCCCCGGCCCGTTCAACGCCGCGCCGAGCCGCGACTGGACCGCGCTGACCAGCAGCGGATAGTCCGGGAACCTGCGGGCCAGCGACACCGCGCGCTTCACGGCGGAACGCCCGGGATCGGTGGAGAGGTGAACGTAGAGCAGCGCATCGCCGGGGACCACCTGAGCGGCCCCGGTCGCCGGAGGCGTCTCGCCGGAGGTGAGGACAAGAGCGAGGGCCACCGCGGCAACGATGGCCGCACACGCGCCGAGGAGGGCCGTGGCCCGCCGATCAAGCACGGCCGGACAGCTTCCTCATCCCACCGCGCCGTTCGCTGCGGGACACGAAATCGATGATCAGCGGAATCCCGTCCAACCCGTAGCGCTCGCGCAGGCGGTTCTCCAGGTAATAGGCGTAGTCGCGCGTAATCAGCTCGCGCGAGTTGACCTGGATCGAGAAGCGCGGAGGCCGCACAGCGGTCTGGGTCATCAGCAGGAGCTTCAGCCGTCGCCCCCGCCCCCGCCCCGGTGCGGCGGGGGGCTGGCGGGCGGCCACCACTTCGGCGAGGAAGCGATTGAGCTGCGGCGTTGGGATCCTGGCTCTGCTGCGGTCGGACAGGGCAACTGCCTCCACAAGCAGGCGCTCCACGTTGCGGCCGGTCTTGGCGCTGGCCGTCAGGACCCGCGGGCGCAGGCGCAACTTCTGGTGGGCGCGGGCCCGCTCGTGGTCAAGGTCAAGGTCCTGCGGACAGGTCCCACTTGTTGAGCACCAGCGCTGTGGCGCAGCCGCTCCTCATCGCCAGCTCGGCGATCCGGAGGTCCTGAGCGGTGACCCCGTCGCAGGCGTCGCATACGACCAGCGCGACGTCGGCACGCTCGGCTGCCCGGCGGGAGCGCAGCGCCGTGTAGTACTCGAGCGACTCCGCCACCTTGGCCGAGCGCCGCAAGCCCGCGGTGTCGATCAGTATCAGCTCGCGGTCCCCCCACCGGAGCGGCAGGTCGATGGCATCGCGGGTGGTTCCCGCCTGCTCCGAGACGATCACCCGACCAACGGTTTCGCCGTCGGGGGTCGATCCCACGAACCGGTTGACCAGCGACGATTTGCCGACGTTCGGCCGGCCGATCACGGCGAGCTGAACCGCGTCGTCAGCCCGCTTGCTCTCCTCGCTCGCCGGCACCAGCTCGGCGATGCGATCCAGCAGATCACCCGTGCCAAGCCCCTGAGCGGCTGACACGGGGACCGGCTCGCCCAGGCCGAGCGCGTGGAACTCCGCCGCCAATGCGAGGTCGCCCACGCTGTCGACCTTGTTCGCCGCAACGATCACCGGCAGTGGCTGGCGGCGTAGCAGCTCGGCCATCTCCTGATCGCCGGGGCGCAGTCCCGCCTTGGCGTCGACGACGAGGACCGCCACGGCAGCGTCGGCCAGAGCGGCGCGGGCCTGGTCCTGGATCATCCGGGCGAGCTGCTGGCGGTCGGCCAGATCCACCCCTCCCGTGTCGATCAGCGCCAGCTGCCGGCCGTTCCACTCCGTGTGCAGCTCCTTGCGGTCACGGGTCACCCCCGGCTGTTCGTGCACAACCGCCTCACGCGACTGCGTGAGCCGGTTGACCAGCGAGGACTTGCCCACGTTGGGGTAGCCGACGATTGCGACCTTCATGACGGTGTTCGAGACTAATCGTCGCCCTGGCGGACCAGCGCCACCACTCGGTCGACCACCTCATCGAGTTTCATCCCGGTGGTGTCCAGCACCACCGCGTCGGACGCTGGTCGCAATGGCGAGGTCTCTCGCTCGGCGATCGCGCTGATCGCGGATCGCCTGCTCGGCGAGCACGGTCGCTTCCTCGGCACCTAGCTCGACGGCTCGGCGGCGGGCGCGCACGGCGGGATCGGCGGTCAGGAACACCTTCACCTCGGCGTCCGGGGCGACCACGGTCCCGATGTCTCGCCCTTCGGCCACCCAGTTGCCAGCTGACAGAAGCCGTCGCTGCTGGCTCACCATCGCTTCCCGCACCGCCGGGTCCGCCGCGGCGCGAGAGGCGCCCTCGGAGGCCTCGGGCGAACGGATCGCCTCGGTGACGTCACGCCCGTCGAGGCACACACGGTCCCCCAGCTCGATCTCCACCGCGGCCGCGACTTCCTTTGGGTCGACTCCCCGTTCGGCGGCTGCAAGCGCAACGCACCGGTACATCGCCCCCGAGTCGAGAAACGTGAAATCGAGCCGGTCGGCGACGGCGCGCGCCACCGTCGACTTGCCAGCGCCGGCCGGCCCGTCGATCGCCACGACGGTCACGCGCTCAGCGCCTTGAGGTCCGCCTCGAAGTTCGGATAGGAGACCTCGGCGGCGTCGATCCCCACCACCTCCACGCCCTCCTCCGAGGCCAGACCGGCAACAGCGCCGAGTAGCGCCAGGCGATGATCCCCGTGCGCGTTGAAGCGGCCGCCGCGAAGAGCGCGCCCGCCGCGGACCACGAAGCCGTCGCGGGTCCCCTCGATCTCGGCGCCCAGGCCGTGAAGCCCACTGACCACGGCCTCGATCCGGTCGGACTCCTTGAGACGGAGCTCCTGAGCGTCCCGGACGACGGTCTCGCCCTCGGCAAAGCAACCCATCAGCGCTACGAGCGGCAGCTCGTCGATCGCCAGCGGGATCTCCTCGCCCGCGACGGTCGTCGCTTCGATAGGTCCATGCGAGACGTCGAGGTCACAGCGCGGCTCTGATGGGCCGAACTCCCCGACCGGCTCAGCTTCACAGAGGACGATCGCTCCCATCCGTTCCAGGATGCGCAGGAAGCCGGTTCGCGTCCAGTTGACCCCGACGTCCTCCAGGACCAGGCGGGAGCCCTTGATCACGACTCCCGCCGCAATCAGGAACGCCGCCGAGGACATGTCTCCCGGGTACCTTCACGTCCTCCAGCTCAAGCTCGTCGGTGTTGCTGACCGTGACCTCGTAGCCGGCGCTGGGATCGCCACTGCGCTCCAACGCGGCCGAGGCGGCTAGCAGCAGACGCTCGGTGTGGTCACGTGTGGCCACCGGCTCGATGACGGTGGTGCGGTCCGTGAGCAATCCGGCCAGCAACACGCACGACTTCACCTGTGCACTGGCGACCGGCAGCGAGTAGGTGATCCCGCTCAGTGGGGCTCCGTGGACGACGAATGGCGGGAACCGGCCTTCGCGGGCCTCGATCCGGGCCCCCATCAGCTCCAGGGGATCAGCGATCCGATCGATCGGCCGGCGGCGGATCGAGTCGTCCCCGTCGAGCTTGAACGATGCCCCCTGCTGGAACGCAAGCCAGCCTGGAAGCAGCCTCATCAGCGTCCCGGCGTTCCCTACGTCGATCCGCCCGCTCGGAATCTGGGCGTGCCGTAGCCCCACCCCCCGCACCACGAGCTCGTCCGGCGAGCCTTGAACGATCGCGCCCAGCTCGCGGATGGCATGGAGCGTCGACCGTGTGTCTGCAGCGTCCAAATAGTTTTGGATCCTCACCGGCTCCGAGGCCATCGCGGCGATGATCGCGCTGCGGTGCGAGATCGACTTGTCGGCCGGGATTCGGACCTTCCCCCGCAGCGGCCCCGACGGCGAGAACCTGGCGTTCACGCCTGTGCCACCGGGAAGCCCAGGCCGGCCACCAGCTGCCGGGCTCGGTCGGCGAGGTCCTGGCCCGACACCCATAGTGCGATCACGCCTTCGCTCATGTCCGGCGCCGGGTACAGCGCCATATCCACGATGTTCACGCCGGCGCGTCCGAGCTCCAGCGCCAGCTGAGCGACGACGCCCGGGCGGTTGGGGACCGACACCCGCAGCTCGATGAGCGGGAATGTTCCGAGCTGGGCCTCGAGCAGCAGTTGGCGCGTGGCCCCGGCCTTCAGACCCCAGTCGTTGATCCAGTCGCGCTCCCGGGCCTCGAGCGCTTGGCGCGCTTCGAGAAGCCGAGCGACGGCGTCATCGATCGCCTCGATCAGCGCGTCGGCGTTGGAGATGTAAATGTCGCTCCAGATGCCGGTCGGCGCGCCGGCTACCCGGATCGCGTCACGAAAGCTGGGGCCCGTCGCCGGCAGATGGGTGTGGCCGGCATTCAGCGCCGCCTGAGCCTGCCCTACCAGCACGTTGGCCAGCACGTGCGGAAGATGCGAGATGGTGGCCATGATCCGGTCATGGGCATCGGGCTCGATCGCGAATGGCCGCGCCCCCAGCCCACGCAACAGGTGATGGAGGCGCTCGTAGAGGACACCTGAAGTCTCCGCCGTGGGGGTGAGATACCAGGTGGCACCTTCGAACAGGTCAGCGCGCGCGTGCTCCACGCCGGAGGTCTCGGCGCCAGCCAGTGGGTGGCCGCCGACGAACCGGGGATCGGAGGCGGCGGCGGTCACGGAGCGCTTGGTCGACCCGACGTCTGTGACGACGCAGTCGGGTCCCGCCGCGTCGAGCGCCGCCCGCGCGGCCTCCGGCAGCTCCCCCACCGGCACCGCCACGAAAACGGCCTCGGCCCCTTCCACGGCCTCGGCGAGCGCTTCGCACGCGCGGGTGAGCGCCCCTCGCTCCAGCGCGCGGTGCATGACATAGGGGCCGGGGTCGTGACCCCAGACCTCAGCGTCAAGGCGCTCGCGCGCCGCCAGCGCGACCGAGCCGCCGATCAGTCCCACCCCGATGACGGCGATCTTCAATTGCCGGCGCCGCGGCGGGCTCTCACGGCCGCGGCAAGGCCATCGAGCACCTCTCGCGTGGTATCCCAATCGAGGCACGCGTCGGTGATCGACTGGCCGTAGGCCAGCGCCCCGGCTCCGAGGTCCTGGCGACCTGAGAGCAGAAACGATTCGAGCATCACGCCGACGATCGCGCGGTTGCCGCCGGCGATCTGCCGGGCCACCACATCAGCTACCGCGGGCTGCCGGTCGGCGTCCTTGCCGCTGTTGTCGTGACTCAGGTCGATCATCAGACGTTCGGGTAGGCCGACCGCGCGCAGCATCCCGAGCGCGTCAGCAACCGCGGGGGGGTCGAAGTTCGGAGCATCGCGTCCACCTCTCAGGATGATGTGGCAGTCGCGGTTGCCGCGTGTGTACAGGATCGCCGGCGTGCCGCCCATGTCGATTCCGGCGAATGCGTGGGGGACCGCGGCTGCCCGGACGGCGTCGACCGCCACGCGGACGTTGCCGTCGGTGCGGTTCTTGAACCCCACGGGCATCGACAGCCCGGATCCGAGCTGGCGGTGGGTCTGGCTCTCGGTGGTGCGTGCTCCGATCGCGCCCCAGGTCACCGCATCGGAGATGTACTGGGGGATGATCGGGTCCAAGAACTCGCACCCCACCCGGAGGCCCAGGCCCAGCACCTCAAGCAGCACCTGGCGAGCCCAGCGCAAGCCCGTGTTGACGTCGCCCGAGCCGTCCAGGTGCGGGTCATTGATCAGACCCTTCCATCCGGTCGTGGTCCGCGGCTTCTCGAAATACACGCGCATCGTCACCAGCAGCTCGGTGGCCAGGCGCTCCGCCTCGGTGCTCAGCCGCCTGGCGTAGTCAAGCGTGGCATCGACGTCGTGGACGCTGCAGGGCCCCACCACGACGAGTAGCCGGTCGTCCTCGCGATCGAGGACGGCGTGCGTCTGCGCACGGCCCCGCAGGACGACCTCGGTTTGCGAGTCGCTGAGAGGTAGCTCATGCAATAGCTGCCGCGGCGCTATCAACGACTCCAGTCGCTCGATCCGCTGATCGCGGATTGCATCGTGAATGTTGACCGGCGACGCGGCCATGGTCTAGGCGAGCAGCTCCGTCCCGGACAGCGTCTTACCAGCCAGCGCCGCGGCCGCCCGCACCTGCTCCAGGTACTCGGCGAAGCCCGCGGTTGGCAGCGACTGAGCTCCGTCGCATCTGGCCTCCTCAGGCCGTGGATGCACTTCCACCATCAGCCCGTCGGCACCCGCTGCCGCGGCTGCCAGCGACAGGGGGAGCACCAGCTCACGCCGTCCGGCCGCGTGGCTCGGATCCACGATCACCGGCAGATCGGTGAGCTCCTTCAGCACTGGCACCGCCATCACGTCAAGCGTGAACCTGTACGCCCGCTCGAATGTGCGGATCCCGCGCTCGCAGAGCATCACCGACCGATTGCCCTCCTTGAGCACGTACTCGGCCGACATGAGGAGCTCTTCGAGCGTGCTGGACAGACCACGTTTGAGCAGCACGGGAACCTGATGGCGGCCCACCTCCTCGAGCAACGGGTAGTTCTGCATGTTGCGCGAGCCGATCTGGATCACGTCGGCCACCTCCAGCACACATTCCAGCTCGCGTGGGTCCATCACCTCGGTGACCACCGGCAGGCCGGTATTAGCCTCCGACGCCTCGCGGAGCACACCGAGCGCCTCTCGGCCCAGGCCCTGGAAGGCATATGGCGAGGTCCGCGGCTTGAACGCTCCCCCACGCAGGAAGGTGGCTCCAGCGTCGGCGACGGCGCGGGCGGTGTCGAGCGTCTGCTTCATCGATCGACCGCACACGGTCCCGCGATGACGGCGAAAGATCCACGCGGTCGCCGCCGACCTTGATGGCGCCGGCTGGTGCTCGACCGGCCGGCGGCCTCCGGCCGCTGCTGGCGTAGTCGGGTGGCGATCATTCTGCTTTTCCTCTCTGGTCGTACTGTAGGGAAGCGGGCAGGCGCCGCAGGAACAGGATCCGGCGCTCGGAGGCTCCTGACAAGGCTTCGCGCGCAAGGAGCGCGCGCGCGGGCCGAGCGCCTAGCTAAATCGCCAGCAGTAGAGGCAGCAGCCGCGGGGGCATCCGGAGATGCGGCTGCCTTCGCTCACAGCACGGGTTGTAGCACGCCGGGGGCGGCTGCCAAGCGTTGCGAAAAAGGTCGCATCCTGCGACCAAATCGAACACGCTCGGGCGCGTCAGCCTCGGCCGAGGACCTCGCCGGCGCTCAGCACGGCCGAGGACCTCGCCGAGTGCGCCGACGAAGCGCTCGTTCTCGACCTCCGTACCGACCGTCACCCGGAGACAGCCCTCCCGGCCGAGCGAAGCGCCTGCGCGGACCAGCACCCCCCTCTCCGCCAATCCGCCAACCACATCGACCTCGGCGGGACGCCATCGTCTTGCGGCAGGTGCACCCAGACGAAGTTCGCGTCCGACTCGGCCGCGCGACGCCGAGCGCTCGCGACTCCCTCCTCCAAAGAAGCCGGGAGGCGATCGTCTGGCTGACGCGGCGCTCCACCTGGTCCTGATGGCGCAGGGCCTCGACCGCCGCGGCCTGGGTGGGGGCGCCCAGATAGAACGGCTGGCGCACCTGATCCACGGCGGTGCGGAAGTCGGGCGACCCACACAGGGCGTAACCCAGCCCGCATGCCGGCTAGGCCATAAACCTTGGAGAACGTCCGCAGCAGGACCAGGTTTGGATACGTCTGCAACAGCTCGAGCGACGCAAATGGATCCCCGATCCGAAGCGAGAACTCCACGTAGGCCTCGTCCAGAATCACGCACACGTGCCGCGGGACGCGATCAAGCAGCTCCTGCACGCGATCCAGCTCCAGCGCAGTGGACGTCGGGTTGTTTGGGTTGCAGATGAGGACCAGCCGCGTGGCCACCGTCACCTCGGCCACCATCGCCTCGAGGTCGTGGCGGTCGTCGGCGGCCAGGGGGACCTCGACCGCACGCGCGCCTGAAGCCGCGGCGAGGTGGGGATACACGCTGAAGGCCGGCCATGCGTAGACGACCTCGGCTCCTGGTTCCAGCAGCGCTTCGCCGGCAGCGAGCAGGACGTCGCAGGACCCGCTTCCCAACGCGATCCGCTCGGGCGCCATCTCGTAGCGCTCGGACAGGGCGCTGCGGAGCGGCGCATAGGAGGGGTCCGGGTACCGGTTGACCCCACCGATCACGCGCTGCGCGGCCTCGACCACCTCCGGAAGAGGCGCGAAGCAGGATTCGTTCGAAGCCAGCATCGCCACGTCACCGCCCAGGTCGTATCCGGCGGCAACCGGGTAGACGGGTATGACGGCGGATCCGCTCAGCGAACTCGATGGCCATGCGAACTATTGTGCCGCGTCGAGATCGCTGCGCAGCGCACGGGCCTCGCCCAGGTAGACATGCTGCGGCCGGTGGTCCTCGGCCGCGTAGTAGTGGACGAGCACGCGGATCACTCGAGGCATCGAGCCCGGGACCGGGACCTCGCGAGCGCACAGCAGCGGTACCTGGTCGAGGCCCATCGCCTCGCAGCGACTGCCGGAAATTCGGCGTTCAGGTCGTCGGTCACGGTGAAGATGCAGCTAACGAACGCATCGGCAGCTTAAGCTGGTTGCGCGCCAGGAGCTCCTGCAGAAACTCTTCCGTGGCAGACAGGATGGGCTCGGACTCGTTCGCCCGCGCGCTGTTGGCACCCCGGAGCGCGAAGAGCCGCATCGGGGCGGATTCTAGGTTGCGGGCGGTGGCGTCTGCTGCTCGATCGTCACAGCTGGCGGCTGCTGCGAGCCGGCGGTGCCCCCGACCTGGGTGGAGACGTTCAAACAGGGCGGCCCCACGATCCCGGAGAGAATCGAGGACGCGGGCCCATGGACGAATGGCGCGAAGGCCTGGTCCACGAGCGTCGGTCCGACCAGCTGCGCGCCGTGATCGCTTGCTAGCGGTAGCGTGGTGGTTCCGGGGGCGATCGTCATCGGGATCTTGATCGGCCCGCGCTGTGGACGAACCGCGATGCCCCCGACGGTGAGTGCTCCAGACGCCGAACCGGTGAGCGTTGCCCGCTTGACCGTGCCGCTCGGATTGTCGATCGTCAGCTGGCCCGGGGAGCAGCTCAAGCGCAAAGGAGTCAGGACGGCGCTCCTCAGCGCGGCCAGCCGAGCCGCAGGCTGGGTTACTGCCAGATGGCGCGCAAAGGGTCGAAGGTCGTAGAAGACGAAATCGGCGTCCGGGCTCTCCGACGGCAGTGAGCCCAGCAGGCGGTCCAGCGCGCTTTGCAGCTCGTCTGCGTTCGGATAGCCGCTGAGGTCCACCACGAGCCCGTCGAACCCGGCGGCCGCCGCTCCGGCCACGGCCAGCTCCAGCGGCTTGGCGGCCAGCTGGGACTCCCAATCGGCCGGACGCCCCTTCATCGCGCCGTAGCTCCACCGCAGACGATCGGCGTTGATGAACCCGCGAGCCTGGTCGTACTCGAGGCCGAGCCCGAACGCGTACGGCACCGTCTGGTCTACCTCCAGGTTCGGCTGATAGCCCTCGGGGAACGGGACGTAGGGCAGCTGGAAGACCGAGGCTCCTGGGGGTAGAGAGCCCTGCACACCAGCGAAGAACGCCTGGTCTGAGTGGTAGGTGGCCGCGTCCTTCGCATATGGCACCAGGGCACCGGGGTTGGTCTGATCGATCACCCCCAACGCCAGCACCGCAGCAAGCGCGAAGCCGAATCCGACGCCGGCATACCGCCAGCGCAGACGGCGTCTCAGCGCGTCCACAAGCAGGCCAGTGGCCAGCAGCGAGAAGAACGCAACCACGACTGAAAGCCGGTTCCAGGCGCGGATGTCCCCGGTGATGAACACCTGAACAAGGCTCGATATCCCGCCTGTGACCCCCACCAAGAGGCACACCCCCACGCCGGCCGCGGCATATCGGTACAAGGGCCGTCGCCGGGCCAGCAGCGGTAGCTCCCAGCAGCGACCCGGCAGCGACCAGGCCGAGCCAGATCAAGCCGACGTCGCCCGTGATTCCGATCGCCTCATGGCACGGTCTCGCAGTAGCGCTGCGTGCGCGTTGCCCGGTCGTAGTGCCTCGTTAGGTTGCGAAGCGGGGCGATCCGGTCATCGATGTTGGGGAGGACCAGGTAGGACGGCGAGAGCCCGAGGCCCTCTCCCGCCGCGGCAGACCGTGAAACGAGGGAGTCGGTCCCGTGCCGTAACTGGTAGACGATCGTCGGTGCCAGGTTTGCCGCGAGCATTGCGGCGACGATTGCGAACGCCGTGGCGGCGCTCAGCACCGCCCCCCGCCCGCGCCGCGAGATGAGTGCGAGCAGGGCTCCGGCGCCCAGGAGTTCAAGCCGAACACGGCGTAGTACAGGCCGCTGGAGGCGATGACGAGGCACAGACACGGCCGTCTCGACAGTGCTGCGGCTCAGGAACTCGGAACCGCCCCCCGGCGGCATCAGCCCGGCGCGAGAACAGCGGCCGTCCGCTCAGCACGACGATGAATAGGTACGCCGTCAGCGGCAGCGAGTAGTACGCCGAAAGGAAGAGGTGGGAATCGTCTCGCCACAGGTGGTAGGGCAGCAGGGCAAACAGCACCGCGCACACCACGGCCACGCCGCGTGAGGCCCCGAGGCGCCGGAGCACCCAGAAAGCGGCCAAGCGCGTCGAGCGGATAGGTGAGCAGGTAAAAGACGTTGAGCACGACCGCCGGGTTGCCCGGGGCAGCGCCGTGAGCCCTTTGGCGAGCAACAGGTTGAGGTTGTCCGCGGACTGCGGGAAATCGAATAGCTGCTGCCCGATCGGGGCGCCGAGGCCGTGGTTGGTGAAAAACCAGCCGTTGTGGATCATGCCCTTGACCAGAGAGAGGTAGAAGAGAGTGTCGTCCGCCGAGGAGTAACGGAACGGCACGCTCAAGCTCAGCACGCCAGAGTCGGTGCGCCCAGGCGGCAAGGCCAAGCGCCAGCAGGCGCGGTCCCTGCGCCGGCCACAAGATCGCTCCTGAGCCAGCCGATTCGCCGGCGCGCACGCCGTCGAACCGGCGGCGTGGCTGGACGCTTCACCACGGGCGACGCCAAGCTCGGGCACTTCCGGCGGATGATGGTGTGCTCACTGGCCCGCCGATCGTATGTCGAGCAGCCGACAAAGCTCCCGCAGACGGTTGAAGCTACTGCTCTAGGTGGATCTGCCGGGCCGCTGAGGCCTGCCCCAGGGGGGTACCGAGCAGGAAGTAGTCGACCGAGGCCGGCACCGCAGGCAAGAACGTGATGAGCAGGAACGCGGTGGCGCCGAGCGCCGCCTGCTGCAGCCGTTTGTTTCCGGCGATCGCCGCCAGCGGCAGGACCCAGGCGATGTACCACGGCGTCAGCCACGCCAGGCCGGCAAGCAGGGCCAGGGTGGCCCATCCGGCCCCGGAGATCCAGTCCCGGTGGCGCCACAGCAGAACCACCACGGCTGCCACTACGGCACCGGTCATCAGCGTGCAGGATCAGCGAGCCGCCGCTG
Organism: uncultured Solirubrobacterales bacterium; assembly: GCA_963756965.1. Taxonomy (GTDB): domain Bacteria; phylum Actinomycetota; class Thermoleophilia; order Solirubrobacterales; family Solirubrobacteraceae; genus Palsa-465. Next base: position 136,761 of record CAVWPT010000010.1, read on the forward strand.
AAAAGCCAGACGGCGAGGTTGGGGACGCTGAACGGGGTGACGAGGGTGGTCTGGTCCGAGAGATTGGGGATCGTCGCCCCGAACAGCAGGAGGTACCCAGCCACGAGGGGAACGGCCAGCCGCCGCCGCCCCGGACAGGCAGCCGCCGGCGCCGCGGCGACGGACCCGCGGCCAGCAGGATGAAAGGCAACAGGAGCGATCGCGGTGAACTTGATGGCCACGGCGAGGACCAGTAGCGCTCCGGCGTGCCGGTCGCGTTCCGACAGCACCAGCGCGATCGCCGCCATCGACGGGAGCAGCATGAAGAAGTCGTTGTGGAAGCCTCCCAGTCCGTACACCAGGTACAGCGGGTTGAGCGCCACGAACGCGATCGCCAGCCGGGGGTCACGGCCAAGCCGCCGAGCGCAGCTCCACACCAGCCCCAGGAAGCCCAGGCTCGCCGCCACCGTCAGCACCTTCAGCAACCAATACGCCGCGGGCAGGGGCAGCCTTGCGAGCGGGTAGGTCAGAGCCGTGAACAGCGGTCCGTAGGGGCTGTGCAGGTGCCGCCAGGTGGCAAATGCGTACACGGGATCGTGCATCTCCTGCGCAATCACGTTCTGGTAGGGGTTCAACCCGTGGAGCCCACCTAAGCGGGCGTAGCCCAGGTAGTTGAAGAGGTCCGTGAGAAGCAGCGGCGGGCTCAGCAGGAGAATCACGTGAAGCGCCACGACCGCCAGCACAATCGTGCGAGCCGAAAGCGATCGGGCCGCGGCGAGCGCCACGAGATAGGCGAGCAGCATTGCGACCATGAGCCCGCTCAATCCCCACTTGATGGCCAGCCAGCTGACGTGGAGGCCACCGGTGAGCAGGTGAAGCGGACCCGCCTCCCACGCCGGGAAGACCGCAAACGTGCGTGGGACCAGCGTGGACGGGCTTCCGGTCGCGAACGCGACCACCGCAGCCGAGCCAAGGACCAGGGCTGCCAGCGCCACGCTTCCGGCGAGTGGACTCCGAGTCGATCCGGATTCGCGGGAGGGCGAGCGGCGCCCCACCGAGACGCCCTGCGGCAGCGCGACGGCGCCTTCGGCGGGCGCCGAGGCGACGGGCGAGATCTGTCCGGAGGACAGCGCGGCTACGCTGTCCGCATGCGTCACTGATGGGGCCATTTTGCGCGGCAAATAGTGCCGTGCGCTCGATGGCCTTTGGGATCCGAGGTCGTTGCGATCCGGTTAAGGGTCAATGGCTGACCCCGGACCGGCCGTTACTGAGCCAGCGATCGCTCCAAGGCGCGCGAGGCCCGGCCGGCCGAGCCGCCCAGCAGGCTGATCCCGTGCTGCTGAAGGAACCTGGGGGTCTCGGGCACGCCCGTGATGACGAGGAACACGGTGAACACCAGCACCGCCCGTCGTAACCGCCAGCTGCGTCCCAGCGCGGCCAGCGGGGCCACCCAGATCACGTACCAGGGCATCAGCCAGCCCAGGCTCACGGTCAGGGCCAGCATGGCCCAGCCCGCGCGTGACATCCAGTCGCCGGGGCGCCACAGCAGCCAGGCCACGGCCGCGACAAGGGCCCCGGAGAACAGCCACAGGAGAAAGGAAGTGGCGCCGCCGGCGCCGATGAGCAAGCCGAACAGGTTGGGGATGCTGAACCCGGTCAGCAGCGTCGTCTGATCCGAGAGGTTGGGTAGCGACCGGTCCGAACAGGATCAGACTCAGCACCAGCAGCGGGATCGCACCGAGTACGGCGCCCTCGAGCAGCCTGCGCCGCGCGAGCCCAGGTCCCGACTCCGAGGAACAGGAACGGCAGGATCAGAGCGGCGTTGAACTTGACCGCGACGGCCGCCATCAGCGCGGCGCCCGCCCAGCGATCCCGTCCGGAGAGCAGCAGCACGCATCGATGCCATTGCCGGCAGCAGCATGAAGAAGTCGTTGTGAAAGCCCCCGACCGCATACACCAGGTAGATCGGATTGAGCGCCACGAACGCCAGGGCCAGACGTGGATCCCGGCCCAGCTGGCGTGCGCATCGCCAGACCAGCGCAAGAAGCCCCAGGCTCGCTGCAACCGTCGCGATCTTCAGCGTCCAGTAGGTTGTGGCGAGCGACCCTCCCGCGATCAGGAAACGTGGCGGCGGTGAACAGCGGCCCATAGGGACTATGCAGGTGCCGCCAGGTCGTGAAGGTGTACACGGGGTCGTGCAGCTCGCGCGCGATCACGTGCGTATACGGGTTGAGTCCATGGACCCCGCCCAGGCGTGCATAGCCCATGTAGCTGAACAGGTCACTCGAGAGAATCGGGGGGCTCAGCAGCAGGATCAAGTGGAGCGCCACCACTACAAGCACGATCGCGCGGGCTGACAGCGACCGCGCGGAGGCAAGCGCCACGAAATATGCGACCGCCAGCGCTCCTACGAGCAGGCTGAGCCCCGCCATGAGCGTGTCGAACCGAGGCGGTATGAGGCCAAACAGGCCATGGAGTGGGCCGGCCTCCCAGGAGGTGAAAACCCGGACGCTGCGAGAGACGATCAGCGACGGACCGGAGGCAGTGAACACGACCAGCACGAAGACTCCCGCCACAAGCGAGGCGAGCGCCACGTGCCCCGCCGCAGGCCCAAGCCGTACGCGCAGCCGGGGAAGCGACAGCCGAGGGCCGAGTGAGATCGCTCCGCGAAGCGCAAGCGCGCCATCCGGAGCGCTTTCGGCCTGGGCTCGCGACTGCGCTGCTCCCAAGCCGGCCGAGGGCCCTGCTTCCAAGCTGGGGGACCGCATCGCTCCCAATAGTGCCGCTTGGGAAGGCATCCTGTCGCGAGATTCCGCCCGCGGCAGCTATAAGATCCGGCGAGTGAGCGTGGGCACCGTCGCATCACCGGCGGTCCACCGGCCTGCCGCGCCGGTGGTCCGCCGAGCAACCGCCGCGCTTGGCCAGCCGATCGCCTACGCGGTCGTGGGCCTCACCGTGCTGGCCGCGGTCGCTGCGCTTCTGGAGGCTGGGACATCAGGGCTTCTGGTTCGACGAGGCCAACACGGCCCTACTCGTCCATTTCTCGCCCGGCAAGATGCTGGGGCTGATTCCTCAGACGGAATCCACCCCGCCGCTCTACTACTGCGCAGCCTGGGTGTGGGCGCGAGTGTTCGGCTACGGCGAGGCGGGACTGCGGTCACTCTCCGCGCTTGCGGGGGTCCTGACGGTTCCCGTGGCGTTTGGCGCCGGAGCGAAGCTTGTCTCCCGGAGGACGGGGCTGATCGCGGCAGCGCTGTGCGCCTGTAATCCGTTCCTCATCTGGTACTCGCAGGAGGCGCGCGCCTACGCGCTGCTTGTGCTGTTCAGCTCGCTCGCGCTGCTGCTCTTCGCATGCGTCCTGGAGCAGCCGTCACCTCGGCGGGTAGGCCTATGGGTTCTCTGCTGCGCGCTGGCGCTGGCCACGCATTACTACGCCGTTGTCGTGGTCGCCCCGCAGGCGGCCTGGCTGCTGTGGAAGCTACGGCGCTATCGCACCGTCCAGACCGGTCTGTCGGTGGTGGCTCTGTGCGGTGTGGCGCTGATCCCGCTGGCGCTCTCCCAGCACTCCACCGGGCACGACAGCTGGATCGCCCACTCGGATCTGGGAGTTCGCCTGCGCCAGATCATCCCCCAGTTCCTGATCGGGACCGATGCGCCGGCGCGGACGGTGCTCAAGTTCCTGGCAATGGCCCTGGCCCTGGTGGGGCTGGGATTTCTGGTCGGCCGCCGGCGCTCGCGGGAGGGTCAGCGGGGAATGCTCGCCGGAGGCCTGGCCCTCGCCGGCTTCGTCCTCAGCCTGGCGTTCATCGCCGCAGGCAGCGACGCGCTGATCACGCGCAACATCATCGGCCTGTGGCTGCCCGCCGCGCTCGCGATAGCGGCCGGCCTGGCGCTGGCCCGCCCGCGGATCCTGGCCGCTGGCGCCGCGGCCGGCCTGTGCGCGATCGGCGTGGTCGCAGCCGTCGGCGTGGCGACCGACTACAAGCTCCAGCGGCCGAACTGGCGGGTGGTGGCCCAAGTGCTGGGGCCAAAACCCGTGGCCGGGTATCAGCGGCTGGTCCTGATCCAGCACTACCGAACTTTGCTTCCGCTGTCGCTCTACCTGCCACATCTCCACTTCGTTCCCGGGCGGGGCGTCGGCGGCGTGCGCGAGCTCGACGTGGTCTCGTTCAGCTCCCCTCAGCAGCCGCTCTGCTGGTGGGGAGCGGCGTGCAACCTGATCCCGTCACAAATGCAGGCCGACTATCCGCTCGCCGGGTTCCGCCGGCTCTCGCTTCGGCGGATCCGGCAGTTCACGATCATGCGCCTGGTCAGCGACCACCCGCAGCACGTCACGCCGCGGGCCGTCGCCCGCGTCCTACATACGACGAGTCTCCCTCGCGACGAGTTGTTGAGCCAGCGCTAGCCAGCGCGGCAACCTCTTCGGGGCGCAGCCGGCGAACCTGACCCTGTTTCAGATGGCCGAGCCGTAGCGGTCCGAACTGGGTTCGTGTCAGCGACTTCACCGGGTGGCCAACCGCCATGAGCATCCGCCTGACCTGTCGCTTTCGGCCTTCGTGGATCGTGAGCTCAACCGTGTTCGGGTTGATTCGCCTGACCCGTGCGGGCGCCGTAAGGCCGTCGTCGAGCTTCGACTCCGCCTCGAAGGGCTTTGATTGCATGCGAGCGGACCGGACCACCGGCGACGACGGCCCGGTAGGTCTTCTCCACCTCGAAGCTCGGATGGGTCAGGCGGTGAGCGAGCTCACCGTCGTTGGTCAGCAGGAGCAGGCCGGTGGTGTCGGCATCCAGCCGGCCCACGGGATAGAGCCGCAGCGGGGTATCCACAAGCGCGACGACGGTTGGCCGGCCCTGCGGATCACGGGCGGTCGATACGACCCCAGTGGGTTTGTTGACCATGAACACCACCCGCTCGGACGGCGGCCGCAGCGGCGCTCCGTCGACCGTCACGTCCTCACTGCCGTCAACCGGACGTGCCGGATCGGTGACCACCTCCTCCCCCACCTTGACGCGCCCCGCGCGGACGATCTCCTCGGAAGCGCGGCGTGAGGCCACGCCTGCGGAGGCCAGATATTTGCCGAGACGCACGTCGCCGAGGGTACGTGGGAAGGGCGCCCGCCCGGCCGGCCTGGCTTCGGGCTGGCCTGAGTGGGTGTGACCGCCGCGCGCGGGCGTCATACGCCTCACGCCCCCCGACTGCCCGGAGGTGAGTCGCTGGGTGCTCGCCCTGCGGGCGCCAGACGGCACACGTCCGCCGCAGGGCGGGGGTTAGTCGTCTCGCGCCCACCCACCGGCGGGGCAACCTAGTCTTGTCGGCGATGGACCTTGACCTGCTCGGACCGCACGCTTGACGAGCTGCGCGAGCCGCCGTTCAGAGCCCGGCAGGTGTGGCGCTGGGCTGCCCAGGGCGCCGCCGGTTACGAGTCGATGACGGATCTGCCGCGGCGCCTGCGAGCAAAGCTCAAAGAGTCGGTCCCGTTCTCCACCCTGACGGTGCAGGACGAGTCACACGCCCGCGACGGCACGGTCAAGACGCTGTTCCTCACCTCGGATCGGCGCCCGGTCGAGGCGGTGCTGATGCGCTACCGCGACGGGCGCAGCTCGATTTGCCTCTCCTCGCAGTCGGGCTGCCCCCTGACCTGCACGTTCTGCGCCACCGGGCAGATGCGCTTCAGCCGCAACCTCAGCCAGGCGGAGATCGTCGACCAGGCGCTCCACTTCCGGCGGATCGCCCCGGTGGACCACGCAGTGTTCATGGGCATGGGTGAGCCGATGATGAACCTCGACGCGGTGCTGGGCGCATGCGACCGCCTCCCCGATGTGGGCATCACCAGCCGGCGGACCGCGGTCTCGACGGTGGGCTGGGTACCCGGCATCGACCATCTTGCGGACGATCCACGCCCGCTGCGCCTGGCCCTATCGCTTCACGCCGCCGAGCCCACGCTGCGATCGATGCTCATGCCGGTCAACGATCGTTATCCCGCTCGACCAGGTCCTAAGGCGCATGCCAGGCCTATTACCGGCGGAAACGACGCCAGGTGTTCGTGGAGTACGTGATGCTCGCCGGGGTCAACGACGCGGTGGCCCAGGCCGATACAGCTGGCAGAGCTTCTGGACCCGCGCATCTACAAGGTGAACCTGATCCCCTACAACCCGACCGACGCGCCGTACGAAGGATCAGGGCCGAGCGCGATAGCGAGCATTCAGAGCCGAGCTGGAGGCTCGGGGCTGCCGCTCGACCGTGCGGGTCACCCGGGGCCGAGAAATCGCCGCGGCGTGCGGGCAGCTGGCCGCCCGGCCCGGCGACCGCCGCCTGCCGTGGGCTGACCCATCGCCGGGCCTAGCGACTACGCCGGCGACGGCCTCGCCGGCCGACGGTGCCGCCGGGCCCCTGCGCCGTGGTGGCGGTGTGCGCGCGCCAGCCGCTCGGCGGCACGCCACGCCAGCGCCTCGATCGTAAGCGTCGGGTTGTAGCCGCCAGAAGTCGGGAACACTGAGCCGTCGATCACGTACAGGTTGGGAATCCCGTGGACTCGCTGGTCACCGTCGACCACGCTGGTGCTCGGGTCCCTACCCATCCGCATCGTCCCCATCTGGTGGTTGACGAGCCCGCCGATCGGATCAGGAGCGCTTCTGCCCGGCCCGCGCTGCCCGCTGCCGGTCGGCCCAGGTTGGGGGATCGAGGTTGTCGCGGCGAACGGGAACACGAACTCGGTGGAGTCGGCTCCCATCTCGGTGAGGATCTGCGCCAGCTTTGTCATTGCGTTTGCCGCCACGACATAGTCGTTTGGGTGATGCTGGTAGGTGATGCGCGCGACCGGGAAGCCGTAGGCGTCGGTGACCGTCGGGTCGAGGTCGACCATGTTCGAGGGGACCGGCGGGTCCTGGCCGTTCATCCCCAGCCACTGCCAGTGGCCGAACAACGCTCCCATTGTGTTCTTGTGGTTCGGCACCCCAGCCGGCGACCTTGGCGGTGGCGATCATCCCCCCGGCGCCGAGCGGGTATCCGGAAGAGGGTCCGACCGTCTGGATGTTCCCGTAGCCAAACGCCGGCGACCCCGGTTCGGGACCGAGGTAGAAGTCGTCGAGGCAGCGCATGCTCCAAAAGCCGCGGTAGTAGTCGATTCGCTGCGAGAAGATGCCGATCCCGCCCGGGTAGTGGTGGACCATCAGGTGCCGCCCTAGCACGTCGAAGTTGACCCGGTGCTGCGGTAGTTCGGACAGCAGTACGAGCCGCGGCGTGTCCACCGTCGAGCACGCCAGGACGATCACCTTCCCGGACACGGCCCGGTGGCGCCCATGGGAGTCGATGTACTCCACCCGCTTAGCGCGGCCTCGCCGATCGAGCACCACCCGGTAGGCGTAGGAGTCGGGGCGCAGATCCAGCCGTCCGGTGGCCTGCGCCTTGCGCAGCGCCGTAACCCGGGTGTCGTTCTTGGCTTCGATCGGGCAGCCGTGACTCGAGCAGAAGCCGCAGTAGGAGCACCCCGCGCGGCCGTCGGCGGGCGAGATTGTTGATGGCCACCGGCGTCGGGTATGGGTGCAGGCCAAGGCGGGTCGCGGCATCCTCGAACAGCTTCGCGCCGTAGTTTGGTGGGTGGCCCGGCATCGGGTACCGATCGGCGCGCCATTCGGCGCCGGGGACCGGCGCGCCGGGGCTTGCCTGCTCCCGCAGCTGGCCGCCCGCGACCCCGATCAACCGCTCGACCCTGCCGTAATAGGGCCGGAGTTCCTCGTAGTCAAAGGGCCAGTCCACGATGTCAGCGCCGGAGAGCGAGCCCCAATAGGACTTGGCACGGAAGTCCTCGGGCCGGTACCGGAAGGAGACCGCGCCGTAGTGGACCGTGCCGCCGCCCACGCACCGGCTGATCCCCAGCACGCGCCCCACATATAGGTGCTCGCCGTCGTCCGGCGTATTGCGGAATGTGCGCGGCTCAATCAGCGGATCCTGCTCGATGAAGTTGCGGTCGCCGAAGCGCAGCTCGTCGTCGCCGTAGTTCTCCGGGCGGAGGTGGGGCCCTTTTCCAGCACGCATACCCGGGCGCCGGCCCTGGTCAGCACGTATGCTGCGATTCCGCCTCCCGCGCCCGATCCCACGATCACGACGTCAAACGGCGCGCTGCCCATCGGACGCTACTTGCCGAGGGGGTTGACGCTCGAGACGCTGTACCCCCACCAGTCCGCGCATCCGCCGTAGGCGAAGTCCTGGTCGTCAACCGGGCAGTATTGACCGCTGTTGAAGCCGGCCACGTAGTTGATGGCGTTGAGTTGCGCGCTGCCGAAGCTGGTCGCATCGGCGACGTCGACGTCGAAGTAGACGCCGTGGATCCGGCGCCCGCTCCGATTCACGTACCACGGGCCGATGTAGTACGGACCCTGGATCGCGGTGTGGACGAAGTGGGCAGTGTCCGTGACATAGCCGAACATCTGGTGCAGGTCCCCCGCACCGATCACGGACTCCTGGGGTGAGCCGTACGGGGCCAGCAGCTTGTCGTTGGTGAAGTTCTTGGTGTTGGGGCTGTGGTCGATGGGGTCGACGGTGTAGGTGAGGTTCGACGACGCCAGCCTGTAGAAGACGTGGCCCCGCGGGTAGTAGTACATGGGCGGGTTGTTCACGGGGATCTTTGAGAAGTCGATGAACAGGCGGTGGCAGCCCGGGACACAGCGTGGGCGTCTTGATCCTGACCACCAACAGCCCCTTGGCCTTGCGAGAAAAGCCCGAGTGGCGGCAGGCAGCAGTGCGGCCGCCCGCGGTCGGACCGACACCGCCCGGGGTGTACTGCGGCACGTTGGGTTGCACGCAGAAGACATCAGCCGGCTGGTAATGGCGCCAGCTGGCCGTGACATCACGGATGGGACCCAGCGCGTCGTAGTCGAACGGACCAGCGCTCTGCGTCGCGAGCGCCGTGGCCGGTGCCAGGAGTGCGGCCGTCGCGACCGCCATCAGGGCCCTTCTCATCAGCTGGCTCCCTTTCCTGGTTGGACCATCTCCTCGGGTGCGTATCCGCCGTACAGGTTCCACGGGGCATCCGGAGGCCCGACGTGCGGGAACCGCACGCCGTGGACGTCTCCGGCGTATCCGAAGGACTTCCAGGCGCGGTAGTCGCGGTTGCCGCCGTAGACGGGATGCGAGTAGATGCCCTCCAGGGTGTGGTTGTAGAGGGCGCTGAAGAAGGCTGATCCCGTGTCGTCAAGCTCGGTGAGGATCGCGTCCTGGACCGGGGTGGGCGCCTCGGAGAACGCGCCCCCGGCCATGCCGTCAAGCTGCGCGAGCCCCGCTTCGTATAGCGAGCGCAGGCGCGCCGTCTCCGTGCTCCAGCCGATCCGCTTGATCCTCGACAGGCGCTGGAATCGCCCAAATCTTCTCCGCGAAGGGCCGCCGGCGTAGATGCGTCCGCTTCCCGAGAGAAGCGTGACGATGTAGCCGTCTGCGCCAACATCTGCGGCCGACCAATCGCCCGGACCGGACGCGGGGACTATCCGCGCCACGGCGGCAGCCAGAGTCTCCTGCTGGCTCTGGCTGAGCACCGCGGGCGTGGTGGATGAGCGCAGCCGCACGGGTGGCAGCGACAGCGCCAGCGCACCGGCCAGACCGGCCTTTCCCGTCCGTTCCAGCGCCTCCCGGCGGGTGATCGCACGTAGCCTCATCATCGACACCTCTCCGGTCTAGATAACGCCTCGCCGCAGGCAAACTGCCGGGACCGGGGGCGAGTGCGGATCGCGGTCGCTCCGGGTTGGGCGAGTGCTAATCGCGGCCACCCTGGGCGCAGTGGCCAGTGCCACCACGCCCCGAGCGATGGCTGGCTAGCTCGTCGCGGCTGTGCTCTGAGCCACGCGCCCGGCTCCAATCCGAGCCAACGCTGCGCGGTGACGCCGTGACCCGCCAAGCAGCAGCGCGTCCAGCTGGGCTCGCTTGTACAGCCAGTGCACATCCGCCTCCCACGTGAAGCCGATCCCGCCATGCGCCTGGATCGCCGAAGCAGTGGCCTCCCGACCGCCGTCTGCGGCTGCGGCCGCGGCGAGGGCCGCCGCTTCCGGCAGCCGCTGCGGATCGGCGTCGGCCGCCCACGCCGCGTAGTAGGTGGCCGAACGTTGGCTCTCTGTGTGCAGGAGCATCTGAGCGCAGCGGTGCGACACCGCCTGGAAGGAGCCGACCGGGACGCCGAACTGCTTGCGGTCCTTGACGTACTCGAGCGTCATGTCGAGCGCGCGCTGGCTGACTCCCACGAGCTCGGCAGCGATCGCGGACCGGACGCGGTCGGAGGCTCCGGCGCCGAGCGGCTCGCCCTGGCCGGAGACCGTGGCGAACCGGCGGGTTGGGTCGATCGCCGTGAACGGCTGAACGTCAGCCTCGGAGCGATCCAGCAGCTGGGCGTCGTCGCCGTCCAGCAGCACAATCACCGCGGCGTCGACCGCGTCGGCCACCAGCTCTCCCGTTCCCACCGCTCCGGTGCTCTGCCCGGAGGCGAGCGGCGGCAGCCAGCGCTCCTGCTGCTCCGCGGTTCCCGTGGCCTGGATCACGGCAGCCACCGTGGCTGTAGAGAGGAACGGCGTTGCCGCACACGCGTATCCCAGCTCCTCCAGCAGGACCGCCAGCTCCACCGCGCCGAGCCCCTGCCCGCCGTGATCGGCTGACACGGCGATGCCGGGCCAGCCCAGCTCGACGAGCTCGGCCCACAGCGCGTCGTCGTATTTGGACGCCTCGGCGGCCTCACGCACCTTCGAGAACGGGGACCGCGCAGCCAGGAGGTCGTGCGCGACGCGCTTGATCTCCTTCTGCTCGTCATTCAGGTCGAAATCCATGCTGTCCCTCCTAGCGTGCCTTGGGCAGGCCGAGCACCCGCTCGGCGACGATGTTCTTGAGCACCTCGGTCGTGCCACCCTCGATCGTGTTGCCTCGAGAGCGCAGCAGCTCATAGGCCCACGAGGTGCCGGCCTCCAGGGCCTCGGGCCCCAGCAGGTCGGCCGCCAGCTGCGTCAGCTGCTGGTTGGTCTCGGACCACATCCACTTGACCAGCGACCCCTCGGGTCCTGGCTGGCCGTAGCGCTCGATCGTGTCAAGCCACGGTATGCGGTGAGCCTGAGCACCTCGGCCTTCAAATGAAGCTCACCGAGCCTGTCGGCGACGACAGGGTCTTCCAGGAGCCCGCGTCGCCCCGCCTCGGCCAATACCTGGTCAAGCAGCTGGCGCAACCTGACCTGAAGGAAGAATCCCAGGCCGGCCCGCTCGTTCATCAGCGTGGTCAGGGCCACTTTCCAGCCGTTGCCTTCGCCGCCGAGTACGTTCTCCTCGGGGATCCGGGCGCCCTCGATAAATAGCTCGTTGAACTCGGCCTCTCCGGTGATCTGGCGCAGCGGGCGGACCTGGACGGCGTCCTGCTCCATATCCATCAGGAAGTAGGTCAGCCCCTTGTGCTTCGGCACATCCGTGTCGGTTCGGGCCACCAGCATGCACCACTTGGAGTACTGCGCGGCGCTCGTCCACACCTTCTGCCCGGTCACGACCCAGTGGCCGTCCTCCTTGACCGCCCTGGTCTTGAGCGAGGCGAGGTCGGAACCAGCTTCGGGCTCGGAGAAGCCCTGGCACCAGATTTCCTCAGCTGTCACGATCGGGCCCAGGAATCGCTCCTTCTGCTCGTCCGTGCCCCAGATCATGATCGTGGGACCGGCCAGCAGCAGCCCCAGAACATTGGCTGGAAGCGGAGCGCTAGCCCGCGCCAGCTCCTCGAAGAAGATCGCCGACTCGGTCAGGGTCGCGCCGCGGCCTCCGTACTCGCGGGCCAGTGCACCGCGGCCCAGCCACCGTCAGCAAGGCGGCGCTGGAAGTCCCTCCTCCACTCGTACGCGACCGCGTCCTCGCCCACGGGCCGCTCGCCCGGATCATTGTCTGCCAGCCACGCCCGCAGCTCATCGCGGAACGCGGTCTCCTTGTCTGTGAATGTCAGATCCATGGTTCTGATTCCTCCTTTGGCGGCGAGCCGCACGGCGCAGCCCACCAGGACATCTTCCAAATCGGTCGCCCGCCCCCCTGCCCGCACATGTGCGCGCGCGAGCTCGTGAACGCCCGCGGCAAGGACGTACAGCGCCTGCTCGGGTACGTGCACGCCTGCACGGGAAAAGCTGATTCCGTAGCGGCGGGCAAATCGCCTGACCGCCGCGTCACGCTCGGCATGGACCGGAGCCCACTCCAGCAGGTAGACGCGGGCAAACAGCGGTTCCTCGTCAAACGTCTGCAGGTACGCGCGTAGCCCAAGTCGCAGCTCCTCACGCCAATCTTCGGCCGCCCGCACGGCTTCGCTCACCCGCGCCGCCAGTACCTCCTGTCCCAGCCGGTAGGCGGCGGCGAGGCACGCCTCCTTGGACTCGAACAGTTCGTAGAACGTCCCGCGTGAGGTCCGGGCGACCTTGACCGCATCAGCGACTGTGGCGGCTTCGTAGCCCTTCTCCGCCACCACGCGCACCATCGCGTCCAGCAGCTTGGCGCGCTGGGGCCGCTCGCGGAGCAGCGGCTCGAGGCCGGGATGCTCCGTGACAAGCGATCGCTCCACCGCCCGCATCGTACCTCAGAGGTACTGCTTTTGTACTTGTAGGGTCTGTGGACGGTGGCGGCCCGGTGGAGCGCTCGCGCTAGGCGTCCGACCCGGCGCGGGGCGAACGCGCCGGGTCCTACCCGAGCAGCTCGAGCGTGAGCGACGAGGGGGCGATCGGCCGAGCGCTGATCGTGTAGATGCCGTCCGGCCAGCTCGGGAAGCTGCTGCGGGAGCGGCGTGAGGTGCGGGGTGTCGGCGGTCGAGAGCGTGAGCCGCAGCCGGTCCCCGGCGGCGATCGTGGCGAGCGTCGGGAAGATCTCGATCTGGTACTCGGTCACGGCGCCGGGCGTGACCGGCCGCGCCGACGCCTGCGTGTACGGGTGGTAGGGCAGGAGGGTCATGCCGCCGCGCGTCCAGGACCGCCTCTGGTCGACGGCGCGCAGCGATCCGAGCAGCGCGCCCTCGGTGAGCGGATAGGAGGCGCCGCTCGGCGTGACGTCCTCGAGCTCGGCGACAAGCTCGGTCTCGGGCGTGGTCGAGCTGGCGTAGATCGTCGCGGTGATCGGTCCGGCGACGGCCGCCGGCTCGGCGAACGGAGCCGTGGTGTAGCTGATCGTCCATGGTCCGCGCTGCGAGGGCTGGTCGTCGTCGGCGCACGGGGCGAGGAGCCCGGCTGAGTGGGCGGGGATCGAGATGCCGCCCATCGACCACTGGTCGATCGGCCGTCCGCAGGGGTTGCCCGATCGGGCTCCAGGTGATCGTGTCGGTCGTCGCCGTCCGAGGCTGGCGCGAGCGGGTCAGCGAGTTGCCCGGCGCCGAGGTAGAGCCGGGTGGGCTTGGCCCCGGTGAACGGGTAGGTCGTCGTCTCGTCGAACTGGCCGGTGCCAAGGTCGTAGTAGTGAAGCGGCGTCGGGGTCTGCGCCATGCCGGTGTGCTCGTGCTTGAGCCAGGTGTCGAACCACTCGAGCTCGAGCGGGTCGACGTCGACGCTCGAGCCGTTGAGGTGCTCCCACGGGCCGACGATCAGCTGGTAGCGGCCGGTGCGTCCGCTGGCCGGGCCGCATCGGCGCTGTCGGGCTGCGGTGATCCCAGGCGTTCTGGAGCTCGGCGTAGTTGGTCGGCTCGCCGCGCTGGAAGATGTCGAACTCGCCGCCGACCAGGTAGGCGGGGATGTGGTTGGCGACGACCCGCCGAATCACGTTCTGCGGGTTGCGGGCCTGCCAGTAGGAGCCGTCGTAGGCCTCGTCGCCGCCGCGCGAGGATGTTCGCGGTCACTCCGGCGTGGTAGCTCGCAAGCCCGTTGGCGTGGTCGGCCTCGATGCTCGGCGAGGTCGGCGAGCAGGCTCGGGTCGCTGAGCGTGTCGCTGACCGGGTTGCTCGTGTTGGTGCCCGCCGTCAGACCGAGGTAGGCCTCGTCGAACTCGAAGTCGAGCAGGCCGCCCATGAAGGACGTGTCGCGGTAGATGTCGTTGCCGGTCACCATCGGGAAGATCGCCTTCAGCGGCGAGTGCCGGCCGACCGCCCCGGCCAGCAGCATCTGGTCGATCCCGAGATACGACGGCCCGTAGGTGCCCACGCGGCCGTCGGAGTGCGGCAGGTGCGCAGCCCAGTTGAGGACCCGGATCGCGTCCTGCTGCTGGATCGGGTCGAACAGTCCCCAGCTGCCGCCTGAGTCGCCGGTGCCGCGAACGTCCTCGACGACCTCGATATACCCGCGCTGGGCCAGGTAGTTGTCGGCACCGCCGGTCGCTAGCGCCGCCCGACGGCGAGGACGCCGAGCCGGGGCTGCTCGAACCGCCCTGGCCCTTGCCGTACGGGGTCATCGTCAGCAGGACCGGGAACGGTCCCTTCGGCCGGCGTGCCGGACGGCCGTCGTCGGATAGATCTCGTTGACCCGGATCGTCGTTCCGCCGGCGCCCTTGACTGGCGATGTCGTTGATCGAGGCGGTCCCGTAGATCGCCTTCTCCGGCTTCCAGCGGCTCCCCGTGCGGCGCTGGCGGCGATGACGCCAGCCGGCAGCTGCTGGGTTCAGTCCGACCAGGCTCGATGGAGCCGACTCAACCGCCGGCGCACCCGGCGGAGGCGACGGGGTGAGCGCCGAGGCCGAGGCCACCACGATGGCGCTGGCGCCGGCCGCGCCGAGGCCGACTAGCGAGCGCAGCCGCCGGGCGACTGAGCGGACACGGCTTCCGGATCTGACGCTCGACTGCTGGCTCATCAACATCACTCCTGGAGCAACTCGATTACGCAGCCGCGATCGCGCAGACGCGCCCAGGCCGCCCATCTACAGAACGGCGCACGCCTCGGAAACTGCCATCTTCGTCCCGATCCGCCCGGGACCCCGGCCCGGCGAGACTCAGCCTGCGGCGCGCGCGTCGCCCGCCCGCAGCAGGCGATCACGCAGCTGGCTTTCGAGCTCCGGTGAGGGGTCGAACTGCTGAGCCTCGGGAAGCTCCTTGAGCGAGGCCAGCCCGAACAGCCGCAGGAACAACTCCGTGGTGCGATACAGCACCGCTCCGAACTGGGAGCGGCCGGCCTCCTCGATCATCCCCCGCTCAAGCAGCGTCGCGACCGCCGATTCTGCGCCCACCCCGCGGATCCGCGCGATCTCCGGGCGGGACACTGGCTGAAGGTAGGCGACGATCGCAAGCGTCTCGGCCTGGGCCGGCGTCAGCGGCGGCGTCCGCGGCTTGGCCAGCAGCCGCCTGGCGGCGAGCTCGGCGTCAGGATGGCTTGAGAGCGCCCAGCCACCGGCGAGCTCACGCAGTACCAGGCCACGCCGCTCGAACTCGTAGTGCTCGCGCAGGCGCTCGAGCGCCGTGACGACCTCGTGAAGCTCCGCGCTTGTGGCTTCCGCCAGCGCGCCGGCGCTAACTGGATCAGAGCTGATGAACAGCAGCGACTCCAGCGTCGGTTCGAGGGCAAGGCTCATGACGCGACGCGTACCTCCTCACGTGGCGCCGCGATCGTGATCTCGCCAAACGGCACCTCCTGCTCCCAGGTCAGCTCTCCCTGCTTGTAGAGCTCGAGCATCGCGAACAGGGTGACGGCGACTGTCACTCGGTCCGCTCGCGTGACAGCTTCATCGAAGCTGAAGCTGCCTCGCGCCAGCAGGGAGCGCAGGTG
Source organism: uncultured Solirubrobacterales bacterium (assembly GCA_963756965.1). Taxonomy (GTDB): domain Bacteria; phylum Actinomycetota; class Thermoleophilia; order Solirubrobacterales; family Solirubrobacteraceae; genus Palsa-465. The sequence goes on from CAVWPT010000010.1 coordinate 152,397, forward strand.
CGCCAGCCGCTCGGACAGCGAGACAATGGGCGACCCCATGTGGCGAACGTCGATCGGCTCGGGATGGTGAAGGAGCTCTCCGATCGCCCGGGTCAGGCGCTGCGGGTCATAGGCCGCAACAGCCTGCTCCAGCGGGGCGCGGCGCAGTGCTGGCGGAAGCGGCGCTGAGCGGAACCGGTACCCGCTCTGAGACGAAAGCCGCTCGTGGAGGTAGGCAGCCGCCGCGCGGTAGCGGTGGGCGTCGAGCAGCCGGGCCAGCAGCTCCTCGGCCGCCTCACCTGAGTCCAGCTCGATCAGCTCCTCCTCCTCGCCGGGCAGCAGCAAACGCGACTTGAGCTCGAGCAGTGCCGCGATCAGCACCAGGAACTCTGTGGCTGCTTCTAGATCCAGCTCCCCGCGTCGCTCGAGGTGGTCGATGTAGGAGATGACGATCTCGGCCAGATCTACCTCCAGCAGATCGACCTCTTCACGGAGGATCAGCGTTAGAAGCAGGTCGAACGGTCCCGCGAAGACGTCGAGATCGAGCTCCAGATCTACGAGTCGCACTGCACCGTGAGGCTACCCGGCGGCGCGGACCGGTCCAACCCCCATCGCCCGGCGAACGTCCGCCAAGGTGTCTGAAGCGATCGCCCGTGCCTTCTCGGCTCCAGCCGCCATCGTCTGCTCGAGCGCGGGTTCGTCGGCGCGAAGCTCCCCATATCGCTCGCGCACCGGGGTGAGATAGTCGACCACCGCGTCGGCGACGGCCTGCTTGAACGTCCCGTAGCCCGAACCCTCGAATTCCCGCTCGACTTCCTCGGGACGCGTGCCGCGGACCGCGGCAAGAATCTCGATCAGGTTTGAGATCCCGGCCTTGTCGGGGGCGCGAACCACGTCCGTGCCGGAGTCAGTTACCGCCGAGCGAAACTTCTTGACCACGTCGTCCGGCTCGTCGAGCACGTGCACGGTGCCCTGAGGGCTCCCCCCGGTCGTTGACATCTTCCGGTCCGGGACCTGTAGGTCCATGATCCGCGCGCCAACCTCGGGAAGCCGAACCTCAGGTTCGACGAGCGTGTGGCGGAAGCGCGCGTTGAAGCGCTGGGCGACGTCACGCATCAGCTCGACATGCTGGCGCTGGTCCTCGCCCACCGGTACCTCGTGTGCCCGATACGCGAGCACGTCTGCTGCCTGGAGCACCGGGTACAGGAAGATCCCGGCCGAGACCAGGTCACGCTGGGCGCCCGACTTCTCCTTGAACTGCGTCATCCGGGTGAGATCGCCGTAAGCGGTGACGCTCGTGAGCAGCCAGCACAGCTCGGTGTGCTCGGGCACGTCGCCCTGGCGGAAGAAGATGCAGCGCTCGGGATCAAGCCCCGCCGCCAGCAGCGTGGCCGCGGTGTCGTAGACCGACTCGCGCAGCGCGGCCGGCTCGTAGGCCACGGTGATCGCGTGTAGGTCGACGATGCAATAGATCGCCTCGCCCCGGTCTTGGCCGGCGACGTACTGGGTGATCGCGCCGATGTAGTTGCCCAGGTGCTTGCGTCCCGTCGGCTGGATGCCCGAGAAGATGCGCATCTGTTTGCGCGAGGCTACTGCGCCGCAGCTGGGCTGGCCTGCGACGGGCGTGCCCTCTGGCGCCGCAGCACGTACGCGGCGACGATCCCTGCTATCCCGCCACAGAGGTGCCCTTGCCAGGAGATGCCCGTGTGCGGTACCAGGCTCGTAAGCAGCGCGCTGCCCCAAATGACGCCGACCACCAGTCCGACGAACAGCTCCAGGACACTGCGGTCGAAGAATCCCCGCGCGAGCAGGTACGCGGCGTAGCCGAACACGACGCCGCTCGCACCGATCGTGCTCGCGCCGCTTGGCCCGATCAACCAAGTCCCCAGTCCGCCCAGGACGACGACGATCGCGGTGACGCCCGCAAGGCGCCCGGCGCCACGCAGGGCGATGATAGCCCAAGGAAGACCAACGGGATCGTGTTGTCGAGCAGGTGGGGTACGAAGTTGGCGTGGATGAATGGGGCCGTGAAAATCCCCCAGAGGCGGCCAAGGTTCCTGGAGTAGATCCCGTCGCGGTCAAGGTTGTACGAGTCGGCCGCATTGATGATCTCGACCACCCACATCAGCGCGATGATCCCGGCCAGCAGTGTTATGCCCTCTCGCTGGGTGCGGTACTTGAGAGTCCGCCTGGGGCGGCTACGGGTATCCGATACTGCGGTGCTCATTCCGTAAAGCATGGCAGGTGGCTCACACGTCCAAGACCTCAAGCGCCACCGCCACCGCCACCTCGGCGCGCTCCTGCAGGGACTTCGCCAGGACGAACTCGTCGGGCGTGTGGGCCCCTCCCCCGCGCGGGCCCAATCCATCGATCGTGAGCGGGATGGCGGTGGCGAAGTGGCTGGCATCGCTGGCTCCGCCCCGCGAGATGCCGACGATCGCACGCCCCAGACGTTCCGAGGCGCCCTGAAGGACCTCGCTGGTGGCAGCTCGGGAGTCCATCCCCGGCCAAACGCGCTCCATCCGCGCGTCGAGCTTCACCCCGTCGACTTCTGCCGGCACCGAGCCCATCGACGCCGTCGAATGCACCCCTTCGATCCGCGCGCATATCGAAGATAAGCTCGCCCGCTCCGGGGACAACGTTGAACGCATGGCCAGCCCGGACCACGGTCGGCACGACACTCAAGCGATCGGGACCGGCCGGATCGTGATGAGCCGAGACCTCGATTGCTGCCCGAGCAAGCGCCAGCAGCGCATTCGCACCCTTCTCGGGAGCGCTGCCCGAGTGCGCGGCCCGCCCGGTTGCAAGCGTCCGGAGCGTGCCTGCGGCCTTGCGGCGAACGACGACCCCTTCCTCTCCCCCGGGCCCGCGCTCGCCGGCCTCAAAGCACAGGCAGCAGTCGAACTGCGCAAACCGTGGAACGTGAGCAAACTCGTGGATCCGCCACTCCTCGTCCGTGACCAGCAACACCGCCAGCTCCGCGAACCGCTCTGGCTGTGCCGCGAGCGCCCGCGCCAGGCCCAGCGCCAGGATCACGCCCCCCTTCATGTCGGCGGTGCCGGGGCCGTAGAGCCGCTCGCCCCGGCGCCGCAGCGGCCCGTGGGCTTCGTGTCCTATTACGGTGTCCAGATGCCCGACTAGCAGGAGCCGGCGGCTCCCCTTACCCGCGATCACTGCGATCAGGTCATCCGCGCCCTGAGGGGACGAGCACGAGAGGCGGTCGATTTGTGCCTCGGTTGGCAGCAGCGCCGCGCACACCGCGATTGCCTCTTCGGCGCCGCTCCGGTCGCCAGAGGGTGAGGAGACCGCCACTAGCGCCTCCAGCTCGCGCTCTGCGTGCGCAGCGATCTCCCCTCCTACCTGCTCGATAAGTCCGTCCACGCGTTTCCAGTTTGCGCTACTGGACGTCGTGAAGCGGTGCGGCCGGCGGCATCTGACTGGTGGCCTCGTCCAGATCGCCGACGGCGTGGAGCTTCATCAACGCTCCCACCGCTGTCTTGGTGAACTGGCTTCCTACGAGCCGCGCGCATTCACCCAAGGCGACATCGACGCTCTTGGGGGCGCTGTAAGGACGCCCGGCGGTCATCGCGTCCCAGGCGTCGGCTAGGGCCAGCAGCGCCGCCCCCTCGGGGATCTCGGGCTCTGTCAGTCCGTGCGGGTAGCCGCTGCCATCGGGCTGCTCGTGATGGTCGCGAATCCACTCCACCTGGTCGGGAGCCAGGACTCCGTCCACGATTCGCGCGGAAAGCTCCGCGTGCTCTCTGACCACGGCGCGTTCCTCGGCGGTCAGCGGACCGGGTTTCAACAGGATGGCTTCCGGTATGCCGACCTTGCCGACGTCGTGAACGAGCGCCGCCTCCTTGAGCAGCATCACCCGCTCGGCCGGCCATCCCGCCGTCCGGGCCAGGTTCCCCACCAGATTTGCCACGCGCTCGGAGTGCTGGCTGGTCGCCGAGTCCTTGGCATCGATTGCGCGTGCCAGAGACTGGAGGCCGAGCATGGCATTGGAGCGCTCCAGCATGTCGATCCGGCCGGACCCAGCCAGTTCGCCGATCAGCTCGGCATCGAACACCCAGCTGCGGTTGCGACCGTGCGCCTTGGACCAGTAGAGCGCGCTGTCGGCATACCGGATCAGCTCAGCGGCATGCTCGGTGGCGCGGGTGTCGCAGATCCCGGCCGAGACGGTGATGCGATAGGGATGGGTGCAGGTGGCGGCAATCAGGTGGCGTGACCGCTCGGTCGCAACCAGAGCCTGCTCACGCGTCGTCTCCGGCATGACCCAGGCAAACTCGTCGCCGCCAAGCCGTCCCAGGATGTCCTCGACACGGGCGTTCTCAGCCAGGCAGTGGGCCACCGTGGTCAGCAGCTCATCGCCGGTCTCGTGGCCGCTGATGTCGTTGACCTGCTTGAAGTTGTCGACGTCGATCACCACCACCGACAGGGTCTGCTGATGGCGAAGGCCGCGCGCCACCTCCGCCGCCAGACGTTCGTGCAGCGCACGGCGATTCGCCAGACCGGTGAGCGGGTCTGTGGAGGCCTGTGCGGCCAGATGCGCACGGTCATCGAGGGTGGCGATGGCCGACGCCAGCAGGTCCGCGAACTGCATCAGCTGCTGCGCATCCGCGCGGGTCAGCGTGGGCGCCGCGGCAGCCACCGCGAGCGCGCCCCAGCTACACCCTCCCAGCTTCACGGGTACGACGACGCTGGCCGTGTAGCCGAGCCGTCCCACCGGGCTCTCCACGGGATGGTCGTCGACGGGGACCGGAGAATCGCCGTGCCGCGCGGCTTCCAGCTCGCTGCCGGGGCGAACCGGTACCACCGTGCCGGGCTGGTAGCGCCCCCCTTCATGATCAGCCCAGGATCCCACCACGGTGGCTTCCTGGTCGGAGTCGAAGCGCAGAATTCCGGCGGCCCCGCCTCGTAGCAGCGCGGCCGCCTCACGCGAGACGAGCGCATAGATCGCCTCCGAGCTCTCTCCCGCGATGACCGCCGTGGCGATTCGGCGCAGCGCGGACTGCTCTGCCGCCAGCAGCTCTGCTCGAGAACGCAGCCTGCGCATCAGCTGTTTGCCCATCGTCACGGTGATGCCGAACACCGCATACGTCGGGAGCGCAATCACCAGCTCGGCGATGTAGTGGCTATCGCTCCAGTGCGCGTCGTAGGTGAGCGGCAGAGCCTGGGTGACCATGCAGCCCAGGGCGTAGAACGCCGCCACCGGGGGCCGATAGAAGTAGGCCGCAAACACTCCGACGAAGAACAGGTACACCCAACCGGGCGAGCTGATCCCGCCCGAGGATGCGACGACCACCGCCACGATCACAAAGCCGGCGAGGCTGGACGCGTGTATGAGCCAGACGGGCGCCTTCTGCCAGTTCACAAGCACGACCGCGACGAGCCCCCACACCACCGCCGCGGCGCCGAGGCTCAGGATCCAACCGCTGTGGGCCCGGCCGAGGCCGGGTAAAAGGAGGAACGAGCCGACCGTGAAACCGCCCACGGCGTAAAGCCAGCCGCTTACCTTCCCCGCCAGGACACGCTCTTCGGGATCGATGGCCGCAAGGGCCACAAGGCGTCTTATCGCGTTGGGCATGGTTTCGAACCGGACCTGACCCTCTAGGGTTTTCGGCAGGATCGTCGCGATCTGTTAAGTTCGGGGCGCGTGCCGCGGCGCCTGCCGGGCGGGGAATCAGAGCTGCTGTCGGATCACAGGTCGCCGCGCCGCGGCCGCTTCGTCCAGACGCCTCACGGGCGTGGTGTAAGGGGCATTTAGCGCCACCTGGGGGTCCTTGCTTGCCTCGCGGAGGACGTCGGCGACGATCTGCGCGAAACGGTCGAGCGTCTCCTTGGTCTCGGTCTCGGTTGGCTCCACCAGCAGCGCCTCATCGACGATCAACGGGAAATACACGGTTGGCGGATGGACGCCGTAGTCGAGCAGGCGCTTGGCCAGGTCAAGCGTCTTTATCCCCAGCTGCCGCTTCATCGGCGAGCCCATGAGCACGAACTCGTGCATGCACAGCCGCTGATAGGCGGCGGGTAGATACTCCAGCACGCCCTCGCGCCGGAGCCTGGCCAGCAGGTAGTTGGCGTTGAGCACCGCCACCTCGGAGACTTCGCGCAGGCCGGGCGCACCGAGCGAGCGGATGTACGCGTAAGAACGGACGAACACCCCGTAGTTCCCCTGGAATCCGCGCAGTCGCCCGATCGACTTCGGCCGGTCGTAGTCGAGGTCATAGATGGGCTCGGAGCCATTGACCACCGCATTCCCGTCCCCGGAACCGGGCGGTGCCCAGGAGCCACGCCTCACGACCTGCGGCCGCGGCAGGAACGGCTCGATCCGGTCGGATACTGCGATTGGGCCCGCACCGGGACCCCCGCCCCCGTGGGGCTGGGTGAACGACTTGTGCAGGTTGAAATGCACGATGTCGAAGCCCATGTCTCCGGGACGCGTGATCCCCATGATCGCGTTCAGATTGGCGCCGTCGTAGTAGAGGGTCGCCCCCACTCCGTGCACGATTGCCGCGATCTCCTCGATCCGCGTCTCGAACAGGCCCAGCGTCGAGGGATTGGTCAACATCAGGCAGGCGACGTCATCGTTCGCGTTGGCGCGCAGATCGTCGATGTCGACGTTGCCATGCTTGTCGGTACCTAGCTTGACGAGCTCGTACCCCGCCATCGTCACGGTCGCGGGGTTGGTGCCGTGCGAGGTGTCTGGAGCGAGCACCTTGGTCCGGCGCTCGCCTCGATCCTCGTGATAGGCGCGGGTGAGCAGGACACCCGCCAGTTCGCCATGTGACCCGGCCGACGGCTGAAGCGACACGTGCGGGAGGCCTGCTATCTCTGCAAGCGCGGCCTGTAGCCGCCACATGAGCTCCAGAGCCCCCTGGGCGCGCGATGGGTCCTGCAACGGATGAAGCTTGGCGTGACCGGGGAGCGCCGCCACCCGCTCGTGGAGCTTGGGATTGTGCTTCATCGTGCACGATCCGAGCGGGTAGAAGCCCGTGTCCAGGTCGAAGTTGCGCTTGGACAGCCGGTTGAAATGGCGCACGATCTCCGGCTCAGCCACCTCCGGCAGCTGCGGCGCCTCGGCCCGCCGGAGCCGCGGCGGCAGCAGCTCATCGAGCGGGCGCTCATCCACGTCAACTGCCGGCGGGACAAACGCTCGGCGCCCTGGTTTGGAGCGCTCGTAGATCGTGAGCTCGTCGGTCACGCTCGCGCCTCGACCTTCTCCCGCTCGGCCATGACGGCCGCCCCCAGAACCTCCACTAGGCGATCGATGTCCTGGCGGGTTCGCTGCTCCGTGATCGCCACGAGCAAGCCTCCGGGAAGCTCGGGGTAGTCATGCACGAGCGGATAACCAGGGTTGACGCCGTGTTCGCGGCAACGGGCCAGCACCCGGTCGATCGGGGCATCGAGATTGATGGCGCACTCGCGCACCACCGGCTGCGTATGGACTGGTGTGATGCCGTCGACTCTCTCGAGCCGCTCCCGGGCATACGCGGTGCGCTGGAGAACCAGCGTCATCAGATCCGTGATCCCCTGCCGGCCCAGCCAGCTGAGGTAGATGAGGCCGGCCAGCGCGTTCAGGGCCTGGGCGGTGCAGATGTTCGAGGTCGCCTTCTCCCGGCGGATATGTTGCTCGCGGGTCTGGAGCGTGAGCACGAACCCGCGCTTTCCATCGACGTCCTTGGTCTCGCCGGCGATCCGGCCGGGCACCCGGCGGATCAGCGCTTGCGTGGCCGCGAAGAATCCGAACGAGGGACCACCGTAATCCAGCCGGTTGCCGAGCGTCTGCCCCTCCCCAACGGCGAGGTCCATCCCGCAATCCCCAGGAGAGCGAAGGAGCGCCAGAGGGAGCGGGTCGCAGGAGCAAACCGCCAGCGCGCCAACCGCGTGCGCTTGCTGCGCAAGGGGCTCTAGATCCTCCACCGCACCCAGGAAGTTGGGCTGCTGCACCACCACGGCACTCACCTGCTCATCGAGTTCCGGGAGCCGTGTGCAACCTTCGAGGAGAGGCGCTTCCGCCACCTCCATTCCCCACCCGTGGGCCAGCGTGGCGAGCGCCTCGCGCGCGTGCGGGTGGACTCCCCGTGAGACCACGAACTTCTGGCGTCCCTTCTCGAGCTTGGCGACGTACCCGGCCGCGGCGACGGCGCTCGGTCCTTCGTAGACCGACGCGTTCGAGACCGGCAGCCCGGTCAGCTCGCAGATCGCCGTCTGGTACTCGAACATCGCCTGCAGGGTCCCCTGGGAGATCTCGGGCTGATAGGGGGTGTATGGGGTCAGGAACTCCGAACGCTGGAGGATGGAGTCGATCAGCGCCGGTACGTAGTGGTCGTACATGCCGGCGCCGACGAACGACAGCTCGTCTTCGGTGGACACATTGCGCGCTGCCAGCGTCCGGAGCTCCTCATACACCTCCTGCTCGGCCAGCCCACCGTCGAGCGCCAGCGGACGCCCCAGCCGTAGCGCCGGGGGAATATCCGCGAACAGCTCGTCGATGGACTTGACCCCAATCGTCTCGAGCATCTCTCGGCGATCGGCGTCGGTGGCGGAGGTGTAGTGACTCATGTGAGGCTCGCCTGATACGCCGATGCGTCCATCAGCGACTCGGTCTCGGAGGGGTCGGAGAGCTTGACCTTGACCAGCCACCCCGCGCCATAGGGATCCTCGTTGAGCGTCTCAGGCTTCTCGGAGACGGCTTGGTTGACCTCGATGATCTCGCCTGAGAGAGGCGCGATCACGTCGGAGACCGCCTTCACCGACTCCACCTCGGCGTAGGACTCGTCCTTGGCGACTGTCCTCCCGATATCGGGTGCCTCGAAGAACACGACTTCGCCCAGCGCGTCCTGGGCGAACCAGGTGATCCCGAAGGTTGCCTCCTGCCCCTCCACTTGGGCCCAATCGTGCTCAGGGTGGTACAGCAGGCCTTCGGGATAGCTGGCATCGCTCATGCTGAGGGGTCCTTTCGGTACAGCGGCTTGCGCTCGACAATGGCTGGGCGGATTGTGCCTCGGACGTCGATCTCGATAGCCGCTCCCGGCTCGGCCCGGTCTGCGGCGACGTAGGCCATGCCGACCCCACGCTCCAGACAAGGCGAGAATGTGCCGCTGGTCACCTCGCCGCCTCCCCGGACTGGATTGCCCTGCCGGGCGATGCCTGACCCGTCGATCACGAATGGGACGAGCTTCTCCGCGGCTCCACCGCGGCGCGCCGATGCAACCGCCTCAGCGCCGATGAACTCCGTGTTCTCCTTGCAACACCAGCCAAGGCCCGCCTCGATCGGTCCGCGATCCTCGGTGAGGTCATTTCCGTACAGGTGAAAGCAGACCTCGAGTCGTAGGGTGTCCCGCGCCCCAAGGCCGGCCGGCTTGACGCCGCTGCTGAGGAGGGCGTCCCATACCGCCGGAGCATCGGCCGGGCTGAGCAGGAGCTCCACCCCGTCCTCCCCGGTATAGCCGGTGCCGCAGACCATCGCCGGGACGCCGGCCAGGGTGCGCTCACAGCAGTGCATTCGCGACGGCAGGGCGCCATCGGCAAGCTCCGTGACGGTCCGGCGCGCCTCGGGACCTTGGACGGCCAGCATCGCGAAGCGGTCGGCAACATCGATCACGTCGACGTCGAACTCGCCGGCGTGGGCCGTGAGCCACGCGAAATCCTTCTCATGGTTGGCAGCGTTGGTGACGGTCAGGAACTCGTGGTCCGACAGCCGGTAGGTGAACAGGTCGTCAAGCACGCCGCCGTCCTCCCGGCACATGACGCTGTACTGGGCGCCTCCCTCCGGGATGCGGCGCACGTCGTTGGAGAGCATGCGCTGGAGGAATCTCGGCGCCTCCGGGCCCCGCGTCCGGACCTGTCCCATGTGCGAGACGTCGAACACACCGGCGTGGTGGCGCACAGCCAGGTGCTCCTCCCGGATTCCCCCGTACTGCACCGGCATCTGCCAGCCGGCGAAGGGCACCAACCGCCCTCCCGCCGCCACGTGCTGCTCGTAAAGCGGAGTGCGCCGCAGCGCCGTTTCAGCCGTGGAGGTCACTTACGGGAGCAGGCTAGTACACGCCGTCGCGCCAGCCAGGGGTCTGGCGTGATTTGCGGGGGGTTTGGGAGGGGGTTTGGGGTTGGTCTCGGGGGGCGTTGGGGTGAGGCGGTGGGTGTTGGTGCGAAGCCGCGGGCGCTGAGCTGTGGGCGTGCGAATCCGGCGGGCGCTGGACGACACACCCCGCCCGCAGACCGCCGGGTCAGTCGCCTCGCGCCCGCACGGCGGGCGCCAGATGACGCGCTCACTAGATCAAGCGGGGGTGCGTCGCAGAACGCCCGCCCCCGGAGGCCCGCGCCCGCGCCGCACGCCCCCCTTAGCCCCCGCTGCCCCCGCACGCCCGCACGCGAGCCGCCGCCACGCGCCCCCAACCCCCGAAGCTCCCTACCGCCCCCTCACCTGGCGCGTCCGCGAATAGCTTTGGGCGACCACGTCCCACGCCGGCTTGCGGTTGCCGAACAGATCGACCAGGCCCTTCTCCACGAACGGGGGGTCGGGGCGCGGGTTGCCCCCACCCCAGCCGGGGCGAGCGGCGAAGTCCTGGAGAATCCAGTAGATCGCGCCTGAGAGCCAAGGCTTGGACGCGAAAGTCGCCAGGTGGTAGGCGGTCGAGTTCGCCTGAAACTCGTAGGTCCCCCGCTCCTCGACCGGCCCGTGGCGGTTCGCTTCAAACCCAAACTCGCTCACCATGAGCGCCTGCGTGGGGTAACAGGCGCGCAGCGAGTCGAGATAGGGGCCGAGCGCATCGCGATCGTCGTTGGTGCCTCCGCCGGCGTCGAACCAACCGAAGTAATCGTTGTGGCCGATCACGTTCAGCGGCGCGTACGCCGACTGGCATGGCACGCCGGGCCAGCCGCTCGTGGCCATGGCCACTGGCCGTGTGGGATCTAGCTGGTGGGCCAGCGCGACCGCCCCGGCGATATAGCTCGCCTCCGCGCGGCCTGCGGGCGTCGGAAGCTCGTTACCGATGCTCCACAGCAGGATCGAGGGGTGGTTCTGGTTGGTGAGGATGTTTTGGCGTAGAAACTCGTGAGCGCCGGCGAGCCAGCCGGGTTGATCCAGGTACTGCCCCGCTACCTGGTACACCGGAACCTCCGACCACAGCAGGATCCCGTAGCGATCCGCCATCTCCTCGATCTGGGGGTTGAGCGGATAGTGGGCTCGGATCAGCTTGGCACCGAGATCCCGTGTCCATCCCACCAGCTGCGCCAGCTGCGGGGTCGTCAACGCGGCGCCCGTGTACAGGTTCTGCTCGTGCAGGTCCACTCCCCGCAGATCGAGCAGGTGGCCGTTGAGCTTGAGCCGGCCATCCGCCGTGACCGCAATGCTGCGAACTCCGCTGTAGTCGGTGTAGCCGGCGAGCTTGTGACCCGCGCCGTCCCAGAGCGTAAGCGAGGCGCGGTAGAGATGAGGGTCGCCGGGCGACCAGAGCCTGGGATGCTCCAGCCTCGCCGTAGCGGTGGCCAGCCAAGTGGCGCCGGGGGCTATCCGAGCCGTGCCGAAGTCGAGTGGAACCGATCCATAGCGGCCCCGGAGCTCAACGAGCTGAGACGAGGAGACCAGGTTTCTGATGCTCGTTCGCACCTGGATGGTGGCCGCGCAGCCGGGACACGGGAGCATCGGAACAACCGCCGCCCGGGCGATGTCGACGCGCTGCACGGGACGCAGGTAGACCTCTCTGAGGACCCCGCCGAAGTTCCACCAGCCACCGCCCGGCCCGGGTGGGAGATCGGTGGGCAAGCGCCGGCTGTCGACGCGCACCACGAGGCGATCGATTCCGGGCTTGAGCGCCCCCAGATCAAACTCAAACGGGAGATACGCGCCGGCGTGTCGGCCGAGCAGGTGCCCGTTCAGCCACACGGTCGCGCGGTAGTTGACCGACTCAAACCGCACGATCCATCGGCGATCTTCACGGCGCACGTACGGCGCAAACGCCGCGTCTGGCGCGATGAAGTCACGCCGGTACCACCCCACCGAGCCCTGCATGCTGCCCGTGGAGAAGTCTCCGGCGTTGAATGAGTTGGGCACCGTGACCATCCCCCACCCGGTCGTGTCCGACTGCTCCGCCCACCCCTGGGCAATCCCTGAATCGCTTGGATCCGGCCGGTAAAGCCAAGTTCCACCGAGCAGGTAGCGGTTGGTCTGGCCGTCCTGGTACAGCGCGCCCTTGGTTGGCGGGGTCGTCAAGCCCGCCGGCGCCTGGGCAGGCGCGGTGCCGGCGACCGCAAGGACCAGCGCCATCGTCATCGGGAGGATGTGCTTCAGGTACCTCATCGTCAGTGGTGCCTATGCGGCGGGCCGTGAGGTCGCGGCTTGGGCTTGGTGATCTTGATGTGACCTCGAACGCGGGTGACGTTGCCGGCCTGGTCGCTGACCACGATCGTCAGCGTGTAGCGCCCGGGCCGTTGGTAGACGTGGGTGGCCCGGTGGACGCCGGGGCGGAGGCGAACTACGGTGCCGTCTCCCCACTCGAGCCGCGCGGTCGCGACCCCGGAGGCATCGCCGGCGGGGCTGCCGGTGGGGGGCAGGTCCCGATAGGAAAGCAGCGCGTGGACCGGGGTCCCGATCCGCGCGGTGGACCTAAGCGTCACCGCCGCAATCGGGGGAGTCGTGTCGACGAACACGGAGCCCGTACCCGTCTGGCTCTGCTGCCCGGCGGGGTTCGACGCGGTCACCTGGTAGGTATGAGGACCGTCGCTCAATGGCCGTGCCGGGCGGGCCGACGTGGCGTCGGTCTCAGTCGGCTGGCCCCCGTCAATCGTCAGTTCGAAATGGATCGGCCCCCAAGGCTCGCGCGGCGCGCTCCAGCTCAGGGCCGGTCTCGGATTCCTGACGTAGGGCTGGCCTGCGATCAGCGAGAAGGAGCCCGGAGGCTGGTACAGCTGCGCGGCCATGATCTGGTCTGATCCGCTCCCATGCTGGACCCAGACCACCGCTGCGTCCCCGTACGCGTCGCCACCCGCCGCCAGCCCGGCGGAGGCATCCGCGGGTCCCTGAGCCGGTGAGGAGAGCAGCACCTCGGGCCCCAGGGGATCCCTTCCCGGGGCGTAGCGGGCTCGAATCTCAGGTGCCCCGCTGGCACCGGGATCCTGCTGCCACGCCACCACGCGGGTGTAGAGCCCAGCCATGGCAGGGCTCGCTAGCGGAACGGTGGACTGAGCCATCGAGTTGACCTGTCCGGTGGAACCGAGGACGCCGTTATCCCCGAGGTCCGTGGCGACGACCGCGTGGGAGCCCGTCCGCTCGGATGTGACGACTCCGCTTCCGTACTCCCCGATGGCGATCTGCGGGTGGTCGGCGCCATCACCGCCGCCTGACAGCCCGTCTGGTTGAGTCAGGCCATCGTAGGCGGAGCCGCGCAGGCGGTTCATCAGAACTCGCGAGCTCGACTGACCTCCGCATGAGAGCTGCTCATGGAACGCGACATTGGCGAATGAGGAGTCACCACCGCTGCCCACCACTGGCTCGTCGGCGGAAGTCTCGGTGCATCCGGGGAGTACGCCATCCGCCTGTTCTTCGACCGTACTTGGAGAGGTGCCCCAGACGCGCCGCGTGTATACGCCGCCGGCCTCGCCCCACGCGGCGATGGCGATGCCGTCACCGGCCGCAGAGACGGCGGGTCTTCCCAGGCCGGTGCCCGCGTCGTCGCCGGGAGTGACGTTCAGCGGCGATGGTTCCAGGGCCCATTTGCCCTGCCAGAAAAAAGCAGTCCGAACATCCGTGCCACTTCCGTCGGTCACGGCGAACGCCAGGTAGGCCTTGCCGAAATTGGTGGTGGAGATGGCTGGGTTCAGCGCACCGCCCGCAAGCGGCTTCGGAGCGTCGAAGGCCCCGCTACCGGCCAGGTGGTCGGCGACGAACAGCTGACCGTCGTTGATGAAGGCCACCAGTAGCAAGCCCCCGTTTGATGCTGCGATCACGGGCTGGGAAGAGGCCCCAGCGAGGCCAAGGTCTACCTGGATCGGCTGTTGGAAGGAGCCGCCGACCAACCGAGACACGAACACGTGTGCAACGCCTCCGGCCTGCTTGAGGTATGCCGTCCCGCCGGTCCCGTCACGGGCTATCGACAAACCCAGATCGGTCGGCGTCTGTAGATCCGGCGTGGGACCCTCGATCGTCGCGGCCGGAGCGGCCGCCGGCTGACCTTGAGCCAGTGCTTGGCCGGCAAGGCACAGCGTCAGCACCACGGAGCCAAGGACGCCGACGATGGCCGCGCGAGAGCACGGCCTCGCGCGGTCGATTGTCCGTGAACGCATGCGCCTCACGGTGATCCCTGTCGGCCGTGGGTGCTGACGGTGCTAGAACGAATCAGGCCTGAGGATGTTGCGGTGGGCCCGCCGGCCCGCCGGCATGCCGCTACCGGTCCTTGAGGAAGGACGGGATGTCGATCTCGTCGTCGCGGATCTCCAGCGACGACCGACGGACGTCATCGCTCGTCACGTCGCGCTCTCTTCGCGTGCCCGGCGGGCCGCTCTTCGCGGAGCCCGCGGCCCCGCCCGTGCTCGAAACCGGTGGCGATCACCGTCACCCGCACGTCGTCGCCCATGGCATCGTCGATCACCGCGCCAAAGATGATGTTCGAGTTGGCGTCGGCCGCGCTCTGAACCACCTCCGCAGCCTCGTTGACCTCGAACAGTCCGAGGTCGTGGCCGCCCGTGATGTTGAGGAGGATTCCCATCGCGCCTTCGACCGACTCCTCCAGCAGCGGCGATGAGATCGCGATCTTGGCAGCCTCGACGGCCCGGTTCTCACCACTCGCCGACCCGATACCCATGAGCGCTGTGCCCGCATCCCGCATGATCGTCCGCACATCGGCAAAGTCGAGGTTGATAAGACCGGGGATCGTGATCAGGTCAGTGATGCCCTGGACCCCCTGGCGGAGCACGTTGTCCGCCTCGCGGAACGCATCGAGGATCGAGGTGTGACGATCGATGATCGCGAGCAGTTTCTCGTTGGGGATCACGATCAGCGTGTCCACGTCCTCGCGCAGGCGCTGAATACCGGCCTCTGCCTGCTTCGCGCGTTGGGTGCCCTCGAAAGCAAATGGACGCGTCACGCACCCCACGGTCAACGCACCAATCTCGTTCTTGGCGATGTCGGCGATGACCGGCGCGGCGCCCGTGCCGGTGCCACCCCCTTCGCCGGCCGTGACGAACACCATGTCAGCGCCCTTCAAAGCTTCCTTGATCTCGTCGCGCGACTCTGCCGCCGCACCCTGGCCAACATCCGGATTGGCGCCGGCGCCCAGTCCCTTCGTGAGCTGGTGGCCGATGTTGAGCTTGACGTCGGCATCAGACATGGCCAGCGCCTGAGCATCGGTGTTGCAGGCGATGAATTCGACGCCCCGCAACCCTGAATCGACCATGCGGTTGACGGCGTTGGTCCCACCGCCACCGACTCCCACCACCTTGATAACTGCTAGATAGCTGCCGCTCTCCATCGAACCGTCCGAGTCTGAAGTTAAAGTTGAGAGTTTCGCGAGCTTTTGCTCTTTGCGGAGTTTCGCACGTTATGGCCTAGGGATGGACGCGGTCAACGTCGCGTCCCGGACGCAACGTTCGTTGCAAAACCCACGACCCTCCACAGCTGGGTGAGAGTTGGCTAATGAAGTGGTAAACCTCCACTTGAGGGTTAGCCTAGGCGCCGGGGGCTGCGGGCGGGCCGGGAGCCGTGGCTAGGGCTGGGCCGGGGCTAGAGATCTAGCCCCCGCCCCCGCCGCCGCTCTGGGACGCGGTCGCATTCGCGGACGCGGATCCAGAGCCCGTCTGAGCTGCGCCGGAGCCGGTCGACGCCACACCTGCATTCGTTTGCGCTGAGCCCGCTCCCGACTGCGAGCTAGTAGCGCTGAGCGAGCTTGCGGCACTCGCGGCCGCCGCCGCGCCTGCGCCGGCGGCTGGTCGCCGCGGGTCGGTGACGTCGATGTACGCGGCGCCTGCGGACCCGGAGTCTCCAAGCACGGCCACGGCGGCCGACCACTTCTGCGCCAGCTGATCGGGGTCCCCCAGGTACACCTGGGGTCCGCCACGAAGCTGTGCCACCAGCCCGTGCGAGGGGTCACTCTGAATCGTTCCGATCTTGGCCAGGAGCTGGTATGGGGCCGCCGCCAGCGCCGTCACTTCGGCGAGAGAGCTTGGATCCGTCAGACGAGGGCCGCCTGGGGGCACCGCCAGCGTGATCACGGGCAGCGAGGACGTCGAAGACAGCGACGGCAGGAGCGTTCCGTCCGCAGCCACGGCGATGGTCCGCCCTGCCACCTGGACGACCGCAACCGGCAGCTGCTCGACGACGTGGATGCGGATGCCGTGGGGGAAGTCGGTCGAGACCTGGAGCGACTTGACCACGGGATATGGCGACACTGCGGTGCGGAGCTGACTCACGTTGACATCGAGCGTCGTCATGTTCTTGGCGGCGGTGAGGAGCGCGGACCGGATCCCGGCCGCGTCGGGCCCACTTTCGCCGGTGACCGTCACGTGCTTGACCGAAACGAGTGACGAGTCTCGAAACCAGAGCCACCCGCCCCCGAGCAAGGCTGAGAGCGATACGAGCACGGCCGCGACCAGCCCGAACCGGCTCCGGCGTAGACGTCGGCGCCAGCGCCTCACCGCTCGCTCCGATTTCCGGGTAGCTCAACGGGACCCAGGACCTGGACCTCGGGCTCGAGCTCCACCGCGAACTGCTCCTTGACGCGGCGCCTGCCCTCGGCGATCAGGGCAACGACGTCGGCAGTGGTGGCGTCGCCGTGGTTGACGATGAAGTTCGCGTGCTTGGAGGAGAAGCTGGCGCCGCCGACGCGAAGACCCTGGCAGCCCGCCGCCTCGAGAAGCTGTCCCGCGGTCCGATTTTCCGCGCGGGAATCACTGGGGTTCTTGAACGTCGAGCCGAAGGTCTTGATCCCCGCCGGCTGAGCTGCCTTTCGGCGGCATCGCATGTCGGCGAGGGTCTCCTTCACCCGCTCCGGGGTGGCCCTCGCGAGCGCAAACGACGCGCCCGCCACCACCTCTCCCTCGGCCAAGGCGGAGCGCCGGTATTCGAACCCAAGCTCGGCGGGCTTACGGCGCTCGGTTCCCCCCGCCGTCACAACGTCGACCCATTCGAGGACTCTGGCGAGCTCGCCGCCGTACGCGTTGGCGTTCATTCGCACTGCCCCGCCCACGGTTCCCGGGATGTTCACTCCGAACTCGATACCGGTGAGACCGGCCTGGGCCGCGCGCGCGGAGACCGACGGGAGGCGGGCGCCCCCGCCGCAGCGGATACGCGTCCCGTCGAGCTTGATCTCGCTCAGCTCGCGATCCAGTTTCACCACCAGTCCCTCAACACCCGCATCCGCTACGAGGAGGTTCGACCCCGAGCCCACGACACCTACCTTGGCTCCTGATCGACTGGCCCATCCCACGAGCCGCTCGAGCTCCTCGACCGATCCGGCGCGGGCGAACAGCTCGGCTTTGCCGCCGGTTCGGATCGTCGTCAGCCGCGCCAGGTCGAAGTCGCGCTGTACGCCTTGGGGGAGCGCGGACACAGCGCCAGAGTAGACCGGCCAGCGGCGGTCAAGCGGCCACCGAACGAGCGAGCGCGTCGATGTCGCCGGCGCCCATCATCAGGCAGAGGTCCCCGGTTCGGAGGGTCCTTCCCAGGAAACGGCGTGCGTCGTCGAAGTCCGGAACCCACGCCACCGTCCGCCCCATGCTGGCGTCTGCCGCGGCCACCGCCACCAGCCTGCCATCGACACCCGGGAACTCCTCCCGGCGCTCGCGGGCGGAGTACACGTCGAGGACCGCCACCACATCAGCCTGCGCGAGCGCACGGCCGAAATCGCCCGCCAGCGCCGCTGTCCGGGAGTACAGGTGAGGCTGAAACACCGCCACCACTCGCTTGGGCTGGAGCGTCCGGGCCGCGGCAATCGATATCGCCACCTCGGTGGGATGGTGAGCGTAGTCGTCGTAGACGGGCGCTCCCGGAGCCGCGTTGCCGACGAGCTCGAACCGGCGCCGCGCCCCGGCGAAGCCTTTGAGGGCCGCTGCAGCCTCGCCCGGGTCGGCTCCGGCCAGCCGGGCGGCGGTCAGCGCTCCCGCCGCGTTGGTCGCGTTGTGAGCCCCTGGCACCGACAGCTCGACCTCGACGCCTGCCCACTCAAAGCGCGATCCGCCGGCGAACAGGATCGGCTCGGGAGCGTCGTAGGGGATCGCGTTTGGTGGGGCAAGGGCGAGTAGCGATGGTCGGTCCCAGACCACCGCCTGCTCTGCCTGGGCTGTAAACGCCCGGAACGTCTCCTCGAGCTCCAGCCGCGACGAATATGTCGAGTGATGATCGAGCTCGGCGTTGGTGAGTACCGCGACGTCCGGCCGGATCCCGAGGAGCGAGCGGTCGGACTCATCGGCCTCCACCACGATCCATTCGCCGCTTCCCCATCCCGCCCCGGCTCCGGTGCCTCGGAGCTCCCCGCCCAGAACGTATGACGGATCGAGACCGCACCCCTGCAACGCGTGCACGATCATCGCCGCGGTCGTCGTCTTGCCGTGGGTTCCTGTGACCGCCAGGCATTTGCGCAACCCCGCAATCTCGGCTAACAACTCAGCGCGGTGAAGCTCCTTACCCACGGCCGCCTGGCGCTCGGGATTTTCGAGCGGAACTGCAGTCGAATAGACGAGCTCGGCGCCCTCGGGAACGTTCTCGGCTGAGTGGCCAATCGCAGGATCGATCCCGCGGGCGCGCACGAGCCCCGTATATGAGGACTCGGCTCGGTCTGAGCCGCTCACTTGGGCGCCCAAAGAATGCGCGATGATCGCCAGCCCGCTCATCCCCGCGCCGCCAATGCCGACGAAATGTAGGCGTCGGCCAGACCAGTCGTCGCCTCGCATGGCGCGAATGTACTTGGGGTATGCGTTGAGAGTTGCGCGCCTCCAAGCAACATGCAACACTCGACGGGATGCTTGGGGGACGTTTGCGAGCATGGCTCCTCGCGCTATGCACGGCCGCGTTGGCACTGGCCTTCGGCCTGCCGACCGTGTCGGCGGGCCGCTCCGCCCCCGCCCGGCAGGCCGACGCGTGTGCCAGCCCCAGCGTCCCGGGGCCGCGGGATCCGAACAATCCGTTGGCGCTGCCGACCGCGCCGACGAACGGCTCACCGCTTCAGGGCGCCAACTTCTTCGTCGACGGCCCAAGACATGGCGACGCGGCCGGAGCCGTGGCTCAGGCAATCGGGCTCAACCCGAAGGCCTCCTCGGAGAGCGAGTCCTGGCAGGAGTTCGAGACCAGGCACGCGGACGCGATCGCGAGGAACGGCACGGCCCGCCAGCTCGCCAAGATCGCAGACGGGGAGGAGACGCAGAACATCAGCACGTACTCCGAGGGCGGCGGCCCCGGCGGGATCTCGGGCCAGACGACCAAGCTCCTCTGCAACAACATGGCGTCTGATCACGACCCAGCCCCGGTCATCGTGTTCAGCACGTTTCTGCTCTATCCCAATGACCAGGAGTGCGCCGGGCTCGGCGCAATGCGGGCCTATCAGGGGACGTTCCACGCGGACGTAAACGCGATGGCTTCGGCCATCGGCAACAAGCGCGCCGTGATCCTTGAGGAGCTCGACTCCATCGCCATCTCGTCGTGCGCCAAGGGCCAGGCGCTGAATCTGTGGCTCGCCGACCTGAAGTACGAGTCGAACAGGTTCAGCCGGCTGCCCCACGCAGTGGTCTACGCCGAAGCCGGCTACTCCGACGCGAACAGTGCCGGGTTCACCGCCAAGCGCCTGTGGAACTCCGGCGTCAACAAGGTCCGCGGCTTCTTCACGAACGACACCCACCTGGCGTGGTCGATCAACGAGATCCGCTGGGCCCAGGACGTCTCCGACGACCTGTTCACGCTCTCGCACGGGCGCTACCGCGCTCACTTCGTCGTCAACACATCCCAGAATGGCCAGGGCCCCAAGCTCAACCCCCACCCGGTGTCACAGGGGATCGAAGCCCTGTGCAACCCGCCCGGCCGGGGCCTCGGCAGAAAGCCAACCGGCGACGTCCACCCCACGTTCGACGGCAAGGACTTCAAGTACCTAGACGGCTTCCTGTGGACCGGAGTGCCTGGTCGAAGCCACGGCAGCAACTGCCCGAACGGCCCATGGAAGTCCGGCGGCGTGTTCGACCCGCGATTCGCGCTCGAGCTGGCGCAAGGCGCAAACCAGAAGCTCGGCCCGGGTTTCGCGAGCTACCCGTACTAGGCGCGCCCGCTCCGCTCGCGAGCGCCAGCCAGAACCTCGGCTGCGATCTCCCTGGCCGCCTCCGGGCGTGCGAGCGACGCCGATGCTCTACCCATTGACTCGAGCCGCGAGGAGTCGGCCAGGAGCCGGCCCACCTCGGAGGCGAGCCGGGCTGGGGTGAGCTCGGCGTCTTCGATCACCACCGCGGCCCCGGCTCGCTCCATGTAGCGGGCATTGGCGGCCTGGTGATCGGCGGTGGCATACGGGTAGGGGATCAGAATCGCTGGTCTGCCATGGGCGGCGATCTCGAAGATCGAGCCGCCTGCCCGCGCCACCACCAGGTCCGAGGCCATCAGCGCTTCGCCGAGCTCTGGGATGAACCCCCGCAGGTCGTATCCCGGGCGCGGGGCCTCGAGGTCAGCTAGGTCACGCTCGCCCGCGGCGTGCAGCACCCTGAAGGTGGCGCCGGCGAAGGCGTCGACGGCGGCCAGGTTGATCGATCGTGCGCCCTGGGAGCCGCCGAAGACGAGCACACACGTCTCGTCGGCGGCGATACCGAACCGCTGCCGAGCGGCCTCCCTGTCGGTGGCTGGGCGGAGGCACGGGCCGGCCGGTCACCCGGTACCGGCGTCCGTCTCGACCCGCGATCGGGAACGAGAGGAACACGTGGCGGGCAAACGGCGCCAGCAGCCGGTTCGCAAGCCCGAGGTGACTATCGGCCTCGATCAGCGTGAGAGGCAGCCCGCGAGCCACAGCAGCCAGCCCGATCGGACCGGCGACGTACCCCCCCGCGCCGAGGACGGCATCTGCCTCTAACTCTTCGAGCAGACGCCAGCCCCGCAGGGTGGCCGCCGCGTCGGTGATGGCGGCACGGGCGGCCCTCACCGGCGCTCGCCGCGGCAACGGCAGGACCGGGAGAACGCGCAGCTCGTATCCCCGGCGCGGCACGAGCGCGCGCTCGGCGCGCTCGCCGCCGACAAATGTGACCTCGGCGCCCTCAGCCCGCAGAGCGTCGGCGACCGCCAGGGCGGGCACGACGTGGCCGGCTGTTCCCCCGGCCCCGACCACGACCCGCGGAGGGCTCACCTGATCCGGTCTCCACCAACCGGAGCCGTCTGGAGCCGCCCCGGGCAATCCCCAACAGGATCCCCACCGAGGCGAGGACGATGCACAGGTTCGTGGGCGCGTATGAGATGAACGGCAGCGGGACCCCGGTGAGCGGCGCCAAACCCAGCACGACAAAGATGTTCAGTAGTCCCTGGCACAGGATCAGCGAGGTCAGCCCCGTCGCCAGCAGCTTGGCATACCGCCCGGCAGCCCGGCGCGCTGTGCGAAGCCCCGCGTAGGCCAGCATCCCGTAGAGGAACACCACCCCGAGTATTCCCATAACCCCCAGCTCCTCGCCGATGACGGCCAGGATGAAGTCGGTCTGGGCCTCCGGCAGGTAGTAGGCCTTCTGCACCGACCGCCCCAGCCCGACTCCCAAGACGCCGCCTGACCCGAGCGCGATCTGGCCCTGGACCGCCTGATACCCCGGCCCAGCCTTCGTGGCCGCGGCCCAGGGGTGCAGGAACGTCGTGAGGCGGGCCCGCTCGTATGGCTGGGCCATCGCGACTAGGACGGCGAGCCCTGCCGCGACCGCGACCAGGATCGCCAGGTGCCGGGCGGGCATTCCGGAAGCCATCAGCAGCGCGCCAAGCGTGAAAGCAATGACCAGCGCGGTCCCCAGATCGGGCTCAACCACGACCAGCAAGCAAGCCGGTCCGGCCACCACGGCGATCGGGGCGATCGCCTGCCGAAGGCCCCGCATCCGTTTGGGATGATCGGCCAGGTAGCGCACGACGTAGAGGACGAGCGCGAGCTTCATCAGCTCGGACGGCTGGAACTGGATTGGGCCGAGGGCGAACCACCGGCGCGCCCCGTTGACCTGAACGCCCAACCCAGGCACCAGCACCGCCAGAAGCAGCACGAAGGACCCCAGCAGGAGCATGTTCACAAGCCGTCGATGCAGCAATTTGGTGCCGGTCTTCGCGAACAGTTGCATCGCCGCGAGGCCAAGCGCACCAAAAACCAGGTAGCGGACGAAGACCCCGGTGCCGGTGCCGCCGTGGCCAGCGAGGACCCCCTGGGGCGAGGACGCGCTGTAGACCATCACGGCCCCGAACGCCAGCAGGCAAAGCGCTGCGGTGAGAAGGATCCGGTGCTCGAGCGGCGGTCCGCCCCGGCGCGGCTGAGCGGCTCGCGGCCTGCGGGGAGTGTCGGCCGCGCTCCTTCCCTGTGCGGCGGCTGCGGCGCTCACCCGCGTTCCACCAGCAGCGAGCGGAAGTGCTCGCCCCTTGCCTCGAAGTCCACGTACTGGTCATAGCTCGCGCAGGCCGGGGAAAGCAGCACGGTCTCACCGGAACACGCGGCGTCACGAGCCTGGGCCACCGCATGTTCGAGGTCCCCGCACCGATGGAGGGGAATGCCGACCTCGTGGAGGGCGAGCGTGTCCTCTAGCTCCTGCGCCGCCTCGCCGATCAGGTAGACCGCGCTGCAGCGCTCGGCGACCGGCCCCGCGAGTGGCGAGAAGTCCTGGCCCTTGCCGCGGCCTCCGGCGATCAGGTGAATCGGGGGCGGGAACGCCTCGAGCGCCACGATCGTGCTGGACACGTTCGTGGACTTGGAGTCGTTGATCCAGGCGACCCCGTCGAGATTGGCGACGAGCTCAAGTCGGTGTACGACGCCGGCGAAGCTCCGCAGTCCGGCGGCGATCGCCTCCGGGTCGATTCCTCGAGCCAGGCACACGGCCGCGGCCGCCATCCCGTTCCGGCGGTTGTGGGCACCCGGAAGGCTCACCTCCTCGGCCAGCCGAGCCTCGGGACCCGAGCCAAAGCGAACCTGGCGGGCGAGCCCCGCTGGGCCCGTAAAGCTGTCCGGCACGACCGCCAGGTCGTTTTGAGATTGGTTGGCGAAGATCCGAAGCTTGGCGGCTACGTAGGCCTCGAAACTGCCATGCCGGTCGAGATGATCTTCAGAGAGGTTCAGCAGGACCGCCGCCTCGGGCGCGAAAGCCTCGGTGTCCTCCAGCTGAAACGAGGACGCCTCGCAGACGATCGTCGCCTCAGGGTCGACCGACCCAACCAGAGACGACACAGCCGTACCGACGTTTCCGGCGACTACTACCGGCAGCTCCGCCTCGCGGTGGATATGACCGATCCACTCGGTAGTGGTGGTCTTGCCGTTGGTCCCCGTCACTGCGATGAACTGGTTGGCCAACACCCGCCAGGCCAGCTCGAGCTCACCGAAGATTGGAATTCCGGCGCGGCGAGCGGCCGAGACCGGTGGAGCTCCCTGCGGCACCCCCGGACTCTTGACCACGGCACCGGCTTCTCGTAGCGCGTCCTCGGCGGCATCGGACACATCCAGGTGAACTTCGACGCCCGCCCGCGAAAGCCTTTGCGCTGTGGCGGACAACTGGGGGTCGCGGCTGTCCCCTGCGTCGAGCCCGATCACTCGTTCCCCAGTGGCACGCAGCACCAGCGCGGCCGCCTCACCCGAGCGGGCCAGCCCGACGACGAGGTATGGCCCCGGGGGGAGCGTCGGGCGAGGCTTCAAGCTAGAGGCCGCTCGGCTTGCGGGCTCATCCCCCGACACTTAGCCGGTATACGGTGAAGCCGACGGCACAGCACGCCGCCGCGACGATCCAGAAGCGCAGGATGATCTTCGTCTCCGACCAGGCGCGTAGCTCGAAGTGGTGATGGATGGGGGCCATCAGGAACACCCGCTTCCGGAAGGCCTGAAACGAGAAGACCTGGATCACGACCGAAAGCGCCTCGATCACAAAGATGCCGCCCAGCAGGATCAGTAGGACCTCGGTCTTCGTCATCACGGCCAGCCCCGCGATTGCTCCGCCCAGGCCCAGCGATCCGGTATCCCCCATGAAGATGCTGGCCGGGAAGCTGTTGAACCACAGAAAACCGATGCACGCGCCCACCAGACACGCCGCCAGCAGAGTCAGGTCGTGCTGGCCCGTGGTTATGAACGTGATCCCCAGGTACGCCAGCAGCACGATTGCGGCGCACCCGGCCGCCAGGCCATCGAGCCCGTCGGTCAGGTTGACCGCGCTCGTGGTTCCGGCCACCACAAGGTAGATGAACACCGGGTACAGGGGTCCCAGGTCGAACTGGGCGTCGATGAAGCGCAGGCGGACGGTGGGGCTGAGATGGGCCTCGTGGGTGGCTATCCACCAGAGACCGACCGAGATCGCGACGGTGGCGATCAGTTTGGTTCGCGCCCGGAGGCCCAGCGAGCGTCGCTTGGCGATCTTCGTGTAGTCGTCCGCAAAGCCCAGCACCGCGCATGCGATCGCCGCTCCGAAGACGCCCATCGAGGACCACCGGCGATCGGAGAGGATCAGGAACGGGACGGCGAACGCGACGAAGATCACGATTCCTCCAAGGGTGGGCGTCCCGGCCTTGGTGTGATGGCCTTCGGGACCTTCTTCGCGAATGTTCTGGCCGAACTCCCTGCGCCTGACGAATTCGATGAACCGCGGGCTCAGGAATAGGCAGATCAGCAGCGAAGCGGTGCCCGCGATCAGCACCCGGCCGGAGACCGAGCCCATCAGCGCCCGACCCCCGGGACCGCCGGCTCGGTCTCGCCACGCAATGCGCCGCAGACCAGCTCGAGCCCGACTCCCCGCGAGCCCTTGACCAGCACGACATCACCGCGCCTGACCAGTGCCGGGACGAGCTCCGCTGCTTCTGTGGCGTCGGGAAGCGAATGAGCTTCGCCGGAGAAGCGTGCGGTCATCGCGGCCGCGAGCGGCCCAACCGTGACCAGAAGATCCACCCCCGCGGCGCCGGCGTGGTCCCCCAGCTCGGCATGAAACGCCTGCTCATCCGGGCCCAGCTCGAGCATGTCGCCAAGAACCGCCACCCGGCGCACCGCGTTTTCGCGCTCCGCAGTTGCGGCGAGGTCTTTGAGCGCGGCCCGCATCGACATCGGGTTGGCGTTGTAGCAGTCATCGATCAGCGTGACTTCGCCCCGCAGTCCGATCCGCTGGCCCCGCCCGGGCGATAGCGAGAGCTCAAGCCGGCCGCCGGGGGACACTCCGACCGCCCAGGCAGCGGCCACCGAGGCCAGCAGGTTGGTGCGCAGATGCGCCTGCTCGAAGGAGACCTCGAGCCGGATCGGCTCACCTGCCAGATCGATCTCCAGCTGGCCGCCGGGTCCCTCGCCCACCAGGCGCACGTCCCCTCCCTCCCCGAAGGTGAGCGTGCGCAACCCGTCAGGAAGATGGGGATGGAGCAGCGGCTCGTTCGCGGGCACAACCGCCGTGCCGTCCGGCGCCAGCGCTGCGATCAGCTCGGCTTTGGCAGCGGCGACCGCCTCGACGCTTCCGAGCAGCTGGAGGTGCACCGGACCGACGTTGACGATCACTCCGACATCCGGATCGGCGATTGCCGCCAGCTCGGCGATCTGGCCCGGGCCTCGCATCGCCATCTCGAGTACCAGGACTTCCGTGCCGGCCGGGGCCGAGAGGATTTCCAGCGGTAAGCCGATTTCGGTGTTGAAGTTCGCCCGCGATGCCACGGTGCGGCGGTGGGCCGCCAGCAGCCCAGCAGGAGGTCCTTCGTCGAAGTCTTTCCGGTGGAGCCTGTGACCCCTATGACCCGTGCGCCGAGCGCCCGCCTCCAGGCCGTGGCGAGGCGTTGCAAAGCTCCAAGGGACCTGTTCGGTCACAGCACGGCCCCGGCGCTCCCGTCAGCTCAGCGAGCGGGCTCCATCGACGAGGACCCCCCAGGCCCCCCGCGCCAGCGCCTCCGCAGCAAATCGTCCGCCATCCGTTCGGGCGCCCGGCAGACCGACAAAAAGGTCTCCCGGCCCCGCCTGGCGGGAGTCGATGACGACCCGCTCAGGGCCGGCCTGCCGGGGCCTTCCTGGAACAACCGTGGGCCTCGGCGGCCGCGATCTGTGGTGCGATCCAGCTCCTCATCGAGCGAGCGCCGCGCCGCTTCAGCGCCTCCCGTGCCACGGTGGCGTCGTCGAAGGGGATCTTACGTCCGCCCTCGAACTCCTGACCCTGCTCGTGGCCCTTGCCTGCGATCACCACGACATCCCCTGGCGCCGCGGCCGCGATCGCGCTGCGATGGCCTCACGGCGGTCGACGGCGTGCTCGACCCCTGGCCCGGTGCCGGCGAAGATCTCCGCGATGATCGCCTCCGGGTCCTCAGAGCGAGGATTGTCCGAGGTGACCAGGACGTGGTCGGCCAGCCGCGCTGCAATCTCGCCCATCAGTGGGCGCTTGCCGCGGTCGCGGTCGCCGCCGCTCCGAACACCACGTGGAGCCGGCCCTCGCCCGTGATCTCCCTCGCGGCTCGTTAGCACGTTCTCCAGCGAATCCGGCGTGTGGGCGTAATCCACCAGCACCGCGAAGTCCTGACCCTCGTCCACCGGGGTAAAGCGCCCCGGGACCTGGCCGGCTGTGCGCAGGGCGCAGCAGCGCCGTCTCCGGCTCGACCCCAGGCGCCATCGCCGCGGCCAGGGCGCAGAGCACGTTGTAGACGTTGAACCGACCCCGCAGCGGTGAGCTCACCTCGAACTCTCCGGCCGGAGATCGAACCCGAAGCGGGAGCCCTCCAGCCTGTACTCACGTCCACGGCCGATAGGTCCGCGTCCCGGTCGATCCGAAGGTGACCGGGTCAGCCAGCTCGGCCGCCAGCCGGGCACCGTAGGGGTCATCGAGATTCAGCAGCGCGACGGCCGGCTCGGCCTCGACGAATAGGCGCCGCTTGGCCTGGAAGTAGTCCTCCATGGTGCGATGGAAGTCCAGGTGGTCTTGGGTCAGGTTGGTGAAGATGGCCACCGCGAAGTGGATCGCGTCGGCGCGATGAAGCTCGAGCGCGTGCGAGGACACCTCCATGGCACAGGCCATGTCTCCGCCGTCGAGCATCTCCCTGAAGGTGCGCTGGAGGTCGATCGCTTCTGGCGTGGTCCGTTGCACCGGCTGCTCCACACGCCGACCACGCTCTTGACCGTCCCCAGTAGCCCGGTCTGCCGGCCGCCCGGCCTCCAGCAGCTCCCGCACCAGGAAAGCCGTCGTGGTCTTGCCGTTTGTACCGGTGACTCCGACCGTCGGAGCCTGGCGGTGGGGTCGCCGTAAAAGCGCGCGGCCGCCGGCGCCATCGGGCGCGGGCATCCAGCCACCTGGACCTCAGGTACACCAAGCGACAGCGGGCGTTCAACGACCAGCGCGGCGGCTCCGTTGCCCACGGCCTCCGGCGCGAACTCGTGGCCATCGCTCGTCAGCCCCGGCACGCAGAAGAACAGCGTCCCGTTGAGTGACGGTCCGGCTGTCATAGGCGAGCCTTGGGATCTCGACGTCGGCCCGCCGCGAGGGCCATCACCTCGTCCAGGCGCATCGCGCCGAGTTTAGGGCGGCGGGAGCCGGAACATGGTCGCGCGCCTACACGCTACGGCCTCAGCGCGGCGAGATACCCAGATATGGCACCGCCCAGGCCACGATTTTCTGAAAAGCCGGGGCGGCGACAGAGCCGCCGAAGATCGAGCCCTGCGGCCGGTCCACCATGACCGCCACGAGCAGCCGGGGATGGCTGCGGGCACGAAACCAATGAAGGAGGCGGCATAGGCGGTATCGGAGTAGTGGCCGTTTACGACCTCGTTTGCCGTGCCCGTCTTGCCTGCAAGGTCCCATCCGGGGATCGCGGCTCCGGAGGCGGTGCCGCCGTCGGCGAGCACGCCGCGGAGCATGTCACGCAACTCGGCGGCCGCGCTCGGGGAGATGACCGACGCCGGGCGCGGAGGGCACGGCCTTCCCTCCGATCGCCTTGACGATCCGCGGCGGCCGCAGAATGCCTCCGTTTGCGATCGCTGAGTAGGCGGTCGGCCATCTGCATCAGCGTCACGGATTCACCCTGTCCCATCGGGAGGTTGCCCATCGAGGAGCCCGAGTACTGCTGATAGTGGAGCACGATGCCTCGCTCCTCGCCGGGGAGGTCGACTCCCGTTGGAGCCCCGAAGCCGAAGCTGGTGAACCCAGTAGTCGAAGCGCTGCGCTCCGAGCCGCATCCCAATCTCGTCCGCCCCGATGTTGCTTGACACCTTGAGGATCTGGGCCACGGAGAGGCTCTCATCGCCGTGGGACTCGGCATCGTGGATCTGGCGGTCGGCGACGTTGAGGATCGACGGGATCCCGAAGACGGTTGAGGGGGTTACGACATGGTCTTCGAGCGCGCCGGCCACCGTAAATGCCTTGAACGTCGATCCAGGCTCGTAGTTGAACATCACCGCTCGGTTCTCATCGGCGTAGGAGGGCGCTGCGGAGGGTCGTTGGCATCCACCCGCGGCCAGTTCGCAAGCGCCAGGATGTCGACCGCTGCCCGGGTCCATCACGATCGCCGTGGCACCCCGTGGCGAGTACTGGGCACCCACTCCCGCCAGGACCTGCTCCACCTCGTCTTGGAGCGCCCCATCGATCGTCAGCTGAATCGTTTGGTCCGGGCTTGGTGGTGCGGACGTCGTCGATCGAGATTGGCTGGCCGATCGCGGCGCTGACGATCTTGCGGATCCCATCGGTCCCCCGCAGCACCGAGTCGTAGCGATACTCGATTCCGCTCAGACCCCGCCCGCCCCAACCAACCGAGCCCAGCACCTGTGACGCCGCCCAGGCTCGCGGGTAGATCCGCCTGGCTCTCGGGCATCAGCGAAATCCCGGGGAGGTTCAGTCCTTGATTGCGGTGGCTTGGCGGCCGGGAGCATGTGGGCCAGGTACACAAAGCCCGTGTGCGGCTTGGTCACCGGCGAGAGCACGGTCTGCTGGCTCTTGCCCAGCAGCGGGGACAGCGCGCCGCGACGCCCTGCGGGTTCTTGATCAGATAAGGATCGGCGACGACGTCATCGGCGGCCTCGCTGATCGCCAGCTGGATGCCGTTGCGGTCGGTTATGTCGCCTCTCGGGGCTGCCAAGGTCTGGACACTGACCTGCTGGGTCGTGGCGGCGTGCCGCAGATGGCTGGCCTGAACGCGCCCAGGTACGTAGCCGCGAGGAAAGCGACCGTGGCCAGCAGGGCAACGAAGGTGACGAACAGCAGGCCGATGCGACGGTCGATCGTGGCCAAAAGCGGCTAGCCCCCGGCGCCTGAGCTGCTCGAGGAGGCCGAGCGCTCGAGCTACCGGTAGGCGACCACGCTGGAGGTGGAGCTGCCGGAGCGGAATCGGGGAAGCAGTGCTCCCGGTCGCCGCACCCGTTGTGGCGGCAGCTGCGCTGAAACTGGTCGGAAGCGGGGGCGTGGATGTTCTGGATCGCGCGGGTCAAGCTCGCGCCTCGGGCACAGAAAGGCAGTCCGGTGGGCGCGGGCATGGTCATGCCCATTCCTCCGGCCAGCCGCTCGATCCGGGCGTCATCGCTCAGCTCGGCGACGCTGGCTCGCAGGGCCTGGTTACGGACTTCGAGCGCCGAGTCCTGGCCCAGCGAGCGTCCCATGCTGGCGTTCAGCCGCAGCACCTCGACCTGGGTGGACACCATGCCGGCGAGCAGGACACCCAGCAGGGGGATCCACACCTCGCCCCCGGACCAGGCGGTCGAGCAGCGAATGGTCGGGCAGCGAGCGCACGAGGACCAGCAGCCGCGTGGCCAGCCGCTGGCGGGACCGCCCGGCTGGCCGAGGGCGCCGACGGCGGGCCCGCTGACCCGGCGTGGGCGCGGGGGTGCGCCGCGGGGCACTGGGCCGCCCGACGGGCTGGCGCGGCCGGCCGGACACGCGCCTTGGCGGCGGGATTGCGCCCGGCGGCCGTCATGCACCCGGGGACTCACGCAGCCTCTCCGAGCGAGCTTTCGCGCGCTCGCAGATGAGCGGATCGCGACCTGGGGTTGTCGGCGATCTCGCCCTGCGTGGGGGCGACGGCCCGACGGGTCAGCAGTTCGGCTCGGGGCTGGCGGCCACAGACGCAAACGGGCAGCTCAGGCGGGCAGATACAGCCGCGGGCCAGATCGGCAAGGAATCGCTTCACGGTCCGGTCCTCCAGCGAGTGAAAGGAGATAGCGGCCATGCGGCCCCGGCGGCGGAGCGCGACCCATGCCAAGGGGAAGGCGGCGTGTAGCTGGCCAAGTTCGTCATTGACCGCGATGCGCAGCGCCTGGAAGGTCCGTCGGGCCGGATGGCCGCTGGCGAACAGCGAGTGGCCCGGCACCGAAGACTTTGATCACCGCCACGAGGTCGTGGGTCGAGCTCAGTGCGCTCGGCGGCGGCGGGCGCGACCGATCGACCGCGCTATCTGAGCTGGCGTAGCGCTCCTCACCGTATTCGCGCAGGATCCGGGCCAGCCGGCGCTCGTCCCACGTGTTGACGATGTCGGCCGCCGTCAGCGCCTGGTCAGGATCCATCCGCATATCCAGAGGAGCGTCGTAGGCGTAGGAGAAACCACGGGGCCAGGAATCGACCTGCATCGAGGACATGCCGAGGTCGAGATAAACCATGTCGAGCCATACGTCCTCGCGGCCAGCTGCTCGAGGCCGGTGACGAAGTCGGCGCGAATGAAGCGGACGTGGCAGGTCAGGTCGGCCGATAGCTCGGCAAACCGCTCTTCGGCCAGCGGATCACGGTCGATGCCGATCAGCGTGCCGTCCGGCCCGATGCGCTCGGCGACAGCCGTGCGTGACCGCCTCCGCCGAACGTGCAATCCACCACCGTCTCAGCAGACCGAGGGGCGAGCACCTCGACCAGCTCGCCCGCAAGGACCGGGATGTGCGTATGGGTCATGTCAAGCAGTGTCGCCAAGGCTCGCTGCAATCTCGGAAACACGGGCTAGTACGTCTTCGCTGTACGCCTCGTAGGCGCTGCGGTCGAACACCTCGAGACACTCCCCCGAGCCGGCCACCAGCACCTCCTTGTCCAGGCCCGCATACCTCAGGAGCGTGGGCGGGATCATCACCCGATTGGCCGAATCGAGCTCGGCGTCATGCGAGTAATTGAAGAAGAACCGCTTCATGTCCCGGGCTCGTGGTGAAAGGGGGTTCTTGCCCTCAAGCGCCTCTCGCGTGTAGGTCGTCATAGGCTCCGGGCGGCCAGATCGCGATCGACCGCGGCGCGCCGGGCGCCGTTTCCTGAGTTGCCGCGAGTACGACTCCGCCCGCCAGCGCGGCGCGGAACTTCGCAGGGATCGTGAGCCGGTGCTTGTCGTCGAGCGTGTGCTCGAACTGTCCACGTAAGGCGATCAAGGCGACTCATCCGAGGAGCTCAAGGGATCTGATGCGACGAGGCGAACTCAAACCCGGGTGGCCGGGTGGGAGGAGCCCTGCCACCCGGGTTCGGATCCATGCCATGCTTCGCCCACTTTACCCCACTCTCTCCCACAATGCAACCCAAATCTCATCGCTTCTCCCACGAGCGCCCATTTGCCCAACATCGGAAGGCGGATCGCCCTCGGCCGCACGAGATTCGGGCGCCGGAGACGCGCAGCGCGCGTGGCCAGAGCGCGCACGAGTTCTTGCGTTGCCGTTCCCTGCAACGGGAATTGCGGCGCGTCGGCGTTTCCGTCGGGGGTCTGTGCTCAAGGCCGGCGCGCGACAAGCGCGGGCGGCGGCCTCGATCTAGGAGCGGCTCGCCGTCGGCTGTCGTTGGGCGCCGACCAACGGGAGGGTCATCACCAGGCGAGCGCCTGCGCTGCTCGGAGCGCTCGATAACCGTCCCCCGTGGGCCGCGACGATTGAAGCAGCGACCGCCAGCCCGTGGCCGCGCGCGGAGCTCGAGCGGCGCCCGGCGAGCTCCGCGATGGGCGCATCCAGCCCGGGCCCAGAGTCCTGCACCTCCACGCGGGCTACGTCGCTATCGCTGCCAGCCCTGACCTCAACTGGGCCGCGCCCATGCTCGAGGGCGTTGGCGATCAGGTTCCCCAGGGCTTGCGCCAACCTCACCCGGTCTCCTTCAATCTGGACATGGGGACCGGACCAGACCTGCTTGATCCGCGTACACCGAGTCGCCGCGCTGGCCTCCCAGGCGGCAACCGAAGCGGAGACCAGGTCAGCGACCTCGAGCGCTCGCCACTGCAACGGGACCGCCGCCGAGCCCCGGCGAGCGTTCTCAAGGTCATCGACCGCCAGCCCCGCCCGCTCCAGCTCCTGCTCCAGAGCGTGCAGGCGGGAGCGCGACAGCCCGTCGTTCCGCTGCCCCCATGAAAGGCCGAGCCGGGCGGCAGCGAGCGGACCTCGCACCTCGTGGCAGGCACGCGCCACAAGCTCCATGCGCGCGACAAGCCGGCGCCGGGAGTGAACCGCCGCCAGCGTCCCCGCCGCTCCGGCAACCCATCCGCCAACCGCGATCCAACCGCTCATGGCTCGACGCGCCCATCGACCAGCCGGTAACCCACCCCCCATACGTTGACCACGAACCGATCGCCGGCATGCCCCAGCTTCTTGCGCAGCCGGAACGCGTGAGAGTCGAGCGTCCGCGTGGCGCACATGCTGCGAAAACCCCACACGCCGCGCAGCAGCTCCTCACGCGTGAAGACTCGGGTTGGCTCGGTGGCCAAGGCGCGGAGCAGCGCAAACTCCTTCTTGGAAAGCGTGATCCGGCGGCTTCGCACCCAGACCTCACGGGCCAGCGGATCGAGCTCGAGCACCCCCACCCGAAGGCGGCCCAGCCCAGGTCGACGGGCGCTCCGTCGCAGCAGCGAACGGATGCGCGCGAGAAGCTCCTGGTAACTGAAGGGCTTGACCAGATAGTCGTCGCACCCTCGCTCGAAGCCCCTCAGCCTGTCCAGCTCCGATCCACGGCCTGAGAGCACGAGCATCGGTAGCTCAGGATCGATCCTCCCGGCCACCCTGTCCGTGGTTCGGACGCGGCGCAAGAGCTCGAGCCCATCCGCGTCGGGCAGACCGAGGTCGACGATCGCCACATCCGGATATCGGCTCTCCATCAGCCGCTGGGCGTCAGCTGCGCAGTCGGCCTCCAGCAGGTCATAGCCGTCCCTGATCAGGTTCTCGGCCAGGAACGTGCGGGTGAGTTGATGGTCCTCCACCAGCAGGATCGTCGCTGCTTGGTCCACATTAGATAGAGCGTTCAGCGGGCCGGAATTCACCCCCCACCCGGCTCCCATGTGCAAATTCGCTGTCAGCCGGTGCGGTGCTGGAGGAATCCCACATATGATCACGACGCTCTCGATGTACAAGCGCGCCAACTACAGCTCCGGTGAGGACTTCGTGCTCGAATACGGCGAGTTGCGGTTCACCTTCAACGAACGTGATTTCCGCGAGCGCTGCGAGCAGGCTGCCCGCAAGCTTGGATTCATCGCGGCCGAGATCGAGCCGGACGAGGCCGAGGACCTGATCAACCTAGTGGTCAACGGAGAGGTGACCGACCCGGCGTCCGCGCTCGGCGAGCACGTAAACGAGTGCTGGCCGGAGCTGGTCGGACCGTCCGAGAGGTCGCTGGTCCACTGGCTGAGGCGCCTCATCTTTCGGGGCGCGTGGCTCGATCAGCGCGTCAAGGAGGGCGAGCTCGATGTGTGGTTCGACGAGGAGACGAGCGGGTTCGTGTACATCCAGCCTGACCGCGGCGACGAGCCAATCCAGCTCGCCCCGGAGCCGAGCTGGAACCGTGTGGCGTACTTTCGGCGCTAGGCGCTAACCGCCGGAGCCGCCGGCGGGGACCGGCTGGTAGCGGGGCGGGGGGTTGTCGAGTAGTAGCTGAGGGACCGTCACCAGCTTGTACCCGCGCGCGCGGAGCTCACTGATGATCCGGGGGAGCGCCGCAACTGTCTCCGAGCGGTTCCCGCCGGCGTCATGCAGGAGGAAGATCGCACCCGGGCGTGCTCCCGAAACGACGGCATGAACGATGGCGGCCGTACCGGGAAGCCGGTAGTCGTTGGTGTCCACCGTCCACATGATCATGAGCATCCGATACTGGCGCAGCAACGCGAGCGTCTCGTGGTTGAAGTAACCGTACGGAGGTCGGAAGAGCCGCGGAAACGGAGCGCCGTACTGCCGGATGGAGCTGGCCTGTTCCAGTAGCTGAGTCCGCTGCTCGGACGCCGGAAGGTGGCTCATCGGTGCGTGCGAGAACGTGTGGTCGCCGATCGGATCGCCGAGGCCCAGGATCTCGCTCGTGGAGTCGTGGAAATAACGCTGCAGGACGCCTACCTGAAAAAAGGTCGCAGGGACGCTCTCGCGCTCCAGGATCGAGAGGATCTGCGGGGTGTAGGGCCCCGGCCCGTCATCGAACGTCAGGGCAACCTCTCGGTGCTGGGAACCCGCGAAGCGCACCAGCGGCGTGTAGGCCAACGTCCGGTCGATTGCGCCGTTCTGCGCGGCTAGCTCGTTACCGGCGAACGACCCGCAACCCCCACCGGCCAACGTCTGAATCCGGCCGAAAAAGCTTCCAGCTCCCAACGCCGCCGGCTGTGGGGTTGCGCCACCGCCGCTCGAGGCAATCACGATCAGGACGATGATCGCGGCGGTTCCAAACAGCGTCAGGGCCAGCGCTCGCCGCCTCCGGTGGTGTGGCTGCTGACTCCAGTTGCGCCGTGCAGCCCGACGCGAGGCACGTCCGCGACGCGCGGTCGCCCGCTTGATTGTCGTGCCGTCGTGCATCGAGGTTCCCCCTGCTCATGATGCCGACCCAATCGGCGGCACGCGTTGCGACCGGAGGCGGTCCCTTGCCTCCGACTACTCTGACCACATGCCGGCACGGATCTGGGTGGTGATGCCCACCTACAACGAGGCGGAGAACATATCCGGGATTCTGTCCGCCACCCACGCCGAGCTCGAGAGAGCTGTCCCCGGCGAGTATCGGATTCTGGTCGTCGACGACTCCTCGCCCGACGGGACGGGCAAGCTGGCCGAGAGCGTCGCTGGCGACCTGGGGGCTATCGAGGTCATGCACCGCCTGCGCAAGAGCGGGCTCGGCCACGCATACCTGGCCGGGTTCGCGCAAGCCCTGGCGGGAGGCGCCGAGCTGGTGATCCAGATGGACTCCGACTTCTCCCATGATCCGCAGCTACCTCCAGGACCTGCTGCGGGCAGCCGACGGAGCAGATCTGGTCCTTGGGTCACGGTACGTAGACGGTGGAGGGGTCCGCGACTGGGGGCTTTTGCGGCGTGTGATCAGCCGCGGCGGCGGGCTGTACGCCCGGCTCATCTTGGGCGTGGGTATCCGCGATCTCACAGGAGGCTTCAAATGCATTCGTCGGGAGGTCCTGGAGCGCATCGAGCTCGAGACGATCCAGGCCGCGGGGTACGTCTTTCAGATCGAGGTCACCTATCGGGCGCTGCTGGCGGGGTTCCGCGTCACGGAGATCCCGATCGTTTTCCCCGACCGGACGGGTGGAGCCAGCAAGATGTCAACCGGGATCGCCCTCGAGGCGATGTGGTCAGTCCCGCGGCTTCGTCGAAACGCAGCGGCTGCGGTCGCTCGCACGGCCCCGGCCACGGCGCTGGACGAAGGTCTAAATCGGCGTCTAAATCTCCGGGGCTCCTAACTGAATATCAATCTCCGCAGGGTCATCCTTCGGCAGCGGTGAGCATCCAGGAATCCGCTTACGCGACGGACAGCGGCGCGGCCGTCACTGCGCCCGCGAGCGCTTGCGCTGCGGCTGCCGGCCGCGGCCGCTGTGGCCCCTGTTGCACTTGGCGGTCTGGTGGTCGCCACCGCGCTGATCTCGGTGGCTGCCGCGCGCACAGGCGGCCTCCTGCCAGAGACCACGCGGCCGGCCCCGTCCTGGCTGGCAGGGCCACTGGGCGGGACCGGGCTCAGCCTGAGCAACACGGGCGCTGATCTTGGTGCTCATCGCCAGCTTCGCGTGCTACGCGGTGGCTTTGGCGACAGCCAGAAGCCTCTCCCTCCGGGTCCTGGTGGGCACGATTCTCACCCTGCACCTCCTGGTCGTGCTGGCGCCGCCGCTGTTCTCCACGGACATGTTCAGCTACCAGGCCTACGCTCGCATGGGCGCGATCCACGGCGTGAATCCATACCTCGCCGGCCCGACTTCGATCAGCCACGACGCGCTCTATCCGTATCTGGGATTCAAGTGGACCGGGACCCCCACTGTGTACGGACCGCTGTTCACGCTTCTGAGCTACGCCACTGCGGGCCTTTCGATCGCCGCCAGCGTCTGGGTCTTCAAGGCGATCGCTGCGATCGCGAGCTTGCTGATGCTCGTACTGGTGTGGAAGATCGCCCGGGTCCGCGCCGTCGATCCCGTGCGGGCCGTTGCGCTCGTGGGCCTCAACCCCCTGCTGATCCTCTACGGCGTCGGAGGTGGCCACAACGATCTGCTGATGCTCCTGCTGCTCGTGGGCGGCGTCTACCTGGTGCTGGGTGACCGCCAGCGGTCCGGCGGCGCCGCGATGGTCGGCGCTGCGTCGGTCAAGCTGGCCGGTGGCTTGCCGCTCCTATTCGCCCTTGCTGCCCGTGACCGGTCAGGATCTCGCTCCTGGGGACGCCTGCTCGCCGGCGCTGTGGCTGCGGCGGGCGCGGTTGGGCTCGTTGCCGCCGGGCTCTTCGGCAGGGGCATCCTTCACCTCCCGGCCACCCTCGGGCAGGTGCAGAGCGATGGAGGCTGGCACAGCATCGCCGGCTTCCTCGTCAAGAGCTTTCATCTCGGGGCGTTCCACCATCCGATCTCGATCGGTCTGGGCATCCTCTGCCTCGCCGTCTGTGCATGGCTCGTCAGCCGAGTGTGGCGCGAGCGGATGGACTGGATCCGCGCTGCCGGGTGGGCGGCGGTCGCGGTGTTGCTCTCCGCCAGCTCGCTCCTGCCCTGGTACCTCGTGTGGCTGCTGCCGCTTGCCGCGGTGAGCCTCGACCGGCGACTGTGGATCACGACGGTCGCCTTGAGCGGCGCCATCCTCGCAATCAACCTGATCGACTACTTCCCCCACTCAAGCTTCGTTTGGAGCTTGTGAATGGGACAAGCGGCTTACGATACGAGCGTGGTTAGCGAGACTGATCGCCAGCTTGAGCTCCTCAGCGTCGTTGCCCCGATCTACAACGAGGAGGCGACGCTCGAGCGGTTTTATGCGCGAGTCTGCGACTCTCTGGAGGGAGTGCCGTTCGAGCTTGTGCTCGTCGATGACGGGTCGGGCGATTCGTCTCCGGCACTGCTCGAGACCTTGGCGTCAGCGGATCCGCGAGTCCGCGTGATCTTCCTATCGCGGAACTTCGGGCACCAGACCGCCTTGACGGCGGGGCTTGATCACGCTCGCGGAACCGCCGTCGTGATGTTGGACGCGGATCTCCAGGATCCACCAGAGCTCATCCCCCGGATGCTTGATCACTGGCGAGCC
Organism: uncultured Solirubrobacterales bacterium; assembly: GCA_963756965.1. Taxonomy (GTDB): domain Bacteria; phylum Actinomycetota; class Thermoleophilia; order Solirubrobacterales; family Solirubrobacteraceae; genus Palsa-465. Next base: position 189,878 of record CAVWPT010000010.1, read on the forward strand.
GGATGCGACGTCGTCTATGCCGTGCGCGAGCAGCGCGAAGGCGAGTCCTGGTTCAAGCTCACCACCGCGCGCTGGTTCTACCGGCTGTTCGACCGCCTGGCCCAGGTGGACCTGGTGCACAACTCCGGAGACTTCCGGCTGCTGGACCGGCGGCCCTTGGACGCTTTGCTCTCGATGCGGGAGCGCAGCAGATTCCTGCGTGGCATGACCGTCTGGGTCGGTTACCGCCAGGCGGCGGTGCCCTACACGCGCGACGCGCGCTATGCCGGCGAGACCAAGTACACGATCTCCAAGATGGCGCGCTTCTCGCTGGATGCGATCTCCTCGTTCTCGCATCGGCCGCTGCAGCTTGCCACCTTGCTCGGGTTTCTCATCTCGACCCTCGCGTTCATTGCGATCCCGGTCGTGATCGCGCTCCGACTGGCGGGCTCTTACCTTCCGGGCTTCGGAACGGTGACGATCGCCGTCTTGCTGCTCGGAGGGATCCAGCTGATCGCGATCGGCATCATCGGCGAGTACGTGGGTCGGATCTACGACGAGGTCAAGGGACGGCCCCTTTATCTAGTCCGTTCGCGCCTCAACCTGCTCGAGCGCGAGTCGGCTGAGGAGCCGACTCAGGTCGGACCCGAGCGGATGGAGCTGTAGGAGCCTGGCCTCAGCCTCCCGCCGGGTTGGGACCCACCCTCCGCTGCCCGGCGCTTTCGGACGGGTCGGGGTCGCGATCGTCGGCTGGGCGCAGTGGCCGGACCTCAGCTTCGGCCTGGTCCCGTCGCGAGCGCTCCTCTTCCAGCACCGAGATCCGAGCGGCCAGGCCTTTGATGGCGTCGGCGATTGGGTCAGGGAGATGGATCCAGTCGACGTCGGGACCCTCCGGGCGGCGCCCCTCCACGCGAACTGGCTGCCCGGGATTGCCCACGACGGTGCAGTTCGGGGGCACGTCGTGGATCACCACCGTGTTGGCGCCGACCTTGGAGCCGTGCCCGACGGTGATCGGTCCCAGGAGCTTGGCCCCTGAGCCGATCGTGACGTTGTCCTCAAGCGTGGGGTGGCGCTTTCCGGTCGAGAAACCGGTGCCTCCGAGCGTCACGCCCTGGTAGAGGGTGACGTTGTCGCCGATCTCCGCGGTCTCGCCGATGACCACACCCATCCCGTGATCGATGAACAGCCCCGCGCCTATCCGCGCCGCCGGATGGATCTCGATCCCGGTGATGGAGCGGGACACGGCGGCGATCAGTCGAGGGAGCGCGGGGACGCCCGCACGATGCAGCACGTGCGCCACCCGGTGGGCCAGGATGGCGTGCACGCCCGGCCATGTGGCCAGGATCTCGATCGTCGAGACCGAACGCGCGGCGGGATCACGGCTGCGCGCAACCAGCAGATCCTTCCGTATCTCCGACATGGTGCGCGCGAACATCCCCGGGGGGGTCACCGCCAAAGCGTATCTACCGGCCGCCGGCGGCCCGAGGGCCCGCCCCGCCCGGACTTCAGGCGAGGCCCGGCCTGAGCGGGCAAGGGCGCCTGAGCGAACGCTACGTTCGCTTATCCGCCCTTGCCCCGATCCCGCCCTGGCCTCAGGGGCGAGCCCCGATCCCGCCCTGGCCTCAGGGCGCGAAGAACGGTGTCGATACGTACCGCTCGCCGGAGTCAGGCAGGATGACGACGATCCGCGCGCCGCGGGACTCTGGACGCGCCGCCACCTCGAGCGCTGCCCACAGGGCAGCCCCGCCGGAGATTCCCGTGAGCACTCCCTCCTGACGAGCTAGTAAGCGTGCGGTCTCGATCGCGTCCTCGTCGTCGACAGCGACCACTTCGTCAAGCAGCTCGCGGTCGAGCACCTGGGGTACGAAGCCTGCCCCGATCCCTTGGATCTTGTGCCGCCCCGGCGAGTGCCCGGAGAGCACCGCAGACGCGCATGGCTCCACCGCCACCAGCCGGCAGTTCGGGTTGCGCGCCTTCAGCACCTCTCCCGCTCCGGTGATCGTCCCTCCGGTGCCGACCCCGGCCACGAAGATGTCAACGCTTCCGTCCATCGCCTCCAGGATCTCGGGACCAGTGGTGCGGCGATGTACCTCAGGGTTGGCGGGATTGGAGAACTGATCGGGCAGGAAGACGTCATCGCGCTGGGCCAGTGCCTGTGCGGCCTCCACCGCCTCGGTCATCCCGCCCATGGACTCGGTGAGCTCGACCTGCGCCCCGTATAGCCGGAGCAGCCCGTCACGTTCGCGGCTCATGCCCTCGGGCAGCGTCAGAATCAGGTCGTAGCCCTTGGCAGCGCATACGAAGGCCAGCGCGATGCCCGTGTTGCCGCTGGTGGCCTCCACGATCGTGGTGCGGCCCGGCTCGATCCGTCCCTGGCGCTCGGCGGCCTCGATCATCGACACCCCGATCCGATCCTTCACGCTGCCGCCTGGGTTGAGCGACTCGAGCTTTGCGAACAGGTCGACCGGCTGCTCAGCCCCAATACGGGTGAGCTGCACCATCGGGGTCCGCCCCACGTGATCAGCGATGTTGGTCGGGACTCGGGGCACTCGTGGCGAACCCTACGAGACCCGGTTCGCGTCCGCTCTCAGTGTCGGGCGGTGAAGCTCGCCGGGCGGACCATCGTGCACTGCAGGACGCCGATCTGAAGCGTGTCGAAGAATGTGCCGGTCGCCTGATGGCCGTGAAGCCGACCCTTGAACTGGATGTGATCTCCTTGCACGATCTGGTCATATGCGAAGCTGCCGTCGGGGGATATCGGAACGCTGAGGCCCTTTGGGCTGTCGCCGAGCACGCTTGGGAGCACGTAGCCACACACCTCGATGACTTTCACGCTCACCCCGCTCAGCGTTCGGCCGGACACGCCGAACCGGATCACGCTCACCGCGGGCGATGGCACGAGCTGCGCCAGGCTTCCGAGATACGTCCCGCTGGTATAGGGCAGCTTCACCTTGTGGCGCGGCTTCGCCTGGGCAGCGGCCGCCGCCATCGCGGACACCACCATCACGGTGCACCAGATCAGGACTCTGCGTTTTGCGCCCACCACCGACGTATCGGAAGCCTAGCGCCGCGACTTGACACGTACCCGAAGCGTCGTCCGCACGCCGTGTGCGTCAGTGGTGACGATCTTGAGCGTGACAAACAGCGGCGGACGCCGACGGGCCCGCGCCGAGAGCCCCGACGAGGGGACGATCGCTCCCGAGGAGAGCGTGAGGCTCAGCTGCCCCTGCGGTCTAGCGAGGACAGCTTGGATCCGACCGGCCCGAACCTGAAGTTTGAAAGAGATCCGTCGCCCGCCAGGCCCCCGCACCGTGACCTGGCCGCGACCTGGCGTGAAGCGCAAGCCGGACGGCGCATCGACCACGACGGATTTCAACCCCGGAGCCGACCGAGCCGTGACGAGGGCCAGCCCCAGGCGCGGGCGTGAGGTCCCGAGACCGCTTAGGGTGGCGCGTTTGACGTTCGGGCGGTCGGTGACCTGCCAGATGAACTCCGTGCTTCGCACCGCACCGTCACGGTTGCTGGCGGCCACGACCACCACGTTGGTCCCGGCCCGCTTCGGCCTTCCGGTGATCTGGCCGGTCGAGGAGTTCAGCGAGAGACCGCCAGGGAGGCCCGCAGCCGCGTAGACGATCCCTCCGCGCCGGTCGTTGGTCGAGATCTGCAGGGACACGTTCTGACCTACGCTGGTCTGCTGTCGGCCCGGGCTCAGAACCCTGAACGCCGCGGGGCACAGCGATGCGGCCAGAGCCGTCGCGTTTGGCGTGCCCAGCCCGGTCGCCATGTCAAATGCCGGTCCCGCTGGATAGCGGCCACCGTTGGTTCCCGTGTAATCGTTGTTGCCGCTCGTGACGTCATCGAAGTTCCCGGCATACGAGGCACCGGCGACCTTGTAGAGCGTGGGGTTGGCGAACCCGATCGGCGACCCCTGGCACGCGGACGAGCCGTTGATCAGCGCCACGAGCGCCGCCCACAGCGGCGAAGCCGCACTCGTGCCAGCGACGGATTGCCATCCCGAAGTTGCGCCGAATTGGCTACCCGAGCCGTTGTAGTAGACGACATACCCGGTCGTGGGGTCGGCGTCGGCTGCTATATCCGGCACCTCGCGGCACAAGGCATTGGTGGCGTTGCAGGGGCTACCGGAGGAATCCGCCTGGATCACGTTCAAGGAACCGGCTGCGCCCTGCTGATAACCGGGCATCCTCCACAGTTGCGAGATGCCGCCCCCCGTGGCTCCGGTGGCGAAACCCGTGAGGGCCCCCGCATTGCCTCCGCCGTTCCAGACGGTCTGGACGGGTGGAGGGCCGATCGTGTGCAGCGTGGTGCCCCCCACGGAGGTAACGAACGGCTGGCTTCCAGGATCGTCGACCGCGAGGGAGGTGGTCGGCAGCCCGTTCGTCGTCGTGCAATCCTCCGAACCGGTGTCGCCCGCGGCGGCGACCATCGTCTGCCCTTCAGCAGCCGCCTGCTCAAACAGGGCGCTCTCGGCGTTCGCGGCGTCCGTCCCGTTGTCGGGCTCGCAGACTCCCCATGAGGTGGTGATTACCTGGGCGCGATCCTGGTTGATGATCGCGCTGTACGTGTCATACGGCCCCGATCCCGGCGTGCCGGAGCCGGAATTCGGCCCCTGGTAGACAAGGATTGTCGCCTTAGGGGCCAGCCCGATGACCTGTTCGATGTCGAGCGCCGCCTCACCGGCGCCGGCGCCCGATCCCGCACCTCCATCCACAGGGACGTAGGAGACCTGGGCACTCGTCCCGTAACAGGACTGGTAGGTGGCGATGTCTTGGGGATCATTGGGCTCGAGCTCGTAGACCGCGACCGTCTCCCCGCGGCCCAGCTTGCCCGCTCCGTACAGGCCCGAGAACCGGTACGTCGACGCGATCTGATCCGCCGTGTAAGCGTTATCGGCGCTCGCAGTCGACTGAGCCGCCGAGCAGGGTTGGGGGCCGCCGGTGGCGACGTGTCCGGCCGCTGCACGACGCGCCCGACGAGGACTCCCGGGGAGAACACGGGAAGCGCTCAGCGGGCGGGGAGCCGAGAGCGTGGTCAGCCCGAGGATCGCCTGCACGTCACCCGCAATCTCCGTATCAACAGCGGGCGCTGCGTTCGGCACCACTGCGAGACGCCCGCTGATCAATCGCACCCGCCGCAGAGACAGGGAGAACGCACGTTGCACGGTGGCCGCGTCCGCGGTCATGGAAATCGACAACCGGTTGGCGCTGACGGCTCCGGGGCTCAGGCCATGGGACCGGAGCGATGCCTCGACCGCGGCCAGCTGTGCCGGCGTGGCGCCAAATCGCTGGCCGAACTGGGCGGGAGTCAGATAGGCCCGGTATAGCGCTGAGGCCGGATCGGACACCTGCTGAACGAACGCGGCCAACCCACTGCGTGGCTTCAGCACCACCGTCAGGTGGATCGGGGTGCCGGTGCTGAGCCCACCTATGTCAGTCGCATCCGCCGCCGCGCGTGGTGTCCCGCCAAGCCTCAGCTGCGCGGTACCAGTTGCCCCCGCGGAGGGCGCCGCGGCGAGTGCTCCGGCTGCTGCAACGCATACCCACAGTCGGATGCCCCGCGTCATCGAAACGACTGTAGCGACCGCAGTGGCTAGCAGTGGGCTTGGACTTCTGAAGCTCTTACCTCGCTTCGAGGATCCAGAACTACGATCGGTCAAAGGCACGCAAATGGCAAGGAAGACGCTCGGCACGCTCTTGATTGGGCTGGCTGCAGTACCGCTCGTCGGCTGCGGGAGCTCAGGCACGAGTGCACCGACACCGCTCAAGCCACAGGCGGTTCGCAGCTGCCTGAAGGACGCGGGCTTTCAGTTCCTGGGAGACATCTTTCCGGCGCCGCGCAGCGCGCTCTCCGTGGCCATCCGCGGCTTGAGCACGCAGGACGACCTCGACGGAATACAGGTCGCGCGTCCGGTGTTCGGAGAGGTTGACGTATACGGCACCCCGCAGCAGGCTGCTGCCGCCGCGCGGTCCGCCCGCCATGCGCTCCTGACCGCGCACATCCCCCGGAACCTGCAGGAGCGCTTGGACGTCGGCGCGCTGAACACAGTGGCATACGCGGTTGATCCGGGCGGCGGCACGGCGGTCCGGGCCGCCATCGGCAAATGCCAGGGCTGATCGACCATGTTGCGAGGCTTCGCGCCGCCAGAATGAGTTAGCCCGCGCTTCAAGCGATCGGTGACCGTCCCTTCCCGTCCTTCAACCGCGTCGCGCTAGGGGTCAGGCGTTTTCGCCCGTGTGGTCCTGTCGTGGTTTGTCCTCAGAAGTCTCCCAGCGTTGCCGGAAACGGGGTGGGTCCCTTCCCTCTCTTCCAGTACCTCCCCGCGCTGCTGCTGGCGAAGCTTGGCCTGGCCGACGGTGGCATCTACGACGGCTTGACAGTCATCAGCTTGATCTCATTCTGCGTCGTCCTCGCGATCATCGCGTCGCCGATGGAGTTCCAACTGCGCCCGGTCACCCAAGCCGTTCGGCTGTTAGCCGGTTTGTAATGCGCTTGGTGCCCCCGGCACCCCTGGTTCGTCGCAAACTTTGGCCGAGACTCAGATGTGGTACATGGCAGCGCCCGCCGAGCGGGCTTCGGCGTCGGCCACGTCGGCGACAGTTGAGCCGGCTAGGACCGAGCGGGCTGCGCCCGCAGCCTCCGCAAACACGCCGGTGGCGTCCTGCCCGAGCGGTCCGTCCAGGAGCTCAACCACTTCCAGCACGGCGATCCCGTCGCCGAGGCGGGCGAACGCGTACCCGCCTCTCACACCACGCTGGGATCGGAGAATCCCAGCCCTGCGCAGCGACGCAAACAGCTGCTCCAGGAACTGGACCGGAATCCCGCGGCGGCGCGCCAGTTCGGCGATCGGGACCGGGTGAACGATCCCCGTAGCGGTAAAGCTCCACGAGCGCGCCGAGCGCGTACGGCGATTTGGTGGTGATGGAGATCACGCGGCGGTCATGGCATCGTGGCAGTCAGCGGGCTGTCGGCGTACAGCGAGTTGCGGTCGATCGCGGCGATCGAGGATTGGCCCATCAGCGCCAGCGCGACATCGATGTCGGCCTTTATGACCCGGAGGACGTGACGGACCCCGGCCTCGCCGCGCGCGGCCACAGCCCACGCCCAGGCCCGGCCGATCAGGACCGCACCGGCCCCCAGCGCAACCATCTTCACGACGTCGAGCCCGGTTCGTATGCCGCCATCGACGAGGACCTCCACCTGGCCGCCCACGGCGTCCACCACCTCCGGCAGCGCCCTGACGGTGGAAGGGACTGCGTCCAGCTGGCGGCCACCGTGGTTTGACACGACGACCCCGTCGACTCCCACCTCCACGGCACGACGCGCGTCCTCGGGATCCAGGAGGCCCTTGACCACAAGCTTGCCGTCCCAGTTCTGGCGCACCCACTCGATGTCCTCCCAGGTGACACTGGGATCGAACTGGGAGTCGACCCACTCCCTGAAAGCGCCGGGGTACGCGCTCCAGGAACCACCTGCTCGAGGTTGCCGAACGTCAGCGGCTGGCCACCGATCGCCACGTCGCGAACCCAGCGGGGATGGCTCACGAGGTCGAGTGCCCTCAGCGCCTGAGCCCACCGCGACGAGCGACCCACCACCGCGTTGCGCGTGTCTCGGTGTCTGGCGCCCGCGACGGCCAGGTCAACTGTGAGCAGGAGCACCGGCGATCCGACGGCGCGCGCGCGAGCCAGCAGCTCCGCTGCATACCCGCGGTCACGCATCACATAGAGCTGGAACCACGGACGGCGCCGAGACCGAGCGTGCGACCTCCTCGATGCCGCAGATCGAGACCGTCGACTCTGTGAATGGGACCCCGGCTTCCTGCGCCGCACGCGCCGCCTGGACCTCGGCCCTCCGGGCAAGCATCCCGCCCAGCCCGACCGGGGCCAGGATGACCGGAAGCGCCAGTTGCTGTCCCAATACCTCCACCGCGGGGTCACGGACAGATACGTCGCGCATCACCACTTGGCGGAGCGGTACTCGCTCCAGGTCCGCCACGTTGGCACGCAGCGTCGATTCCTCATAGGCCCCGCCGTCGACGTAATCGAACAGCTGACGGGGCAGTCTGCGGCGGGCCAGTTCCCGGTAGTCGAGAACGGTTGCCGGTGCCAGGCCTAGCGGTCGATCCGCGCGAAACCGCACGGCCGCAGGCTAACGAAGCCCAGCCCGCTCGCCGTCGGTGCCGGCGGGTCCTAGATCCAGCCGCGCTCGGTGGCGATCAGGACCGCCTGGGCGCGATCACGGGCACCCAGCTTGCCGTAGATGTTGTGCAGGTGGGTGCGGATCGTGCTGGTGGACAGTCCCAGTTCGCCGGCGATCTGCTTGTAGACCATGCCCCGTGCCAGCCGCCGGACCACCTCCAGCTCCCGGCCGGACATTGGGCACGGATCGATTCGACGCGGAGTAGCGGTCGAACCCGACAGGGGCATGTCGTACATCACCGCTCGTAGCTGGTCGGGGTTCACGCCAATGCTCCGCCCACCTTGAGCATCTCCGCCGGGGGAGATCGTCCCGCCCAGCGCGTAATGGGCAAGCATGTCGACAGGCGAACCAGCGAAGCCTCGTCGGTCGTGTCATCGGCATGGTGGCGCTCGATCACGCTGGCGATGGTCTTCGGCAGGTTCCAGCGCCTGGCCAGCACCCCACCGACAAGCGCATGGTCGACTCCCAGCTCTCGGCGCTCGGCCATCAGTCGCTCCTCCGGCGTCCGAGCGGCGCCGTGAACCTGGCGTGGATAGCCCGGATATGCATGGACGAGGACGAGCTTGCCGATGTCGTGCAAAAGCGATGTGACCATCAGCCGGTCGCGTGACGCGAAGCCCAGCTCACGTCCCAGCCGGTCGGCCGCCCGCTGCGTGGCGATCGCATGCAGCCGGAAGCGCTCCGGCATCCCCTTCCACAGCGTGCTGCGCTGGAAGAAGTCAAAAGTCCGGGCTCGGCCTGCGATCTTGCGAACGCCTTCGGGCGAAAGAACCTCCACTGCCTTGACCACGCTCTCGACGCGACCCCGGGTCCGCGACTCAACCTGGTTGGCCAGGCGGAGCACGGTTACCGCGAGCGCAACGTCGCTCTCAACCGCAGCCACGACATCCGACGGGGACGGTTGGCCGGACTCGAACAGCCTCAGCACCTGGTTGCGAGACTCGGCAAGGGCCGGGAAGGCCTCCAGCGCCTCGAATGCGGCCGTGAGCCGACGGCCGTGACCTTCGTTGTGGTGACGCTCCCGGCCGGCGTATGGATCGGTCGGGGGCGCGGGAACGGCGGCTAGCGTTGCCATAGGGTTTTCACTCGATCCTGAGATAGACGCCACGGGCCGAAGGGGGTTTTCCCTGCGCAATTTCCCTGCGCACTTCCTCTATCGGCAACAAATCCCTTGAGGTTTAGCGCTATGAGGTGGACGCCCGTTCGAGCGCCTGATCGATGCGTCCGAGCGTCTCCTTCTTGCCCAGGAGAGCAACGCTTTCGAAGATGCCCGGTGACACCGTCGTGCCGGCGATTGCGACGCGCACCGGCTGGAACACGGCGCCGGGCTTGACCCCCCGGCTTTCCACCACCGCACGTAGAGCGGTCTCCACGTGCTCGACCGTGAAAGGTTCCACAAGATCCAGTGCTTCTCGCGCCGCCTGGAGCGTCTCGACGGCCCCATCGCTGCCGAGCACGCGCTTGAACGCCTCGTCGTCCTGCTCGGGGCCTTCGAAGAAGAATCGCGCCAGGGGCCAGAACTCGTTTAGCGTCTGGATCTTGTCGGCAGCGATCTCGACCGCCCCATCAAGTCCGCTGCGTCCAGTGAACTTCTCCAACCGACGGACCAGCTCGTCCCGCGGCAGCTCCCGCAACCATCGGCCGTTCATGTGACGCAGCTTGCGCTCGTCGAATACCGCGGGGTTCTTCGAGACTCGCTCAAGGCGGAATCGGGCGGCCAGCTCCTCCAGTTTGAAATGCTCCTCGTCGGAGGCGAACCCGGCGCCCAGCAGCGCGATGTAGTTGTCCACAGCCTCGGCCAGGTAGCCGGAGTCCCGCAGCTCCTGCACCGATGCCGCGCCGTGGCGCTTTGACAGCTTTCGCCCATCAGGTCCCAGCAGCAGCGGGAGGTGCGCGTAGCGGGGCGCCGGCGCCCCGAGCGCCTCGAACACCAGGAGCTGCTTCGGGGTGTTCGAGAGATGGTCTTCGCCGCGCACGACGTCGGTTATGCCCGCGTCTAGGTCGTCGACCGCGACCGCGAAGTTGTAGAGCACCGACCCATCGGCCCTGGCGATCACAGGGTCGTCCATGCTGGCGTTAGGGAACCGGGCCTGACCGCGGATTACGTCGTCGACCACGGTCTCCCCGTCGTCGGGCACCCGCAAGCGAACCGCCCCCTCGGACTCGGCTTCGCCGCGGAACCCACGATCCGATCCGTAGCGCTCCTTGTAAGCCCTGACATCGTCAACCGTGGCGCTCGAGCGGTACGCGTGGCCACTGTCCACAAGCTGGGTCAGTACCTCGGCGTGGCGGGCCGCCCGCTGGGATTGAAAGATCGGGCCCTCATCCCAGTCGAGCCTGAGCCAGCGCAGCGCATCGAGAATCTGCTCCACGTTCTCCGGGGTTGAGCGCTCCCGATCGGTATCTTCGATCCGCAGGATCAGCTTGCCCGCTCGTCCGTCCGATCCCTCGATGGACGGGGCGTGGGCCAACAGCCAGTTGTAGAGAGCCGTGCGAGCGCCGCCGATGTGCAGCGCCCCGGTTGGGGATGGAGCAAAGCGAACGCGCATGAACGATCAATTCGCATGCTAATCGGGGCTCACGTTTCCAACGCGGGCGGCTTGGACAAGGCGGTGGAGCGCGGCCGTGAGCGCGGCTGCGAGGTGATCCAGATCTTCAACCAGTCACCGCGGATGTGGAGACCGACCCAATACGACGAGGACGACTTCGCCGCTTTCCGCGAGGCCGAGCGCCCGAGCGGGATCCGCGCGGTCCTGGTCCACGCGGTGTACCTGCTCAACTGCGCCTCCGAGGACCGCGAGATCCGGGACAAGTCGCTGTCATCGCTCGTGCAGTCGCTACGGGTGGGTAGCGCGATTGGGGCGGCGGGAGTCGTGCTCCATCCCGGATCGGCCAAGACAGGCGACGTTGCCGCGGCGATCAAGCGAGCAGGTCGCACGATCAAAATGGCGCTCGCAGCGTCTGAGGGTTGCGAGCTACACCTGGAGGACACAGCCGGCGCCGGGGGAACGCTGGGGCGCTCGTTCGCGGAGCTGGCGGATCTGCTGGATGCGGCGGGTGGAGATCGCCGGCTTGGCGTCTGCCTTGACTCCTGCCATCTCTATGCCTCGGGTTACGACGTCAAGACGCCGCAGGGATTGCGGGACACGCTGGATGAGTGCGACCGCGCCGTCGGGCTGGATCGGCTGCGATCCCTTCATCTCAATGACTCGGTGGTGGGCCTAGGGGCAAACCGAGACCGCCACGCGGTTCTGGGAGAGGGGCAGCTCGGGGAGGAGGGCTGCGCCACGTTCATCAACGAGCCGCGATTCCGCGGCCTGCCCTGTGTGATTGAGACCGGGCGTGACGGGGGGGCGCCCTCGGCAGAGGATGTGGCGTTGGCTTTCGGGCTCCGGCGGCGCCGCAAGCCGACCCGGAGCCGGTAGCTTGCGCCATATGAACACCGAACCGCACGCGCGCCCTGCCGACGCCCTGGTGGTGTTCGGGATCACGGGCGACCTGGCGCGAAAGATGACGTTTCAATCGCTATATCGACTGGCAGCAGCGCGAGCTCCTCCCATGTCCGGTCATCGGCGTGGCGGTTGAGAAGCTCGGTGACGACGAGCTGCGCCAGCGAGCACGCGACGCAATCGAGGGCACCGGTCAGCAGATCGACGAGGATGTCTTTGGCCGGTTTGCGAAGCAGCTGTCATACGTCGGGGGCGACTTCTCGGATTCGGGGACGTTCACGCGAGTGGCGGAGGCGCTCAAGGACTTCGAGAACCCGACGTTCTATCTGGAGATTCCGCCGTCCCTGTTCGAGACCGTGATCGCGGGTCTCTCGCAGGCGGGACTTCTGGCGCACGGCCAGCGGGTGGTGGTGGAGAAACCGTTTGGCCACGACCTTGCATCCGCGCGGGAGCTGGCGGCCGACTTGCACCGCTACGTCGACGAGTCGCAGCTCTACCGAATCGACCACTTCCTGGGCAAGATGGGCCTCGATGAGATCCTCTATCTGCGCTTTGCCAACGCCATGCTCGAGCCGGTGTGGAACCGCAACCACGTCGCATGCGTGCAGATCACGATGGCCGAGAACTTCGGTGTGGAGGATCGCGGGGGCTTCTACGACCCGGTCGGCGCGCTGCGCGACGTGGTCGTCAACCACCTCTTCCAGGTACTCGCCGCGGCCGCGATGGAGGCGCCGGCGGCCGCGGACCCGGAGACGCTCAAGGACGCCAAGCTTGCGGTCTTCCGGGCGATCGACGACGCGGACCCCGCTCGCTACGTCCGGGGTCAGTACGAGGGCTACCGGCAGATCGATGGCGTGGCTCCGGACTCGAGCACGGAGACCTACGCCGCCCTCCAGCTGAGAATCGACAACTGGAGGTGGTCCGGCGTCCCATTCTTCATCCGCACCGGCAAGCGTCTGGCCGTCACGCAGACCGAGCTGCGCCTGCTGTTCCAGCGTCCACCGAAGGTGCAGTTCATGCGCCTGGGACGCCGTCAGCCCGAGCCCAGCCAGATCGTCTTCCGGATCGATCCGGGGACGGGGATCCGCCTGATACTCGACGCCCACCGGGCCGACCAGCAAGGCCCTGCCCCAATCGAGCTTGACTTGGAGTTCGCCCAGGCCGGCGGCGAGGCGCCGACGCCCTACGAGGTTCTGCTTCACGCGGCACTGATCGGAGACAGCACGCACTTCACCCGCCAGGACAATGTCGAGGAGTCATGGCGCATCGTCCAGCCGCTGCTTGAGTCCCCGCCTGAGGTGATTCGGTACGCACCGGGGTCGTGGGGCCCCAGCGAGGCCGACCGCCTGGTGGCTCGCTTCGGGGGCTGGCACGGCCCGTGGGTTCCCGGCGAGAGCTGAGGCGCCCGTCTCACGCCGGCGGGGCCTCCCCCGGTTAATGTGGTGATGCATCCGGTGACTACGCTGCCTCAAACGCGGTACGCCAAATCAGATGGCGTCTCGATCGCATACCAGGTGGTGGGCGACGGGCCGGTCGACCTGGTGCTCGTCCTCGGCTTCGCCACCCATCTGGAGCTCCAGTGGGAGCTGCGCCCCTTCGCGCGCTTCCTCGAGCGGCTCAGCTCGTTCGCGCGCTTGATCGTCTTCGACAAGCGAGGGACCGGTCTGTCCGACCCGGTGGCGGAGGTCCCGATCCTGGAGAAACGGGTGGACGACGTCCGTGCCGTGATGGATGCCGCCGGCTCAGAGCGGGCTGCGCTGCTCGGGGTCTCCGAGGGCGGACCGCTGAGCGTCGTGTTCGCCGCCACCCATCCGCAGCGCGTCACCGCGCTGGTCCTGTACGGAGCGATGGCCCGCACGACCGAGGCGCCGGATTATCCGTGGGCCTCGCCCGCCGAGGCACTGCGCGACTCGGCTGAGGAGTTCATCGCCCCATATTGGGGCCAGGATGCGATAGGAATGGTCGAATTGTTCGCTCCGAGCTGCGTCGAGGATCCTCACGTGGTCGAGCTGTTTGCGCGGACGGAACGCTCGGCCTGTAGCCCCGCAATGGTGCAGCAGATCTTCGAGATGTTCCTGGACGTCGACGTGCGAGCTGTGTTGCCGACGATCCAGGTCCCCACGCTCGTCGTCCACCGACACGACGACCGTGTCGTCAACCGCCGTGCGGGTCAGAAGCTCGCCGAGTGGATCCCCGGGTCCCGGTACGTCGAACTGCCAGGGATCGACCACGCCCCGTGGGCCGGTGACTCAGAGCCGGTGCTGGGGGAGATCGAGGAGTTCCTCACCGGCACTCGCTCCGGGCCGGAGCCTGATCGGGTCCTTGCGACGGTGATGTTCACCGACATAGTCGATTCGACGGCGCGCGCGGCGGAGGTCGGAGACACCCGGTGGCGCGAGCTGCTCGAAGCCCACCATGAGACCGTCCGCAGCGAGTTGGCACGCTTTCGCGGAAACGAGGTAAAGACGCTCGGGGACGGCTTCCTGGCCACGTTCGACGGCCCAGCGCGGGCGGTCCAGTGCGGTCACGCAATCGCCGCAAAAGCGACAAACCTAGGCATGCAGATCCGCGTCGGACTGCACTGCGGCGAGATCGAGCTTGTACACGGCGACGTCGGCGGGATTGCGGTTCACATCGCCGCCCGCATCAGCGATCTGGCGAGCCCGGGACAGGTGCTGGTCTCGAGCACTGTGAGGGATCTGGTGGCGGGCTCCGGGCTCCGGTTCGAGGATCATGGGATCCAGCCGCTGAAGGGTGTCGCCGACGACTGGCGGCTGTTCACGGCCGTCGGGAGCTGACGGCCTCAGGCCGACGCCGCGAGCGGCTCGGCGCTCGTGGCCGCGCCAGCAGCGTCGGCTGGCAGCGGCGCTCCGGCTACCTCACCGTGGGCCATAGCGCCCCCTAGGAGCGCATCCAGTTCGGCGTGCAGGGCCGCGCTGCGCTTGACCCGGAAGCCCTGGCCCAGGCGCAGCCGGCGGTGACCGGTGGAGGTCTGGAGCTCGATCACCACTTCAGCGTCGCCGGGGAACCCGGCCAGCAGATCCTTGAGCTCTCCGAGTGCCGCTGCGGGGAGGGCCTTGGCATCGAGGCAGAGGCGGAGCACCGGCGGCGGAGCGGCCCTCTGGATCGCCTCCTCGGCCGCCCGGAGCAAGTCCTCCGGGCTTGGCTCGAACGGCTCAACCTGCTGCGCCACCACACAGGTTTTATCGCGGTCCTTGTGGTCGACCTTGCCGCGAACCAGCACGATGGAGTCGGCCGCTAGCCCTCGCTCGGCCGCCGCCAGGGCGTTCCCGAAAACCAGCACCTCGACCGAGGCCTCCAAGTCGTCCAACGTGGCAAACACCATCGGATCGCCCTTCTTGGTTCGGATCCGTTTGGACTGGACGATCATCCCTCCGACCGTGACCCATTCTCCGTCGGACTTGGCACCCAGCTCCGCCAGCGAGCAGTCGACCCGCGCGTTCAGGGCGACGCGTACCTCCTTGAGCGGATGGGCCGAGATGAACAGCCCGAGCGACTCCTTTTCGGCGGCCAGCAGCTCAGCGCGTTCGAACTCGATCTGGGAGATCGGGGCGTGGCTCAGCACCACGGGCGAGGCTGCCTCCGCTCCGAGGCCATCGAAGATCGAGCCCTGACCGATCAGCGCGTCCTGCTGTGCCTTCTGGCCCGCTCCCTGTGCTTGCTCCAGCACCTGGAGCATGCCCTTCCGAGTAGCCCCGGTGGAGCCCAATGCGCCACATTTGATCAGCGCCTCGATCGCCTTTTTGTTCACCGCCCGCCCGTCAACGCGGGCACAGAAATCCCACAGGTCACGGAACGGTCCGCCCTGCTCACGAGCGCGCTTGATCGCCTCGACGGCCGCGTAGCCCACGCCCTTGACGGCGTCGAGGCCAAAGCGGATGTTTCCGTCGACCACCACGAACTTGTGGTCTGAGAGGTTGACGTCTGGCGGAAGGATCGAGATCCCCATCTGCTCCGCCTGGACCACGAACTGTGGCACGCGGTCCTTGGTGTCCATCACCGAGGAGATCAGGGCGGCCATGTACTCGGCTGGATAGTTGGCCTTGAGCCACGCCGTGCGGTACGCGATCAGCGCGTAGCAGGCCGAGTGCGACTTGTTGAACGAGTAGTCCGCCGATCGCTCATTGGTCGTCCACAGTTGCTCTATCACCTGCTCGCTCGTGCCTGACTTGCGGCAGCCCTCGAAGAACTCCGGCTTGAGCTTCGCCATCGCCTCGCGGTTCTTCTTGCCGATTGCCTTCCTCAGGTTGTCCGCCTTCGCACCGGAGAACCCGGCGATCTCCGTGGCGATCTGCATCGCCTGTTCCTGGTAGACGATCACGCCGTTGGTCGCCTCGAGGATCGGCCTGAGCCGCTCGTCCGCATACGTAACGGACTCAGGGTTGTGCTTGGCGCGCGTGTACGCCGGGATGTTCTCCATCGGCCCCGGGCGGTACAGCGCGTTCAGCGCGATCAGGTGCTCGAACTCGGACGGTCCCAGCTTCTTCAGCGTCTCACGCATTCCCTCGGACTCGAACTGGAACACGCCGATGGAGTCTCCGCGGGCCATCATCTCGTAGGTCTTTTCGTCATCGAGCGGGAGCGCGGTCATGTCCGGCCGCTCGCCTGTCGAGCGCTCGATGATGTCCAGCGCGTCCTCGATCACGTCCAGGTTCCGCAGCCCCAGGAAGTCCATCTTGAGCAGGCCAATCTCCTCGACCGGCTTCATGGTGAACTGCGTCACCGTCCGGAACACCTTCTCGCCGTTCTCGTCCGTGCCCGCGTCGGCGATCTGGAGCGGAACGATCTCGGTCAGCGGACGGTCGGCGATCACCACGGCCGCGGCGTGAATCGAGGAGTTGCGCACGATCCCCTCGAGGCCTCGAGCCACCTGGACTATCTCCCTGGCCGCAGGATCGCGCTCGACCTCGGCCCACAGCGGTTGCCCGGGCTTCAAACAATCCTCGAAACTCGGGGGACGCCCCATGATCGGGTCCGGAATCAGCTTGGCCAGCCTGTCCCCCGCCCCGTAGTCGTGTCCGAGAACGCGCGCGGCATCTCGCGTGGCAGCGCGCGGGAACATCTTGCCGAAGGTGACGATCTGAGCGACCGACTCCTTGCCGTACTTGTCGGTCACGTAGCGAATGACCCGCTCGCGGCCGCGCACCGAGAAGTCGATGTCGATGTCGGGCATCGATATCCGCTCGGGGTTGAGGAACCGCTCGAACATCAGGTCGTAGCGGAGCGGGTCCACATCGGTGATCTGCAAGCAGAACGAGACGATCGATCCCGCGGCAGACCCCCGGCCTGGCCCAACCGCGATCCCCGAGTCCTTGGCGAACTTGACGAAGTCCCACACGATCAGGAAGTAGCCGCTGAAGCCCATCCGCTCGATGACCGACAGCTCATAGCGCGCCCGCTCGAGCGCCTCAGCCGGAGGCGGGTCGCCGTAGCGCCGGCGTAGCCCCTCCTCGACGAGCGAGATGAGGTACTGGTGCTCGGTGGCTCCCTCAGGAGTGGGGTAGCGCGGAATCAGCTGGCGGCCCAGCTCGAAGGTCGACGTTGCAGCGATCGGCGATCTCAACGGTGGACGCCAGCGCCTCGGGCCACTGCGCGAACGCCTGTGCCATCTCCTGGCCCGAGCGGAGGTAGAACTCGTTTGTGTCGAAGGTCAGCTTCGGCTCGGCAAGGGTCGACTTGGTCTGGACGCACAGCAAGGCCGCGTGGTTCTGGAAGTCCTCGCGGCCGAGGTAGTGCACGTCACCCGTGCCCACGAGCGGGCGGCCGAGCTCCCGAGCGATGCGAACGATCCCGTCGTTGGCCTTCTCCTGCTCGGCCAGCCCGTTCTTTTGCACCTCGAAGTAGACGTTGTCCGACCCGAAAATGCCAATCAGATCATCGGCATATGCGTGCGCCAGGTCCGCGCGGTCCGCCAACAGGTGCTGGCAGAAACGCGACTGCAAGCAGCCCGTGAGCACGATCACGCCCTCGGCGTGGGCGGCGATCTGTCCCATGTCCACCGCCGGCTTGCCGCGCTGAAAGCCCTCCAGGAAGCCAGCGGAGGACAACGTGACCAGGTTCTGGTAGCCGCCTGGCGTGGAAGCCAGCAGCGTGAGGTGGTACCGGTCAAGCCGGCCCGGGGCGCGCCGGGCGTGATCGTCGACCACGTAGACCTCGCACCCGAAGATCGGCTTGATCCCGTGCTTCTGGCAGGCGGTGTAGAGCTCCACCATGCCGTTCATAACCCCGTGATCGGTGAGGCCCAGCGCCGGCTGCTCAAACGCCGCGGCGCGCGCAGCCAGCTGCTCGATCTTGCACGCCCCGTCGAGCAGCGAGTACTCGGAGTGGACGTGAAGGTGGGCACATGCGGAACTCATCGATCGCCTGTCGAGGATAGGTGCCCGTGCGGACGCTTCAGGCTTGGAAGATGCCTAGTTGCGGCTTTTTCGGGAAGGGGTGGGGCGGCGGCTTTCGCGGGCGTTACACGACCCGGTGGCCGCAAAATCGGAGGGTAAGTCGCAGGGCGCCCGGCATCCGGGCGTTCAGCGCCCCGGGTCCGTCTAAGACCATGGGTGAGTCGCAGGGCGCCCACCCGGAGATAGGACACGCCCGCCGCGCGGGCACGCCCCCAGCGCCGACACGCCCGCGCCCGGCGCCCCGAGCGCCCCCAGCGCCGAGCGCCCCGCCGCGCCCAGCGCCCCCAGCAGCCCCCGCCCCCCTACCCCGGCTTGAAGCTCGTCATGAACCGCAGCGCGGCGCGGCTTCCCCGGGTCAGGCGCTTGTCCGCCAACCCGACCTCCTGCACCACGCCGTGCCGGACTTTTAGAACCCAGGCGGCCCGCGGTCGGGGAATCACGTACCACTGGTTGAGGCCGATTGTGTAGACCTGCGGGGTACCCGTGAGCACCCGCAGCAGCTTCAGGATCGGCTGCCCCGGTCGCACGCCCGCCTCCGAGTAGAAGGGATTGGCGGTCAGAGCGATGACGATGCGTCCCCTGACGAGCCGCCGCAGTCGCCGAGACAGCTGGCGCTGGAGCACCCGCGAGGGATAGCCGGCCCGGATGCCCCAGCCGCCCCGCAAGCAGAAGTCGTCGAACTGGTTGTAGGTCACGTTGAACAGCCGCAGCTTGTGGCGTGCCTGGGTGCGCTTCATCCCCAGCCGGAGTGGGCCGACGCGCTGCCCCAGGATCCGCCCGCTCGGCTTGGGGCAGCGAGGCCCCCCATGGGAGAAGGTGCCGCCGTGCCCCCCGGCCCCGGGGCCGCCGGCGTTGCCACCGCCAGCCGGCGGGGAGAAGTCGTATTGCCAGTCACCGCGGCCGTACGTGGACACCAGCAAAAGGTTGGGATCCCCGGGGCTGACCCGGACCGTGAAGACCGACGAGGCCGGCAATCCGTGGCCCAGCGTCGAGTAGCTCGTGGATCCCGGCGCCGAGGCGTAGAACACGCCGAGGTCGGTTCCCACGACGAGCCGCTTACCGTGCACCGCAGTCCAGCTGGCCGCGATATCCGGGAGGTTGCCGCTGATGTTCGTGAAGTGCTCGCCGTGGTCGTGAGAGACGAACACGTGGCCCACGCCCACGTTGGAGGTGTCCTCGCCGAAGGAGCCGGGCGGGATCCATCGCCGCCCATAGCCACCCATGGTCACGTAGACGGTGTTGGCGTCGCTGGGATCCTCCTGGATCGAGGTGATGTAGCGCTGGGGCAGCTTCCCGTTTGCCGTCTGGCAGCCCGAGCACAGCGCACTGGCCTGGTGCCACCCATCGCCTGACCCGATCTTCGGCGGGCTGCGTCCACCCGACGTTCGTGGCTATCCCGTTCTGGAATGGAACCTGCTGTGTGGCGGGATCGCAGTAGCCGCAGTAGCCGACGTACTCGTTGGCCCCGCGGACCGCGAGCGCCGACGGGATGTTGTTGGCGCCGCTGGGCTTGGGCAGCGTGTTGAGGTCGAACACCGAGTTGAACGGCGAGTTGGAGACCTGGCAGGTGGCCGGGCTGGCGCCCGGTGGTGCAGCGCACGGGTTGGCGTAGGCATTCGTCGCTTCCTGGATCTGCGTGCAGCCGAGCAGAATGTGCCCCGGCGATGTCGGGTCCTGCTCGATCGGGGTGGCGAACAGGGCCGAGGTGGCGTCGCCCGGTGCATCCGCTGGCCTGGATGGGGAACCAGCTGGCCCCGCCGTCGTTGGTCAGGTTCACCTGGCTGGCGTAGGTGTACTCCTCGATGATGTTGTTGCTGTGATCTGGATCGATCGTGGTGTAGAACGCGTCGCCGCCGAAGATCTCCGACTGCGACCGTCCGGAGCGGTCTTCATCTCACCGTTGTCCTGTAGGCCCGAGACGATCGTGCCGTCCTTGGCCATCTCGGCGTCGTAGGGCTGCACGGTGGGCAGCGTGCTGTTCAGCCCGTCACCCCAGCCGTCGTTGGAGAAATCGCCGCCCTTGTTGATGTGCTGGGAGTAAGCACCGCCGTCTGAGCCCAGCAGCAGCGTCTCCCCGCCCCGGCCATCGGGAATCAGCGCGTAGGCGTGCTGGTCTGGATGCGTGGTGGTCCCCGGGATCGGCGAGCCGGTGGACGGCGGTCCCTGGTTGCAACTGATCGGCGTCGCGGCCAGCCCGCCGCAGGCGTTCCAGTAGCGGCCGACCACGACCCAGGGGTCGGTCGCCGGGGTTCCGCCGGGAACGCCACGTAGGGTGACGCCAGGACGCTTGGTGCCGAGCCGCCAGAGGGCAGGAGCAGGTTGTTCTCCCATACCTCCTCGAGTCCGAACATCACGCGCGTTGGGTTCCCGCCGGGGTCGCTGACGGTGGGATCGGCCTCGACCCAGAGGTTGTACCAGGCCTGGATGCCCGGGTTGTAACCGGCCTGGCCCAGGAGCGCGGAGTTCGTCCCGGCCTGTTTCAGCTGGGTCGAGTCCATGATCTTCGTCCACGTCTTTCCGAAGTCATACGACGCGTACATGCCGTTGAGCACGGTCGCGAGGGCCTCCCCGGACACGGTCGCGTTGCAGGCGCTCTTCGGCGGCACCTGGTCAAGGACATCGGGACAGCCGTTGAACTTCTGCGCGTCCTCCACCAGCGCGTACACGGCGTCGGAGTTCTGGCCCGCGCCATGGGCGACGGCGAGCGCGGTTCGGCCGAAAATCGCCGTGGCGGGCAGGCTCTGCGGAGGTGTCCCGCTCGGCGCGATATAGCTGAAGCTTCCGGGCTGCCCGGTGGCCGAGGAGTAGAGCCCATTCTGCGGCGCCTGTAGGCACGGCGTGGCCGCGCCGTTCAGCGTGCAACCCGACACCGGGTTGCCCGAGGGATCCAGGTCCTGCTTCTGCCCCGCCCGCCAGCCGACGGCGGCGATCACCGCGCCCGCGGGGCCGTTGGCCGTGCTGCTCGGCTTAATCGACAACATCGGTGACGTCGTTGGCGAAGTAGCACAGGCCACCGCTGGTATTGCCCGCGCAGTTGGGGCTATAGCCAGGCGGCGAGGTCGGCAGATTCTCGTTGACGAACGAGGCCCCTCCGTCGTTTGATCGGAACAGACCTTTGCTCGTGGCGGCGTAGACCGTGCGGCCGCTTGCGTCAGCGGGTGAGACGAGCAGCTTGAAGCTGAGGCTCAGATCCGGAATGCCGGAGGCCGAATGCCAGGTGCGCCCGTCGTCGTCGGAGTAGAACGCGCCGTGGCCGACGATTCCGTCTACTCCGAAGGAGTTGTCGCCTGACCCCACGATGACCCGACGAAGCGGGGCGTCGTATGCGATTGCTCCAGCTGCCTGCGTGGGCAGTCCGTCGCCGATGGAGCGCCAGGTGGCGCCTGCGTCGATGGATTCCCATACCCCTCCCACAACCGGTGCGGCGAAGTAGTGCCCGCTGGCACGTCGGGTCGTAGGCGAAGGCCGAGATCCGCCCGGACAGGGTGCGAAAGCCCAAAGTCCCGACGCTGGCGTACTGGCCGTTCTCGGCTCCGGGTGGCGGGCACGTCCTGTGGTCGGAGGTCTCGGCGGCGCATTCCGGCGGTACCCCGGCCTGGGTCCACGTCTGGCCGGTCGACGTGTCGCCGGCGGCCGGCGGCAGCGCCCGGCTCTGGAGGTACGCGTGCATGTAGGCACCGGGAGCGCCGCTGGCAAACGGCGCATTCTCGCGGGCGCCGAGCTCGCTGCTCGTCGCCATGAGATCCTGGAATGTCTCGGGCTGACCCAGGGGCGCGCAGACGACGTGGGCGTCGGACTCGGCGGCCTTTTGATCTGCTTGCTCACGGCCGGGGCCCTCGGCCGGATTCATCCCGGGGGGACAGCCTTGGGCGGTCAGCGCGCCGTGCGCGCTTTCCGACTCTCCGGGAAGCGTCAGCCACAGCGCCAGTGCGAGCGCGCCCAAAGCCAGTACAGCCACAGTCAGAACGCCTCGCCGCACCGCACCTCCATCACCGCGCCTCATTCCCGCAAAGCACGTTACTCGACGCGCCCGGAGAACGGCGCAACGAGCGCTACTCCCGGTCGCCGTGCCTGACCCGCCAAGCCATCCGTGACTGGAGCGAGAAAAGCTCGATGAAGCCTGGCGAGGCAGCCTGGGAGAACAGCCCGCCTGATTCCGAAAACGTGGCCAGCTGGGGGTCGTAGACAGCGTTGGGGGACTCCCGGCTGACCACGCGCGCCGACCCCTTGTAGAGCTGGAGGCCGATCGTCCCCGTCACCTGCTCGTTGGCGGCATCCATATAGGCATCGAGGTCCTCCCGCAGGGGCTCCCACCACAGGCCGGCGTACACCAGGTAGGCCCAGCGTTGATCGAGGATCGGCTTGAGCTGGTTCTGGTGGATCGTCCCCACGAGCTTCTCGAGCTCTTGGTGGGCCGCCAGCAGGATTGCGGCGGCGGGCACCTCGTAGATGTCGCGAACCTTGAGCCCGACGATGCGATCCTCGATGTGGTCGACGATCCCCACCCCGTGACGCGCCCCGACCTCGGCCGCGCGCTGGAGGAGCTCGACCAGGTCCAGTCGCTCGCCGTTCAGAGCCACGGGCACGCCACGCTCAAAGGCCACGGTCACCTGCTCGGCCTCGTCGGGAGCGTCCTGCGGGCGGGTTACCAGCTGGAACACGTCGTCCTCAGGTGCGTGGTCAAGCTCCTCTATCCAGCGGCCCTCGCTGGAGCGACCCCACAGGTTGTCGTCGATGGAGTAGGGAGCCACCTCGGTGCCCCCCTTCACCGGGATCCCGTGTTCGCGCGCGTAAGCGATCTCCTCCTCGCGTCCCATCCGCCAGGAGCGGACCGGCGCAATCACCTTCAGCTCGGGAGCCAGCGTCGCGACCGTAGCCTCGATCCGGACCTGGTCGTTGCCCTTGCCGGTGCACCCGTGGGCGACTGTGTCGCACCCGCTCCGCCGCGCGTACTCCACGGCCTTCGATGCGATCAGCGGGCGCCCCAGCGCAGTGAACAGCGGATACCCCAAGCCGTATACGCCGTTCGCCTTGATCGCGGGCAGGACATATTTGCGCGCGAACTCCGCCCGGGCATCGACCACCTGGCAGTCGACCGCACCCAGCGCAAGCGCCTTGCCACGGACGACGTCGAAGTCCTCGCCCGGCTGGCCCAGGTCCACGGTGAGCGCCACAACCTCGGCGTCGTAGCGCTCCTGGATCCACTTCAGCATCACGCTCGTGTCGAGTCCGCCGCTGTAGAGGAGCAGCACTCGATGGACCTCGCCCGGCCGGGCCTCGTAGGAGGCCGTGGGCTGGGTGTCGGCTTCCATCACCGCAATGCTCCCAGCCTGTTGACCGCCTCGTCGATCTCCTCCTCGGAGACCACCAGCGGTGGCTCGAGGCGGATGGTTCCGGGGCTGGTGGCGTTCACCACGACGCGCTGCTCAAGCAGCGCGCGTCGGGCCAGCTCCGTGGCGTCAACCCCGTCGATCATGTCGATCGCCACCATCAGACCCCGCCCGCGGACGCCGGCCACGTAGGGCAGCTCGGCGAGCGCAGCCGCCAGACGCTCGCCGAGCGCCCGCACCCTGTCGAGGAGCTCGGGGTCAGAGCAGATGTCCACCGCGGCCAGCGCCGCGGAGACGACGACCGGGCCGCCGGCGAACGTCGAACCGTGCTCGCCGGGGCGGAGCACGTCCGCGAGCCGCTCGCCGGTGATCAGCGCACCGATCGGGAGGCCACCGCCCAGCGCCTTGGCGCTGGTCATTGCGTCGGGAACCACGCCGCTCTGCTCGTACGCCCACAGCGTTCCCGTGCGGCCCATCCCGCATTGGATTTCGTCGAACACCAGTGCCGCCCCAGCGCGGTCGCACGCCGCGCGAGCGGTCAGGAGCAGCTCGTCGGGGAGGACGTTGATCCCGGTTTCGCCCTGGATTGGCTCGAGCAGGAGCGCAGCGGTCTGCTCGTCGACCGCGGCGTCCACCGCCCCGGGATCCTTGGGCACAGCCTCAAACCCCGGTACCAGGGGAGCGAACGGGGCCTGCTTGGACTCCTGCGGAGTCGCCGACAGCGCGCCGTAGGTGCGCCCGTGAAACGCGTCATGCAGTACCACCACCTTGCCCCGCGGCCTGGCTCGGCGGACCAGCTTGAGCGCGGCCTCAATCGCCTCGGCCCCTGAATTGGTGAGGAACACCTTGCCCCCGAGGGAGCTCTCGGACAGACGGGCACAGAGCTTCAGCGCGGGCTCGGTGTAGAAGAGGTTGGTGGCGTGGGTCAGCCGACCGATCTGGTCGCGCACCACCTCCACGATCCGGGGATGAGAATGCCCCACGTTCAGTACCGAGATCCCGGCCAGGAAATCCAGGTACTCGTTGCCCTCCTCGTCCCACAGTCGGCAGCCCTCTCCGCGCACGAACTGGACCGGATTTCGGGCGTAGGTGGGGATTGCGTAGCGAGCCTCCAGCTCCTGGAGGTCCGCCAGGGACGCCCCGGCAGGATGCGCGGTGGCAGACCGGTCGCTCATCCCGCGGGCCCTATCTTGGTGCCCTGCCCGGCGTCGGTGAACAGCTCAAGGAGCAGCGAATGTGGCACCCGTCCGTCGACGATGTGAGCTGAGGACACCCCGCCGTGGATCGCCTGCACGCAGGCCCGGAGCTTCGGAGCCATTCCCCCTGCCACGCTCCCCAGGCGCGCCTCCACCTCATCGGCGGCTGCTTCGGAAATCACTGTGGAGGGGTCATCGGGGTCACGCAGCCAACCGGCTACGTCCGTCAGGAACATCAGCTTGTAGGCGCCCAGTGCGCTGGCCACCGCGCCAGCCGCCTCATCGGCGTTGATGTTGTATGAGTCGCCGTCGCGGTCAGCACCCACGCTTGCCACGACCGGTATGTAGTCCGCCGAGATCCGGTTGAGCAGCTCGACATCGACTCGCTCGATCCGTCCCACGAATCCGATGTCCTGGCCGCTGGGCGCGGCCTGGCGCGCCGCCCGGAACAGGCCCCCGTCATCCCCGCTGAGCCCGACGGCGGGCTGTCCGTGGTGGTTGATCAGGAGCACGATGTCCTTGTTGACCTTGCCGACAAGCACCATCTTTGCCACCTCAACGGTCTCTGGGTCCGACACCCGCAGCCCCTCGACGAACTCCACGGGCAGGTCCAGTCTCCTCATGTAGCTGGTGATCTCCGGGCCGCCGCCATGGACGACGACGGGGTTCATCCCCACGTACTTGAGCAGAACGACGTCCCGCGCGAAGTCCTCCTTGAGCGCCGGGTCGGTCATCGCCGCGCCGCCGTACTTGATCACCACGGTGCGGCCGTGGAACTCCCGGATGTACGGGAGCGCCTCGAGGAGTGTGGCGATGTCTCTCACGTCGTGTATTCCGCGTTGATCGTCACGTACTCGTGCCCCAGGTCTGAGAAGAACAGCTCCGTCTCGGCCCCCTCGCCGGGCAGGGAGATCTCGTACTCGACCTCCTCCCGCGCAACCGCGGCCGTCAGCGCCGCCGCGTCGTACGGGACGTGCGCGCCCCGCGAGCAGACCTGCACGCCCTCGAGGACAATATCGAGCGGCAGTGGCGCCGTGCCAGGCATCGCCATCCCCACTGCCTGCACGATGCGGCCCCAGTTGGGGTCTCCGCCGTAAAGGGCTGTCTTCACCAGAGAGGAGTCCGCGACTGCGCGGGCGACCCGGTCCACCGCGTGCTGGTCTCCGCCGCGGACGATCAGCCGGCCCACACGCCGAGCGCCCTCGCCGTCGCGCACGATCTGGAGGGCCAGCTGTCGCAGCAGCGCGTCGAGCGCCTCGCCGAAGCGCAGCTCATCCTCGGTCTCAGGCTCAATACGCACCCCGGACTCGCCGCTGCATTGGAGGATCACGGTGTCGCTGGTCGAGAGCTGCCCGTCGACCGAAATCCGCTCAAACGACCGCTTGACCGTGACTCCGAGTAGGAGGTCACAGACCTCCGGAGCCAGCTCGGCATCGCTCTGGATGAAGCAGAGCAGCGTCGCAAACCCGGGCGAGATCATTCCCGCCCCTTTGGCTTGGGCGGTCACGCGAACGGTCCCGGCACTCAGGACAACATCGAGGCAGGCGCGCTTGGCAAACGCGTCCGTGGTGCGGATCGCCTGGGCGAAATCGCCGTCTCCCTCGGAGCGAAGCTGACGCTCGGCAGCGTCGATCCCCCAGGTGACCGAGTCCATCGGCAGCGGCACCCCGATCACGCCGGTGGAGGCGACGGCGACGCTCGCCGGATCCACGCCGCAACCGGATGCGGCGAGCGCCTGCATCTTGGTGGCGTCCTCCAGCCCGGTCAGGCCGGTGGCGGCGTTTGCGTTGCCTGAGTTGACCACCACCGCGCGAATCCCGTCCAGGTCGCAGCGATCCAGGCACAGCAGCACCGGAGCGGCTTGCGTTCCCGAGCGGGTGAAGCGGGCGGCGCTGGTGGTCTTTGCCGAGTCGGACACGATCAGGCCGACGTCGGGTTCGCCTGACGGCTTGATTCCGGCCGCGACCCCCGCCGCCCGGAAGCCGGCTGGGAGCCCGGCCTCGCGCTCCTGGACGTGAGCGGGCCGCTCGATCCACCGCGAGGAGAAGAAGGGCTGGGTCGCCGTGTCGCTCACGAGATCCCCTCCCCCTCCGGCCGGCCGAACATCAGGTTGAGGTTCTGGATCGCCTGTGAGGCGGCGCCCTTCCACAGGTTGTCGATCGCCGCGAACGCGATCACCCGCCCAGTGCGCTCGTCGCGGTGCACGGATATCCGGCAGATGTTCGTCTCACGTACGTCGCGGACGCCGGGTGGCGCCTGCGCGATCTCGACGAACGGCTCGCGCTCGTAGAAGCTCCGGTACAGCTCTTGGAGGTCGATCTCACCCAGCCGCTGGTTCCCGCTGGCATAGCAGGACACGAGCTCACCCTGGTCGAGCGGGAGCAGGTGCGGAGTGAACGTGACGCCCACGGGGCAGCCCAGCGCTCCCAGCTCCTGTTCGATCTCCGGGGTGTGCCGGTGACGCGGGACGCCGTAGGCGGAGACGTTCTCGTCGACGGTCACGAAGTGGGTCTTTTCGGTGGCGGCGCGGCCCGCGCCCGAGACACCCGATTTGGCGTCGATCACAACCCCGTCGATCAGTTCCTCGGAGGCCAGCGGAGCGAGCGCCAGCACGCTCGCCGTCGGATAGCACCCCGGGTTGGCAACCAGGTCGGCATCACGGATCTGCTCCCGGTAGAGCTCGGGCAGCCCGTAGACCGCCTGCTCCAGGAGCCCGGGCGCCGGGTGCTCGCGGTACCACTCGGCATAGACCTCCGGATCGCTCAGCCGGAAATCGGCAGACAGGTCGACGACCCGCACGCCGCGCTCGCGTAGGTCGGCCACCAGCTCGGCGGCCGCGCCGTGCGGGTAGGCCACAACGGCGGCGTCGACGTCCGCGTGCAGGTCAAGGTCGAGCTCCTCGAGCACCAGTGGGATGCGGTAATGCGGGTAGAGCTGCCCAAGTGACCGCCCGACGTCGCTTCGCGCGGTGAGCCACAGCAGCTTGAAGGTTGGGTGGCCGTAGAGCAGCTTTGCGGTCAGCGCTCCCGTGAACCCTGCAGCCCCGAACACGGCGACGCTAGGAGGCACGGACCCACCCCCCGAGCTCACGCTCAATCATCTCGACGATCCGAGCCCGCTGATCGGCCACCTCTCGATCGGTCAGCGTCCGGTCGGGCGCCCGGAACTGGAGGCGCAGCGCCAGCGAGACGTTTCCCTCCCCGAGTCGGTCGGGATCGCGGTAGACGTCGAATAGGTGGACGCTGGCCAGCAGCGGGTCCCCGCCCGCGCGGACCACCTCGACCAGCTGGGCAGCCTTGACCTGCTCTGAGACAACGACGGCCAGGTCCTCGAGCACGGCGGGGAAGGTGACGAGGTCCTCGTAGTTCGCCGTCTCCGGCGCAGACACCCCGTCGAGATCCAGCTCGAACGCAGCGACGGTCTCAGGGAAGTCCCACTCTCGGGCCACGAGAGGGTGGACCTCGCCAAGCCAGCCGATGGCGCGGCCGGCGATCGTGATCGCAGCCTGCCGTCCAGGGTGCAGGAACGCATGGGTCGAAGCCTCCAGCACAAGCTCCGCACCCACAGCGCGCAGCAGCGCCTCCAATACGCCCTTCGCGGCGAAGAAGTCCGTAGGCGGGGGATCGGGATCGCGCCAGCTCGGCTCTCGCACCGGCCCGGAAAGCACAGCCCCAACGTGATAGGGCTCGCTCGGGAGCCTTTTACCCTCGGCCGGGAGGAACACCACCCCGGTCTCGAACAGTCCAATCGCCGCGGCTCCGTGGGCACGGTTGTGGGCGGCCAGATCGAGCAGCGAGCCAAGCAGGCTCGTGCGCATCCGCGACTGCTCGTTTGACATCGCGTTCTCGAGCTCGACCTCGAGGACCTCCGGGCCGAGGCGGAGCTTGTCGCGGAGCTCGGGGCCGTTGAAGCTCCACCCCACGACTTCGTGCAGCCCCTGCGCGGCGAGCACGTCGGCGGCGCGCCGGCGCAGCCGCTGACTCGGTGTGAGCCGCGCGCCGGCGGTGGCGCCCCTTTCGAGGGCAGCCTGCGCGGCCCGGCTGGTATCGGGCAGCGTCGAGGGAAGCTGCTCCATCGCGCCAAGCCGCGCTACCTCCTCGATCAGGTCGGCTTCCCGAGTGACATCGCCCCGGCGGAAGGCGGGCGGGACGACGTCGAAACCGCCGCCCGTCTCGGCGACCTCGAACTCCAGCGACTCCAGAATCTCCTTCTGGCGCGGGCGTGGAATCGCTCTCCCCAGCAACCCTGTCACGCGCTCCTCACGCAGCAGGATTGGCGCAGGCGCTGGGCCAGGACCGCCGACATCAACCGTCCCAGGGCGCACGCTGGCGCCGCACAGCTCGACCATCAACCTCGTCGCCACCACCTGGGCCTCCAGCGCCTGCTCCGGCGCAAGCCCTTTCTCGAACCTTGCCGAGGCCTCGGTACGGAGCCCCAGCTTCAGCGAGGTGCGGTGGATGTTGGGGCCGTTCCAGTTGGCAACCTCCATCAGCACGCGGGTTGTGTCCGCGTGGACCTCGGACCGCGCGCCACCCATCATGCCCGCGATCGAGGTGGGCCCCTGGGCGTCCTCGATCACCACCATCTCCGCATCGAGGAGCCGCGTCTGCTGATCGAGCGTCTCAACCTCCTCGGACCCCTGTGCGCGGCGGATCGTCAGCCGACCGCCCGCGATGCGGTCGTAGTCGAACGCGTGCAGCGGCTGCCCCGTCAGCAACATCACATAGTTGGAGATGTCCACGACGTTGGAGATGGGACGCTGTCCAGCCGCCATCAGCCGTGCCTTGAGCCAGGAAGGACTCGGGGCGATCCTCACCTCGTCGAACACGCGCGCCGTGAAGCGCGGGCATAGGT
The DNA here is from genome assembly GCA_963756965.1 of uncultured Solirubrobacterales bacterium. GTDB lineage: Bacteria > Actinomycetota > Thermoleophilia > Solirubrobacterales > Solirubrobacteraceae > Palsa-465. The sequence continues at coordinate 219,316 of CAVWPT010000010.1, forward strand.
CTGGGCAGTCGACCTCGATCTGAATGCCGTCCACAGGCCCGGAGCTCCCCGCGTCCTCGCTCCACGGCGACGGACTGAGCGGGGCACCGGTGGCAGCGTGAGCCTCGCGGGCAACGCCGTAGACGCCCAGGCAGTCGGGACGGTTGGAGGTGATCTCGAGCTCAAGCACGTCGGTTGAGATCTCAAGCAGCTGGGCGAGCGGAGTTCCCGGTGCCACCGAGTCGGCTTCGAGCTCCAGGATCCCGGCATGCTCGGTCCCGATCGCGAGCTCATCCTCCGCCAGGATCATGCCGTCGGACTCGATCCCGCGGAGCTTGGCCTTCCCCAGCTTCGTACCGTCGGGCATCACCGCGCCGGGCTTGGCGACCGCCACCGTCTGCCCAGCTGCGACGTTCGGTGCTCCGCACACGATCTGTCTGGGGTGGCCCTCTCCGGCGTCAACCGAGCACACCGTGAGGCGGTCGGCATCGGGATGTCGCTCCACGTTCAGCACCCGGGCGACCACAAACGCCTCCACGGCCCCGACTCCGTGGTTGTGGATCGCTTCGACCTTGGTACCGGTCATGGTCAGCCGATCGGCGAGCTGATGGGTTGAGAGCTGGGGATCGCAGTACTCGCGCAGCCAGTGGACGGGGACTTTCATTAGCCGAACTGCTCCAGGAAGCGGATGTCGTTGTCGTAGAAGACGCGGAGGTCTGGGATGCCGTGCTTGAGCATCGCGATCCGCTCGATCCCCATGCCGAATGCGAAACCCTGGACCTGCTCGGGGTCGTATCCGTATTCGCGTACGTGCTCGAAGACATTTGGGTCGACCATCCCGGCCCCCAGGATCTCGATCCAACCCTCACCCTTGCAGAGGTGACAGCGCTCGCCGTCGGCGGTGACCCCGTCGGTGCAGTTGAAGCATGAGACGTCAACCTCGACGCTCGGTTCGGTGAACGGAAAGAAGTGGGGACGCATCCGCACCTGGCGTTCCGGCCCGAAGATCGCGCGGGCGAACGCCAGCAGCGTGCCCTGGAGATCAGCGAGCGTGACGTCGGTGTCGACCGCCAGTCCCTCCAGCTGGTGGAACTGAGGGGTGTGGGTGGCATCGGAGTCAGGCCGGTAGGTCCTGCCGGGCATCACGATGTAGAGCGGCGGCGGCTGCTCCTGCATTGCCCGGATCTGTACGGGCGAGGTGTGGACGCGCAGAAGCAATGTGTCCGGGCTGAACAGGTCATCCGCCGGCTTGACGTAGAACGTGTCGGTTGTCAGGCGGGACGGGTGGGTCACCGGCGTGTTGAGCGCATCGAAGTTGTAATAGGCGGTCTCCACCTCAGGACCCTCCGCCACGTTGAAGCCGAGGCCGATGAACACGTCCTCCAGCTCCCGGCGGGTCTGGTTGATGAGGTGCAGAGAGCCGACACGCGGCGGCGGATCCGCGGGAAGCGTGATGTCGATCCGATCCTCCCCCAGCCGCTCCTGAAGCTCGTGACCGCTGAGCTCGGCGGCCCGCCGCTCGATCAGTGCCTCGATCGACTGGCGGGCTTCGTTGGCCGCCTTTCCGGTTGCCGCCCTCTGATCCGGCGGCAGCTGGGCTACCGAGCGCAGGAGATTAGGGAGCTCGGCCTTGCGCCCCAGATACTTGATCCGAGCTTCCTCCAGGCCCCGGGTGTGACCGGCGCCGGTGATCGCCTGCTCGGCCTCAGCCCGGATGCGGGCGATGTGCTCGAGCTGGTCGCTCATCCGGCCATCCTATTTGCGAGCTCGTACAGCGCGACGGTCGCCGCCATCGCCGCGTTGAGCGAGTTGGTGGCGATCGGAATGTGGGCAACGTGGTCGGCGCCGTCCACGAGCTCGCTGGGCAGACCCTCTCGCTCCGCCCCGATCAGCAGCGTGGCCTCCGGGCCGACCCCGGCCAGCGCGTCAGCGAGGGCGACGCCGCGCCCCGGAACGAGGGCGATCGTGGCGCCCGGCAGGGCGCCCGCATCGCCCCTGATCATCGGCACCGCGAACACGGCGCCCATGCTCGCCCTGACCGCCTTGGGGCTGAATGGGTCAGCGCAGCCCGGACCCAGCGCCACGCAGGAGGCGCCGAACGCGGCGGCGCTGCGCAGGATGGCGCCCACGTTCCCGGGATCGGACACGCCGTGCAGGTACACGCATAGCGGTCCGCGCGGGGCATCGGCCCAGCGCTCCTCGTACACCGCCAGAGTGCGGGTGCCCGATCCGAGGCCCGAGGCCGACGCCAGCAGCTCCGGGTCCACCTCGACCCCGGTCAGCCCGCTTCCCGCGGCGCAGTAGCGCTCGACGGCTGGCCAGCCTGCGGCGTCGGCTGCTTCGAGCAGGTCCTCGCCCTCGGCCACGAACCGGCCGGAGCGCTCGCGCCAGCGACGGCGCTGGCGAAGCTTCCGGATCTCTTTCAGTTTGTTGTTGTGCTGGCTGGTTATCGTCATTAACTGAAAAGGGCGCCTGCTCCTTCGGAGCGGCGCCCGGTTTGGATGCTGGTCGTTCGGCCTCTTGGTCAGCCGGCGGCCAGCGCCTCTCGGGCGCGCTCGGCAAAGCGTCGGAAGGTGTCCGCGTCGCGGACGGCCATGTCGGCGAGGATCTTGCGGTCAAGCTCCACGCCCGCAAGCTGAAGGCCGTGCATGAACTGGGAGTAGGACAGCTCGTTTTGGCGCGCTGCGGCGTTGATCCTCGTGATCCAGAGCCGCCGGAAGTCACGCTTGCGGTTGCGCCGGTCCCGATACCGGTACTGATCGGCCTTGAGGACCGCCTCCTTGGCGACGCGATAATGCCGGCTGGCATCGCCGCGGTATCCCTTGGCCAGCTGGAGGGTGGCGCGCCGCTTCTTGCGGGCATGGGCTGAGCGCTTGACCCTCGTCATGAGCGCTTCGCTCCGAGGAGCGTCATCACTCGCTTGCGGTCATGCTTGGAGATCTCCGAGGGACGGGCCATCCGCCGCTTGCGCTTGGGCGACTTCTTCTCGAGGATGTGGGACGAGAACGCGCGACGGCCCCGCGCCTTGCCGGTGGCGGTGAGCTTGAAGCGCTTCTTGGCGCCCGAATGGGTCTTCATCTTCGGCATGGAGCCAGCTAGTAAAGCAGGCTATTGCGCTCAGGCAGCGGCGGACTTCGAGGCGGCCCCGGCGTCGGCTCGACCCTCGCCGGAGCTACCGTCCTCCCCGGAAGGGGCCTCGGGCGTCTCGCCGTCGCTGGACTCCGCCGCGCCGTCCTGTGCGGGCTTGTCCTGCTCCCCGGCCAGCACCGCCTTGGACGGTGCCAGCAGCATCGTCATGTTGCGCCCGTCCTGGAGCGGCGACTGCTCGATCACCCCCACATCGGCCAGGTCCTCTGACAGCCGGTCCAGTAGCGCCGTCCCACGCTCGGGATGGGTCACCTCGCGTCCGCGGAACATGATCGTGATCTTGACCTTGTCCTTGCCCACGAGGAAGCGACGAACGTGACCCTTCTTGGTGTCGTAGTCGTTCTGGGCGATCTTGGGCCGGAACTTGATCTCGCGGATGGTGATCTGCTGCTGGTGCTTACGCGCCGCCTTCTGCTTCTGCGCTTGCTCGTACTTGTACTTGGAGTAGTCGAGCACGCGACACACGGGTGGGCGGGCATCAGGCGCCACCTCGACCAGGTCGAGGTCCCGCTCTTGCGCATAGGCGAGCGCCTCGTCGGTCTTTATAACGCCGATCTGCTTGCCGTCCTCGCCCACCAGCCGAACTTCAGGAACGCGAATCCGGTCGTTGATCCGAGTCGGGTCCCGCTCCGGTGGTCGCCGGTCGAACTTCTTGGGGACCGGCACTAGCTTCGGTTGCGGGGAGAAATCAAGCGGTGCCGGGCCGCGTGTGCTGGAACTCTGTGATCAACGTTAAGCGAGTATAGCTGCGTATCTACGTCCTGACCCGGGTTTCAATCTTTTCGCGCAGGCGCCCTATCAGCGCTTCGAGGTCCGATGTCGATTGGTCCCCTTTGCGGTGCTCGCGCACGGATACTTGTCGATTCTGCTCCTCCCTATCGCCCACCACCAGCAGGTAAGGGATCTTTCGCAGCTCAGCGTCACGGACCTTCTTTGAGACCGACTCCGTGCGCCCGTCGAGCTGGGCACGGATGCCCGCGGCGTGCATGCCGTCGCGCACCGACCCTGCGTACACCAGGTGGCGGTCGGAGATCGGCAGGACGATGGACTGGACCGGCGCCAGCCAGAAAGGGAGCTCGCCGGCGAAGTGCTCGAGCAAGATGCCGATGAATCGCTCGTATGACCCCATCAGAGCTCTGTGGATCATCGCCGGACGGTGTTCTGCATTGTCGGCGCCGGTGTAGACGAGCCCGAAGCGCTCCGGGAAGTTGTAGTCGAGCTGGACTGTCCCCAGCTGCCAGGAGCGGCCCAGCGAATCGGTCATGTGCATATCGATCTTGGGACCGTAGAACGCCCCATCGCCTGGGTTGAGCTCGTAGTCGAGCCCCTGGGCCTCGAGTGCGCCCTTCAGCGCAGCCTCGCTGCGATCCCACAGCTCGTCTGAGCCGATCCGCTGTTCTGGGCGGGTGGAGAGCTCGAGGCGGACGTCGAGGCCGAAGATGTCATAGGTGGCAAACGCAAACTCAAGGCAACCCACCACCTCATCTTGGATTTGCTCCTCGGTGCAGAAGATGTGCGAGTCGTCTTGAGCAAAGTGGCGCACCCGCAACAGCCCGTGAAGAACGCCTCCGGGCTCCCGGCGGTGAAGCAGCCCTGGCTCCCAGTAGCGCACCGGGAGGTCCCGATAGGAGTGCCGCTGCATCGCGTAGAGCTGGCAGTGGCCTGGGCAGTTCATCGGCTTGATCGCCATCTGCCGGCCCTCGTATTCGGTCACGAACATGTTGTCGCGGTACTTGTCCCAATGACCCGAGGTCACCCACAGGGAGCTGTCGTAGATCTGAGGAGTCTTTACCTCCAGATAGCCGCGCTCACGTCCCATCTCCCGGCTCAGCTGGACCAGGGAGTTGAACACCTCCGTCCCTGGGGGCAGCCAGAAGGCAGCTCCAGGCGACACCTCGGAGAAGGTGAAAAGGCCCAGCTGGGGGCCGAGCCGACGGTGGTCGTTGGCGCGAGCCCGCTCCAGACGCTCCAGGTAAGCCTCCAGCTCGGCCGGCGAGAAGAAGGCAGTTCCATACACGCGCGTGAGCATCGGGCGGCTGGAGTCTCCTCGCCAATAGGCGCCGGCGACCGATTGGAGCTTGAACGCCTTGATCCGCTTCGTGCCCGGCGCGTGGGGCCCGGCACACAGGTCGGTGAACGGGCCGTTCGTGTAAAGCGACACCGTCTCCACACCCTGATCGCGAACCAGGTCCTCGATCAGCTCCACCTTGTAATCCTGATGCTCGGCCGCAAAGCGCTCACGCGCCTCGTCCGCCGGCACGTCTTGCCGCATGAACGGCTCATCGGCCGCGATGTGCTGGCGCATCCTCGCTTCGATCCGCTCGAAGTCGGTGTCCGAGATCGAAGTCCCGTCGGGGAAATCGAAGTCGTAGTAGAAGCCGTCTTCGATCGGCGGCCCTATCGAGATCTTCACCCCGGGGTAGAGCTCCATGACCGACTCCGCCAGCACGTGGGCTGCGTCGTGGCGGATCAGGCTGAGCGCCTCGGGACCGCTGCGGTCGGTGATGATCTCGAGCTCGGCAGGTGCCGCACCGTCAGAGTCAGGCAGGGTTCGGCTCAGGTCCCGCAGCTCGCCGTCCACCTTTACCGCGAGCGCCGCCCGGGCAAGACCAGGGCCGATCGCCGCGGCAGCATCGGCACCGGTGGCGCCGTCGGGCAAGGTCAGGAGCTTGCCGTCGGGAAGCTTTACCTCCATCGGCGGCGGATGCTAGCCGCGAGCCAAGGCGAACTTTGGCGCTCAGCGTCGTCATGGTGACGCCCAGTGCCGAAGTTCGCCTGGCGAGCCTCAGACGCAGGGGTCGACGCCCGCCCGCTCGATGCGGTTGGTGTCCTCGTTTCCTGCCTCATCGCGCGCGCGGACGACGAAGTACACCTGCCCGTGCGAGGGCAGCCCGGGCGTGCGATAGCTGGTGGCGCCTCCAGGAGTGATCCAGGTGGGGTGCGAGAAGTCCTCGCCACCTGCCGAGGACGCCATGTAGATGTCGTAGACGATCGCGGACCTGGGCGTCACGTTGTCCGTGGCCGGATTCCAGCTCAGCGTGTACGGCGTGGTCTGTCCTGGTCGCTGCGGGCCGGGCGTGCAGGCGAACGCCCGCTGAAGGCCACCGAAGGTCGGAGGAGTGTGATCGGCGCCCCTCGTCCCGGCTCGAACGGTGAAGTGGAAGCGGCCGATGGTCCTGACCACGGTCACGAACTCCGGGCACACCATGCCGCGCGCGCACTGTGGCCCGCGCAGCTCCTGAACGCTGCCGTGGTAGGTGCCGACACACCAACGTGCCGACCCCGGCGAGAGCACCACCTTGACCAGGGCTCCCTTGCGCGGCGCCGTCGCGAACGTGCCCTCACCCTGCGCACACCCGTTGCCCTGCCCGCTTGCGCTGACCTCGTAGCGGATCTGAAACGCTCCTTGGGAGCTGGCGTCGGGCGCCCTAAAGCTGACCACAAAGCGCGTTGTCGGCGAACCTGTCCTGGGCTTCACCTTCACTGTCGTCTGGGTCCCCGCCGCATCGGCGAGCACGGGCCCGACGGCAATCGCCACAGCTACCGCAACGATCGTCGCTATGACCCTCGACACGAGATCCCGCCGCATCGCTCAGCTCCAGTGTAGCCCCCGTCCACCGCTACATTACGAGTCCTCCCGGGCGATTAGCTCAGCTGGGAGAGCGCCGTCTCGACAAGGCGGAGGTCGCTGGTTCGAGCCCAGCATCGCCCATGGTGTGCAGACGCGCGAAACCCCGCAGGGTTTTCGTTGCGGCCGCGAACTTTGGCAATTCAGATGTCATATGCGCACCTAAATTGCCAAAGTTCGGGCAAGCGCCGTCTCGCGGCGTATGCTCGCGCGCCATGGGGCTATTCGGAAAGTACCGGCAACCGCTCCTCGGTCCCGTGATCGAGGCTCTAGGCGTTCTCGAACACGCCGATCTGCTTACGCGCCGCGCCTTTGACAGCCACGGCCGGGCGTCGACGTATCAAGCTAGCCGCCTCGGCGAGACGGCGCTGGCTGAAGGAACGCTCGGCCAAGAGCTCGGTCTCGGCGAGCTCTAGCCACTGAACCACTCAGCGTAAGGCCCAGGTCACCGTCGGGACTGGACGGTTCAAGCTCACCGCTTGGCGGAGTCGGCCCGGCAGGCGCGCGCGAGGGGTGCGGCGGAAAGTCGAGGGTGGCCCAGTTCGGGTTCACGGTCGAGGGCAGTCGTGGGCGGGCGCGGTTGCGGCCCACCTGGCTGATCACCCAGCGTCAAGGCCCATGCGCGCGGAAGCGCGACCCGCGTTGTATTCCTCCTCGCTCACATGCTTGCCCCAGCTGACGGGACTGCCGGACTCGTCGGCCTCTTGGATCGCGATGTGGGTCATGAAGCGAGTGGGCGACGCGCCGTGCCAGTGATCCTCGCCGGGTTCGAAGTAGACGCGGTCGCCGGGGCGGATCTGCTCAACCGGCCCGCTCCGGCGCTGGCAGAGCCCGATGCCCTCGGTGACAAAGATCGTCTGGCCATAGGGATGGGTGTGCCAGGCCGTCCGTGCGCCGGGCGTGAAGTGAACGCTTGCGGCGCCCACACGAGAGGGCGGCGAGGGTGTGGCGATCGTGTCGATATAGACGGTGCCGGTGAACCAGTCGGCCGGGCCGGAAGCCGTGTCGAGTGAGTTGCGCGTGATCTGCATGGCTTCGAGTCTCCCAGAGACGCTGCCGAGCGCACAGCGGATCTAGAGTGCGTTGGGCTTGACAACGCCCTCGCCTCCCATCGATCCCCCACCTCAGGCGCCCCCACAACCTGAACAGCCTCAAGAGGAGGTCCCGCCGGAGCTGTGGGACGCGCTCGGACACTTCGGACTGGCCGCGGGCAACGCCAATGTGATCATGCAGCTCGCCCGCCTGGAGATAGGCCACGGTGTCGCGGGCAGCCGCGTCGACAGCGGGCGGGTGGACAAGCATCCGATCAAGCGCCTGCGCACCACAGTCACCTACCTCGCGATTGCGCTGCTTGGGAGCGAGGAGGAGCGGGAGGTGATGCGGGCGGAGGTCAACCGTGCCCACACCTTAGTCCGCTCGCAGCCCGGCGATTCCGTCGCCTACAACGCTTTCGATCCCGAGCTGCAGCTCTGGGTGGCGGCGTGCCTTTACTGGGGCACGGCGGACGTCTACCGCAGGCTGTACGGCGCCGACCCCCGGCCCGCGGCGGCCGAGCGTCTTTATCAGTACTGCAGGCGGCTCGGAACGACGCTCCAGGTAACCGATGAGATGTGGCCAGCCAATCTCGACGCGTTTGCACGTTATTGGGAAGCCGGCCTCAGCAGGATCCGGATGGACGCAGTTACTCGCCACTACCTCCAGGACATCGCCCAGCTCGAGTTCCTCGTCGCTCCATTGGTTTGGATCGGTAAGCCCCTGCGACCGACTACTGCGGCCAGTCGGCCGATTTCTCACGCTCGGCTGGTTGCCCGAACCATTCCGTGCCGAGCTGGGCCTCCCGTGGAGCGACCGAGATCAGCGGCTGTTCGACACTCACATCCGGATCTACGCCGCCCTCACCCGCCGCATGCCGCGGGCGGTGCGCCAGTTCCCGATGAACGCATACCTGGCCGACTTCCGCCGCAGGGTCCGGGACGGCCGGCCGATCGTCTGAGGATCGTCACGGAGGGCGCGGAGCGCGCCCGCGTCGCAACGGCGATCGGAGTCATCCCCTCCCCTGCCGGGTTGCAACGCGAGGGTTCAGGGTGTTACGTTGCGGCGGCCTCGGCTTCGAATCGGGCTCGGCATCGGAACTCAGGAGGGGCAATGTCCACCCAAGCATCATCGGCCACATCCGAGCGGCTCGCGCTCTACAGACGGGCAGCCAACTACATCGCGGTCGCGATGATCTATCTGCAGGACAACCATCTCCTCGAGGAGCCGCTTGCTCAGGACCACATCAAGCCGCGCCTGCTGGGCCACTGGGGGACCGTGCCCGGAATCAATCTCGTCTACGCCGGGCTGAATCGGCTGATACTCAACACGGACGCCAGCGTCCTACTGGTGACAGGACCGGGGCACGGCGCCCCTGCCAATCTCGCGAACCTGTGGATCGACGGCTGCCTCGAGGAGATCAAGCCCGAGCTCTCGCGGGATCGCGATGGACTTGGGCGCCTGGTTCGCCAGTTCTCGTGGCCCGGCGGATTCCCGAGTCACCTAGCCCCCATCGTTCCCGGGACGATTCACGAGGGAGGCGAGCTCGGCTATGCGCTGGCCACCGCGTTCGGGGCCGCACTTGACAATCCGGACCTGATCGTGGCGTGCATCGTCGGAGACGGTGAAGCCGAGACGGGCCCCACTGCGGGCGCATGGCACTCGAACAAGTTCCTCGACCCTGCCACCTGCGGAGCGGTGCTCCCGATCCTTCACGTCAACGGCTACAAGATCGCCAACCCCACGATCTACGGAACGATGAGCGACGAGGAGCTCACGAAGCTCTTTGAGGGCTTCGGATGGCATCCCATGATCGTGGCCGGAGACGATCTGGATCAGGCAATGGCCGACGCGCTCGACACGGCGTACGCAGAGATCCGGGAGCTTCAATCCGCCGCGCGAGACGGACGGCGCCCTGAGCGACCGCGGTGGCCAATGCTCGTGCTTCGTTCGCCCAAAGGCTGGACTGGCATTCACGAGCTCGACGGGATCCAGATCGAGGGGACCTCCAAGGCACACCAGGTTCCAGCCATGCAGGCCAAAACCAATCCCGACCACACGCGAGCACTGGAGCAGTGGCTGCGGTCCTACCGCCCGGAGGAGCTGTTTGACGAGCGCGGCGGCCCGATCAAGGAGGTGCTCGCCTGTTGCCCGGTGGAGGACAGGCGCATGGGGGCGAACCCGCACGTCAACGGCGGCAACCTGCGAGTTCCGCTCAAGCTTCCCGATCTGGATCAGAGCGCCGTTGACGTGCCGGCGCCGGGCGCAAAGATCGACAGCGGGCTGGAGACGCTGGGCAGGTATCTGGCAGACGTTTTCCGTCTAAACCGCGAGGAGCGCAACTTCCGGATCGTCTGCCCCGACGAGTTGACCTCAAACCGGCTTGGCGCCGTTCTGGAGGTGGAGAACCACGCGTATGAATGGCCCACCGATCCCAGTATCAGCCCCGACTACGCCGCCGACGGCCGGGTGATGGAGGTGCTCTCCGAGCACAACTGCCAGGGCTGGCTCCAGGGTTACGTGCTCACCGGTAGGCATGGCGTGTTTCCCTGCTACGAGGCATTCATCCCGATCGTTGACGGGATGGTCAATCAGTACGGGAAGTTCTTGAAGATGTCGCGGGAGGAGGCCAAGTGGCGCGAGCCCGTCTCCTCGCTGAACTATCTGCTGACGTCGGTGGGGTGGCGACAGGATCACAACGGCTACTCGCACCAGATGCCGGGCTTCATCAATTCGATGCTCAACCGCCGCGAGGAGACCTCGCGCGTATACCTACCGCCGGATGCCAACACCCTGCTTGCCACGGTCGCGGAATGCCTGGAGTCAACCGGCCGCATCAACCTGGTGATCGCCAACAAGCACCCCATGCCCGTGTGGCTCTCGATGGACGAAGCTGTCGAGCACGTCCGTGCAGGCGCTTCAAGATGGGCCTGGGCGAGCAACGACGACGGCGAGGGGCCCGACGTGGTCTTGGCGGGCTGCGGTTCGATCCCCACGATTGAGCTGCTGGCGGCAACCAGCTTGCTGCGTGAGGAGGTGCCCGACCTGAGGGTGCGATTCGTCAACGTGACCAATCTCCTGGCGCTTGCCACGCCGGGCACCCATTCGGATGCGATTTCAGCGGATGCGTTCCAGGAGCTCTTCACCGAGGACAAGCCGGTGATCTTCAACTTCCACGGCTACCCCTCGGCCGTGCACCAGCTGATCCACCGGCGTCCACGCCAGGAGCGCTTCCACGTTCGTGGATACATCGAGGAAGGCACGACGACGACGCCATTCGACCTGCTGGCGATGAACGGCGTCGATCGCTTCCAGCTCGCGATCGACGCGCTGAGTCGTGCCGACATCGCGGTAAGCGAGTTCGTCCGAGGGATGTCGGGTGCGTTCGCCGTGCGCAACGTCGAAGGGGCTCGGGAGGCAATCGACAAGTTCTCTTCTCGCCGCGAGACGCTGCGGCGGCAGGTCCATGAGCTGGGCGACGATCCCCCGGAGATCACCGGTTGGAGCTGGCCGCAATCCGAAACGGTCGTGGCATGAAGCTGTCCGCTTGACGGCGACGAGGTACGAGGAGAGAATCGAGTCCGTGAGAGAGGGGGGTCATGTCTCCGACGGTCGGTGACGCACGGGAGCACGCTCAGGCGCTGTTCAGCTCCTCAGACTTCGCCCGCAGTCTCCAGGCGGCGCAAGCTGGGCTCAGCGAGGCACCCGACGACGTGGAGCTGCTGATCGTGGCAGGGCGGGCCGCGATCGAGGTCGACGACCAGAGCGCGGTGGAGCACCTGCGTCGCGCGACCGAGCTGGCCCCCGAAAATGCCTCGGCGTGGCATCACCTCGGCGAGGCCCTGGCCGCGGACGGCGAAATGTCCGAAGCGGACGGCGCCTTCCGGCGGGCGGTGGAGCTTGACCCCTCAGATCAGGCGGCGCTCGCCCATCTCGGCCACACGTCGATGGTGGCGGGCCGCCAGGAGGAGGGCCTGGCCATCCTCGCGCGAGCGGCGGAAGCGGCTCCGGGTACCTCCAGCGCGTCGATCAGCCTGGTGGACATCTACCGCTCACAGGGCGAGTACGGGGACGCGCTGGCACAGGCACGCCTGGTCGCAGACAGCGCTCCCGAGGACCGCCTTGCGTGGCTCGACGTGGCGGAGCTCAGCCTCGCCGTCGATGCCCTGGATGAGGCCCAGGCGGCCTTCGAACGACTCCGTGAGCTCGACGACGTCCCGGGTCATGAGGTCTACCCGCTGCATGGGATGCTTCAGGGCGAGATCCGCCGCGGGGACCGGCAGCGTGCTCGGGACCTCGCGCGCCAGGTTGCGGCAATCGAACCCCACGGCCTCGGTACCAACGTCACGACGTTCCTCAGCGAGGAGGAGGATGACGAAGCCGCGGGAGCCCGCCCCAGCCAGGAGGAAGTAGACGCCGCTCTGGCGGCCTCACTTGCGAGTTACCGACGAATGCTCATCGAGGATCGACGTCTGAGCTCGGAGGCGCTCGGTGGCTGAGGCGACCGCATCGACCACCAGCCGTGCGGCCTCGACCGAGTGGTTTCGCTGCCCTGCGTGCGATGCCTTCATCTACCACAAGCGACTGAAGCGGAACCTCGGCGTCTGCCCCGAGTGCAACCACCACTTCCGGCTCCGTATCTCCGAGCGGCTGGAGCAGCTCCTGGACGAAGACAGCTTCGAGCAGCGCGACCACGATCTGGAGCCGCTCGATGCGCTTTCCTTCACCGACTCCAAGCCCTACCCGGACCGGATCCGCGACGCCCAGCGAAAGACCGGGCTCAAGTCCGGCGCGCTGTACGGAACGGGCGAGGTCGAGGGGTTCCCGGTGGTGCTGGCGGCGATTGACTTCAGCTTCATCGGCGGAAGCATGAGCGGTGCTGTGGGCGAGACGATCACCCGCGCCGCGGAGCTGGCGCTCGAGAACCGCACCCCCCTGCTGGTGATCTCCGCATCCGGAGGAGCAAGGATGCAGGAAGGCTGTATCTCGCTCATGCAGATGGCCAAGACCAGCCAGGCCGTAGCCCGGCTCGGCGAGGCCGGGGTGCCGTTCATCTCGCTCCTCGCCGACCCCACGTATGGCGGGGTCAGCGCCTCCTACGCCACGCTGGGCGATGTATTGATCTCGGAACCAGGCGCCCACATCGGGTTCGCGGGGCCCTCTGTGATCGAGCAGACGATCCATCAGCAACTCCCCGAGGACTTCCAGACCGCGGGCTTCCTGCTCGAACACGGCATGCTCGACGTGGTTGAGCCGCGTGAGAATCTCCGTCGGACGATCCGAAACCTGCTGGCGTTCCACGCGCGCGCGGAGGCAGTGAGGAACGAGGATGCGGACGCGCGGCTGGGGCGGCTGCCCGGTACGGAGGGACGAGCGCCTGTGTCCGAGCCCGACCAGCTGTCCGCGCTCGAGCCATGGGATGTGGTCCAGGCGGCGAGGCATATCGACCGCCCACGGATGCTCGACCTCGTCGGCTTTGCGTTCGACGAGTTCCACGAGCTGCGAGGCGACAGGCTTTTCGGCGAGGACCGGGCGATCATCGGCGGGCTGGCGAAGCTGGGCGAGATGCCGGTCGTGATCATCGGACAGCAGAAGGGCCACACCACGAGTGAGCTGGTGGAGCACAACTTCGGCATGCCACAGCCTGAGGGCTATCGAAAGGGGATGCGCCTGATGCGCTATGCGGCGCGATTCGGCCTTCCGCTGGTGACGCTCGTCGACACTCCGGGGGCCTACCCCGGGCTCGGGGCCGAGGAGCGCGGTCAGTCCGTGGCGATCGCCGAATCGATCATGCTCATGTCGCGACTCCCGGTGCCAGTCGTCTCGGTGGTGACCGGCGAGGGCGGGAGCGGCGGAGCCCTGGCACTGGCCACGGGCGACCGCGTGCTGATGATGGAGAACGCGTACTACTCGGTGATCAGCCCGGAGGGCTGCTCCACGATCTTGTTCAAGGACGCCGCCGCGGCTCCGCGCGCGGCCAAGGCGTTGCGCATAACCAGTCCCGAGCTGCTGGCGCTCGGCGTGATGGATGCCGTGGTGCCCGAACCCGAAGGCGGCGCTCACACCGATCCGGCCGCGGCGGGCGCGAACCTGCGCGCCGCGATCGTGGCTGGCCTGGCGGAGCTATTGCCCCTTGGGACCGACCAGCTCCTTGCGCAGCGCTACGAGCGCTTCCGGAAATTCGGGGCGCCCGGAGCCCAACCGGTACTTCCGCCGATCAGTGGGGAGACATGAGCGACACGAACAAACAGCAGAGTCCTGACCGCGAGATGATCGAGTCCACCTGGGCGCAGGCCCGAGACCTGGTCAGACAGCTCGAGGGCACCACGGTGCAGCGGTTTGCGGTTGCGGCAGGCGAATACAAGATCGAGATCGAACGTGGCGGAGGGGCGACCGCGCCGCTTGGCGGGGACGCCGACGCTCAAGCGGAGCTCGCTTCAGGGCGGCCGGTAGCGACGGGAGCCGGACCCGGTCCGGGCGTGGCTCCCAGCGCTCGAACTGCCTCAGGTGTTTTCACCATCGGGGACGCGGCCGCAACGGCCGACAACCGCGTGCCTGTGCTGGCGCCCCTGGTGGGTACTTTCTACCGCGCCTCTCAGCCCGGGGCCAAGCCGTTCGTCAACGTCGGGGACATCGTCGAGGCTGGACAGCCGGTGTGCATCGTCGAGGCTATGAAGATGATGAACGAAGTGGTGGCGGGAGAGTCCGGCAAGGTGGCGGAGATCGCCGCGGACAACGGGGACTGGGTGGAGTTCGAGCAGGTGCTCCTGTATCTGGAGCCGGCGGAGTAAGCCATGTTTGAGAAGGTTCTGATCGCCAACCGCGGCGAGATAGCGCTGCGGGTGGCCCGTGCCTGCCGCGAGCTCGGCATCAAGTCGGTTGCGGTCTACTCAACTGTGGACGTGGAATCCGCCGTCGTGAAGTTCGCGGATGAGGCTGTCCACGTAGGTCCGGCGCACCCCGGCAAGAGCTACCTGCACATCCCCAACCTGATCGGCGCGGCGCTCAAGACGGGTGCCGACGCGCTGCATCCCGGCTACGGCTTCCTGTCCGAGGACCCCTTCTTCGCCGAAATCTGCGCCAACAACGGAATCACGTTCATCGGCCCGCCACCCGACGTGATGGAGAAGGTGGGCGACAAGGCGGTGGCGCGGGACCTGATGCAGAAGGCCGGCCTGCCGCTCCTCCCCGGGACGATTGAGCCGGTCGCTACGGTGGAGGAGGCACAGGAGATCGCCGACTCGATTGGCTACCCGGTGATCATCAAGGCGGTTGCAGGCGGTGGTGGGCGCGGAATGAACGTGGTGCACAGCGCCGAGGAGCTGCCGCGGCTGTATCAGACGACGCGGGCGACCGCCCAGGCGGTGTTCAAGGACAGCGCGGTGTACATCGAGCGCTACCTCGAGGCTCCCCGGCACACCGAGGTGCAGCTGGTGTGCGACAGCCATGGCAATGGCGTCTATTTCTTCGAGCGCGACTGCTCGGTGCAGCGTCGCCACCAAAAGCTGATCGAGGAGGCACCGTCGATCCACCTGTCACCAGAGCAGCGGCAGGACATCGGCGACCGGGCGGTGAGGGGCGCACTCTCGGTCGGCTATCAGGGAGCGGGAACGATGGAGTTCCTGCTTGACGACGACGGGAACCTCAGCTTCATGGAGATGAACGCGCGGATCCAGGTCGAGCACCCCGTTAGCGAGATGATCACTGGCGTGGATCTCATCCAGGAGCAGATCCGCGTGGCGGCGGGCGGGCGGCTATCGGTCGCCCAGGACGACCTCACTCCTCTTGGCCACGCCATGGAGTGCCGTGTCAACGCCGAGGACCCCGATCGCGACTTCGCGCCCGCCGCGGGCAGACTCGACGTTTACGTCCCACCGGGCGGACCGTGGACCCGGGTTGACTCGCATTGTTACCCCGGGTGGACGATCTCGCCCTTCTACGACTCGCTGATCGCGAAGCTGATCGTGTGGGCGCCGACGCGGCCCGAGGCCATCGAGCGGATGGACCGTGCCCTCAGCGAGTTCCAGGTCGAGGGCCGCGGGGTCAGGACCACCATCCCATTCCACCGCCGCGTCCTGGCTGACGAGCGCTTCCGTGCCGGCGAGGTGTCCACGGACTTCGTGGAGCTCTTCCTGGCCGGCGAAGCGGCGGCCGCAGCCTGACCGTCAGCAGTGGCGTGGGCGCCGCCGGGTGGCGGCGCCCGCGGTGCAAGCTAGCGCTAGTGGATGATCTTGAAGTGATAGACGTCGACCACAGGGTTATGCGAGAACTCCACGTTGACCCAGCCGGTCGCGGACGTGTAGCTGCCGGTGCCCCCGGTGATCGCGACCTTCTGGTCCTTTTCGATCGTTGGATTGATAGCTCCGAGTTGATCGATCTGGCCATTTGGCAGTACCGCCGTGGAGAGGCATTCAAACGACGCACCGGGACCAGTCACGACGCATTGGATCTGGTCGTGGCCCACGGTCTTGCCCCTAGCGATCAGATCGTGTGTCTGGGCGACCGTCTTGCCGCTCACCACCAGAGAAGTCTGCTTCTGTACAAAAGTCAGAGTCGTGTAGCCCGACGCGGGCTTCCCCGAAGCCGTGAACGCTCCGATCGCCGCGATCCCGATCGCGGCTCCCAGGACGATGGCTAACTTGTGCATAGCTCTACCTCCTTGTGCCCTCGTGTGCCCGGCCGTCCAGCACTGTCCGGTGAAAGGCCAGGCGGCGATTTGCTTACAGTGGCTGGCCCCAGGCCACGCGGCCGATCCTAACTTCGCGCAGACCGCAAGTGGGATTTCTTAGCCTCGGGACATTCCCGAGGTGGACCATCCGAAGCGAGTGAAATCCCCCCTGGCGCAAGCGCGCCGGCACGCTGACCGTGCCGGACGAACGGGATCGGCGCGCTGGCGGAGCGAGCCAGCACCGAGCGAGTCTGACCCAGCCCGTCTGCGCCTGCCGCCGCACTCAGGATTCGGCCCCAGCCCCTTTCGATCACCACGCTCTGACGCATCGACGTTCGCAAACCACCATCATGGGCCTCACACGCGTCGCGGCCATCGTCCACAGCGTTTGGCCGCCGAGCGGGCGCGGGGCGCCGGGCGGTTAGAGTACGCCCACAAGGGTTCCGAGAGCCGGAGGAGGGAGCGGATGCGCGAAGTTCCAGTCGAGGGGATCATCAAGACGATTGCGGCGCGCGAGGGGTCGAGCGGGATCTTTACGGGCTCGCTCCAGGGGCTGTACCAGGGGTACCGGTTCGGGAGCACCACGCCGGATGAGAGGGAGTTTGTGCTCGATGTGCCGCACGGCAGCATCGCCGTCCTTGTACGCCAGCAGATCGTCACCCCACTCCCACCCCGACCTGCTGAGCATCCGTTTGCGGACGGCAAGGACCCGTTCGAGGACAAGGAGGGATTTCTGGCGAGCCTCTTCGCTCAAGCACCGGGCGGACCACCGCACGGACCTCCCGGCGGCGGACCCCCCGGCGGCGGACCTCCCGGCGGCGGACCCCCCGGAGGCGGACCTCCCGGCGGCGGACCCCCCGGCGGCGGACCCCCCGGCGGCGGACCCCCCGGCGGGCCGCCTGCCGGCGCGGAGGGCGCCAACCAGGAGATCTTCAAGCGGGTCCATTACATGGAGGCCAAGCTGCATGTCGTGCCGGAGAAATGCACTGGGATCTTCGAGGGTTCGACCGGCGAGCTGGAGATCTTCGCGCCCCAGTACCGGATGCCTGGCTACCTGGTGATCGAGACCGACGCTGGCAGGCTGCGGATGGACTTTCTGGAGGCTGGCACGCGCGAGACGCTCAACGCCGACCTTTGGGTCAACGGTGAGGAAAGCACCGGCACGTACGAAGGCGCCCGCGGCGAGCTCAAGTTCGCGCTGAAGGTGACACCCCCCTTCTTCGGCGAGGGCCCGTACTCCGGGACGATCTGGGTTCAGGACGATGCGGCCGCAGCGGCGAGCTGAGCCCACGCACGCAGCCGCAGCGGCGAGCTGAGCCCGCCCACACGGCCGCAGCAGCGAGCTGAGCCCGCCCACCTGGCCGGCTGAGCCGCCAGGAGGAAGTGGGTTGCTCTCGGGTCTAGCCTCCGTTGGCCGGATGCTTGACGAACCAGTCCGCCACCACCTGCGCGATGCCCGGAGGATCCATCAGGGGCAGCGCGTGCTCGGCATTCGGCAGCTCGGCAAGCTCGGTTTGAGGTACCCAGCGCTTCAGCGCCTCGTGCACCTTCTGGGCGCGGATGGGACTGTGCGCACCGAGAACCGAGAGGACCGGCTGAGTGAGTTTGGCGGCCTCCTCAGGACTTAGGTCCCAGGCAAACGCGGCGGGCATCTCCACCTCCAGGAACGTGTCGGCGTCGGCCACAGCTTGGTCGAACTCGCCCGTGGTCGTCAGCCAGTCGAGCACACCACGGAAGGCCTCTCCCGCACGCGTCTCCAGGAACGCCTGAAGCGCCGCTCGTTTGTCGCCCGTGGCGTAGATCTTGTAGACCTCCATCATGCCTGCACGGAAGGCCTCCTGGGAGGCCGCGGCGTCGGGATTGTTGCGCGCCTCTGCCTTGGCAATCGCGCCCATTATCGCCGGTTCCATGAGCGCCAGATCCACGACCAGGTCGGGGTGCGTCAGCGCCAGCTGGATGGCGATCGTGCCTCCGAGCGAGTGACCCAGTACATGTGTGCGCTCGATGCCCAGGTGCTCGAGGAGCGCCTTGCAATCAGCCACCTGATCGGCGATCTGCGCCTTGCCTTCAGGGTGTTCGCTCCCCGCAAAGCCGCGGCGGTGGTAGTTGACCACGCGGAAGCTGTTCGTAAGTGCTGGCTCCTTTAGCAGCGGGGTGTTCTCGTCCGCCAGCAGACCTCCGTGCAGGAGAACAACGGGCTCCCCCTCGCCACGGACCTCGTACTCAAGCTCGAGCCCGTTGACCCGTACCCGGTCCATCACGCTCATTGCCTTCCTCCTATCGGCTCGGTTTGGCGCGAGTATCTCCGAATCAGAAACGGGCGTCTAGTGTCCGTCAAACCAAGCAGCGGGGCCTCTGAGCTGCGTTGACCCCCAAAGCGCCAGCTGATACGGCTATGCACTTACTCGAATGAGCACGCGGACCGCACTGATCGTCGGAGGGGGGGTCGGAGGCATCGCCAGCGCAATCGCGCTGCGAGAGATCGGGATCGATTCCGTCATCCTCGAACGCCGGGGCGATCTCCGCAAGATCGAATCCGGCGCGGGGCTGTTGCTATGGCAGAACGCGATGCGAGCGCTCAAGCGCATCGGCATGGCAGAGCGCGTCGAGGGATCGGGCGGAGTCGTGGAGCGGATGGAATGGCGCAATCCTCGCGGCGAGTTCATCGCTGAGTGGCCGGTATCCACAATCAGTCAGGAAGTCGGCGTCCCGGCCGTAGGAATACTCCGCGCCACTCTGTCCACGACGCTCGCGGAGGGGCTCCAGGAAGGCGTCCTGGAGCTGGGCGCTAACTGCACTTCCTTTGAGGAGACCGACAGTGGTGTCGTGGTCCACCTCGAGGACGGGAGCTCCCGGCAAGGAGACTTTCTGATCGGCGCCGACGGTGTCAACTCGATGGTTCGCTCGCAGCTCTATGGACGGACGGATCCCCGCTACGCCGGTTACACGCTCTGGCACGGCCACCTGCAGTGGGATGCGCTCAGCGACACCGCCGCGCCGCCCCATCTGTTCCGTGAGACCTGGGGAAGCGGCACCCGCTTCGGCTTCTATCCCGTGCACGGGGAGCTGTACTGGTATTGCATCCGCAAGACCCCCCCGGGGGGTTCCGAGGCCGAGGCCGATCGCAAGGCAGCGGTTCTGCAACACGTCGGCGACTGGGCTGACCCGGCTCGGCAGCTCGTCGAGACCACACCCCCGCCGAACATCCAGCGGATCGACATCGTTGGTCGGGCTCCCATGCGCCGGTGGGGCCAGAACCGGATCACGCTGGTGGGAGACTCAGCCCATGCCATGACGCCGAACCTTGGACAGGGCGCCTGTCAGGCGCTGGAAGACGCGGTGATCCTCGCCAAGACGCTGGCGGAGCACGACCAACTGGAGCCCGCGCTACGTGAGTACGAGGGCAGGCGCAGGAACCGCACGGCTTCGTTTCAAATACGCGCTTGGTTGATTGGTTCCACGGGCCGCTGGGAGAATCCTCTGCTGGTCCGGACGCGCAATCGGATCATGAGGGCGGTGTTCCCGACGCTCGCCTGGAAGGGCCAGCGCAAGGACATGGCGTACGACCTCTGAGCGCTAAACGGTTCTGGTCCGTCGACGGAGGACCAGATATGTCAGCGCCAGTGGGACGAGGATGAATACGGCGAGGATCAACCAGTTCTGAACCGGGTTCCGACTGAAGCTATCGCCGTACTCGATTGCCAGACCGGGACCAATCTGAGACGTATCGACCCGGAACAGCGTGTTCAGATTGACGATGTGTCCGACCCCCTCAAAGGACCAGCGCACCGGCTGAAACGCGCTGAAGACCTGCCCCACGATGTTCATCTTGGTAATCGACAGGAGCGCGCCGCCGAACAGCACCTGGGGCATGATCCAAACCGACAGCATGTCCGTCGCCTGCTGCGGCGTGGAGACGAGCGCCGAAGTCATCAGCGCCAGCACGAGGCCGACGAACCCAGTCAGCACGAGCGTCAGCACCAGTCGCAGGTAGACGTCGATCCCAGCATCGGGCAGCCGACCGGTGACTCGCAGGATCGCCACCATCACGATCAGCAAGAGCGTCAGCAGCGGTGCCAGGATCACCAGCTTCGACAGAACGTACGGCGCGATACCCAGGTTCACCATCCGTTCTCGCCGGAAGATCGGGAACTCCTTGACGATCTCCTGTACGGCAAACAGCAACCCGAAGATGAACGAGCTGAAGGTGATCAGAAAGACGATCTCCAGGTTTGCGGCGGACCCTCCGTGATCCTGGTCGACAGTCTGGAAAACGCCCGAGTGGAACAGCGCGAGCGCAAGGACCGTGAACAGGATCGGCGGCATGATCACCGAGGGCAGGTCCTTGGGGTTGAACCTGAGGAGATCGAAGCTGCGCCTACTCAGCACAGCCAGCTGCCGGAACTGGCGAGAGAAGCCACCTGCGCCTGCGGTGTCGGCGAGCGACCGGGGCGCAGCGCCATCGGCCTCGGCGGGGTCAGGCGCCAGCTGGTCGGCTACCACCCGCCGGTGGTCGTCCGATTCGCGGAACCGATCGTCCCACTCCTCGGGGGTGCCCTTCTCGGCCAGCTTCTCGTAGATCCCGTCGAAGGCATCGGTGTCGAAGTAGCGCAGCGCTCGCTGAGGCGTCCCGACGAACGTCAGATGCCCGCCCGGAGCCAGGAACACGACCTTGTCGCAGAGCATCACGTTCTTGGTCGCGTGCGTGGTCAGCACCACCGTGCTGCCGGCATCGGCCAGGTGCCGCAGAAGCCTCATCATCTGCGCGTCGGTGAACGGGTCGAGCCCGGACGTGGGCTCATCGAGGAAGAAGACCTTGGGCTCGGAGAGCAGCTCCACCCCGATGCTGGCGCGCTTGCGCTGCCCCCCGCTGAGACTTCCCACCTTGACGTTCGCCTGGGCTGTGAGGTCGAGCTCGCCCAGCGCCTTCTCGACGGCCTTGTCGAGGTCCTGATCTGAGCTGTCGGTCCCGAGTCGCAGCTTCGCCGCGTGGCGTAGCGTCACGCTCAGAGGCAGGCCTGTATGGATGATGTCGTCCTGCGGGACGTAGCCCAGTACGTTCCGGAAGATCGCCAAGTGGCTGTAGTAGTCGCGGCCGTTGTAGAGGATCTGACCGCTGGTAGCTGGGTGCACGCCCGAGAGCGCGTCGAGCAGAGTCGTCTTGCCCGCCCCGCTTCCCCCCACGATGGCCACAAATTCGCCTGGAAGCACCGACAGCGAGACCTGGCTGAGGATTCGCTTACCACCCGGGAGTTCGCGGCTGACGTCGATCGCGTCCAGGCGGATGCCCTGGCGCTCGACCATTCGCCGGATGCCCTGGCCATCAAAGATCAGCCGCTCGTCTCCGATGAAGATCTCATCTCCCCCGCGAAGGTCGGTGGTCCGGACCTTTGCTCCGTTCACGAAGGTGCCGTTGTGGCTATCCAGATCACGCAGTCGGAAATGGCCGTTGCGAGATTCGATCACCGCGTGGTGGCGGGAGACCAGCGGTGAGGACAGCACGATCTGGTTGTCGGAGCTTCGGCCCAGGCGGATCGTCTCGCCCTCGCGTTGTAGGGCGCCGGGGGCAAGCTCGAACACACCGCTCGGCCGGGCGTCATCACGCTGTCCTGCGACCCGCTGGACGGCCTGCGCGATCTCGGGATGCCTCGTCAGCAGGCGCTGGAAGTCAGGCCTCTCCAACACCCACACTGAGGACGACGTGACTGCACTCACCGTGGCCGATCGGTGCTCCTGACCAAGGAGGGCATCCTCTCCGAAGAACTCACCGGATCCGAGCCGCGCGAGCTCCCGTGTCTGACCACCGATCTCGGAGGTCACCGCCAGCGTCCCGGTCTCCACGAGGAACGCACCCTTACCGCTGTCCCCCTCCCGATACAGGACCTCGCCCGGGTCGGCCGTAACCTGCTTAAGCGCCGTGGCCACCTCGGCAAGCGCCTCGTGCGAGACACCGCCGAACAGGTCGAGGCGGCTGAGCAGCCGGATGCGCCGCGAGTACTCTCGCCAGGCGGGATCCAGGTCCTCCACCTCCGGCGGGGCGACGCGCAGCGGCCCCGCAGTCGGGACGTACAACGGGACCGCAGCCGTCTCGCCACGATAGGGCTGGCCGGCCGGCCCCCATCCTGCCGCCACCACGCCCGGCCGCCTGCGCGTGAGGAGCGCGACCGCCAGGAGGAGCGCAAACGCGGCGAGCACAATCGCCACCGTCGTTGCGGAGACCCCCAAACCCGGTTTATGGGCTGCCTGCGCGACCCCAACAGCCACCGGCCGCGCGCTGTCATCGAACGTTCCGATGCCCAGCTCCCCAAAACTGTTGATGCCCCAGCCGAACACGGCCCCCCCTGAGGTGATCGCCAGTATGTATCCACCACCGCCGGAGATGGCCTTGACGCCACCAAGGCCGCTCACCTGGTGAGAGGTGCCTTCACTACCGCCCTTGGACCCGTTGGCGAGCTGGCCGAAGGTGTTGTTGCCCCAAACGTGGACCGTGCCGTCGGATAGCAGTGCGGCGGCCGCCCCGCCGGAGGCGGCGATTGCCGTGGCATTGCGGATCCCCTGGACGGGGGCGGGCGTCGGGCGGCATTTGCAACCACTCGCCGCCAGCGAACCTGAGCCGAGCTGGCCCTGGTCGTTGCGACCCCACGACATCACGGTCCCGTTTTTCATCAGTGCCAGGCTGTAATCGCCGTTCTGGGCGGCGGCGATGGCGATCACCGGTCCCGAGAGCCCCTTGACGGGAACGGGCGTGAGCCGGTTGCACGTCTGCGTCGCCGAGCACGAGGCCCCGTCGCCGACCTGGCCGTAGCGGTCTTGACCCCACCCAAACACGCGGCCGCTCCGCGTCAGAGCAAGCGTCTGGTTGGCACCCGCACTGACAGAGACGATTTGGCTCAAGCCAGGCACCGGCACCGGCCGGTCGGCGTTCTGGGTGGTGCCATTTCCCAGCTGTCCGGTGTCGTTGAGACCCCACGCGCGAACGGTGCCGTCGGGGAGGATCGCGAAGCTGCGACCGACCCCAGCGGCGATGAAGACCGCCCGGCGAAGGTTGATGGTCTGCGAGGGCAGGGAGTTCGTCGTGCCCTTGGTGCCGGTCCCCAGCTCGCCGTGAGTGTTGTCGCCCATGCCCCATACCGTGCCGTCGGACTTGAGCACAATCGAATGGAACTCGCCAGCTGCCGCGGCGACCACGTTCGTCAGGTTGTGGCTCCGCGTAGGCGAGGTCACCGACACGCCGGCTACCCCGATCCCGAGCTGACCGTAGGCGTTGTAGCCCCAGGCATCCACGCTGCCGTCGCTCTTGACGGCCAGGACATGACCGCCGCCCGTTCCCACGGTCTTTACGCCCGTGAGGGCCTGCCCGGCTCCTAGAGCACCGCCCGCCAGTACGACTGTCGCGATAAGCGCCAGCGCGATCAGTGCCCAGCGCTTCATGACATGAACTGCTCCAGCGCCGCGGGGGAGTCAGCGGCGGACACCTGCGCGTTCGGCTCGATTTGCCGGACCAGTCCACTGAGAACCCGTCCGGGACCGAGCTCCAGGAACCTCCGGCACCCGGCGGCCGACAGCGTGCCGACGCAATCCACCCACCGGACCGGACTGGCGATCTGGTCGATCAGGGCCTGGCGGACGTCATCTGCACTCGACACCAGCTGACCGCTGGCGTTGCTCGCCATGGGAACCCTGGGATCGCTGAACGGGATCGACTCCATCTCGGTCGCCAGCCGCTGTTGGACCGGGACCATCATCCGGCTGTGAAAAGCCGCACCGACCTGAAGACGCAGCGCGCGCCTCGCCCCGGCCTCCTGCGCCAGCTCGACGACGCGGTCGACGGCGCCCTCCTCGCCTGAGACGACGATCTGCTCTGGGGTGTTGAAGTTGGCGGAGCCCACTGCGCCGTCGCCTCCCGCCTGCTTGCACAAACCATCCAGCGTCTCTGCGTCCAGCCCGATGATCGCCGCCATCGCTCCTGGACGCTCGTCCTGAGCACCCGCCATCAAGCGCCCGCGCAGTGACACCAGACGCATCCCATCCTCAAGCGCAAGCGCGCCGGCGGCCACCGCCGCCGTGTATTCGCCGAGGCTGTGACCGGCAACGTAATCGCTCGCCAGACCCGCCTCGTCAGCGAGCTCCGCTACCGCCAGCGAGAGCGCAAAGAGTGCCGGCTGAGCGACATCAGTTCGGGTGAGCTGTTCGATCGGACCCTCGAGTGCGAGCGCACGAACATCGAGGCCCGAAGCTTGGCCCGCCAGCTCGAAGTAGCGGTCGAACAGCTCTGGGCGGGCCTCGCGGAGTGCCGTGCCCATCCCCACCTTCTGCGAGCCCTGGCCAGGAAAGATGAATGCCGTTCCGTCCACGCTAATGGCCCGTCTCTTCTGTGACCTCGAACTTGAGCGACCGGGCCTCAGCGAAGCAATCGCGCATCGGTTTGACGAGATCTCGATGCTCCTCAGTTCGCTCCCAATCAAGAAAGTGATCCAGGGTCTCCCACTCGCTCGTGATCAGCCAGCTCTCAGGATCGTCTGGGCTCTGGCAGACCTGATCGACGAGATGTCCCGGGACCCCCTCGGCAACGAGATTGCGGATCCCCTGATAGGCGCTCAGAAACTGCTCCTGCGTGCCGGGTTTGATCCGGATCAGGAACACGATGCGGCCCTTCTGCCCCGCGCTCATTGCTCCGGCTCCCAGCTGTAGAACTCGCGGGCCTGTGCGTCCTTGGGGGACCGCCAGGTCTCGGGGTTATACGGCTGAATGTGGGGTTCGAGCTTCTTGGAGATGTCCTTGAACAGCTCGTGATCCCGGACGTTGTCGACGGCGCTTGCGAATTCGTCGTCGGTCTCGACCAGGTGGATGTACACGTCGTCCAGCACGTACAGGCTCCGGTGGCGCACCCCGGTGATCCGAGGCAGCTCCGTGGCGTCTGATTCGGCGAAGATCCGCGCCACCTCTTCTTCGGAACCCGGTTTGATCCGGGCCACTATCACCCCTCGCTTGATGCTCATTGCCCGCCTCCGTGCGGCTCGGTCTCGAGGCGCTCCTTGATCACCTGCATCTGCTCCTTGGTGTTCTTGTTCATGTACTGCTGGGCGTGTTCGTCGTTGGCCGGCGCCTCCGGCTTCATCGAGAAGTCCTGAACCCAGCGCATGCGGGTGCCGCCATCGAGCTCTTCGAAATACCACTCGATGTTCATGTACTGGAACGGCCCGGTCTCGATCCGCCGTGACTTCGAGCTGTGCGTCGCCGGATCGGCGGTCCGCTCCGAAGTCCAGCTCCAAACCTGCCCGTCGTATTCGGGGTCAGGGTGCGTGGTGAGCCGGAACACCACGCGGTCGCCCTCGGCTTCGAGCACCTCTGCCTTGGCGTACTCGGTGAACAGGCTGGGCCAGCCTTCGATATCCATCATCCGCTCCCACACGAGCTCCAGCGGAGCCCGTCGATGTCTACGGCGTTATCGGTGTGGGCGGGCATTATTCACTCCTGATCGCGTTGTGGCGCCGCCTCATCCTCGGTCAGGCGCCGGTTGATGTAGTCGATCGCCTCGCCGACGGTGTGGATCTGCTCGGCGTCCTCGTCGTCGATCGTGAACCCGTACTCCTGCTCCATCGCCAGCTGGATCTCGACGAGGGCCAGCGAGTCGATTCCCATCTCGTCGAACGTGGCGTCGGGATCGTCTTTGACGTCTTCCTCCGCCAGACCGACACGGTCGACCAGGATTCGCTTGAGGTCCTCAAAACCGAACTGCGTCTGCTCGGCCAATGCTGCCTCCTTCTGTTTCTGGGTGGTTGGGATCTTCCGCCGGAAGCGCCAGCGACTGAGAGTCCGCAGCTGCGCCTCCGCGGCCGCTCGTCCCGCGGCGAGGAACTGGTCGGCGAGATGGAAGTCGCGCCACTCGCCGGGCCCGAACAGCGGCGCTGATCGGGACGTCGGCAAGCTCGGCGTGGCGCTCGCTCTCCGCGAGCTGGCGAGGTCCATGACCTCAAGCAGGTTGTCGAGCACTCCGCGCCCGCGGCGCTCGGGCGGCGGCTCGGGCGGCGGGCTCCGGGCCAGCTTGGGAGCGTCTGTGAGCTGATCAGGTTGACGGACACCGTCACGTCAGCGCCGTCCTGCGATCACCGCCCCGGTCGGAACGGGCACGAGGGCGAGCCCGTCAACGAGCCGGTGGCCGTCGAGCTCGTAGGGCGGGAACACGCCCGCGAGCGCGGTCGCGGCCAGAAGCGCCTGCCACAAAGGCCCCTCGCGCAGCGGCGCCGGCGGCGCGCTCGGAGAGGTCGACCGTCATGATCGTGAGCGGGATCCGGGTGTCCGCGAAGGTCTTTCCGCCGGTGGTCTCCGCAGCAGCGCGTCCCTCATCAGATCCAGTCCGCCACCGGTGCCCGCAAGCGAGGTCTTGAAGATTTCGGCCACCGTAGGCGGATTGAATCCTCCCGCAGCATCCGGTCGATCTGGCGCGGCATCGGCTCCGAGCGCGAGATAGGTGCCGACGATGGCGCCCGATGCTGCTCCCCGCGACGTAGTCGACGACGTAGCCGGCCTCCTCGAGCACCTCGAGGACTCCCACGTGCGCGTAGCCCTTCGCGCCCCCCGCCCCCAGCGCAACCCCAAGCTTGGTCCCCGTGATATGGCGTCCGAGCCAACCCAGATCGCCCTCCGAAAGCCGGCCGTCCCGGTCCGTCTCGCAGGCGCGAATCAGGCGAAGCCGTGACCCGGTGCCGATGGCCTCGCCGGCCGCGATCGCCTCCGCGCCGATCAACACCACCTCCCCCTGGCCCTCGGCTTCGGGGACTGCGGAAAGGCGGCCCAGCTCAGCCGCCTCCTCGGCCGTGCCCGCAACCGCCACCATGCGGTCGGCCTCACGCAGCAGCACCGAAGCGGTCTGGACTTCAAGCTCCGACTGGAGAACGACGATGTCGTGGGTCGTTGCAAGGTCCTCGGCGGTGATCACGGCGCCGGCGAATGAGAGATCCCTGTCGAGCGTGGTGACCGGTCGGGGACTGGCCCGGCGGGCCGCCGCGAGGATCGGCTCGGCGAGATGTCGAACGGATCCACCGAGCACCATGGCCACCGTCTCGCCTTGATCGCGGCGGCGAGCCTGGGTCATGCGCCGCTGTTGGGCCCTGACGACGTTGGTAAGTATCTGTGGGCAGCGCTCGACCAGGGCGCGAAGGTCACCGCCGGCGACGCCCAGCGCGGTCGTCTCGGTGCTCGCGACCACCGTCTCCGGCTGAGGCTCGTCCAGGATCACCCCCACTTCGCCGACACTGGCACCTTTGCGCTGACGAGCGAGCACCGTGGTGGCGCCGGATGGATCCGTCCGCACCACATCGACCAGCCCGCTCGTGATGATCCAGCATCGTTCGCTGGGCTGGTCCTGCAGGCAGAGTGGCTCTCCCGGGCGGAACGTCCGCGCAAGCGCGCGCTGGGCAACGATCTGAAGATCGGCAGTCGATAGCCCCTCGAACAGCGGGGAGTGAGCCACTTTGGCCACTTCCGGCATCAGCGGACCGCCTTCCCTTCCTCCGCGGGCCCGCGCTCCGTGGCCGAGTCCGCAAGCGCTCGCCGATCCGGCTTCCCCGAAGCCAGCAGCGGCAGCTCCTGGCGCACCTGGAAGTCGTAGGGAACCTTGTAGCCGGCAATGCCGGCGCGAGCGAAGCGGATGAGCTCTTTCCGATCGACCGCCATGCCCTGATTCGCAACAACGAACGCCTTCAGCGTCTCGCCCAGGACACGATGGGGAACTCCGACCACCGCCGCCTGCGCCACGGCAGGGTGCGTCTGCAGGAAGGCTTCAACCTCGGCGGGAAACACGTTGAAGCCGCCCACGTGCACTAGCTCCTTGGCGCGGCCAGCGATGATCAGGTTGCCTTGGGCGTCAAGGTGCCCGAGGTCCCCCGTGCGGAACCAACCGCCCTCGGCAAGCTCCTCTGGCCCCCATGGCCGGCCGTGGTACCCGGATGGAAGAAGGTCACTCCGGGCCTGGATCTCCTTGGGCTCGTCCTGGTCGGCGCCGGCGACACGCAGCTCGTAACCCGGGAGAGCCCGGCCGACCGTCTGGTACCGCGTCGGGGCCGGGTCCTCTGGCCGGCATGCGCTTGCAGCGCCGATCTCGGTCATGCCGTACAGGTTGAGAAGGCAGGTACCGGCTCGATCGAACGCTTCGAGAACCCCCGGAGGACACGACGAGCCGGCCGTGAGCCCGGTCCGCAGCGGTAGCTCGGCACCGGCCTGCAAAAGGCGGACGAACACGGCTGGTGACCCGTGCAGCACGCGGGCGCTGTGGCGGTGCAGTGCTCGCAAAAGTGGCTCTACGGTCGCCGTCTGGTCCACCAGGATCGCGGTTGCTCGAGCCGCGATCCCGGCAAGCAGGCAGGAGAGGCCGAACGCGTGCGAGGCCGGAACGACAAGGCCGTAGGCCTCGCCGGCCGCATCGCCGAGGAGCTGCCCGAGGTTTGCCGCCTGGGCACGGGCCAGCGCGCTGGGCAGGATCGCGCCCTTAGGGGCTCCCGTGGTGCCGGAGGTGTAGAGGATCGCCACCTCATCCGACGGCGCCGGCGAGGCGGCATCCGCTCGCTTGTCCTCGGCGGCGTGGACGATCTCCCCCATCTCGTCGAGCACGATCCGGGTGCCTAGCGCGGGCGTGGACGCGGCCAGCGATTCCACCGCCCGCGCCAGCGCAAAGCCGCCGTGGCCCTCTAGCGATACCGCGGCGGCGGGCTGGGCGTCGGTGAAGGCCCGCTGGAGCTCGAACCGGCGCAGCCTCGCGCTCAGCGGCACCGCAACGGCGCCGCAGCGCCAGCACGCCAGCAGCCCCACGACAAGCGCCGGCACGTTCGGAGAGATAACCGCCACCCGGTCTCCGGGGTGCACCGAGAGTCTGGCCGCGAGTCGATCCGCCGCGCCTTGAAGAGCCCCAAAGGTCACCGTAGCGTCACCGTAAGCGAGCGCAGCTTGAGCCGGACGTTCTGCCGCGGCGTCTGTGAACAGCGACTCGATCGGCGGCGAGAGCAGCACTGGATCTGGCGTCGCGTCGAAACGACTCCTATGCCGCGCGGCGCAGGACGAGCGCGGCGTTGAAGCCACCGTAGCCCCGGGCGACGACCAGGACCGTCCCGAGCTCCGCCTGGCGAGCCTCCCCGCTCACGAAGTCCAGCTCGCACCCGTCCGCGGGCTGCTCCAGGTTGATCGTGGGCGGGATCCGACCGTCGCGGATGGCCAGCAGCGCACCCGCCACATCCAGAGAGGCGCCCCCGGCGTACAGGCGCCCCACCATCGTCTTCGGCGCGGTGACTGGAACCTCCGCCGCCCGTGAACCGAGCACCGCCTTGAGGGCGGACGCCTCGAGGCGGTCGAATTCGGGCACGCCGTAAGCGTCGGCGAACACGGCGTCGACGTCCTCTGCGCTGGCGCCGGCGTTTTCGAGCGCAATCGAGATCGCGCGGGCCAGCTGCCGGCCGTCGGGAGCCGGCTCTCCCCAGTGGTGGGCGTCATTGGTGGCGCCATAGCCGGCGATCTCGGCGTAAACGTGCGGCGCCCCCCGCTCCCCGGCCCGTTCGGCGCTCTCTACGACCAGGATCGCGCCACCTTCGCCGGGGACGTAGCCGTTGGCCCGCCTGTCGAAAGGGCGGTATCCGTCAGCCGGCTCAGTTGCGCTGCTCAGGTACCCGGTTTTGAGCTGACAGGCCAACGCGTACGGACCGACCGGTGCCTCCACGCCACCGCTGACGACGGTGTCGACCCCTCGGCGGATCGAACGTCGCGCGTGCTGGAGCGCCTCCAGTCCGCCGGCGCCCTCTGCGATGACCACCCCACACGGCCCCTTGAGGCCGTGCCTGATGGAGATCTGGCCGGTCGTGGCGGCGTAGAACCATGCAATCGATTGATAGGCGCCGACGAACTTGGGCCCCTTGCCCCACAGCGACTGGATCTCCTTCTGTCCGAACTCGTTGCCGCCCGAGGAGCTTGCGGTGATGGCGCTAGTCGACCACTCGTCGAAGTCGTGGGGATCGAACTGGGCATCGGAAAAGGCCATCTGGGTGGCGGCGAGCGCCATGTGCGTCCACCGGTCCGTTTGCACTTGGAGACGCCGCTCGATCCAGTCGTCGGCGTTGAAGTCCTCCACCTCGCCCGCCAGCTGCGTGGCATACCGCGACGGGTCGAAGCGCTTGATCCGACCGATTCCGCTCGTACCGGCCGTGGTCGCCTCCCACCATCGATCGGTACCCACGCCGTTCGGCGCCACCACGCCGATACCGGTGATCACCGCTCGCCGATTGGGGTCAGGAGTGGTCGTGTAGCTCACGTTGACACCGCTCGTAGATCCTCCGGCAGCGACAGGATCATCGCCGACTGAAAGCCGCCGAATCCGCTCGCTGTGGAGAGCGCCGTGCGGACGGCCTTTCGCTTGGCGACATTCGGCGTGTAGTCCAGGTCGCACTCCGGATCCCGGTTTTCCCAGTTCGCTGTCGGCGGGACGACGCCGCGATCGATGGCCAGCGCACACGTGGCCATCTCGATCGCGCCGATCGCGCCGAGGGAGTGACCGATCATCGACTTGATCGAACTGATCGGAATCTTGTACGCCTGCTCGCCGAGGGTGTTCTTGTAGGCGTTGGTCTCGTGGCGATCGTTCTGCTTGGTCCCTGACCCATGGGCGTTGATGTAGTCGATCGCTGCGGGGCCGATGTCGGCCTGGCGCATCGCATCGAGGATCGCCTCGCTCATCTCGAGCGCGTCTGGGCGCAACCCTGTCATGTGGAAGGCATTGCCGCGCGTTGCGTAGCCGACGACCTCGCAGTAGATGTGGGCGCCTCGTGCGCGAGCCGCCTCGAGCTCTTCCAGGATCAGGACGGCAGAACCCTCTCCCATCACGAAGCCGTCACGATCGCGGTCAAACGGCCGGGACGCGTGCGCGGGGTCGTCGTTTCGCTGCGACGTTGCCTTGATCGGATCAAAGCAGGCCATCGAGATGGGCGAGACCGGCGACTCGGCCGCACCCGAGATCATGACGTCCACCTCGTCGTCCTGAATCATCTGGTGGGCGTAGCCGATCGCATCAACGCCAGAGGTGCAGCCGGTGGAGACCACCAGCGCGGGTCCGTGGGCTTTGAACTTGAGCGCCACCTCGCTGGCGAGGGAGCTCGGAACGAGCCCCTGGTAGAGGAAGGGAAGCGAGTAAGCGGGATCGACAAGCCACTCGCGGCCCCGGTTTGAGACCGCGACGTAGCCGTCCTCCAGCAGCACCGTCCCACCCACCGCTGAGCCGAGGCAGACACCCATCCGCTCGTGGTCGACCGCCCCCCGCTCTAACCCGGAATCGGCGGTGGCCTCGAGTGCGGCGGCGACGGCAAACTGGATGTAGCGGTCCTGGCGGCGCCGCTCGTACTCCTCCAGTCCTGCCGCCAGCGGATCGAAATCCGCCTCCGCGGCAATCTGAGAGCGAAACCCGCTGGCGTCGAACGCCGTGATCTTGCGGGTGGCCGTCCGCCCGGAGGTGATCTGTTCCCAGAACGCCTCGCGGGTCACTCCACCCGGCGCCACCACGCCGATCCCGGTGATCGCAGTCCGCCTGGAATGCACCCCTTCGGGTGTCACGCCGCCGCCGCCTCAGAGCCCCTACGCCGAGGAATGCGCCCTACTCGGTGTCCACGTGGCCGAGGTCGGGCCGGGGGGCCAGGGGTCCCAGGTGGAAGACGATGAAGGCCTCCTCCTCGCCGTCGTTGACCAGCCGATGGCGGATGTTGATCGGGATCATGAGCCCCTGCCGGGCGGAGAGCCGGTGCGACTCCCCATCGAGCTGTGCGTCCAGTTGCCCGCTCACCAGGTAGATGAATTCCTCCGAGTAGGGGTGGTAGTGCTCGCTGATGCGGTCGCCCGGGCCGATTGTGGCGATTCCCATGAAGCCCGAGGTCGATCCGACCGTCTTCGGAGAGAGGAGTGTGCGGACCTCGCCTCCACGTCTGGTGTCGGCGGGCATGTCGTCGGCAGCCCGGATCTGCGGCCCCGAAGCGGACGTCTGGACAGAATCTGGCGTCATCGTGCTCCCCCGTTGTCTTGCGGACGGCGCGAGCCTATAGGACACCCAGCAGTGCGTCAACGATCGGTCCCGGGACTTGACGTGTCCTTTCCCGATTGACCAAGATGGCGTCGGCGTGGCGCAGAACGTTTACATCACCGGCATGGACGCGGGGAGCGGCAAGTCCGTCGTCGCGCTCGGTGTGATGGAGATGCTGTCGGGCAAGGTTGAGCGCCCCGGGTTCTTCCGGCCGATCGTGCCCAGCGCGCGGGATCCGCAGATCGAGCTGATCCGCAGCCGCTACGAGCTGGACTCCAGCTACGAGGAGATGCACGCCATGTCAGCCGACGAGGCTCACTCGTTGATCGCCGCCGGGCGCCATTCCGAGCTCCAGCAGCGCGTCTTCGACGCCTACATGCAGCTGGAGCGCTCCTTCGACGCGGTGGTGTGCGAGGGAACTGACTTCGTCGGAGTGCTCCCGGCGCTCGACTTCGAGCTCAATGCAATGCTCGCAAACCAGCTCGGGTGCCCCGTGCTCGTCGTGGTCCGCGGTGACTCGGTAGAGCAGATCGCCTCAGCCGTCCGAGTGGCCCGGGCTTCACTGCGCCATGAGGGATGCCAGCTGCTTGGCGTGGTCGTAAACCGGGTTCCGCTCGACGCCATGGCCGAGATGCGGGCGCACTCGGTCACCTACGACCCCGGTGAGCCGCTGTACGTACTGCCGGAGAACCCGAGCCTCAGCAAGGCGACGGTCGCCCAGGTCGCGGCCGAGCTCGGGGCAGAGGTATTGGTAGCTCCCGAGGGCGGCCTCCAGCGTGAGATCGACGAGGTGCAGATCGCGGCGATGGGCG
Organism: uncultured Solirubrobacterales bacterium; assembly: GCA_963756965.1. Taxonomy (GTDB): domain Bacteria; phylum Actinomycetota; class Thermoleophilia; order Solirubrobacterales; family Solirubrobacteraceae; genus Palsa-465. The sequence continues at coordinate 252,627 of CAVWPT010000010.1, forward strand.
TCGAGCACTTCATCGAGGACCTGGTGGACGGGACGCTCGTGATCGTCCCCGATGATCGCGCAGACATACTCCTGGCGAGCCTGGCCGTGACCCGCCTGGCCAGCCTCCCCGCGGTGGCCGGGATCGTCTTGACCGGCAACGGAGGCGCCAGCGAGGTGATCCGGAGGCTGGTCGGCGAGGCGCCGTTTCCCGTTCTGCGCGTAGGCGCCCCCACCTACCCCACTGCCACCGCGGTCCACGAGATCACCCCCGTGATCACGGCTGAAGACTCCTCCAAGATCGCCACCGCGATCGGCCTGTTCGAGTCGGCGGTGGATCCTCGAGACCTTGCGCAGCGCATCGCGCTCCCGCGGCCGGCCATTCGGACTCCGATGATGTTCCAGTACGAGCTGATCGAGCGCGCCCGGATGCGCCGCCAGCACATCGTCCTCCCGGAGGGAGAGGACGAGCGCGTCCTGCGCGCGGCGGATGTACTGCTCAGACGGGACGTCGTCGACCTGACGATCCTGGGTTCCCCGAGTGACGTCGGGGCCCGGGCGGCTGCGGCGGGGCTGGTGCTCGATCGGGCGGAGGTGGTGGACCCGGCCGAATCGCCGCTCCGCGAGGAATACGCGCTGCGCTACTACGAGCTCCGCAAGCACCGAGGCATGACGCCCGACCTCGCCCTGGAGGAGATGGCTGAGGCTAGTTACTTCGGAACGATGATGGTCGATGCGGGCACGGCGGATGGAATGGTCTCCGGAGCAGCGCACACCACCGCGGATACGATCCGCCCGGCCCTAGCGGTAATTCGCGCCCGCGATGGCGTTTCGGTCGTCTCCAGCGTGTTTTTCATGTGCCTCGCCGACCGGGTGCTCGTGTACGGGGACTGTGCCGTCAATCCCCATCCGGACGCCGAGCAGCTGGCGGACATCGCCATCAGCTCCGCTCACACTGCGGCCCGCTTTGGGATCGATCCGCGGGTGGCGATGCTCTCCTATTCGACCGGTGAGTCAGGGCGTGGAGAGCAGGTAGAGGTCGTCCGGAAGGCCACTGAGCTCGTCCGCAGCAGGGAGCCGGAGATCATGGTCGAAGGGCCGATCCAGTACGACGCGGCGGTCGATGCTCACGTGGCAGAGCTCAAGCTTCCCGCCAGCGAGGTGGCGGGAAGGGCCACCGTATTCATCTTTCCCGACCTCGATACAGGCAATGTCGCCTACAAGGCCGTGCAGCGCTCGGCGGGTGCGGTAGCGGTCGGGCCGGTGCTCCAGGGATTGCGCAAGCCGATCAACGACCTCTCGCGTGGCTGCTCGGTGACCGACATCGTCAACACCGTCGCCATCACGGCGGTCCAGGCGCAGCCTGAGGCCCGCTAGCCGGTCGTCGGCCCGGCGATCACGCTTCAATCCCAGCCGCCTCGGCGAGCGCGTCGGCATACGCGGTGGCGCTCTGCGGCCGGCCGTCGGGCTCCTTGACCAGCGCCTGCATCAGCGTCGGTGCAAAGCCGGCTGGAAGGTCGCTCCTGCCGGTGCCGGGATCAGGCGGCTCATCCTGAAGATGGCCCCATAGCACCCGCATCCCCTGCCGGTCGGCGAACGGCGGGTGCCCCTGAATGCACTCAAACATCACGCACCCAAGCGCGTAGATGTCCGTGGCGGCGGTAACCGGCTCGCCTCGGATCTGCTCAGGAGCTATGTAATCCATGGATCCGAGCGTCTGGCCTGGCCGCGTGAGGACGCTGCCCTGGCTGTCCTTGGCGAGCCCGAAGTCCGTGATGTGGGCGTCGTCGCTGCTATCGAGCAATATGTTCGCCGGCTTGACATCGCGGTGGATCATCCCGGCCGCCCACAGCGCCTCCAAGCCGCTCGCCACCTGACGACACACGCGGACCGCCGCGGCCACCTCCAGGCGCCCCGCCTGCTTCAGCCGCTCATCCAGCGATCCACCCTCGACGAAGCGCTCGGTCAGGTAGGGAATCCCGTCGTGCTCGCCGGTGTCAAGGACCGGGACGACGTGTGGATGCTTGACGAGCTGGGCGATCCTCGCCTCGCGGTTGAAGCGGCGGCGGAATATCTCGTCGCGCGCGTAATCCTCCTTGGCCAGCTTCAGCGCGACGCGACCGCCGTCGGGAGCGATCGCCTCATACACCGAGCCCATTCCGCCCATTCCGAGTAGGGCGATGACCCGGTAGCCGCCCACCACCGTTCCGATGCGGCGATCGTTGACGAGTCCTTGCCGGTCCATCGAAGGGCGCTGCCCAGCCTAGAGCTCGGCGAGCCGGCGCGCCAAGAAGCGGCGCTCCGCGTCGGAACGGGCCAGCTCGAGCGCCCGCTCGTAGTCGGCGAGTGCTTCCGCGTCGCGCCCGAGGCGGCGCAACAGCTCGGCGCGCGTGGAGTGCAGGTACTGGTAGTCGCGAAGGTCAAGCCGCTCGACGATCTCGAGGGCCTGCTCGGGAGAGCCGGACTCGGCGAGCGCCACCGCCCGATTGAGCTCGACCACGGGCGACCCGGTGATCTCCAGCAGGCGTCCATACAGCTGCACGATCTCCGGCCAGTCGATCTGCTCCTCGGCTTGGAGCGACGCGATCGCAGCTTGGAGCAGGTACGGGCCGTGGCCACGCAGCGCGATCGCACGATCAAGCCGCTCGCGTCCCGAAGCCAGCTCAGAGTGATCCCAGAGTGAGCGATCCTGATCCGCCAGAAGCACCAGCTCGCCCTTCACGAAGCGCGACTTCTGTCGGGCGTGGTGGATCAGCATCAGCGCCAGCAGCGCCTGCACCTCCGGCTCGTCGGGCATCAGCGAGGCGAGCACCCCTCCGAGCCGGATCGCCTCTACCGCTAGGTCGACCTTGCCGCTATAGCCCTCGTTGTAGATCAGGTAGATGACCGCGAGCACGGCGTCGAGCCTGTCCGGCAGAAGATGCTCGGAGGGCACCGCGAAAGGGATCCCCGCCTGCTTGATCTTGATCTTGGCGCGCGAAAGCCGCCGCTTCATCGTCTCCTCGGAGACCAGAAATGACCGCGCAATCTCCTCGGTGGACAGGCCGCCCAGGGCGCGCAACGTCAGCGCCACCTGCGCCTCGGTGGCCAAGGCCGGATGGCAGCAGGTGAAGATCAGCTCCAGTCGCTCGTCGGCGATGACCGCGTCGTCGATCTCGTCCACCGTGACCTCCTGAACGTCCAGTAGCTGGGACTTCTCGGCCAGTGTGCGCTCACGCCGTATCCGATCGATGGCCCGGTTGCGCGCGGTGACCACGAGCCAGGCACCGGGATTGGCCGGCATGCCATCCCGAGGCCAGCGTCCTGCCGCGATCGTGAACGCATCCTGAACGGCCTCCTCGGCGAGATCGAAATCGCCGAGGAAGCCGATCAACGAAGCGAGGACACGACCCCACTCTTCGCGAAAGACGCGTTCGAGCGCCGCTGCCCTGAAGTCATCCCGGGTCAGCGTTACCGCTCCACCACAGGCCGCACCTCGATGGCCCCTCCGATCCGCGCCGCAGGAACTCGTGATGCCACCTCGATCGCCTCATCCAGGTTGCCCGCCTCGAACACGAAGTAGCCGCCGAAAACCTCCTTGGTATCGGCATATGGCCCGTCGGTGGTGAGCGTGCGGCCGTCCTGCACGCGGACCGTCGTCGCCGTCTCCACCGGCTGAAGCTGGGCGCCCCCCACGCAGCGAGAGTCGTCAGAGAGGGTCATGTACTCGCCGTTCACGGCCTCGTACTCCTCCTTGGACAATGCCTCATGCGAGCCGGGCTTGCTGTAGATCAACAGTGCGTACTTCATTTCGGCCTCCTGTCGGGAGATTGCGTTATCGCACCTTCGACGAACGAATGGGGTCTCAGGGGACACCGCCGCGCGGCCGCGACCACACCGGCGCCCGTCCTGCAGCGGGCGCCGATAGATTCCCCTGAGACGTGGATCCGGTGCTGCTGACCGACTCGCCCGCCGAGCACGTTCGCCGTCTCACGCTGAACCGCCCGGACCGGCTCAACGCGATGAGCGCCGAACTGTGCGAGGCGCTTCACATGGAGCTGGCTTCGATCGCCTCGGATCGCAGCTGCCGCGTCGCGATCGTTACCGGCGCGGGCCGGGGGTTCTGCGCGGGACTGGATCTCCACGGCTACGGGTCCGCACCTGAGAACACTCGGGGAGGACGAGCCGCGTGACCGCCTGGCCAACCAGGAGCACATGTCCCGGCTGATCCTCCAGCTCCGTGCGGTACCTCAGCCTGTCATCGCCGCTGTCAACGGGCCGGCGGCGGGCTTCGGTTTGGCGCTGGCGCTGGGCTGTGACATCCGGTACGCCAGTCACGACGCGGTGTTCCGGGTTGCATTCATCAACATCGGCGTGTCCAACTGCGACATGGGTACCAGCTGGTTGCTCCCGCGGCTGATAGGCGCATCTCGCTCGCATGAGCTGATGCTCACCGGCCGCCGCTTCGGTGCAGAGGAAGCGCTCGAGATGGGATTGGTCGCCGACGTCGTCGAGCCCGACCGTCTCGCCGAACGAGCGGCCGAAGGCGCTGAGCAGATCGCCTCGCTGGCTCCTTGGGGGGTGCGACTGACCAAGCAGGGCATGTGGAGGGCTTTGGAGATTCCGTCTCAGCAGGCCGCGACGGAGTACGAGGATCGCCAGCAGATCATGGCCACCTTTGGGAGTGCGCCGCCCGAGGCCGTGGCGGCGTTCCTGGGAAAGCGGCCGGCGACCTTCAGCGACTAGGCCGACGCTCGCCACCCCAGCGCGCGCCGGACGGCGTGCTCGTCCGCGTGGCTCAGCGGCGGCGCACGCTCGGCCAGCTCCCCCTCGTTGGTAATCCCGATGCCCTCGACGGGATCGGTCGAGTAAAGGGTCACGTGCGCAGGCGGTACAGGAAGGGTTCTTCCTAGGGCCATCGAGAGGTCTCCGACGAGCTCCGCCAGGCCAGGGCACTCTGCCATCACGATGAGAGTCTCCAGGTCCGGCTCCTCAGGATGGCGGACCCGGCGGAACGATTCTTCAGCTCGTACGGGCCCCAGCGACCTGCCTGACGCCACCCGGACGACGCGGTCCCAAGCGTCGGATCCGGCGTGGGGCGTGTCGAGCAGGCGCGCGGCAAGCGCGGTGAGGTGAAACTCTCGCTTGCGCTGCCAGCGCCGACCGAGACATTCGATCGTCTCAGGCAGTCCTTCGATGGCCAGCGGGACTACGAGCGACCGGCCTTCAACGACGTGGATCGAGGCCTGACGCAGCTCGCGACCGCTCACGCCAGGAAATCCGCCAAGGCTTTCCTTGCCCCAGCTTCGACCGGCGCACCGTGGGCCAGGAGCAGCAGGTCGAAGTCGAGGTCTCGCTCAAGCAGCCTCCGGTATGCGTCCTTGAGACTCCGCTTGGTTTGGTCCGGCTCATCCATCAAGTGGTCGGGCACGAACCCAAGCCGACCACCGTATTGGAGCACGCCATCGGCACAGGCGAGAGCGCGATGAGCGGGGATGTAGAGCGCCGTCTCGTCGGGACAGATGGCGTCGATTTCGTGAGCCACCAGGCCTCCCGGAAGCTCGCCGCCGAAGTCGAACGGTTCAGCCTCGCCCCGGCCCTCGATCTCGTGCATGCCGTTGCGCACGCAATGCACCTGGCAGCCGAAGCGCTCCTGGAGCCTCCACGCATGCCGGTCGTGATGGCGGTTGGTCATCACCACGTGCCGGGGCGGCTGGTGCTGCTCGAACCACTCGATGCCGTCCGGCGGCAGGATCGGGTCAAGGACCACGCGCTCCGGCTCCAGGTAATAGGAGCTGACGTCCACTCCGATCCGATCGTGGCGGGCGGTCCAGTGCCAGAGCCCGGGCGCGAGCTGTCTCATCGCCGCCAGCCTACCCTTACGGGATGGACGTGAACGCGCCAGTCACAGACCCCTCGAACAGTGGCGCACTCCCTCCGGCTACCGCCATGGGGCCGGTGCGCCTGAAGGTTGCTGAGCTCGACAACACGCGGCGCTTTTACGAGCAGGTACTTGGCTTGCAGATGCTGGAGCAGCTGGACGGACTCGCTCGTTTGGGCGCCGGAGGGACACCGCTCGTGGAGCTCCACGGCGACAGCTCGGCGAACTTGGTCGGTCCCGGCGTGCCCGGCCTCTACCACCAGGCGATCCTGATGCCCGATCGTCGCAGCCTGGCCTTGGCGTTGACGCGAGTTGTGGCAGCCCGCTGGCCTCTCTCGGGCGCGTCCGACCATCTGGTCAGCGAGGCGCTCTACCTATCTGATCCCGAGGGGAACGGGATAGAGATCTATCGGGACCGCCCGCGCGAGGAGTGGAGCTACCGAGACGGACAGTTGGCGATGGCCACGCTGCCCCTTGACCTCGATGACTTAGTCGGAGAGCTTGGTGGCTCGCACGAGGTCGAGCCCCATGCGCCCCCTGGAGCCCGGATGGGACACGTCCATCTCCAGGTATCCGACATCGAGTTGGCCGAGGATTTCTATTCAGGAATTCTCGGGTTCGAGGTCATGGTTCGGGGCTATCCGGGCGCACTGTTCGTGTCCGCTGGCGGCTATCACCACCATCTCGGTCTCAACACCTGGCAGTCGCACGGAGCTGCGCCCCGCCGTCCCGGCATGCTCGGCCTGGAGCGCTTCGAGGTCGTCCTTCCCGGCGATTCCGAGCTCGAGCGGCTGGTGGAGCGGATCCGCGGTTCCGACGTGAGCATCGAGCGCGAGGAGGGCGGTTGGATCACGAGCGACCCCTTCGGCAACCAGCTCCTGCTCCGCAGCCCCTGAGCGATTCCCCGCCGGCGCTACGCTAGCGGCCGCGGCGACGTGGCGGAGTGGCTACGCAGCGGCCTGCAAAGCCGTTTACACCGGTTCGATTCCGGTCGTCGCCTCTGAGGGCCGGTCACCGCCGCCGGGCGGGAGCGAACGCGTGTGACACGGGAGCGGGTCCCATCGGGCGGCCTCCGTAGATGACGTGGCCACGGGCGTCCTGGTAGGTCATCCAGGAGATGGTCGGTCGCTGGCCAACCCCGGGCTTGGCGTAGTCGCAGACGCCGCCTGGGAACGCCTTCTGTAGTCGGGCCCACTGATCATCGGTAAAGCTGACCGGGTAGTCATCGCGGCGCAGCGGCTTCAGCTGGCATTTCCAGATGTCGTCGGTGAGCGGCTCATCAGCGCCGAACCGCGGAGTCCCGTAGGCGGCCACCGTCTGGTCGCACACATACGAGGGCAGATTGGTGCCAGAGCCATTCGTGCAGCGGTCGGCCACCGACCCGGGCTTGTCGTCGACGATCTTCTGGGGCAGGGTGAGGTTGCGGTGGTCTGCCGCGACCCGGGCAAGCCATTTGTCCTCGGCGAATATCGCCTGGTCGGTGTAGCCGACATCGCCGATCAGCGGCGCCTGGCCTCGCCACAGGACCTGGTTGGCCGCGGTGCCGAAGTCACGCATCAGCCGGGCTCGCATGGCGTAGGTCCGATACACGTCGTGGAAGGCGCCTGGATCGGGACCCCGGAGGTCGATGATCGCCACCTGGTTGAGGTTGTTTGCCTCATCGATGGCGCCACTGGCGTAGGCACGTGTCAGCGCGATCGCGTCCGCCACCGTTCGCTGGGGAACGACGTTGCCGTCGATGTCCAGGCCTCCGATGTGCGAATTTAGGTCGACAAACTGGGCGGGAGTTATGGCGCCCGCCCGCAGGGCCTTGAGCCCGTACTGGATTCCCACATCGTCCCCCGGGCGGTTGGCAAAGCCGTCCTGTGGACGGCGGCCGAACAGGTTCACCATGTAGTCCTGCAACGTGCAGCGGACCCCGTGGGGGTTTGTCTTGGCGTTGTAGACCTGGCTCTGAGGTACGTCCGGGCAGCTGCGGCTGGGATCGCCCGAGAAGGGAATGACGGTGGTGAACGTGACCGGGTTGGCCGGATTGGGGTGATCGATGACGGCGCTAATGTTGGCCGGCGTCCATACCTCACCTGGATCCCACCGCGATGGGTCCTCGAAATACTTGAGCGCCCCCCAGTAGTCGACGTACTCCATGGCTGAGGACCAGGCGTCGGTGAAGCTGCACTGCGGCGTTATGCCCTGGTAGATGCCGGGGTAGGCGTTGGCCACCTGCTGCTGAACCAGTGAACCGCCCGAGCAGCCGGACCCGATCGTCCACTTGATCTCTCCGTAGTGATCGATCACCCACTCCTTGGTCATCTCCAGCGATTCGGCCTGAGTAAGCAGGTTGCAGTTGTGCCCAGCGTTGTCCAGCGCGTTCGACATCACGATGAACCCCCCGCCCAGGACCTGCTGGTCCTGCACGCTCGGCGCACTGCCAGTCCCGTAGGTGGTGTCGCAGCTGGCACCGTGCATGATTACCAGTCGGCCGTTGTACTGCCGCTGAGGAGCCCAGGGCGCCCAAGGCTTCCCGGGCTGCCAAAGGGCGGCGATCGCGTACTGGTCGCGGTCGATGTATCCGGTCTCCTGACGGATGATGAACGGGACGGTGACGCCGTCGGTGGTGGTAGTCGTGGCGATGGCCGAGCCAGGCGGCGGGTTGGCGGGGTCATAGGGTTGGAACGCGTTCGCGTTGCCTTGGCCGGCGGTATTGGAGCCCCCGCCCTGCTGTCCGGCCGGAACGTAGTAGTAGGCGATCGCCGGCGGCTGATCGCACTGCTTGTCCTTTGCCCCCGCCTGGCACAACCACGGCTGAATCTGCGGCCCGGAGAACACCGGTCCGCCGATCGGATGGTTGGTGATCGTGATGCGGGCTCCGAGGCCAGTTGGCAGCGTGGCTCTCAGGACGTTCCGTCCAAGCGAAAGGCCGGTCAAGAGACCCTCGACCTTGCCGTTCGGACGCATCGCAAACTGATCCGTGACGTCGCGACCGTTCAGGTGAAGTCTCACCCGGGATGGCGAGGTTCCGGGCGGCAGCAGTACCTGGACCAGCGCCTCGTCGCCGGAGACCAGATCCGCGCGGGTCGACAGAATCTTTATCCGGATCGACCGCCCAGCCCCGATCCTCCGCGCCGAGGCAGCATGTAGTGGCCCGGAGCTTTGGGCGCTAGACCCGGCGCTCCAACCGCCAACGATGACCAGCCCCGCAGCGGCCGCAATCAGCCCACTGCGGGTCAGACGATCCCGCCGCCGACCCATATCACTCCTCCTCGCCGCATGCAGCCACCCTGGATGGGAGCGCTGGAGTCTACCTCCGCCTACCGGCTACCGCGCCACAGCCGTCACATGAGGGGGTGTGCGGTTGCGCGCAATCCACCTGTCACAGAGGAAACTCACCTTGGCTCCTCGCGGCGCTTGTGCTACACCCGCGGCAACAGCAGGAGCGGATTCCTGCACAACAAAAGGGGCTCAAATGGGATTACTTCTGAAGATCATCGCCGTCATCTTCTGGGCGATTTCCGCTTTCCTCGTCTATGCGGTGATACATGCCGCGGCGTCGGCCGGCGGAGCTCGAGTGGGAGTGGCCATCGGCTACGTTGCGGGCGCAATCGTCTTGTCGTTTCTGGGCGTCTGGATGTGGCGTCGCCCGGCAAGACCCTCACCTGGTCCGATCGCCAGCTAGCTCAGCATCGCCTCATCGTGGGTCGCTGGCGCGAGGGGACACGACGCGCTAACCGATCCCATGGGCGGTGCAGATCGCCTGCAGCTCCTCCATGGCCTCGGTGGCTCGCTCAGGTAGCGCGTCTAAAGCGTCCGCGGCGACGCGCAGGGCCTCGATGGTGACGCTGCTCGCCTCGAGCGCGAACCGCCCCAGCCAACGGACGGCTGCGCGCTCGTAGCGCTCGCGGTCGCCATCGCGCAGCACCAGGCAGATCTGAAGCGCATCGTCCAGCGCCACCCGGGGCAGCTCCTGGGCCGCGGCCAGCACGAGCCCTCGGTTGCCGGTGCTCAAGGCCCGTCGAAATCGGGCGTACGCGCTTCCGTCGCTCGTCACGAACATATGTTCGCATGAGAGGCAGACGGCGCAGCGTGCGAGCGGATTGCCGGCCGGGCGGGCGCGAGCCGACGCGGGCATGAGCTGAGGCGGCAGGAGCTGACGCGGGCATGAGCCGGAGTGGGCATTAGCTGACGCACCCCCGGCCCAATCAAGGGGCGTGTCGTGGCGCGCCCGCCAAGCGAGTACGCGACGACGCACCCCTCTGGCGACGCCGGGGTGCGTCGTGCAACGCCCGCCTGCGGCACGCCCGCCTGCGCAACGCACCCAGAGCCAGACGCGCACCCGCACCAGAGCGCCCGCCGCCCACCGTGTCACCACGCCGATCCCGGGTAGTACGCGTGCATGCGAGTTGCGGTCGTTGGCGCCACGGGAAATGTTGGCACCAGCCTGCTGGAGTCGCTGGCCGGCGAGCCGTCTGTCGAGGAGATCGTGGCGATCGCGCGACGGAGGCCGAGCGAGGGGTGGCCGCGGACCAAGTTCGTCCAGGCCGACATCGCCAGTGACGAACTGGGGCCGGTGCTGAGCGGCGTCGACGCCGTGGTCCACTTGGCGTGGCTGATCCAGCCCGGCCGCGATGAGTCCGTTACCCGCCGAGTCAACGTGGACGGCAGCGAGCGGCTGTTCCGGGCCGTGGCCGAAGCGAAGATCCCAGTACTCCTGTACGCCTCGTCCGTGGGGGTCTACTCGCCGGGTCCCAAGGACCGCCTGGTCGACGAGGGCTGGCGGCGTGAAGGCATTGCCAGCTCCTTCTACTCGCGGCACAAGGTGGCCGTTGAGAAGCTCCTTGACCGGCTTGAGGGGGAGCGCCCTGAGCTGCGAGTCGTACGCCTGCGACCCGCACTGATTTTCAAAGCCCAGGCGGCAACGGAGATCCGGCGGTTGTTCGCGGGGCCGTTCCTGCCCCGGGCGCTGCTGCGGCCGGAGCTGATCCCAGTCGTACCCGATGTGGAGCGGCTGCGCTTTCAGGCGGTGCACTCTCTTGACGTAGGCGACGCTTTCCGGCGAGCGCTCACGCATGATTCCGCGCGCGGCGCGTACAACCTGGCTGCCGACCCACCGATCGGCCCGCCAGAGCTTGCGAAGTTGCTGAACGCCCGTCGGGTGAAGCTTCCCGCGTCGCTGCTGCGCGGAGGAGCAGCCGCCACGTTCGCACTTCGTCTTCAACCAAGCGAGCCGGGATGGGTCGACATGGCGTTGGGAGTCCCGCTGATGGACAGCTCGCGGGCTCGCTCGGAGCTCGAGTGGCAGCCCAGATGCACCGGCACCGAAGCGCTGAAGGAGCTGATCGACGCCATGCGGGCCGGAGCCGACGCCCCTACTCCGCCCCTCGCCCGCGAGACGAGTGGCCCGGGGCGGGTGCGTGAGCTGATCACCGGGATCGGCGCCCGCGTTCCTCTCTAGACCCCTCTGCCCAGCGCCTCGTCGACCGCGCGCAGCCGGTTCTGCTCCAAGACCTTCAGCTGGCGCTCGGCGCGGGCCTCGAGAGCCTTCACCGTCGGACCGTCTAGCCCGTCCAGCTCCAGCCGCTGTAGGGCTTGCCACAGTGCCATCTTGCCTCGCACCCCCAGTGCCAGGGCTTCGATCTCCACGACGCGGCTCAACGGCGAGTAACCGACGAGACGCCCGTTCAGCTTCAGCCGCCCAACCTTCTCAGCGCCCCATGCTCCGAGGACTTTCACGGGGTCCACGCGGACCCCGAGCGCCCGCATGATCTCGACCAGAGACCGCCGGTCCTCGGCGATCTCGTCAGCCAGCTTGGTCAGTGGTCGTCCGTAGCGCGTACCGCGGTTGCTGTTGGCAGAGCGGCGTGCCAGCTCGATGCCCACGGTCGCCCCAGCCAGATGATCGTTGAGATACGTCGCCAACATCACTCGGAAGCTCTCCGCTTGCTGGCCAAGCTAACCACCACGCTCCTGCGGGCGCCGGCTCGCCATCATGTCGGCGGGTGAGTCATCGGCAGAAGAGTCGGTCGAGGCGCGACGCGCCGCTGCTACTTGCACTGGCGCTGGCGGCGGGGTCAGTCGATGCGCTCACGTACCTGGGACTGGGACGCGTGTTCACGGCCAACATGACCGGGAACACCGTGCTCCTTGGAGTTGCGGTGGCTGGCGGGAGCTCGTCTGACGCGGTGCGGGCGCTCGTCGCGCTGGGCGGATTCTGCCTTGGCGGCGTTGCGGGCATGGTCTGGATCGGCGCCCGTCAGGAATCCTGGCCTCGGCTGACCTGGCCGATATTCGCGCTCGAGACTGTGGCGCTGGCGGGGCTCCTCGCCGCCTGGCTATCCGCCGGAGCCGGCTCGGTGCGGTCACTTCTCGTGGTGCTCTCGGGGGTGGCGATGGGCGCCCAGTCCGCGGCGGTTCGGATCTCTGAGGTGCCGGGCGTCAACACCACGTACATGACAAGCACTCTGCTGAACGCGGTGGCGCGGATCGTCCCGGGAGCTCGCCAGCGCGGGGTCGATTCTCGGCTGCCGGGTGTCGCCTGGGCGATCTACGCCCTGGGCGCGCTGGCCGGCGCCGGGGCCGAGCAGGCTTGGGGGGGCTCGGCCGTGGCGGTGCCGCTGGCGATTGTGGCCGCGGTCACCGCGGTGACGTTTCGATGCCGCGGACGGGCCGAACCGCCAGACGTCACTACTACATGACGGCGCCGGAGCGCCGGCCACGATCCTCGGCGGACCAGTCGATGCGCGCGCCTCGCATGAGGAGTCCGAGCAGCGTCGCGGCCCAGGCTGCCAGCGCGATCCACGTCCAGGTCTGGGCGAAGGTGTGAAGCGGCGCAATACCCACGACCCCGGAAGTGGCGTAACTGCATACCGCGTACATGCCAAATGGGAACACCGTCGCCCAGCGGTGGGCGTCGTAGTGAGGCCGCGGCTTGTGCAGCTCACCGATCAGCAGCGCGGGCAGCCAAGCAACCGCTGCCGCCCACAGCGCGAGCGTGACGTCGTCAGAGATCGTGCCGCTTCCACCTAGAACGGCAAGCCTCGCCGCGGCATGGGTGATCTGGGCGCCCGCCAGAGTCGTGATGGCAAGCGCGCCGCCGCCGATCCATTGATCCCCGGAGCCCCGCAGGAGCTCGCGGAAATCAAATCTCGCCAGCACAAGCAGATAGAGGACCACGCCGGCGGCAGCGAGCGGCAGCGCCAGGTACTCCATGAACGGAGCACGATCATGCTCAGCCAGCGAGGCGGCCAGCACCGCCAGACTCTGAGCCGACACGGTCAGCATGAATAGCCCACCGGAGGCGCGCCGTGGCAGCGTGCTCAGAACGAGCGGGATCAGTACAAGCCATAGGCCGCCGGCCAAGACAAGCATTGCCGCCGCCGGTCCCGACCAGCCGAGCTCGAGAAACCGCGCTCCAAGAACGGCCGTCCCGGCGACGCCCGTCAAGCCTGCGGCGGAGCGCGCCTCGGCGCCGAAGCGGCCTCTGTCAGACGCCGCGCGCCAGAGGAACAATCCGGCCAACAGGAGCCATACCGCCAGCGCGATTCCGAGCAGAACCCTGGAGATGCCGCGGTTCCCATCGAACAGCAACGCAATCGAGACGATCCCCGTGGCCATGACCAAAGAGCCTGAGCCGGGCCCCACCAGATCTGCCGCCGCGCGAAACCTGCGTCCCACCGGGATGATTGTGGCGCGAATCGACGGCATCAAAGGAGAGGCAATGGACTACGACAGATATCGCGACCTGCTGTTTGAGCGTCACGACCACGGGGTTCTTCAGATCACGATCAACCGGCCTGAGCGAATGAACGCCACCGACGAGCGGCTTCACTCGGAGCTTGCCGGGGTGTGGCGGGATGTAGCGGCTGACCGCGACACACGCGCTGTCGTCATCACCGGCAAAGGCCGCGCGTTCTCGGCAGGAGGTGACCTGGACATGGTGAAGCGGATGTCGACTGACTACGCCCGGGTCGCGGCGATGGCCACCGAGGCCGCGGACCTCGTGCTGCGCATGGTCGAGTGCGAGACCCCGATTGTGTCCGCGATCAACGGACCGGCGGTGGGCGCGGGGCTCGCCACCGCGCTGATGGCCGACATCAGCGTGATCGCCGACGACACCCGAATCATCGACGGTCACATTCGCTTGGGAGTTACCGCCGGGGATCACGCCGCGCTGATCTGGCCGCTGCTGTGCGGCATGGCGAAGGCCAAGTACTACTTGCTGACGGGTGACTTCGTCGACGCCGTCGAGGCGGAGCGGATCGGCTTGGTGAGCCGCTGCGTTCCGCGCGACGAGGTGCTGCCCACCGCTTTGGAGATCGCCACGCGCCTCGCGACCGGCCCTGAGCACGCGGTTCGGTGGACCAAGCGCACCCTCAACCACTGGCTGCGCGCGGCGATTCCGGCGTTCGACGCCAGCGTCGCCTACGAGATGCTCACGTTCCTCGGTGATGACGTCCGCGAGGGCGCACAGGCAATCGCAGAGCACCGCGAGCCGCGGTTTGCAAGCGGACAACCAGACTAAATTAGTCCGGCGAGCCGCCGATACTATCTCCACGCCCTGGGGACTTTGGGAGGCGGAACCCGCGAGGGCTCGATAGCCAACAGCTTCGCGCCATGTCGTTGCGGACTACACCTCGCGTAAACCGATTCCTCCCTCAAGTTGCGGTGGCCACCACGCTGGTCGTAGTGGTGCCGAGCGTGATCGGCTGGCTCCTGCGAGACGCCGGAGTAGTGCCTTCCGAGCTCACGGCGGTCGTCGTGGTGGTAGCGCTGTCAATGCTCTTCTCATACCTCGGCGGGAGCATCTGGAGGTCCCGATCCAATTCCGGCGACCTGTTGTTCAGCGAGCTGATGGTGTGGGGATGGCTGCGCCGCTGGTGGAAGGAGCGGCGTCTGGCCACTGTGCTCCTGCTCCTCGACGGCGTCGACGCCTCCGGAGCGGCCGAGGAACAGGACACCGAACGCCGTACCCGCCTCCTGATCGACCTGGCGAACGCCCTGGAAGCACGGGATCCGTACACCCACGGCCATTCGCACAGGGTGGCCCGGCACGCCGAGATGGTCGGCGAGGCGATGGGGCTATCACCCCACGAGGTCGCGAAGATCCGGACGGCAGCGGCGCTGCATGACGTCGGCAAGGTCAACACACCGGCGCATGTGCTGCACAAACCCGGACGCCTCACCGACCCCGAATTCGCGCTGATCCAGCAGCACTCGATCGATGGGGCAGACATGGTCGCGTCTCTCGGCGATCCCCAGCTAACGGCGACGATCAGACAACACCACGAGCGGCTAAACGGAAGCGGCTATCCGTCGCGTTTGTCAGGCGAGCAGATTTGCCTCGGCGCACGCATCATCGCGGTTGCGGACACGTTCGACGCAATCACCTCCACGCGGCCGTATCGCGCCGCTATGACACACAAGCAGGCGCTGCAGATCCTCGACGAAGAGGCCGGCACGAAGCTGGATGCGGAAATAGTGGCCGCATTCAAGAGCTATTACTGGGGTCGCCGACCACTGGCGTTGTGGGTAGCGTTGACGAATCTCTCGGGGCGCCTGATGACCGGCTTCGGCGGAGGGACTAACGCCACCGCCACCTCGGTGACCAGGGTGATGACCGCCTCGGCGTTGGCGGGCGCGAGTGCCGTATCGATCGGCTTTCCGCTGTTGCCGCCGGTGCGGCCCTCGGCCAGATCCGTGGCGGCGTCTCGTCCTGCGCGCGCCGTCGTCCGCTCCAATGCAATCACCCTGTCACCCTCGGAAACGTGGGCCCCATCCTCGGCTAGCTTGCGAGATGCCGCAGTTGCCAAGCGCCCCCTGCGAAAGGGCCAGCAGCCGACAGCTGCCTCCGCGCGGTTACATCAGGCCGCACTCAGACCATCGTCCCCGGGCCCGTCCATCACCGGCGGCGGTGGCATCACAAGCCTGTCTGCCGACCGCGGTACTGGTGGCTCCGGCATGTCCGGCGGCTCAAGCGGGGCTAGCGGGAGGCAGGTCGGCCCGACCGGTGGCACCAACGCGCTTGGTCAGAGCCACGGTGGCGGACAAGGGATCGGCAGCCCCGGAAGCTCGGGCGGCTCCAGCGCAGGCGGCGCAGCGGGAGCCTCAAGCCGGAGCGAGGCCAGCGCCAGCGTCACCACAGGCGGCGCCGGGCCAGCTTCCGCGCTCGGCGCGGCGCGCAGGGGCACCGGCGGCATTCACTAACGCGAAGCCCGCCAGTCCGACGGGATCAGAAGGTCGTCGCTGAGCCCAAGAGCAATTGCGCTCACGACCTCCTCGACGGTCGCGTTAGCGACGTCGACGGCATGGCGCTCCAGGACTCCCAGGTCTGCAAATTCGCGCCACAGCTGCTCGATCACCTCGGGATTCGACAGATCCTCCGCGCCTCGCTCCGAACAGCGAGACAGGCACGTGCGAAGTGGAGCTCGGAGCACCGCGTAGGCCACGCGATGGCCCTCCCGACGAAGCCGGACCGCCAGCGGCTCCAGGAACCAGCGAGGAATCACGATTCCGTCCACGATCGTGACGTAGCCGTTGTTGGCGTATCCGGCGGCAGCGTCGGCAACGAGCCGCATGACGATGGTGTTCTGCTCATGGGCCTCCGATCGCCACGGGGGCACGCCTCCCGAGCGGATGAAGTTGAAGAACAGGTCCGACTCGAGGTGCACGGCCCGCGCGTAGCGCCCGGCGAGCGCGCGCGCGACCGTCGTCTTGCCGGATCCCGGCGCTCCGCTGAGGATGAGGACTGGAGTCATATCGGCACTGCTCGGCGCGGCCCACGCTGCATCGAAAGCGTCGGGGTCGACAGGCAGCAGCCAGCACGCCTCGATCCGTCCGCCATGAACCTGGTAGAGGCCGATCGTCGACCAGCGATGCTCAATACCTCCGAGGATTGCCGAGCCATCGGTCAGCGCCGCGATGTACTCCCCCTCCCCCACCAGCACGTCCCGTGGATGCAGTCGAAGGGTGTGTCCGGCGAGCTCTCGCCGGCGGTTGAAATAGCCGAGAACCTGCTCCATACCTCGATAGGCGCCGGCGATCGCGTTGTGGCCGGGCACATGCCACTGCACATCGTCAGTCAGGAGGGAATGGACCGCAGTGAGATCGCCACCGGCATATACCGCCCCAAGGGCGGCGTGCAGGCGATCGAGGATCGCGATGGCGTCCTGACGATCCATGACCGCCGCGACCCTAGCGGCTGATCAAGGGCGCCGCCGCGCGTGCGCGAGCGGCTCGTCGATTGGCACCTGGAGGTTTGGGTAGACGAAGCTCATGGCAACGAAACGACAGCGACAGGCGGCGCGCGCCAACGTCAAGAAGGCGCAGACGGGAGCCCGCCGCAAGCGGACGATCTCGAAGCTTTCGAGCAGCACCAGGTCTGCCCTGGGCCGCGAGGGAGCCAAGGCGGCGGCCAGGAAGCGCGGCGCATCGAAAGGCACAGGCACAGGAGCTGGTGCGATGACCGTGACCGAGTTGCGGCGGGAAGCCGCAAAGCTCGGGATCAGCGGACGCTCGAAGATGGGCAAGGCGCAACTGATCCGTGCGGTCGCCCAGAAACGGCGCTCGAAGTCGCGCTGACGCACGCACGCTCAATAAGCCCGAAGGACGGCGCTCATGCATCGACGTGATCGGTCGGCCGGCCTTGGTTGTCGCGAGGCACTGGGACTCCCGGACGAGCCCTGAAGCCAAGCCGCGCCGCGCCGGTGAGACATTCGTGTTGGTCGCGCACCCGCACCCACCGATCGGTCGCGACGTTCAGCAGGATCAGATCCTCGTAGGGCTGCGGTGCAAGCCGGTTGACGTGCGTGTCGTCCGGAACCGCGGCGGTGCGGCCGCACACCAGCGTGGCTGCTGTCCGCAACGGCTGCCCAACCGCGTGGCCGTCCTGAAGCGTCAGCTTCACGGCGCCGTCCAGATCCCAGGACCCGATGAACACGGGCACCTGCGGCGCGGTCGTCAGTCGGTACCCGCCGACGAAGACCGATAGCGACTGCTGGTCGATCGGCAGACTGTGGACCTGCGCCAGCACCACCTCCTGAGCACGTGTGGCCATGACGTAGTGGTGGATGTCACGGCGAATCCAGACGGCCCACCCGATCGCAACCGCCAGGCCGATTAACGCCGGCGATACGCGCCGCAGCGGTGAGACTAGGACGGCAGCGAGGGCGTACACGAGTGCCGCGATCGGAAACGCCGCCACGACGTTGACGCGGTTGAGGATCCCCGGCGCAAGCGGGTGGTAGAAGTCCGCCGCGGACGCGTATGGCAACCAGCAGGCCGTGACAGCAATGACCGAGATCACCGCGATCGAGAGCCAACGTCCGGCGAGCGCGGCCCGCGGGCCCGGGCGCGGCGCCCGACTTCGAACCACGATCGCCACCGCCGCCACGAGTGCCGCCGCGATGGCGGCCACGAGCCAGTAGGCAATCCCATCGATCGGAAGTAGTGCCCGACCAACGACAGTCGCTCCATCCCGTGCAATCTGCGCGGCATGACTGAAGGCCCCGCCAGGTCCCAGGTGCTGCTTGGTCGTCACGACCGCGACGTACGCGACCAGCGGGAGCATTCGCCACGCGTCGCCACGCCACACTGCCCTAGCGCGCGACGAGGTGACGCCCGCGAGCCCGTATATCGGGCCCGTGAGCAAGCACACCGGCGCGACCGCGGTGTATGTGAGCACGCTGGCGGCAAGCAGCCAGCGGTAGCGGCGAGCGAGGAACCCCTCCGAGCCACGCAACCGATCGATTCCGCCGGCTAGGCCGCCGAAGCAGAGCATCACCGCGACGGAATCAAGACCCGCCGTGGACCACACGCGGAGCGAATCCGAGAAGGGACACAGGAGCGCTAGGGTCGCGATTGCGATCGCGTCGAACCGGCTCAATCCGAGCCGCACCAGAAGCGCCACGAACGTGAGCGACGCGCCCACGCCCAGGACAAGCGCGAGCGCGAGATGCCAGCCCGGGCGCACCCCGAAGAGCAGGTGCGGGAGGGGCAGCAGCAGCCCCAGCACCGGCTCGTGGAAGGGAATCCGGAATGGGCCCAGGGCGCCGTGCTCGTAGTAGTAGACCGACGTCGCGCCGTTCTCCCAGTCGTCCGCGTAGAAGCCTTCATGCGCGATCGCCGGCGCAAAAACGATCGCCCCTGCGAGCGCGAGGACGGCCGCTCCGATGAGAATCGTCCGCCGGTCGAGTCTCTGAGGCCGCAAACCGCTGATTGATGGGAGCGTGCTAGTCATCCGGGGGAATGAGTCCCGAGGACCTGTACGGACTGCCGCTAGATCGTTTCACCCCGGAGCGGAACGCGTTGGCCAAGGCGCTTCGACAGGAGGGTGAGCGTCAGGAGGCCGATCGGGTATCGAAGCTTCCTAAGCCATCCATCGCAGCGTGGGCGGTGAACCAGCTTGTCCGCACGCAGCGCTCTGATTTTGCGCAACTGCTTGCGGCCGGCGACGCGCTGCAAAAGGCACAGTCGGGGCTGATAACGGGCGGGGCCGATCCGGGTGCGCTGCGCAGAGCACTGCAGGACGAGCGTGCCGCCGTCGAGAAGTTGTTGCAGACCGCGCGAGGGCTCCTCAGCTCAGAGGGCCACGAGCTCACACCACCCATACTCGGTCGGGTTGCCGAGACGCTCCACGCCGCGGCGCTCGACCCGACGGCTCGTGACGAGGTCCAGACTGGCTGCCTGGATCGCGAGCGTCGCCACGTGGGTCTGGGGGCGGGTGATCTGGTAGCACCGACCAAGCTGGCCCGACGCGTCAAGCAGACGCCAAGCGAGCCGGCCGCGCCAAGCCAGCGAGGTGGGGCGCGCAAGGCGCAGACCGAGGCTCGTCACGCTGCCGAGCGCGCCGAACGAGAGCTTGAGACAGCGCTCGAGCGGCGCGATCAAGCGGCGCAGGAGCTGGCCGAAGCCGAGGAGCAGCTCAAGGCCGCGCGCCGCGTGGCGAGGGAGGCCGAGCGTGAGGCACGGAGGGCTCAGCGACGGCTTGGCGGGCGTCGGCCCGAGACCTAGACAGCCGTAGCACCAGTGGAGCGTGATCCGACAGCGGGCCCCGGTCGACCGTCTCAACGTTCCCGCCGATAAGGCCGTCGGCAAACACTAAATCGCCTCCGCTGCCGCCGGCATACGTGAACCCAATTTCCGCCAGCGCCTCCGCAAGCTGATCCGCGGGGACGTTGAAGTCGCCGCCGAGCACCACCGGTTGCTCCCCAGCCCACGCCCGCATCATCCGCGCCGCATGAGCGCCCTGCTCGGCGCGTGGCTCCGTATGGAGGTTGCCCACCCAAGTGCCGTCGGAGATCGCTACGGCGTGGACCCATCGGCGTTCGGGCAACCAGCACAAACGAGCTCGCCGATGCTCGAGGATCCGCCGGCCTCGTACCAGGATCAGGTTGGCGCCGCCGCCGTTTGACTTGATCAGGTCCGGCCAGCGGGTGGCGACCGCCCGCCGCATGGCCGGCAGCCAGTTGCGGGAGGTCAGTGTCGCGCTTTCCTCGGCGCCGCACCGGCTTGCGAGAGGGCCGCACCACCACGGCGGCACCTCCTGGAGCAGCGCCGCGTCCCAGTTCCACGCCTCCAGCGAGGCAGCAAACTCGTCAAACAGCTCCCGTCCGGCCGGCGGTCGCGACCGTCCGTGAAACACGTTCCAAATCAGGACCAGCAAGCATCACCAGGGCAGGGCACTCCGGGCCCACGATAGCTGCACTCGGCCCCCGGTCGACCGAGGGGCGCTACCAGTTATGCCCCTCACCTCCGAGTAGGGCTCGAATCCGCAGCGAGCTCGTCGAGCCGGCGGGTGAACAGGCGCCGTTCGTTTTCATCATGCGCCAGCTCGACCGCACGACGGTAGGCGGAGCGCGCCTCGTCGACGCGGCCGAGCCGCTGGAGGATCTCTGCCCGCGTGGAATGCAGGTATCGGTAGTCAGCGAGCTCGAGCTGATCGACGATGGCTAGAGCGGTCTCCGGGTCGCCGGCTTGCGCCCTGGCGGCCGCGCGGTTGAGCTCGATAACCGGTGAGCCCGTGAGCCGACCCAGCTCGCCGTAAAGGGCGGCGATCTGAGCCCAATCGGAAGGTTGCTCCGTGTGCAGGGCGGCGATGGCCGCCTGAAGAACGTAGGGACCGCGTCCGCGGAGCGCAAGGGCACGATCGAGCACGGCGCGGCCTCTCTCGATCTGCTCGCGGTCCCACAGCGAGCGGTCCTGGTCGGCCAGCAGCACTAGCTCGCCGTCGCGGAATCGCGCGCGCCGGCGCGAGTCGTGAAGCAGCATCAGCGCCAGCAACCCGTGCGCCTCCGGCTCGTCGGGCATCAGCTCCGTCAGCGCCTCTCCGAGGCGGATGGCCTCCGCAGCCAGGTCGTTGCGGCCGCCCCAGCCTTCGTTGAAGATCAGGTAGACGACGGCGAGCACCGCGGTCAAGCCGATCCGGGAGCAGATGGTCAGGCGGGACGCGGAAGGGAATTCCCGCCTCCTTGATCTTGCGCTTGGCGCGCACCAGGCGCTGCGCCATCGTCGCCTCACGCAACGAGGAACGCCGCGCGATCTCGGTGGTGGTGAGGCCGCCGAGCGTGCGTAGGGTCAGAGCAACCTGGGCATCGAGGTCGAGCGCCGGGTGGCAGCAGGTGAAGATGAGCTCGAGGCGCTCGTCCTGAAAGGTCATCTCGTCCACGCTGTCCTCGCGTCACCGCCGGTGACCTCGAGCAAGCGGGTCTTCTCGGCGAGGGTGCGGTCGCGGCGGATGCGGTCGATCGCGCGGCGGCGGGCGGTCGTGATGAGCCACGCGGCCGGACTGGTCGGAGTGCCGTCGACGTGGCCAGCGCTCTGCCGCAGCCACGAAGGCCTCCTGCGTGGCTTCCTCGGCGAGCTCGAAGTCGCCGAGGAAGCCGATCAGCGAAGCGAGAACGCGACCCCACTCGTCGCGGAAGATCCGCTCGAGAATGGTCAGTACTCCACGATCGGGCGGATCTCGATAGCGCCACCGAGGCGCGCCGGAGGGAGCTTCGCCGCCAGCTCGACCGCCGCGTCGAGGTCGTCCGCCTCGTAGAAGAAGTACCCGCCGAGCGCCTCCTTGGTCTCGACGAACGGGCCGTCGGTCGTCAGCGTGTTGCCGTCCTGCACCCGCACGGTGGTCGCGGTGTCCGGCTCGCCCATCTGGACGCCCGGGGTTACGCCGGGCGTCTGGTTGAGCTCCTGGTATGCCTGGAACACTGCCTGCTGCTCATCTTCTGGCAGCTGCCGCCCAAGCCTCCGGATCGCGCGGAGTCGGCGTGGTCCCCTGGTAAATCAGCATCATGTACTTCATCGTGGCCTCCTTGGTCGATTTTTACGTCTGGAAGACGAACGGCATTGCCGCAAATCGACAGCGGGAGCGTCAGTGGCTGCCGGGAGGGAGTGGTTGGCTAGGCGTTGGGTAGTACGGGAGAGGCGGGGGGATCGGCTCGGCCGGCACGGGGCTCGGCGGGATTACGCCGCCGTTATCGGGCAGTCCACAGGTATCAGGTGCCGGCAAACCCTTGAAGCGAGCCATGATGTACGCCATCGCCTCGGGCGCTTCGACCACCGCGTTCGTGACGTGCTCGTCGCCGGGGTTGACCCGGAATTCGACCGTTGCGCCGCCTGAGCAGTAGTACTGAACAAGCTGCTCAACACCGGCTATGGGGATCAGCTCGTCGTTGTAGTCGTGGTAGACGAACAGCGGAGCTTTGGGAACGTGCTGGCCACTGTCGACCGCCCGCGACGCCTCGGAGACCCCCGGGAAGCGATCGGGATGGTCGGCCGGGTTGCAGCCGCACACCGTGTAGTCCGAGATGTTCTGGGGCGGGTAGCTCTGCGGGTAGCTGCTGTTGCCCGTGGCGCGCATGTTCGCGGCGAGGGCCTGTCCGGCGCTGTTGAGCATCGACATCGGTAGGAGGTTCGGATAGACCGAGTTCAGCCCGACCGCGATCGCGAACGCGAGCCCCGGAGCGATATAGCCGTCGTTCACCGCGTCGAAGATCGCGTGCGAATCATGGGGTACGCCACCTTCGGCAACTCCGACGATCCGTAGCTTGGGGGCGTATTTCGGCGCTAGCTCGCTTGCCCAGACCGTCGCTCCTGCACCGCCTGAGTACCCCCACAACCCAACCTCGGTTCGCCTGCCGTCGAGCCGATCGGTGGCGGACAGGTTCTCGGCCGCGCGAATGCCGTCGAGCACCGCATGGCCCGCAAGCGGGTTCGCGCCGTAGGCCGATGTCGGGCCCTCGTGGTCTGGGATCAGCACGTCCCAGCCATTCGCCAGCGCCCAGTGCAGGTTCCAAGGAGGACTCTGGGCATCCGTGTACGAAGGGGCTTTCAGTGTCGAGTCGGCATCCTCGGGCTCGGCGATCACGAACAGCGGTCGAGGACCGCTGTTCAGCGGCTCCACGATCAGCGCCGTGGCCACTGACGGCACCGCATGGAAGTTAGATGGATTCCCCCTCGCATCCTCGGCGCCGGTTGAGAGATACATCACATCCCAGGCCTGATAGCCGGATGGATTGAGGCCGCCTAGGCACGCCGGGCGAGATCTGACCACGGTGCCGGGCAACCCCTCGGGAACCGGGGTCGGGGGGGCGTAGAACGGGTCGCTGGGGGGAGGCGTACTCGGCCCACCCCCGCCTTGCGGACAGCTGGTTGCGCTCGCGGCCACGGCTGAATGCAGCATCCCGAGCGCCAGGACCGCCGCAACAGCAATCTCCCTGCTTCGCTTAAATCGGCCGCCGGCTTCCGGCGCCCTGCTCCGCATATCCGGCATGGTGCAGATGCGACTTGCATCTGTCGAGGGCCACGTCGAGACAACCAGCCGAAAATCAGCCGTGTCCGATGCCGGCCTGCACGCCCTTGACGATCAGCATCAGCACTGCAACAAGCAGATATCCGCGTAGCGTGTACATCCCAACGGTGCGGGTGGGGCAACTAATCACCGCTGCCACCCTCCTCATGATTGGCACGCTCGTTCTGACCTGCGCGATCTGACCCGAGCGGCGCGGCCTGCGTGGTAGTGCCCGGAAGCTGCCCGCCTCCCCACGTCAAGTCCTCGTTGACGGCGCCCTAGAGTGGACGGGCGTGATCAAGCCGTCGGAGCGACTGCGGATGAGCAGTACCGAGATGCCAGCCGCTTTGGGGTGCGGGTTGAGCTTCACCGGCGGTTTTCCACCAACCCGGAGCCCTGGCATCGCTGGATGTTCGACCGGATTCGACTCCGCTCCGACGCAGGGGTCCTAGAGCTCGGCTGCGGACCGGCGCTGCTGTGGCGTGGGAACGCGGAGCGGATCCCGCCCGGTTGGCGGATCGTGCTGTCGGACTTCTCCCCGGGGATGCTGGACGCTGCCCGCACCGTTGTTGCGTCGATCGATCGAGCATTTGAGCTGTCGGTGGTCGACGCCGCTCAGATCCCGTTTGAGGCGGACACATTTGATGGCGTGATCGCTAACCACATGCTCTATCACGTGCCTGATCGCAATCGCGCGCTGTCGGAGATCCGTCGCGTTCTAACGCCGGCTGGTCGGCTTTACGCGGCCACGATCGGACATCCGCATCTGCGCCAGCTCTTTGAGCTTGCCGGCATGCCTAACCGGCCGCCACACGCGTTTGGGATCGAGAACGGCCGCGCCCAGCTGGAGGCGGTGTTTCCGAACGTCACGTTCCACAGCTTTCCTAATGAGCTCCGAGTTACAGATGCGGACCCGGCGATCGCCTACCTTGAGTCAATCGCCGGGCCGCTAGAGAACCGGGAGGCGATCGGGCACGTCATCCGTGAGCGGATTTCAGCGGACGGCGCATTCGAGCTAACCAGTTCATCGGGCTTCTTCGAGTGCAGCTGAGGCACCCCGAGCCATAGCTCACCGCCGGCTCTGCGGCGCTCGCGTCTACGACCGGCCAGACTCCTGACCGCGACGCGGGCGTCCACTCGACGCGCAGGTCCTCAACGGAAGCCTCACGTCCGCCGGCGTCGCAACATGAAGTATGCAGCCGCCGCTTGTGGTCAGCGTCGCGCTGAGGTCCCGGCCGCGCTGATCTGCAGCCGGCCGCCCGTACGAGTGAACCGTACGATCGCCGTGGGATGCGAGGTGAAGCTGTAGCCGATATCCCAGAGCTGTCCGTGCGTTGCCACGGTTTCGTTGACCCAGTTGGTGCGGGTGCTCGACAGCTGGCTTGAACGGCCCCCACGCGATCGCGTCTCGCAGCTCGTCCTGGAAGTCGGGCCAGCAATGGCAGCCCGGGTGGGTCTGGTAGACGAGATCGATCCCCGCGGCCCGTAGCGCGGAGGCGTAGGCATCCGACATCGGGCGGATCAGCAAGCTTCCTCGGCGTTGCCCGCCCCGCCGCCGGTGCCGTCCGCGGGCGTCGGGGTGCCGTCGCCGGAGCTCATGAACACGCGCGTGTACTGGAGGTTCCGTACGAGCGTGACGGGTTGTGGCCGGTGGCGTAGAACCCGTCCTCAGGGCCGAATACCGACCCTGGGGGCGCGCCCGCCAGCGCGTCGATCGTCGGCGAGGTTCCCGCCGGGTAGATACTGCGTGTCGACGAAGCCGGACAGGATGCCGATCGCGCCGAAGAAACCGGGAAGCCGGCCGCCGAGGTACGCGGTGCCGAATCCCCCCATCGAGACCCCGAACAGGGCGTGGTAACGGCGCTGCGGGAGGATCTTGTAACGCTGGAGGATCTGGGGGATCGCCTCATCCAGGATGTAGCTCTCCCAGTCAGGCGTGCCGTAGGCACCGTTGTTGTACCAGTCGGTGTACGAGCCCGGTCCTCTCCCTCGGGGGACACCACGATCGCCTGGAGGTCCGGGAGCAGCGTCTGGGCGTCGAGCATGCCCGGGCCGAGGATCGCGTAGGTGTTGCTGAAGCCCGGGAGCAGCACGATCAGCGGATAGCGCTTGCGCCGGGTATAGCCGGTAGGGCAACAGCACATCCGCCCGCGGCAGGCCCCGGGGTACGTCAGCCACTTCGACGGGATCTCGCCATGCCGGTCCGGGAACGTGATCGTGATAAGACGGTTCGCGCGAGCCACGCCGACACCAAGGCACATCGCCGCGATCGCCGTCGTCAGGCAAACGGCCAGCAGCCTGCCACCGCGACGATGGCTTGCCTGTGCGCTCACGAAAGCGCCCTCTGATGCGACTTGATCCTGGTCCCTACGCCCTCCACGCGTCAAATAACGCGGCGGACCCTCATTTCCTGGCACACGCCCGCTTGGTCAAACCGAGCGCGCGCGCCCGCTCGCCGCTTCGAGCTCCTCCGCATTTAACCCGAGGGAGGAGGCGTAGCCGAGCAGTCGTTCGCAGAGCTCTCGACCTCGCACTCGACCTTTAGCTAGATCGCAGCGCGCCTGCGCGAGCGGCGCCGCCGGATCAGCAACAGCACCACGGCGAGACCGATGAATGGCGCCGGATTGCGCTTGATCCGATCGAGCAGGACCGAGCCAACGACGTCGTGCGCCTGTAGCGGCTCGCTCGGCGGGGGCGGCCGCGGTGAGAGCGTGGCATCCGGCACGGTATCGGTCGACGGCGGCGAGTCCTGCTTGGCTTCGGCCGATGACGGTGCATCCTCCCCGGGCTCGCCTTTCACCGGCTCCGCGCCGGACTCCCCTCCCGCAGCAAGCGACGACTGCAGGCGGGCTGGCGAACTCCATGAGCAGCCTCTCGGAGATGTCCTCGATCATCCCGCCACGGCCGAACCGAGCCAGACGGCCGGTGATGTGGTAATCGGTGTTGACCTCGACCCGGGTCATGCCGTCTGCCGCCGCGCTCACGCTCGAGACGATCGTCGCGTTGGCGCCTCCCTGGCCTCGCTTGTCGGTCCCCTGGCATGCAGTGTCGCCCTGTGCGCCTCCTCGTCCACGTTCTGCATCTCGAGCTTGCCCGTGTACGAGGCCGTCGTCGGCCCGATCTTGATCGTGAACGTGCCGTTATAGGTGCCGTCGTCGTTGCGGCCGGTGACCGCCGCTCCCGGCAGGCACGGCGCGACCTGCTCAACGTCGATCAGCGCCTTCCATACCCGGTCGAGCGGCGCGGCGACTTCAAATGACTGCTCTAGCTTCACTGCGGATCGCCTCCAGGTCTTCGCATGTGTCTACATCGCGGCCGGAGCAAAGATGCCCGCATTCGATCATGCGCGAGCCGCCGCGAGCAGCTCCCGCGCGCCGCGGTCTCCTGTGAGCTCGCCGATCGCGGTCAGCTGCCTGCGGGCGAGGGACACAGGGTGTCCCGGGATGCCGCCGTACGTTGCCCGGGCCGGCGCGCGGTCTCGCGGCGAACCGCGCGACCACCTGTGGGGTGATCAGCGGCTCGTCGCCGAGCGTAACGATCACCTTCTGGGCCCCTCGGAGCTCCTCGACGCCGCGTCGGAGCGACGCTGCCTGCCCCTCGCGCCAGTCATCGCAGACCACGGGCTCCGAATTGAGGAAATCGACCCGGCCCAGGATCAGATCGGCGCTCGCGCCGAGCACCACGACGATGCGCTCCACCGCCGGCACCCCGCACTGGGCCTCGATTGCGTAATCGAGCAGCGGGCGCCCCCTCGAGCTCGGCTAGCAGCTTCGGCTCAGAGCCAAAGCGGGTGCCCTCTCCGGCGGCGAGGATGAGGCCGCCGATCATCCTGTGGCGGGCACCTGATGGATGCGGCCCTGCCCGGTCTGTAGCCGCCCTCCTTGGCGGCCGTGCCTCGAGGCCACCACCTCGGCGAGGATCGAGAGCGCCGTCTCCTCTCGCGCAACCGCCCCCAGGTCGAGCCCGACGGGCGCCGACAGGCGCTCGAGCTCCTCCTCCCCCAGACCCGCCGCCAGCAGCCGCTCACGCCTCGCGGCCTGGGCGCGCCGCGATCCCATCGCGCCCACGAACCGCGCCGGCGATCGCAGCGCGAGCGTCAGCGCCGCGTCGTCGAGCTTCGGGTCGTGGGTGAGCACTACGATCGAGGTCGCGGGATCGATCCCGCCGATGCCGCGCGAACGCCTCCTCAGGCCAGCCAACGATCACTTCGAGCGCATCGGGGAACCGCTCAGCCGTGGCGAACCGACCCCGCGGATCGACCACGTACGGTCTCCATCCAGCGGCGCGCGCGAGCGTGCACAACGGGGCGGCGATGTCGACCGCGCCAAACAGGATCAGTCGCGGCGCCGGCGCGCTCACGTCGATGAAGATCGCACCGCGCCGCTCCGAGGTGTCGGTCCAGATCAGCTCATTCGCGGCCCGTAGCGCCTCGTCGTCGAGCTCGGGAGCGCCGAGCGATCCGGTAGTCGCGC
This sequence comes from uncultured Solirubrobacterales bacterium, assembly GCA_963756965.1. GTDB lineage: Bacteria > Actinomycetota > Thermoleophilia > Solirubrobacterales > Solirubrobacteraceae > Palsa-465. Next base: position 280,713 of record CAVWPT010000010.1, read on the forward strand.
CGTCGGCCTCTGACGAGCAGCTTGGCTCCGGGTCTTGCGCCCTCGAGCAGCGTCACCTCCGCCGCACGGCCGCCGGACCGCGTGACCTCCTCGAACCGCCTGGCTCGTACAGCTGGACCCACACGTCGATCTCGCCTCCGCACGGGAGGCCGACGTCCCACGCATCGCTGTCGGCGATCCCGAAGTGGACGAGCTGCGGAGGATCGCCGCGCATCACGCCCTCGGCGAGCTCGACGACGGCGCCCTCGACACACCCGCCGGAGACGCCGCCCGCGATCTCGCCTCGGCTCGTTGACCGCCATCTTCGCCCCCGGCGCCCGGGGCGCGGAACGCTGAACGTCCACCACCGTGGCCAGCGCGATCCGGTCGCCGCGCTCCCTCCAGCTCGTCACCTCATCAAGCACGTCTCGCATCAGAGCTCCTCGAGGATCGTGGCGAGCTCTTCCAGCGAGGCGAGCGAGTTGCCCGCCAGCAGCTCGTCGGTATGTGGGACGGCCGCGCGCATCCCTCGGGTAAGCGGCTCGAAGTCGGGATGCGCCGCCAGCGGGTTCAGCCACACCAGCCGGTGGGCGCTGCGCCGCAGCCGCGCCATCTCGGCGCCGAGCAGCGCCGGGTCGCCGCGGTCCCATCCGTCGGACAGGATCACCACGACAGCGCCGCGGCCGATCCGCCGGCCGTGGGCCCGGTTGAGCTCGGCCAGCGCCGACCCGATCCGTGTGCCGCCTGAGAAGTCCGTCACCGCGGCGGAAGCCCGATCCAAAGCTCGGTCGTGGTCCCGGCCCGCGAGCTCGTTGGTGATCCGGGTCAGCCGGGTGCCGAACGCGAACGCCTCCACCCGGCGCCGCGCCGCGACGGACGCGTGCAGATACTGGAGCAGCATCCGCGCGTACGGCGTCATCGAGCCCGACACGTCGCAGACCAGCACCACCGGCCGCGGTCGCCTGCTCGGCGCGCGCCAGTGCCGGTGCAGCGGCTCGCCGCCGGTGCGCAGCGAAGAGGCGATCACGCGGCGGACGTCAGGAGCGTGGCTGCGGCGCCTGGCCGGCCGAGTTCGGCGCGAGGACCGCATCGGCCCGCGGCGCGCCAGGCGGGCGATCAGATCGCGGGCCTGCGCCATCTCTGACTCGGTGTACTGGGCGAAGTCCTTGTGGCGGAGCAGCTCGACATCGCTCCACGCCGCCGGGACCGCAATGCTCTCCTTGGTTTGCGAGGCGGCGACCGCGCCCGGGATCACCAGCGCTCGGCAGCGCCGCCCGCTCGATCTTGCCCAGCTCCTTCAGCGAGGGCTGCTCGCCCAGCGGACGAGGCTCGCCGAACACCGCCGCGAACGCGCGATCGAAGCGCTCCAGGTCGCGACCTGCCCGAGCACAGCACCGCGCGCAGCGCCAGCCGTGAGTCCTCGCGCGAGCTAGGGTCGATCGCCTCAAGCGCCCGGTGCGCGGCCAACAGCTCCCCGACCCCGACCCGCGAGCCCTGGGCACGCTGCACCGCAGCCAGCGAGCCCAGCCGCTGAACCAGGACCTGGGCGGGCTCAGACACCCTCCAGCACCTTGCGCTCTCGGACCCTGACCACGTCCTCATGCACCTTCAGCGCCGCGCCCAGCGTCTCATCGAGCTCGGCTTCGTCCCCGATTGCGGCCAGCGCCTGCGCCCAGATCAGCGTCTCGCCAACGCCCGGGAGCTTGTACAGGTCGCCCTGCTCACGGAGCCGGCCACCGCTCGCACCACCCGTTCGGCGATCGCCTCTGGCACGCCCGGGATCCGAGCGAGGACGATCGCCCGCTCGCGCTCAGGCGATGGGTAGTCGATCCAGTGATACAGGCAACGCCGCTTGAGCGCGTCGTGCAGTTCGCGGGTGCGGTTCGAGGTGAGCACGACGACCGGCCGCCTCCGCGCGCTGACCGTCCCGAGCTCCGGGATCGTGACGGCGAAGTCCGACAGGAACTCCAGCAGGAACGCCTCGAACTCGTCGTCGGCGCGGTCGATCTCGTCGATCAGCAGCACCACCGGGTCGCCTGACTCCAGTGCGTCGAGCAGCGGGCGCCGGAGCAGGAACCGGAACGAGAACAGCTCGCCCTCGTCGATCCCTCCCTCCGCCGCGCGCAGCGCCAGGAGTTGGCGCGGCGTAGTCCCAGTCGTACACCGCATGATGGAGATCGATTCCCTCGTGACACTGCAGCCGGATCAGCCGCGAGCCGGTGGCGGCGGCAAGCGACCGGGCCACCTCGGTCTTGCCAACCCCCGCCTCGCCCTCGAGCAGCAGCGGCTGCTCGAGCAGCACCGCCAGGTGAATCGGCCAGTGCGAGCGGCCTGTCGGCCAGGTACCCGACCGCGCCGAGCGCGTCGCTCGCGGCCTCAACCGACTCAAACGACCGTCCGCCTGTCACACACCAATCATGTCAACCCGGCTGCCTGCTCCAGCGCCCGTCGGGTCAACACCCGCGCCAGATGCCGCTTGTACTCCGAGCTCGCGTTCAGGTCCGCGGGCGGATCCGTGCCCTCGGCCGCCTGCTCGGCGGCCGTGGCGATGTTTTCGCGCGGTCAAGGCCTGGCCGCCCAGCGCCTCCTCAACGGCGCTCGCCCGCAGCGGCACCGATCCCATGTTGGTGAGTCCGACGCGGACGTCCTCGCAGACGCGCCGTCGGCCTGCTTGACCACAGCCGCCACGGCCACCATCGCCCAGTCCTCGCTGCGGCGGTTGAACTTCTGGTAGCCGAAGCCGTACCCGTCCAGAGCCGGGAGCCGCACCTCGGTGAGAACCTCGTCTGCGGCCGATCGACGGTCTCGAGGTAGTCCTGGAACAGGTCGCCGGCGGCAATCGAGCGCTGGCCACCTGGACCCTTGACGGTCACCGAGCCCTCGGCGATCAGCAGCACCGCTGGAAGGTCGGAGGCGGGGTCGCCGTGGGCCAGCGAGCCGCCGATCGTCCCTCGGTTGCGGACCTGGGGATCGGCGATCGTGCCCGCCGCGCGGGCCAGGACGCCCAGATCGGCATTGTGCTCGAGCTTGGCGTGAGGGGTCATCGCCCCGATCCGCCAGCCGCCGTTCTCGCGGCTCCACGCCATCGAGGCCCGGCACCTTGCGCAGGTCGATCGAGCAGCGACGGCGTCGCCAGCCTGAGCTTCATCAGCGGCAGCAGCGAGTGGCCGCCGGCCAGCAGCTTGGCATCCTCGCCGCCCTCCTTCAGCGCCGCGATCGCGTCCTCGAGCGTGTCCGGCGCGGCGTAGTCGAACTCGGCGGGGATCATGCGGGCGCACCTTCCGTTGGCCTGACCGATTGCCTCCCACACTCGCATGGGGGTGAGGGGCATGTTGATGTAGCTCGACCCCGAGCGGCCTAAGCGCATCGATGACCGCGTTGGTGACGGCGGCGCTGGCCGCGATCGTGCCCGCCTCCCCAACGCCCTTGGCGCCCAGCGAGTTGACCGGGGAGGGCGTCTACCGTCCGGTCGGTCTCGAAGCTCGGGAGCTCGGCCGCCGTCGGGCAGCGCGTAGTCGACGAACGTGCCCGTGACCAGCTGGCCGTCCTCGTCGTAGTGGACTCGCTCGTACAGCGCCTGCCCGATGGCGTGGACGATGCCGCCGTGGACCTGGCCGTCGATCAGCAGTGGGTTGATCGGCGCTGCCGCAGTCGTCGACGGCGACGTAGCGCATCACCTTGGTCTTGCCGGTCTCCGGGTCGACGTCCACGATGCAGGCGTGGGCACCGAACGGGAACACGAAGTTCTCAGGGTCGTAGAAGGTCGTCTCCTCGAGGCCCGGATCCATGCCCTCGGGCACCATGTTGAGGTACGCCGCGCCCGCGACCTCGGCCAGCGTCATCCCCTTGTCCGGCGAGCCCTTGACTGAGAACTTGCCGTCGGACAGCTCGATGTCCTCCGGCGCGGCCTCGAGATTGTGGGCGACGATCGCCTTGGCCTTCTCGGCGACTCGGTTCGCGCACCGGGCGAGCGCCTCGCCCCCGACCGCCAAAGAGCGGGAGCCGTAGGTGTTGCGTCCCTCGGGGCCGGTGCCCGTGTCCCCGTGGATCACCTCGACGACCGCCGGATCGACCCCGAGCCGGTCGGCGACGATCTGGGCGAACGCCGTCTCGTGGCCCTGGCCATGGCCGGAGCTGCCCGTGTACGCGGTCACCGCACCGGTGTTGTGGACTCGGACCATGGCCGACTCCCAGCCGCCGGCCTGGACCCCAACGCCCTCCGGGCCGGTCATCCGCGACGGCGCCAGACCGCAGATCTCGGTGTAGGTTGAGAAGCCAATGCCCCGGTAGATGCCCTGGGCGCGCAGCGCCTGCTGCTCGCTTCGGAAAGCCGTCGAGGTCGACGTGCTCGAGCAGCTTGTCGAGGGTCTTGTCGTAGTCGCCCGAGTCGTAGATGACGCCGGTGGCCACCTCGGCCGGGAAGCTGTCCGCGGGGATGAAGTTCTTGCGCCGGATGTCGACCGGGTCGATTCCCAGCTCGGCCGCGATCTGGTCGAGCGTGACCTCGACCATGTGCGTGGCCTCAGGCCGGCCCGCGCCCCGGATCGCATCCGTGGGGCACTTGTTCGTGAACACGCCGACGATGTCGGTCTGCACTCGGGGATCGCGTAGCAGCCGCCCATCACGAACGCCCCCAGCGATGGGATCAGCGGCGTAAGCAGCATGTTGTACGCGCCGAAGTCGGCGACGATCCTGACGTGGAAGGCGGTGATCGTCCCGTCGCGCTTGGCGCCCATCCTCACCGTCGCGATCTGGTCGCGCCCCTGGTGGGTGACGGCCATGTTCTCGGTCCGGGTCTCGATCCATTTGACCGGCCGCTCGAGCTTGCGCGAGCACCAGCGGCGAGTACCTCCTCGCCGTACACCTGGAGCTTGGAGCCGAAGCCGCCGCCGACCTCGGGAGCGATCACGCGAACTCGCTCCTCGCTCATGCCCAGCAGGAGGCCAGGAACAGCCGGACGAAGTGCGGCACCTGGGTCGAGCTCCACAGCGTCAGCGAACCCGCCCGGTAGTCGGCCAGCACACCGCGGGGCTCGATCGGCGCCCCGGCGGTGCGGTGGTTGACCACCCGCCGCTCGACGACGACGTCGGCCTCGGCGAACCCGGCCTCGACGATCGCCGCCGGGCAGCGACCACTCGTGCACCTTGTTGGTGCCAAGGCCTCGTGGACGAAGGGCGGCACCCTCAAGCGCCTTCTCGGGGTCGGTGACGACCGGTAGCGGCTCGTACTCGACGACCACGTCCTCGGCGGCATCGACCACCGCGTAGCGGTCCTCGCCGAGGACGACGGCGACCGGATCGCCGACATGGTTGACCGTCTCCCTCGCGAGCGGCCAGTGCTCGGGGTTCTTCACCTCGACGCCGGGCGGGACCCACGCCATCGGTAGCGGGCCGCCCAGGTCGGTCATGTCCTCGCCGGTGAAGACCGCATGGACGCCCGGGGCGCTCGCGGCCGCTGAGCGTCGATCGAGACGATCCTGGCGTGCGCCTCGGGCGAGCGGACCAGGGCCGCCCACAGCGTCCCGGGAAGCGAGATGTCGTCGACGTAGCGGGCCCGGCCGGTGATCAGCCGAGGGTCCTCCTTGCGCCGGATCGCCTGCCCGACGTGATTGCTGGCGGACGCGCGTTTCGCTGCTCGGCCGCCTCGGCCGCGATCTCGCTGATCTCGGCCGCGACGCCGCCCTCGCCGATGTCCGTCGCTCATGTCCGTCACCTCCTGCGCCGATCGAAGGTCCCTTGGCCTTGGCGGCGTCGAGCACCGCCTTGACGATGTTGTGGTAGCCCGTGCAGCGGCACAGGTTGCCCTCGAGCGCGTGCCTGACCTCGTCCTCGGTCGGGTTGGGGTTCTCCGCCAGCAGCCCGGCTGCGGCCATGATCATCCCCGGGGTGCAGTAGCCGCACTGCAGGCCGTGGTCGTTCCAGAACGCCTCCTGCAGCGGGTGAAGCTCACCGTTGCCTCCGGCCATCCCCTCGATCGTCGTCACCTCCGCGCCGTCCGCCTGCACGGCGAGCACGGTGCACGACTTCACCGGGCGGCCGTTCAGATGGACGGTGCACGCGCCGCAGTTGGACGTATCGCAGCCGACGTGCGTCCCGGTCAGCCCCAGGTGATCGCGCAGCGCGTGCACGAGCAGCAAGCGGGGCTCCACATCGAGCTCATGCTCGACGCCATTGACGCGAAGGCGCACCGGAAGCGATGTGCTCATTCCTCTACCTCCAAGGTCGCGACGGCAGGTCGGTCCACGCTCGGGCCCGCTGACGGGCGACCTTACTCCTTCGCCGACGGCGTGTGAAGAGCGCGATGGGCAGATCAGCCGCGACCGGATAATCGCTTAGCCGTCTACCCGGGACTCGATACCTCGCCGTTCGGTGGTAGGCCGTTCCGGACGTCGGCGACCCGGGTTGTTATTGGATCACGCGGATTGTTTTCAGGCTTGGGTCGGCGGGGTCGGGGAGAGTCATGCCAGCCTCCAGCCCGGTTTGGAGGTATTCGACGACTGGCTCGGTTATCCGTTCGCCAGGGAGGATGACGGGAATGCCGGGCGGGTAAGGGGTGATCTGCTCGGCGGCGATCCTTCCGACCGCGTCCTTGGCTTTGACGTCCTCGAACTGGCTGAAGAACGCGTCTCGGGGGCGCTGGACCGTTTCCAGTTCGAGCTCCGGCGGGTCTGGGATCTTGATGGGCTTAGGTTCGGGCATCTCGTCGGCGGCATCCACGAGCCGGCGCAGGGCGCTGAGTAGTCGCTCGCGCGGTCGACTCGTCGTCGGCCATCGAGAGCGTGGCCGTGATTCGCGCGTGATCGCTCAAGTGCATGTCGATGCACTCGTGCTCGCGGAGCCAATCGGCTGCTTGGTACCCGCTGATCCCTAGCTGGGAGATGTCAGTGAAGACCTGCAGCCGGTCCAAATCATTCGACGCTTCTGAGCCGATCAGCTCGTCCTCGAGCACGTGCATGCCAGGCAGCTCGTCGATCTGATGTCGCAGGCGATCAGCGAGCTCTAGCGCTGCTGCGAGAAGCTCTTCTCCTCGCTCGACCATCTGCCGGCGCCATCCATCGATCGCTGCATAGAGCAGGACATTGGGACTTGTTGTCATCAGCAGGTCAGCGCACGCGGAAAGGTGTGCGAAATCGATCCTCTTTCCCTGCAGGTGGAACACCGATCCTTGCTCAAACCCAGCGCCCATCTTGTGCACGCTCACCACACACACGTCGGCGCCAGCGTCCATCGCCCAAGTCGGCAGCCCATCGTGAAACGGCAGATGAGCTCCCCAAGCCTCGTCCACGATCAGCGGCTTGTCCCGTTCATGACAGATCTCCGCGATCGCAGCGAGGTCCGCGCACGTCCCATACGGGGTGGGACTCACGATCAACGCACCGGCGGCGTGCGGGTAACGCTCCCACGCCTCGGCGACCCGCTCGGGAGATGGCGGATGCGCAATATGAAGCCGCTCATCCCACCGCGGACGCACCCAGCACGGCTGAAGCCCCGAAAAGATCAGCCCGGCCACAACCGACTTGTGCGCATCGCGCCCCAAGATCAGATGCCCATCGTGTCCTCCCACGGCGAGCATCGCCGCCTTCACCGACAGCGAGCTGCCACAGGTCGAGAAGAACGCGTGCTCAGCCCCAACCGCATCAGCCATCAACTGCTCGGCCTGCTGCAGATACCCGCCCGAAGACGTGCGGTCATCAAGGCCGGCACTGGCCAAAACGTCATCGCGAAACGCCTCCACGCCCATGACCTCCCGAACTCTCGGATCGACACCGCGACCTAGGCGATGACCCGGAGGCGTGAACCCATAGCGATCCATCCGGTGATACTCGGCCAGCGCATCAACCAACGGAGCGCAACTGTGATCCACACCCGCAAGCCTGCTACGACCACCTCCGCGCTAAACCTCGAACCGACCAGATCCATAGACGCGAGCAACGTCGTGCCGGTGAAGTCCACGCTGGACTGGACTGAGCTGGCGGCGATCCCGGAGGTCTACACCACCGCCTGGACCGCCCTGTTCGGCAACGGCGGGCTACCGTAGGGCCACCGGCGTCCAGCCGATGACCGCCAGTGGCGTGGAGGACGGAAACAACCGGCCCGGGCCGACGCGATAGCCGAGCCGACCCGCCAAGGCTTGTTCCGGCGAGATGATCCCAGCCGCTGTCAGAGATCCGGTGGGAACCTCAGCGACCACCCACAGGCGACGCCTCTCCGAGATGAGAGTGGCTGCCTGACGGCTACCAGTGAACGCATAGTGGAGAAGCGGATTGAGCCCCTGCGAGCCGTAGTAGGCGAGCGGTGCCGCGACCGTCGGGCTTGTGGGTGAGAGCACGACATCTCCGATCTCGCGGTGGGCCTGGATGTAGTCGATTGCTCCTCGAGCATCTGCGTAGAAGCTCAACTGACGGTGGTTGTCCCGCAGTCCTACCGCGGCCGCGATGAGAACGGCCAGCGCTGCCACGAGCGCCGCCGGGCGGGGTAAGAGCGCTATCCCAGCGACCACAGCCACGATTACGAACGGGACGGCCACGGCGGCGTAACGCGTCAATACAACCCGCGCCCCAAAGGCGCTCAGCAGGAGCAGGAAGAGCGGCTCCCCGATCGCGATGGCGGCAATCAGCAGCCACGGACTGGGAAGGCGGCGGCGCCTCAGCCCCAGCACAGACAGCGGGGCCAGCGTGGCCACAATGCTCAGTGCCGGCAGCGACGCCACGCGCCCCTGGAAGGGCGCTCGGGCGAGCCGCCCGAGGCTATCCAGGGTCAGACTGGCCGCGCTGCCGACACCGTGGCGCCCCGGCGTCTTGTGCCACTGCACCACGAACAGTGGAGCAAGCACCACAACCACGAGCGCGCAGGCTGAGACGAATCCCCGCCGCCACCGCGATGGAAACGCCTCCCGTGACCACACCCAACCGCAGATCATTGCGACCACCGGCACGGCTGTGTAGTTGATGCACATGGCCAGCACCGCGGCGGCGCCACCGGCCACCAGCCATCTCGCCGGTGCCAGCCGGCTCCGCTCGGCCTGGAGCACGCCGCACACGCTCAGAGTCGTCGCCAACGCGGCGAACAGGTAACCCTGCGCCAGCTGCGCGTACTGAAGCACGAACGGGCTGGTCGCCGCGAGTGCTGCGGAGCCGAGGGCGATGACAAAGCGTCGTGAGAGCACCCATCCCAGCCAGTAGACAGCACCGACGAGCGCAACTGCGCCCAACATGGACGGCAGGCGGGCCACCCACTCCGCGCGTGAGCCGGTGCGACCCAGCCATTCGTGCTGGAACAGGAAGTAGCCCGGCGGGGAGATCTCGGTGTGCGAGACCGCGTGCAGCAGAGAACCGAGCGAGTGTGTGGCGGCGCTGATGCTCAACACCTCGTCGACGAAGTAGCTCGAGGAGCCAAGCTGCCAGGCGAAGTTCGCCGCCGCCAAGCCGAGGAGCCCGACGAGCACAATCCTCGCGAGCCTTGTCCGCCCCACAGCTCAGAGGGCGCCCAGCCCTACGAGTCGCCGCGACGGTGTCACGGCTAGGGAACATATCGGTAGGCCGTCCGCACTCACCAGTGGAATCGCTTAGCGATCCGGTTCTAGTGCCGCTCGAACTCGTTGAGTGCTCTGGCGCGCCGCGTCAAGGTGCCCGCCGCGGGCTAGCCTGCATCACCCGGGGGGAGCGGGCTAGTGGGTCCTTTGATGCAGGGGTGAAGCGTTCTCGCGTGAATATAGGCACGCCTGCCGATGAGAGCTCTGATCAGCACGGTCACCGGGCGTCTTGGCAGGCCGTTGAGCCTCAGCAGCAAGGTTCGGCCGTGGCGCGGCAGGCTTCGTGGTCTGCCGTCGATCGTAACGCGCACATGGGTCGCGTGCCTGGGAAGCGTGAAGCTGACAGTGCGGTGCGAGTGGCAGACGTGCGGGCGCTTCCGGACGGGGCGTGGCGCGGGAGTCGGCGACGGTCCTGGCGGCGCCACCGGCGGGCTGCCGAGCGGGATCCGCGCGAAGTAGAGCGAGCGGCCGCCACCGCTCTTGCTGCGCTCGTCCGCCCACGCGGCGTAGAGGTACTTGTCGTCGAGCGCGATGCCAGTGAAGTCGTCGCCGCCGTTGTTGCCAGGCCCCTCCGACGGCGAGATCGCGTGGCTCATCCGGATCGGCGCGCCGAAGGTGCGTCCACCGTCGTAGGAGATCGCGGCCCAGTAGTCGTAGGACCCGCCGACGACGTTTCCGTAGACGGTCTTGTAGCCCACGCCGAGCACACCAGTCGGCGAGAAGGCGATCCACGGCTGGTAGCGCATGTTCTGCGGGTCCTGGCCGATGAACACCGGCCTGGTCCAGGTCTTGCCGTAGTCGGAGGTGCTGCTGACAACCACCGAATCCGGCGAGTTCGTCCGCGCCGTGATGCCGAAGCCCGTCATGACCGCGAAATGCCCGGGATGGGCCGGATCCGCGGCGGTCCACTCGGCCTGAATGGGCGAGAAGCGGCGCGTCCAGGTCACTCCGTCGTCACGGCTGGTCTCGAAGATGTTGCACGGGCAGCCGGCCCCCGTGGCGTCGTAGGCGACCGCGATCACGCCGTTTGCCGCCGAAGGGATGTAGTCGTTGGGGACTCCAGCCTCCGGGTACTGGACCGAGTCGATCGCACGCGGCGGGCCAAAGGTGCGGCCTTCATCATGGGAGGCGACGATCCAGCGCTGCGTACGCGGGAAGTCCACCGCGGTGCCATACACCGTCCCGGTACTGGCGTCCGCCGTGAGGAACAGCCGGTCCGTATGGCCGCTGTTCCGCCCGAGCGCGAGGTTCTGCGCCGCGGCGTCATCGCCGGTCGCGAACGCTGACCGGCTCCACGTCCGTCCGCCGTCGCTCGAGCCGGAGACATACATGTTGTAGTCGTCGACCGCGCCGACGGGCTGGTCCCACCATCCCGCGCCGACGTACATCCTGCCTTTGCCGCCGGTCGCAGCCGCCGGGTCAGAGCAGTTGTGGTACGGGACCCCGGGGGTCGGGCCTGGGTCGGCGGGGTGCGGCGCGATCCGCCACGTGTCCCCGTGGTCGGTCGAGACCGCGATCTTGCAGACTTCGCTCGCGGAGTAGGAGATCAAGACCACGTGGTGGACCGTGTCGACCGCAAGCTCTGGCTCACCCGCGCCCACTCCGTCCGCGACGTCGACCTCGAGGCTTGCGGGCGCGCCCGCGTCGGCGCCCGCGCGCGCGAGGACGAGCGCCAGCAGCGCGACGGCCACCGCAATCCACGCCACAGCTCGTGCCACGGTTCCAAGCCGAATCGCCCCGCTCCGTCGCATCTGCTCAGCGGCGCCTGGGATCGTTGGGACTGCGCACTGTCACTCCTCCACCGCAATTATGGCTCTCAGCGCCAAGGACATGAGTGGCCACTGGAACGGCTGATTCAGCGGCCGTTCCTTTGGGTTGGCAGTAGCGTGAGCGGGGTAGTGCGGGCGCGGGAACCGCTTGACACATCTGACGTGAGCGAGGACAGTGTCGTCGCCACAGAGGGGAAGGGACCGTGAGTACGACACCTGGCGACCTGACAGTCTCGCCGGCCAACGCGGAGGCCATCGAGGCGTGGGATGGCCCGCTGTTCGAGCGGTTCGTCAAGTACCGCCACATCGTCGTGGCGGCCTCAGTCGCGACCAGGTCGCTGATCGGCTCGCCGATCGCGGCGACGAGGGATCGTCAAGCAGCGGTTACGTGGTGCGCTGCCGTCCGCTTGAGGCCACCCGGTCGCATTCATGCGGCGGCGAGCTGCGCGTACAGCGCGGTCACGTCCTGGGAGAGCTGCGATTTGACCGCACGCGTCGTGTCATCGGCGAGGATTTCGAACGCGCCGGCGATGATCGCGTCCGCGGTCTGCGCGGCGACATCGCGTGGATCTGCCTTCGGGGCGGTGACGCTTGCGGCCATGTCGGTGTCCATATAGCCGACGTGGAGCGCCGTCACGATCGTGCCCTGATTGCGCAGCCCCATCCGCAGCGAGTTGGTCGCCGACCATGCTGCAGCCTTCGAGATCTCATAGCCGCTGCCGAACGCAAGCCACGAGAGCACCGATAGCACGTTGACCATGGCGCTGCTCGGGTGGCGGGCGAGGACCGGCCCGAACGCGCGCCCGACGCGGATGATTCCGAACAGGTTCGTCTCAAGCTCGGCGCGGATGTCATCCAGCGGCGCGTCGAGTACCGGCGTGTTTAGGAGGATGCCGGCGTTGTTGATGATGATCGACACTTCTGGCGCCGCTTCGGCCGCTGCCGCCACCGACGGGTCGCTGGCGACGTCGAGCACGAGCGGAAAGACCCGGGCGTCGCGCTGCGGCTGGGGCGAGCGCGAGGTGGCGTAGACCTTGGTTGCTCCACGTTCGAGCAGCTCCTCGACCATCGCGCGGCCGAAGCCGCGGTGGCCGCCCGTCACCAGTGCGACGGCACCTTTGATCGGCGTGCCCGGCTGCGAGTTTATGTTCGACATTGACATTCCTCTCGTTGAGTTCGCTCGTATCAGGTTGAGTGCCGGCTCACCGCGAGCGAGGTGGTGGCGTGGAGCGCTCTCCGGCGTCGATGTTCTGGAGACGTACTTGGCCGCGCGCGATCAGCTTGTCGTCCTCGGGTCGGCGGATCTCGACCTGCCAGAGCTGCTGGGTGCGGCCCTGCCAGATCGGCACGGCGACGACCTTGAGGCGTCCGCGCTCGTGCGGGCGCACGAAGTCGGTGGTGTTGTTGACCCCGACCGCCTGCTGACCGCGCTCCTTGACGGCCTCGAAGGCGCCGGTGGTGGCGAACGTCTCGATCACCGTCGTATACAGCCCACCGTGAACGATCCCCCACGGCTGGTGGTGGCGCGCGTCGGCGGCGATCGACCCGCTGACGCGGGTGGCACCGACTTCCTCGACATCGATCTCGAGCAGATGCATCAACTCGCTGGAGGCGACCAATGGGGTCATCTCATCGCGGACGCTCATACTCGTCGCAGGATCGTGGCTGGCATCTCGGTTTTCCCGTCGGTCTTTAGTAGCTCTCGCTGGGGGCGGCGACCGCCATCGCTGCCCCACCCGTGTCCGTGGGGGCGGCGAGCTGGCGCCTGGCGGCCAGCAGCACCAGTCCCACGAGCGCGCCGGCAAGCGCGATCGCGGCGATCACCCACGATGCCCGCTGGTAGGCGGCAAGCGCATCCAGGGGCGAGTGGGGAGTGCCCAGCAGTGCGATCAGTACCGCCACGCCGATCGCGAGTCCGATCTGGCGCAGCATGTTGACGACCGCCGAGCCGGTGGCGAACGCGTGCGCAGGTAGCGATGAGGCGCCCGTCGCCATCAGCGTCGGCAGCGCCAGGCCGACGCCCATCCCGGTCAGGAGCATCCCGCCCAGCAGCTCCCCGGCGTAGTCAGGGCGAACACCCATGGCCAGCGCCCACCAGGCGATGCCCGCAGCGAAGATCGTGCAGCCCGCGGCGATCACCGCGCCCGCTCCCAGCCGCTCGGTCAGCCGGCCGGCGACTAGGAATGAGAACAGCGGCACCATCAGCGGGCCTGGCGCGATCGACAGCCCGGTGATCAAAGGGGACCAGTGCCACACGTCCTGCGCCCACAAGACCCGCGAGAGCAGCATCGCGCCGAACGCAGCGGAGAACAGGACCGCAACCGCGGAGGCCCCCATGAACGGCCGCAGCCGGAACAGCGCCCGATCCACCAGCGGGTTTTGATGCCAAGCGCTGTGCGCCGCGAACAGGGCAAGCGCGGCGGCGGCAACTCCGAGCGCGCCGATCGTTCTGGCATCGCCCCATCCCCACGTCCCGCCTTTCACCAGGCCGAGCGACAGCGCGCCCACCCCGCCGGTGACGAGCAGTGCCCCGAGGACATCGGGCGCCGCAACCGGATGGCCGGCCACACGCGGCAGCCGCCGCCAGCCAACCACGAGCGCAAGCAGACCGATCGGCACGTTCACAAAGAACACCCAGCGCCAACTCGCCGCGACCAGCAACCCGCCGATAACCGGCCCAAGCGCCGCCGCCAGCCCACCCACCGCGGTCCACGCGCGCACCGCACCGTGCCGGCGCTCGGGCGGGAACGTCGCCAGGACCAACCCCAGCGAGGTCGGCGTCAACAGGGCGGCCCCCGCGGCCTGCAAGACACGGAAGCAGACCAGCATCGGCAAACCGCTCGCGGCGCCGCACGCCGCCGAAGCAGCGACGAACACCGCTACGCCGAGCAGGAAGCCGCGCTCGCGGCGGTAGCGCTCGGCGAGGCGACCGAACAAGACCAGCAACGCCGCATACACGATCGCGTAGGCGTTCAACACCCACGACAGATCCCCCAGGCTGCCGCCGCGGAGATGGAAGTCCCTGCCCATCTGAGGCAGCGCGACGTTGACGATGAACAGATCGAGGCTGGCCAGCACCACACCCGCGCACACGATCACCAACACCAGCCCGGGAGACGCGCCCTGGCGCGAGACGGCATCGGCGCCCACTGAAGAAGGGGATAGTCGGTCTTGGCTCACTGACCGTCCGCCTCAATCGCCGCCATCGTTGCTCCTTTCGAACTAGGCCGTTCTATGACGGAACCCACCCTACCACCTTGCGTTCTATAACGCAACTGACTATGCTGACGTCATGGAACGCAAGAGCTTTTCCGACATGCAGTGCTCCGTCGCCCAGTGCTTGGAGGTGGTGGGCGAGTGGTGGTCGCTGCTGATCATCCGTGATGCATTCCTCGGGGTCAGGCGCTTTGATGAGTTCCAGTCGCGCCTAGGCATCTCCCGCAACATCCTCAACCAGCGACTCGCCCGTCTCGTCGAGGGAGGCGTGCTGACCAAGGTGCCCTACAGCGAACGGCCGCCGAGATTCGAATATCGGCTGACCGACAAGGGGCGTGACCTCTGGCCAGTGATCACAACGATGCGCCAGTGGGGCGACAAGTACGCCGCGCCCAACGGCCCGCCGCTCCAGGTCATCCATCGCGACTGCGGCCAGATATCGGAGCCCCAGCTGGTGTGCTCAGACTGCGGCGAGCCGATCGGGCCGCGGAACCTCCAGGCCATCCCCGGCCCCGGAGCGATGGAACCGCTTCCCAGCACGGCCTAGGTTCCTCACGGACCGCATCCGCCGATAGCAGCGTTACTGCAGCCATGACCGTGCAGACCTATCAGCTGCAAGTCGACAACCCCAATCCCGAGCTGGGGCAAGTCCAAGAGCAACACCAATACGGCTCAGGCATCGTGTGCGGTGATCGAGGTGGCGTCCCGTACACCAAGTGCACGGCCATCGAGCCTGCACAGCGCCAAGAATCAGGTCAGCTGACACAGCTATGGCTCCATGCCTACGGCGAGCAAACCGTAAGTCACCAGCCCGAATACCCCACGTTTAGCCAATGCGATCAGCAGCGGAGCAACGGCGACACAACGGCAGATTGCTTCCTAAACATGACCGACGATCGGACCGTCCAAGTAGCGTTCTCGCGGATCAGCCCGCTCGACGTCCCGGCGGGACTCACCCGCGGCGACACAACCCAGCAGGTCCGGAACCCACCGCACCCCAGCCCTCCTTGCTCTGTTCGTAGATCACCACATACTCGCGCATCACTCCTCGTCCCTCTGATCGAGATCGTGCTCGCTCATCAACCGGCCGGCCCGGACGTATATTCAAGCGATCGAGACAAAGGAGCGCATGGCGATGGAGGGCATTATTGGGCGCCGCATCCTTCGGTGCTCTGATGGTCACCTGTTCACGTCTTCGGAGGGTTCCAGGCTGTTTTTTTCGATTCACCTCGGCCCGAAGCGGCTGATGCGGTGCCCGGTGGACAGGAAGTGGCGCATGATGGAGAACGTGAATTCCAAGGACCTCACCGAGGCCGAGCTCGAGGAAGCCCAGCAGCACACGTTCTGACGCACATCGCGATTCGAAGCTCGGCAAATCGCCGTGGCTTGAGTCCTCCGCTGTGCTCAGGGACGTGGTATTCCAGCGGGCGCCTCGTGGCGCAGGCTCGCAATAGACCAGGAGGATCCACCCCTGCATCTTCGCCCGGACGCCCGGGTCCACCGGGCGAGCAGAAGCGTCACGAGACTTTCGTTGGACCGGAGGGAAGCAGAAGTGCACCCTCAGAGTTATGCGTAGGACGAAACTCGCTAGCCCTGCGGACCGCTCGGTTCACCGCTCCTATTTGAGAAGGCAGACGTTCGGTCGATGGACCGGTGGCTAAAAGCGCTGTAGTCCCGAGACGCGTTACGACAGGACCGGTGCTTCGACGGCCAAGTCGTGATCTCCGCAGCCGGCTTGCAGCTGCTCGTCGTACGTGAGCACTGCATCGATGATGCCTAGCGCCTTCACCCCATCAACGTGCGGCTGGCTGATGAGATGGGCCGCCATCCAGCGGTCTCGGCGACGCCGTCAAACCGCTGCTTCCACCCGTGGATCCGGCAGCCTTGCTCGCCGCTGACGACGCCCTGTCGCAACTGAGAGTCGTCCCGGACGCGGGGGCTTCTGGGTCCTCGGGCCTGAGCGGGAGTCTGGGTGCCACGACGAGACCGCTGCCGGTCGTCCTGATGGGCACTCTCGGTCCGGACACGTGCTTTGCACGGCGCAACCAGAAGGATCGGAGGGGCGTCGAATACTGCTGGTCGCGGAACTGAGCACAACTATGCTGCCGATAATGCTCGGGCTGCGGTGGCGGCCGGACTTGGCCTGGAGTAGGGTGACGTTGCCCAAACCACAGGAGGCAACGCGATGGTCAAACGAGTCCTGGAGTTCTTGACTCTCAAATGGTTATGGGATCGGCTGAGCGGTAGAAAGCGCTGAACGAGACTCGAGAACGATCTCTAACTTTGCGTCGCGGCGATTCCGGGATGCCGACGTCGCAAGTAACTCCCTCGAGGTGTGAGGCGACAAGAAAGCGGCGCCTGATTCGCCGTCCTCGCGGTTGACATCGTCGCTGCCACGGACAACAGGTAGATGGCTTCACCGTGTGTGACTCGGCGCTACCCCGTAGACGGGCGTGGCTGTGCCACTCGAGGAATCCGTGGCGGGAGGGCGGACCTGTTCAAGTCATGGTGCGGGTGGCGGCCTACCGCTTACCCCGCCGGGTCCCTAGTTTGGGTGCCGCTTGATGCGGCGGCGCAGTTGGAGCACGCGCGCACTGCCGGCGATTCCAACGAGCAGCCCACCGCCCACGGCGGCTAGCAGCAGCGCCAGGCCGAGCGCGATGTGGCCGCCGGCCCCGAAGTAGCTGACCTTCACGTTTTGGGTGTTCTCGAGGATGAATACGAGGAGCAGGATGAGGATCAACAGCCCGGCAACGAGGCTGGTGAACACGACCTTTGTACGCGTCCGCTCTTTGGCAGATAGATGAGCGGGCGCTTGCGCTCGGAGTTCGCCGGTCGTTTGCGCGGCGGGTGGAGTGTCGGGGCTGGTAAGACCAGGCTCGTTACCGGCCGTGCTCATGTCTGTTGGCTACCCTGGCGGCTTGCTGCGTAAGCTTTGCCGGTGGGCCTTGGCGCTGTCTTTCCGTCCCCTAGGCCGACCGTGACCAGACTGGGCGCGGCCGGCCTCTTCTACCGACGCAGGCCAGTGATCCGCGTCAGGGCGCCGCACGGCGGCCCACGCAATACCGGTCGAGCCGATCGAGCCGATTCCCGAGACGTCTCGTGCCGAGCGGCTTGTCGCCGACGTGCAGGCGATCGGCGCGCCGGCCGCGGACGCGGGAGCGCGTCCGCGATTCGGTTCCGCTTTGGTTTCACACCTTCGTGCTCAGCCCGGTGATCGAGGTTCACGAGCCGGGCGACGTGTACGCGCGCGATGACTTCGTCTACTGGGGCTTCTCGGCGGAGGGTCTGCGGCGGCTGGGGCGGATCGTCGGCCTCGACGAGGTCGAAGTCGTAGACGAGCTGGAGATCGACGCCCACCCGCGGATCCTCGCACTGCTACGAGCGGCCGGCTGACCGCACCCTGCGATCAGGAGACGGGCCCGGCTGCTGGCGACGAATCAGCCGATGCCCGCGGACGAGTCCAGCAATCTGTTGAGGTCTGATTCGCATAAACGCCCGCGATAGGAGTACAGTCGAACGTGAGCTGGCCCCGCGGCCAGGATCCCTCAGCCCAAGCCCGGAGGCCCACCGACGGCGCTACTTGCGCCACGAGGCATGGGGCGGCGGTTACTGGTTTTGACTGCGGGGCCGGTGCAGTACTCCTACGGGCGTTACCCCACCGGCCCGGTGGTCGCGTCCCAATCTGATTGAACGCGCGCGGGCTCTAGCCCTCTTCCTTCCGCGCGGACCCAACAGAGGGACGGGAAGGCTTGAAGACCGTGACCCCGATGCGACAGGACTTGGCGGCGCGCAGGCGAGGCGAACTCAATCGTGATCGCGGGTCGCGGCGGCTCTCGTCGGCGATCGATGCCCAACGACGTCTACACGCCCGGCGAGCGGACAGCACCCGGTCCAAGGCACACCAGCTCGGTCCGCGCGACCCCCGCTACGCCTACCTGACGCGGTCGCACGACTAGCAGGGCCTGCCGATGCCCGCATTTCAGATGTCTGGCGTGCAAGACGCGAGTGCTGCGGGTCGTCGGAGCTCTCGACGTGGGGCGTCATCGGTGCTAACGGCCGGCGAGGCGAAGTTCGCGCTTCGCTCTCGGCGGCGGGCCACGCACCGACTTGAGCCCGTTTGAGCCACGGGGGCTGAACGCGACAGGCGACCAATGTCAGTAGCGGAGCTTGAGGAGTTTGAAGAGGTCAAGGGTCTGATCGCACGTGGCCTGCAGGTCGGTGTGCTTGCTTACGCCGAGATCACGATCGCCACAGCTGAGCTCGGCCTTGACGAGGTCGACGTCGAGGAGTTGCATGGCCTCTTCGAGCGCTTTGAGATCGAGCTGGTCGAGGAAATCGAACCGGCCACTGGGGCGAGCGTGAACATCGAGCGCGCGCCCGACAAGCGTGGCCGGCGCAAGCCCAAGGCCGCGCTCGATCTCAAGCCGGACATGACTACCGACGCGCTGGCGCTGTTCCTAAGGGACATCGGCAAGGCGCGGCTGCTGAGCGCTCAGGAGGAGGTCGTTCTCGCCAAGCGGATCTGGCGCGGCGACTTCGACGCGAAGCAGAGGATGGTCGAGTCGAATCTGCGCCTCGTCGTCTCGATCGCCAAGAACTACCGCAACCAGGGCCTGCCGTTTCTCGACCTGATCCAGGAGGGTACGATCGGCCTCGTCCGTGCGGCGGAGAAGTTCGACTACCGCAAGGGCTTCAAGTTCTCGACCTATGCGACCTGGTGGATCCGCCAGGCGATCGCGCGTGCGCTCGCCGACAAGTCGCGCACCATCCGGATCCCCGTCCACATCGTCGAAAAGGTCAACAAGATCGGGCGCGCCGAGCGTAAGCTCGTGACCGGGCTCGGCCGCGAGCCGACCATCGAGGAGATCGCCGACGTGACGGGCATCGAGCCCGACGAGGTCGAGTCGATCAAGCGCTCCGCGCAAGCGCCGATCTCGCTCGAGAAGCCTGTCGGCGATGAGGAGCAGTCCGAGTTCGGCCAGTTCATCGCCGACGAGCAAGCCGAGTCTCCTTACGAGCGCGCCGTGGAGATCCTCACCAGGGAAGCTCTGCGAGACGCGCTCGAGAACCTCAGCTACCGCGAGCGGCGCGTGCTCGAGCTGCGCTACGGGCTCGGCGGCGGGCGCCCGCTTACGCTCGACGAGGTCGGGCGGAGGTTCAACGTCACTCGCGAGCGCATCCGGCAGATTGAGAATCAGTCGCTGAAGAAGCTCCAGTCGCTCGCTGAAGCGCAGAAGCTTCGCGACGACGTCGAGACCACTTCAGGCTACGCGTAGCGCAGGTTCGAGTACCGAACTTGGGCGTCGTCGAGGTGATCCTGGACCTCGGGGCTGGGCGCGAGGTCGACGACGCGGGACCGTCGCTCAGCCGACCAACCAGATTGCGGCGTCGCGCACCTCGGCCGGGAATGTCTTCAGCGCGCGGGCGCCGGTCGTCGCCTCACAACGCCCGCCAGCGGCTTGAACCGCACCCTGGGGACCCCGCACACGGCTCGCGGGTTGGCGAGCGCGCAGGATAGCTCGGCCAGGATCGTGAGATCAGCGTGCAGCCGGACTCGTTTCAGACCACGTACGCGCAGCGGCGGCCGACGGCGCGTACTCGACTACATCTCGGGATACCATTCCTCACAGGGCGGCCGACGTAGCGCTCGCAGTCGCCACTGGGTTGCGCGAAAGCGTGTGTTCCGCTAGGCGTTGATGCTCGATCTCGAAGTCCCCGCTCTGTGAGGAGAAGCACTTGTCTCGTATTCAGCAGGTCATCGACACACTCGAGGCTGAGCGCGCTGAAGTCCAGAAGCATCTGGCTTGGCTCGAGCAGCAGATCAACGAGTTCCACGCCCACAACGGTCGCTCAGCTGCGGCCGCTCCGGCTCGCTCGATGCGGCGCTCGACTGCGCGGCGCGCGAGCAATAGGCGTGCAACCGCGCGCACCCGTCAGGGCGACACCAAGGCGAGCATCATCGACTTCCTCTCCCGGCACCCCGGAAGCACCGCTGGTGCTATCGCCAAGGGCCTGAACCTCAATCGCGGAAGTGTCTCAACCCGCCTGACCCAGCTCGCGAAGACCGGCCAGATCCAAAAAGCATCACGCGGCTACAGCACGAAGTAGGCGACACGCCGCGCTCCCTCGGTTAAGGAGGCGCGTGCGCTGAAGGTTCGGCAACAGCACGCCGCAACGTTCGGCACTATGCGCGGGGCCGCCTGCCAGCGGGGGGCGCTCACGGCGCAGCCGACCGACGGCCTTCCGCCATGGTGCTAGCAGCTCGCTCGCGATCCGCGGCGGATCGCAAACAGCGGGGCCCCGCATACGGGACAGTAGCCCTCCCAACCGGGCCGACCGTTGGGCAGGGTTATCTCGCGCGGGTCGGCGATGGTGACTCTCTCGCCGCAGACGCATCGACCCTGGGGGCCGGGATCCTGCGCCGCTGAGTTTGAGTCGGCCACCCGAGCAGCATATTCGTCGTGGAGTGCTTTGACTCAAAGCGCGCATCCAGCGGCAGAAGGGCGGTCTGGCCGCGGTGAGCGTTCCCGTTCGCACAACGGCTTTCGGGCTAGCGGGTGACGTGTATCGTCCGGCTCGTGGGGTCCTGGGGTGTCGCGAGCTTTGAGAACGACGCGGCCGGCGACTGGTTTCTGCTCGTGGAGGAAGCGCCGGATCCTGGCGCGGTTATGGCCTCGGCGATTGACGATGTAATTAGCGCCGCGGAGTTTCTCGAGGTCGACTTGTGCTGCGAGGCGATCGCGTCCGCGGAGCTCTGCGCGTGTTGCGCCGGTCAGCTGCCGGATCGTCTGCCAGACAACGTGGACGGGTGGGTGCAGGCGAATCCTCACGCGCCGCACGCCGACGAGGTCGAGCTCGCGGTGCAAGCCGTCACCCGCGTGCGCGAGGAGAGCGAGCTGCGCGACCTTTGGGAAGACTCCGAAGACTGTTCTCAGTGGCTGGCCGAAGTGGACCATCTCCTAACGCGACTGGGACGGTCCAGCGCCGGGAGCCCACCCTCCATATCTCCTTGACCAAGTGCCGAGGAAGGCGTCCGGTCATCCTTGGGGACCGGACGTCAGTCGCGCGCCAAACGAGACGGCGTGGGCGCTGGCCATGACAGTCTGCGTTGCAACGCAGTCACGCCGGCGATGTCGCCGCCGTCGTCTCACGCGACTGCTTCCGGACATCAGGGGGAGCGAGCGGATCGTGTTGAGCCGCGAAGACTCTGGGCTACCGCACGCGATGGGAGCGGCAATGACCACCGCGAGCCGTGCCGCTGAGGTCGACACCGTCGTTCCATGCGTCGAGCGCTCGGCCCTCCAAGCACGTCGGAGTACGATCTGATGGGAGAGGCGGGTGAGCGCGCTCCGTTGCCACCGCACCTGTACGTGCCGAATAGGAGTCCGTGAAATGGACCAAGCGCCAGTGCGCGAAGTACCCGAGACGCACCCGGCCAGTCGGGTCTATCGAATATTCACCGGGATGTTCGTCGCCGGTCCGCCCGCCCTGCTGGCCGCGTCATTCCGCAAGCGCTGGTTTCTCGCCACCCCGACCAACCGTCATATCTTCGGGGTGTCCTACCTCCTGAGTGGGTTCGGTATCACGGCGGGCTACCATCGGCTATTCACCCACCGGAGCTTCAGCACCTACCCGCTCATCCGAGGCATCTTCGCCGTTCTCGGTTCGACGGCGATTCAGGGGTCGGTCCCGGACTGGGTGGCGGACCATCGCAAGCACCATGCCTACGCCGATGAAGCCGGCGATCCACATAGCCCCCACGTCGGCCACGAAGGTGGCCGGATACGAGGCTTCGTCCATGCGCACTTCGGCTGGCTGTTTGCCGACGAGAAGGCATCGCGGCATCGCTATGTCCCGGATCTGCTGGATGATCCCGTCGTGATGAAGATGCACCGCCGCTTCGCTCTCATCGTCGTGCTGAGTTACTTTGTCGCGCCATTCACAGCTGGGCTGCTCGTTACAAGAAAGCTTCGTGGTGGGCTGGCGGGCTTCCTGTGGGGTGGTCCGCTACGCGTGTTCTTCGTACACCACGCCACCTGGAGCGTGAACTCGGTCTGCCATCTCTGGGGCAAGCGCCCGTTCGAGACCCGCGATCAAAGTCGAAACAACCCGTTAGTTGCACTGGTCGGACTTGGCGAGGGCAATCATCACAACCATCACGCCTTCCCGAGGTCGGCCAAGCATGGCCTGCAGAGGTGGCAGTTCGATCCGACGTGGTGGCTCATCTGGACGATGGAGAAGACGGGCCTGGCATGGGACGTGCAGCGCGTCACCCCGGAGGCGATGGAGCGCAAGCGGGTACCGAAGCCGGCAAAGTTCACGTATCCACACGAATCGCCGGCGGAACCGATGCGTGACCGCGGGACGGCCGAGGTCGCTTAGGCAATAGCCGGCGCAAGCTAGGTCATCGCGTTGGGCGTCGACCCGCCGGATGCGACTAGCGCGCCGCCGAGTCGATCGCGGTCTGGCGGCGCGGCGCGCCGGCCTACCCTGGCGCCGTTGCGATCGCGTGCCACCGCCAGTCGCTAGCTCCGAGCCGACGACGTGACTGTTTCTACGCAGTTTGCGGGATTCGGCTTTGGAAGGGGGCGTGCGCGACCGGCTTAGCGGAGTACGCTCGTTAATAGCCCGCGAGTCTCGCTGCCCCACCCCTCGCTTACGGGCTACCGACAGAGTGGATGGGGCAGAGCCGAGGCTTGCATGGCGATTTCCCTGCCGCGTTTTCGCGTCGAAACAGAAGTTGAGGACCGAGTGGCGCTGGTTTCGCTGTTCGGTGAGTTGGACGTGCGCGTCGCTGACTGCTGCGAAGAAGGGCTCTCCGATGTCGAAATGCGTCTCCGGCATGTCGTGGTCGACCTTCGCGGGCTTACGTTGATCGACAGGATCGGCCTGCACATGCTGGTTCGCGCTCAGATGCGCTCCTGGCTGGGCGGCTGGAAGCTGACGCTTGTGCACGGCCCTCCTGGCGTGGATCAAGCCTTCACGCCGCGCTTTATCGAAGAGCTCTTTGACTGGATCGACGGCGCCGAGACTGTCTTTCCGCCCCCGGCTCCACCGCAGTCCAAGGTCGAGAGCGGACGCTGAAAGGCAAGGACAGCGCGCCGGGGGAATGACTGTCTCGATGGCGCCGGAGGTTAGGTCCGGCGGCGCGGCCGGATTCGCCGCGAGCCGGTCGTTGCTCCCCGCAAGCGCTCCGGCGACGACGGACACGACGGCGCCAGCCGCCGGCCCCGGATCGGGTGACTCACCAGTTAGCGTCCAGGGTGTGGAGTTCAGCCGCGAGTTGCGCAACGACGTCCTGGCCGGAGAGATCACAGTCTCGGTCCGACTGTGGAACCGGCCGCGGGTCAAGCAGGGCGGCAGCTACCGTGTCGGCCCCGGTGAGGTCGAGGTCGACGCCATCGAGCTCGTCCCGTCCGCGGCGATCACCGAAAAGGACGTCCGACGAGCCGGCGAGCCCGACCGCGAGACGCTGCGCCAGCGCGCCGCACACGCCCGCGCCGATCGACGAGGACACGCTCGTCTATCGAATTGAATCCCACGCGGTGCGCTCTGGTGACTGAGCCACGCGACAGCCGCAGGCAGCGCGCGTAGTAGCCGCGGCGCCCATGTCGTCGGCTGGCCCTCCCTTTGGCGACTTTCTGCACGATTCCTTCGTGCTTCGGCCGACGCCAACTCGCGTCACTCCTTCGGCGACTGAGCAGCGAAGTCGCGCTACCGAGCGATGTCCTGTTGTTGGATCCCGATCGTGATCCCAGCGCGACACCGGCCGTTGGCGAGAACGATGTTCGCGTTTCCCGAGCGGGACTCCCGATTCCGGGAGATCGAGTGGCGCGTTGTGAGCGACGCGACACTTCGGGTCTGATCTGGGCGTGACTTGAGCGCCGCGGCGCTCGGGCTGACCTGCGGAGCCGAGCCCGAGCCGGCCGGCGGCGACACAGCGGCTACTGGACGACCATCAGGGTGTTGCCCTCGTTCGAGCCGACCAGCGGCGTGTCCGGTCCGGTGCGCCGGGTCACGCTCGATCATCCGTTCCTGCTTTTTCTCCGCGACGACAACAGTGGAGCCATCCTGTTCACAGGACGGGTCGCCGACCCGAGCCAGTCGTAGCGGGTTTCGTCGCGGCAGAGGCAACCAACTGTCGCCTACGAGGAACCGCGTCGCGCGGACGGCGCGAATCGTCGCGACTGCTTTCACGATTTGGCGCTCTCAGGCCGACGAATCATTGGCGACGGTGGATGGTTAGCGTCGTGCGCGCCGGCGCGCGAAGGACCACTCAATTCGTCCGGCTCTTCAGGTGCCGAACGCGTCGGCGCCGACGACAGGAACGATTTCGCTATCCAGGGGAAGCAACGAGATCGGGATCAGCTTGAAGTTGGCCAGCCCCAACGGGATCCCGATGATCGTCAGGCACAGGAGGATCCCGGTGACAAGGTGCATCAGCGCGAGCCAACACGGTTCGGGTCTTAGGACTGATCATCACCTTTGAAGGGCACGAGCTGGTTGCCGACGGGGTGATCGCCTCGGTGCCCCTTATGACCGTTGGCGCGAGAGCGGCTAGACTCGTTATACGGGTCGAGCTTCCCGTTCGACCAAAGCAGTGCCCCGCGTCTCTGCAGTCGTTGCGTTTAGCACCCTCCGCGTTTCGCAGTGCACATACCCGGAGGGAATAACATGGCCACAGGAACCGTGAAGTGGTTCAACGACGACAAGGGCTTTGGATTCATCACACCCGATGACTCCGGCAAGGACCTGTTCGTACACCACAGTACGATCCAGGGAAACGGCTTCAAGTCGCTTGCTGAGGGCGCAAAGGTCAGCTACGACGCGGAGCAGGGCCCCAAGGGCCCAGCTGCGGCGAACGTTCAGACGCTCTAAGTCCACCGGTCAGAACGACGGTGGGCCGGAAGGTCCACCGTCGCTAAACCATGGGCGGTGGGACGACGGCCCTGTTGGGCGATTTGGGGTCTATGTGACCCCTTACATCCCAACCGGCGCTCCGAACTGGACTGGGCTGTCCCCACGACGTGCGTTCAGAAGGGGTTTACGCGACAGCCACCGCGGCGACCGGTAGCCGCGCCGGCGTCGCTACTCCAGACGTCATGCCGCCAGGCGCGATCGCCTGGGGGTCGTTGCTGGCTTCGCTGTGCGGGCGCCGTCTGTCTGCGAAGCGGCCGACGTCGCCCAGCAAGACGCGCCGGCACGGCGGCCGATGGCCGCGATCGGTCAGCGTTATGGTCTTGTTGGTGGACAGGCCACTCGCCCTAATCGAGTTCCCCGCCGATGATCCAGACCGCGCGCGGCAGTTCTGGTCTGATCTGCTCGGCGTCGAGCTGGCCGCACGCAGCGCAGCCGAGGGCCGCGGCTGGCAGACACACACCGGGGATCCGGCCGTCGGCATCCACGAGCGCGGCACCGGTCCCGGCGACACGGTCTCGCTGCCCTACTTCACGATCGCTGACATGGACGCGGCGCTCAGCCAGGTCAAGGCACTGGGCGGGAGCGTTATCCATCCCGGGTCGCAGTGGGCAATCTGTCGGGACTCCGAGGGGAGCCCATTCGGGCTGGCCCTCGACGCCCAGCCGTCATAGCACAGTCGGGCGAATCCGATTGCGCCGCGCGGTCGGGCAGCGCACGCGATCCCTGGGTCGCCGAAGCACTCGCGCCTCGACTGCAGGGCGGGAAGGCGAGTGCGATCGTCAGGCAAATGCGCGGTTTCCGGCGCATTGCGCGGCTTCGCTCCCGCAGGCGCATGTACGTGCGAGTGAAGGCAGGACGGGGGCAGCGCTTCTGGCTCCGGGCCGAGGCGAGAGCTTCCCGCGTCCGCGTCGAAGGAGTCGAGACTTCTGGCGTTCGTGGAGCAGGAAGCCGGTGGACATGCGTGGCCTTTCCGGTCTGGTCGCTCTGACGGTGCGGGATCAAGCCGTCGACGCCGGCTCCTCTCGGCGCCGACGCCGGGTCAGGCGGGCGCCCACGCGCACAGACCAAGGCAGTTTTTGAGCCACTGCGATGAACGCGCGATCTCGGGGAGTCAGCCACGGCGCGGCCGGCGCTGCTGCGGTTTGGTCACCGGCGGCCTCTCTGGGCTCGGCGGCGAACAGCCTCCACTCGCCCGGAACCCCTTTGAGCTGCGTGATCCCACGATCACTAAACCGAAGATCAGAGCCGGCGGCGAGGTCGACGACGCCCTTGGTGACCAACACCTCGCTGGGCCCGGCAGCGGCGCAAACGCGGGCACCGATGTGCACCGTGATCCCGGCAAGATTGTCGCCCATCAGCTGACATTCGCCGCAGTGGATCCCAGCACGAATCTGAACGTCGAGCTGGCCGATTGCGGAGATAAGGGCGTGTGCGCAGGCGATCGCCGCGGCAACGTCGTCAAACACGATGAGAAAGCCGTCTCCCGTGCTGTCGATAATTCGGCCGCCACCCGTCGTGACTTCCTCGCGCACCAGTTGGTCGTGACGTTCGAGTAGTGCCCGCCAAGAAACATCGCCGAGCGCCGCCGCCGTTTGCGTCGATCCAACGATGTCGGTGAATAGAACAGTGACCAACGCGCGCGACGGATCGATCGCGCGACGCTCACCTGTCACGGCCTGCTCGATTTCGTCCACCACCGACTGCGTATCGCCGAGCCAGGGCAGGTGATCGCTCCCGTCGAGCTCGGCCATCCGCGCGTTGGGAACGTGCTCGGATATGTACCGGCCTGCAGCGACTGGGAACGCGTCCCCACGCCGGTGAATGGCCACCGTCGGCACGCCAACGGCGGGGAGCACCTCGGTCAGGTCGGTATCGAGCCAAGCCTGGATGAGCGCGCGAGCCATGGCGGGACTGGCGCAGCTTCGCTCGATCGCACCCCAGACTCGCTGGTGGATGCCACCCGCGGCGAGACTCGGCGCGAACACGCCCATGGTCTGCCCGTCGCCCCATGCGTCGATCGCCGATGCCAACCGGTCATAGATCTCGGGGGGTACTCCCCACGGCTGGCCCGCATCGCGCATGCCGAGAATGATCGCGCCGTAGGGGATCAGGACGCTCACGCGCCCTGGGTTACGAGCAGCAAACAGAATGCCGGCCGCCGCGCCCTCCGAGAACCCGAGGATCGCGACCCGCTCGGACGCGACCTCATCCAGGACCGCAGTGAGGTCAGCGACCCGCTCCTCGAGCGTCGGCGGGCGAGCCACAGGGTCCGACATCCCCGTCCCGCGCTTGTCATAGACAATCAGCCTGGAGAACGACGACAGCAAGCGCATAAACCGCGCGATATCCGGATCGGACCAGAACACATCCAGATGGGAAATGAACCCCGGAGTCCACAGCAGGTCCGGCCCCTCGCCGACGACTTGAAAAGCGATCGAAACGTCGCCATTGCGCGCATAACGCGTCTGCGGAGTGGCCACCAACTCATTACATCAGCCCTCATCGCCGAAGTGCGCTCGGCCGCGCAGTCCTGCCTCGTCGCCACCGCCCGGGACAGCAGCAGCTTCCTGCTCCTCGCCGACCGAGCGTGTGGCGTTCGCCGCGGACCCGCTTGTTGAACCGGACTACGGCGACGTCGGGGCCGTGGTTCTCGCCAAGCAAGGCGAATCGTGCGCTCCAGCGCCAGTCGGATCGGATGGACATGATCCCCTGGTCGCCAACGCGATCGCCCAGCTTGGCGCGGCTTGAGGACGGAATCGATCCTGCGGGCGGCGACGGCCGAGTGCTTCAGGTCGGGATGCCAGGAGGTCCGAGGATCTCGACTCTGTGTTCGCCGGCGGCTACGGATTCGGCGGCACCGGGGTCGGCTAAGCCACCGACTCGCGCTCACACGCGTTCAAGCCGATCGGACTGGCTAACGCCACGGACAGTTGCGCAGGCGGATCGTCATGCGCGGGTCCTGGGCGGCCTCAAGGTCGGGCAGCACCTCGAGCATGGTGCTGGTCTTGCCGGATTTGTCGAAGTCTGCAAAGTACTGGTAGCCCAAGCCAAACCACCCAAGGTTGGGAAACCCTGCGGAATCAGATCCTGTATAGGTCGGCGGGCCCATGACCCTGAGGATCTGGGCTTTGGACGCGCCGGGCCTAAGCGCGCAGAAGCTCCTTGGCCACCGGAGGGCAATCGTGGTATTGACCTTTACCTGCGGCTGGGGCACGGTCCGGGAAGTAGTCGTCGCGGAGCTTTCGCCGCACGCCGCGACGCACAGCGCGCTTAGGGAGATGATGTTTGCGAGGTTGGAGCGGAGCGAGATTTGACGTTAGTCTGGTCATTCTTGAGATGGCGTGGCTTCGTCAGTGGGGGGTTGCGGCAGAGGTTGCTGGCTATGTCGGCCGTTCTTGGGTTGCTCGCGCTCGGTCCCGCGCAAGCCGCCGCTACGTTTCCCGGCCGCAACGGCTTGATCGCCTGGTCCTACATGGTCAACTTCAACGAGGGGCCGACCCCTCCGATGTGGGGCATCCTGACGGTCGCGGGCTCCGGCGGGCACGACCACAGCCTGCGCTCGTGCAGCACCTTCGGCTACTGCGCGGAATGGGCGGACGTCTCCTACTCCCCCGACGGCCGCCAGCTGGCGTGGGACATCCAGACCCGGAGCGGCGAGCAGAACGTGATCGTCTCCGACGCCGATGGAGAGCACGGAGCAGTGGTCGGGGTCGGATTCGATCCGAGCTTCTCGCCATCCGGAAAGCGACTGATCTACATCCGCCCGCAAGGCAAGGGCGAGAAGATCGTCACCAGCAACCTCCACGGAGGTGCGCTGCGAACGCTCCATGCGGTGGTCAACGGCGCCGACCCGCAGATCTCGCCCAACGGCAAGCAGATCCTGTATGCGCAGAACGCGACGATCTGGATCATGCATGCCGACGGGCGCAACGCGGAGCCGATTGTCGGGGATGGCAAGACCCCCGATTGGGCTCCGAACGGGACCAAGCTGGCCTACGTCGGGGTCAAATCCGGGCGCGTGTTCACCACACTCCCTAACGGCACCGGCAGACACGAGCTGCCCGACGACGGCCTGTGCTACCCGCCGGCTTGCGGCGGCGGGAGCGACTACGCGATCTTCTCTCCGGACGGCAGGCAGATCGCGTTCGACGACGTCGACGGATCGGGCAATCCGAACATTTACACAATGCCCGCCACCGGCGGCCGGGCAAAGCAGATCGACTACGTAGCCACCGACGACGCCGGCGGCTCGGCGCTCGGTCTGAGCTGGCAGTCGCTCCACTAACCGCGGCTCCTTCGAAACGCGTAGAGAGGCGTATTCAGCGCCGGCGTTACGCCGATTCGCGCGGACCCCTGCGCAGTCCACCTTGCTGGACAGAAGCAAGCAGGCGCCCACAGGCTTCGCCTCCCCGTGCGTACAACGCACTGGGCCACTCGCGCCCGGAAAGACCCGCTCTTGACCGGCCGCGAGACTCCGTGGTGATCCCTCCGGAAACCCGCTCCGCGCGGAAGCAGGACCAGCGCCACCACGCCGCGAGCGCGGAACTGAGGCGCCCCGCGGCTCGGCGCGGTCCATCTAGTATCGCGGCATGGCGGAGCGCAGATTTGATCTCGCAGCGTCATCGCTACGTGCCGACGCCTCGGACGCCCGAGCGCTGGCCGAGGTGCTGGCGGCAAAGCTAGGCGAGGCGCTTCCCGATCAGACGAGGACCCGACGCCGTGGCGGGCGGCTGCTCTCCAGAGAGAAGCGCCTGGAGAGCGTTGAAGTGCAGCTCGGGGAGGAGACGTTCGTCTTGTCGCTGTCGGGGGAAAAGGCGCAGACGACCCGAGCCAAGACCGTAAGAGGAGTCGTCATCAAGCGCCAGGAGCTGCCGCTCGACGCGTGGCTCGAAGCGTTGAGCAACGCGCTTGGTGACGAGGCACAGCGATCCGAGGCCTCGCGGCTGTCGCTCGAGCGACTGCTCGGCTGAGCTTGCGCGGCCTCGACCGCCGCTCAGTCGTTGATGTCGAGAACGGGTGTGATGTCGGGCAGCCGCTGGTCTGACTCGGCGTGCTCGTTGGGCACCACGGCAGTACCGATCGCGAAGAACTCGATTACGTGGCTGCCCCAGCCATGGTTGGCCTGGTGAAGCTTGACCTCCACGATCCCGAGAACGCCGTCCCCGATCTCCTCGGCCTCTCTCTGCATGCGTTCCATCGCGAGCTCACGCGCGTCATACAGAGCCTGGGTGTACTGCTCGAGCTCGACGTTCTGACCGGTCTGGCGGAGTGATTGCATCATCCCGCGGTGTGCGACGTGATAGACGCAGTTGCCCATGACCATGCCGACCGGCCGCTTGCCAGTCTGCATCAGCGTCCAGAACGCCTGGCCACTGAGATCTGAAGTGAACGGCCGCCCGTTCGGTGCGCGGTGGACCTTGCCTGCCTTGTGCTTGACAGCGGTGCCGATCGCGATGAACTCAGCCATGTCCGCCCCCCACTCATAGCGCCCGATGTCCAGGCGGACCCCGACGATGCCGTCGGCCCCCAGCTGATCAGCCTCTTCCTCCATGCGCGTCATGGCGAGTTCTCGAGCCGAGTACATCGCCTGGGTGAGGACGCCCATCTCCTGGCTCGCCTTCCAGTTCGCCGCCTGAAAGCCGATGTGGTAGATGCTCGAGCCCACCACCAGGCCCACGGGCTCGAAGCCGGCCTTCTCCACGCACAGGTACTCGTTCACGGACAGATCTGAGGTGAACAGCCCGCGGGCGTTCATCTCTAGACGTTCGCTGGCGTGTTCCGCGAGGCCTTCGGTACTGGTGGGATCGTATGTCGGCATCGGATGCTCCTGAGGTGGTCGTGGACTAGGCGCCGAGGTTGATCGACATCACCGGCGTCCCCAGCGGGGCTGGATGAGGCTCATGCGCGCCAAGTCGAATTGCGGTGCCTAGCACGTGCATGGACACGATGAAGAAGTGCTGCGCGTAGCCGAGGCGCTCGTACTCGTGGTGATCGATGTTGTGTGTCAGCGTCGAGATGACCATGTCGTTCGCGCCGGCCTCACGCGCCTGACGCACCACCTCCTGCATGGCTAGGTGGCGAGCCGCGTAGACGCCTTGGGTTACCTCGGTCATCTCCTGGTTGCCCCACCACGAGCGCATCAGCTGGTTGGCTTGCATGCTGAGTGCCACGGTCACCACGGAGGTATGGCCGATGACGGCCAGCGTCTCGGCTCCGATGCGGCGCAGCTTGTCCACGTCCTGGCCAGAAAGTGCGCACATCCGCGGCCCGTGGCCCTCATCGCGCTTCAGAACCGTCTCGCGTACGGCGGTGCCAAAGACGACGTATTCGACGGTTCCCGGTTCGCCGAGAAAGCTGTTGGCAGTCAACTCGATACCGATCACGGCGTCCGCGCCCGCGAACTGCGCCTCCTGGCGCAGACGGTCGAACGAGCGCTGGCGGGCCAGATTCCACGGCATTGCGAAGGAGGGCATCTCGCGGATCCCTCCGCCGTAGGAGGACCAGCCGTAGTTCTGCCAGCCGTGCTGCACAACCGACGAGCCCATAATCTGCGCGACCGGCCTCAGACCCGAGGCCTCCGCGATCGCATACTCCTTAGCGCTCAGATCGCTGCTGAAGACCGGCGACCTCGTCGCAGCCACCGTCTTCAGACGCTGCTCGGCTCCAAGCGGGATTCCCCCGCGCTTGATGCGGTCAAGGTCAACTGCGGCCGCCTCACGCTCGGCTTCGCTGGGCGGTATCGGTCGTTTCCCGAATCGTGGCAACAGTTGATGTTCCCACATCCGGACCACCGCCCAACTACGACGGATCGTTCCGCGCAAGGACATCCATGACCCGCAAGCGCGAGACCCAACCCCAAGCTGCTCTCATCGTTGCGCCACGCGCAAAAGCGCACCCGTCGAGGAGCCGGTCGCCTTTCGCGTATGGCAGCAGCGTGCCACGACGGCGAACGGCCGGACCACTGCTCCGCCACGATTCAGACCGCGAGCTCGCCGTCGCTCAGGTCACCGCTCGCCGAGCGAAGCAGTCACCAAACTGCTGTGGCCGGTAAAGGCGTGGAGCAGTCGTACCTAGCTCTGGTCATCGCTGGTCTCGCAATTCGTTCATCCGGGGAGGGTCAGTGAAGGCGAAGGCGCGGATAGGCGACGCCTCCGCGTACGGCGCGGAAGCGCTCGGCGGCGGCGATCTTGCTGTATGTGCGCGCGATGCCAGAGGACCGGAACGCCTGCGCGGTCAAGCCGCCGCGTCGAGCTTCCGTGGTACGCGGCCGCACCTTAGACATGGCGTTTCCGCCCGCTGACCCAGCCTCCAAACGTCAGTCGAATCAGTGGACCAATACTCAACGCTAACTCCCGAGGCCCAAGCAGTGGAACTCCTGCATTGCGCTGCTGCTTGATCGCTACGGTCAACTTGCGCCACGGATCGACCGCCGGTTCGCCGCCGCTTGCGACCGCGGCCAGCCGTGGCAGGTAGTGCGCCCACCCGGCTCGGTGGAAGGCAACCGCGCCGGTGTGAAGACAGCGATGGACTAGCCGCACAACCGTTTCGTCGCCTTCGGGTCTCAGTGAGACCTCGACAACGGTGGACTGAGGTGGGGTCGCGTACAGCTTGGTCTCCCAGCCCCAGGCGAAGACGATCCGGCGCGGGGGATCGACCTCGAGGAACCGACCGCTCATCACCGCATGACCGCTCGGATTGATCCGGCACACACCGCCCGGGCGCGGGTCGAGCGTCGCCTCTGTCCCCATCCACTGAACCATCCGAGCCGGGTCGGTGAAGTACTGGAACACAGTCTCCGGACTCGCGCTCACCCGCGTCTCGTGCTCGAGGACCTCGTCAGTTTCGCTTGGCGGCGCGGGCACGCCGACCACCTCGCTCCTCCCGCTCGGCGGCTGCCTTCAGCCGCTCGAGCCTCGACGGCAGAACCTCCCCTAGGAAGGCGTCAAGCTCTTGCAGTCCCTCGGCCCGCACGGACAGCAGGCGTCTGGTCCCCTCGCGGCGCTCATATACCAAACCGACCTCCTTGAGCACCTTCAGGTGCTGTGAAATCGCCGGCTGGGTGACCTCGAAATGCGAGGCGATCTCCCCAGCGCTGAGTTCCCCAGCCGCTAGCAACCTCAGGATCTCCCGCCGCTTCGGCTGAGCTACCGCTTCGAACACCTCCACGACCCATAGCTTAGCACGGCCTTATATAAGCGCGGCGCCCAGGACGGCTCGGACGATCAAACCAGTTGTTGGTTGCACCCTTATATAAGGCTGTGCTAAACATCAGCCTGTCCTGAACCTGATGCGCCGGCGACTCGGCGGGAGAGGAATGGCAGGGATGAGATTGCGAGCGATGATCGATGCCTTGGCTGCGACGGGAGCCGGGGCGTGGCCCTTCAGGGCCCCCATGGCGACGCACAAAGAGAATGCGGGCACAAACCCGCTCCGCGGGCGGACCGCATGTCACTCAAGGATTCGGGTGATGCTCGCCGCGGCTCTCCTCAGCGCCGGCGCTAGCCCGGCGATCGCCACCGCGGCGTCGCCTCAAACATCGGTCGGCCCGATCCAGACCCTGGCCCACGTGCCCTATCCGGGAAACCCCGGGGGGGTGGCGATCGACGGTGACACGATGTGGGTTGATAGCTCATCGGCCGACTCCGACCGCCCATTTGATGGATCTAGCTCGGTCTTCGCCTATGACCTCAAGACCGGCCAGCTGCTATCCCGCACACCCAACCCGATCGTCGTTCCCAAGCTGCCGGTGGCGACAATGGGGCTCGCCGGCATGGCGCTTGACGCCCAGGGACGTATGTACATCGCCGACATGAATGGCCAGGTAGATCGCGTAGACCCGGCCACAAACGCGGTCACCGTGTACGGCACGATCCCCACCTCGACGTCGACGTCGTTTACCTCGATGCCCGGCTTTGACGTCTTCGGGCCGGACGGGTCGCTTTACGTCGGAGACGCCAGTGCTCCCGTTATCTGGCGTATTCCCGCGGGGGGTGGCCAAGGCCAGCCCTGGTTTGTGGACCCCCGGCTCTCAGGTCAATACGGCGCGGCCGTAGACGGTCTAGCCCTCGATCGCTCCGGCAAGCAGCTGTACTTCGCCGCTGGGCCGGAGCAGGACGTGTCCATCTATCACCTCCCCCTCGCTCACCCGGATGCTTCGCACCTGCAGCTGTTCCACACCTACACCCTGGCTCCCGCCATTTGCACGGACACGTCCCACGCGACGGATCCCTACGGCGAAGGCCTCCTGGCGCTGGTGGGCTGTAATGGGACGAACAGTGCTGGCGCTGGCGGGATCGTGTTTGGCAAGTCCGGCCGCCTTTACGTTGCGTTGCTGTCCGTTAGCCAGCTATCGATCTTGGGATCCAGCGGTGAGGAGCTGCTGCGCTTCCCCGATCCCCAGCAGAACATGCAGCTGGACAACCCAGTCAATTCCCCGTTCAACCTGACCCTTGATCGCTTCGGCCGCCTGCTGATCGCAGACCTAGGCAATGCCACATGGGGATACGCGCCTGGCCACGGTACTCCACCTGGAGGCCTTCCCGACGACAAGAGCTGGGCCATCCTGGCCACCCAAGTCCACGACACGCCAGCCACGCTGTTCAGACCCAACCTCCCATGAGAAACGCGCCGCAGAGCGCAGGGGTCTGCGGGACCTGCTGACGATGGCACGACGTCGACGTCCGCTGGTGCAACGGCTGCGCGACCGAGAGGCAACGCAGCTGGCTCCCCTGTATCGCAGCAGCCTTCTGGAAAGCAAGATGCGCAAGGAGACGACAAGCGCCGACATGGTGATCGTGGCGCTGTTCCTCATAGCGCTCATCGCAAATCCTCGCGTACTACCTGCCCGGGTTCTTCGGGCACCGATAACCGACCCCCGCGGGAGGAGACACATGCAACGACTGCCGGCTATACGACTAGCGACCACCCTGTGCACCGCACTGGCCGCGCTCCTTTGCTGCACAGCAGCGGCCCGGGCAAGCGACTATCCGGTGATCTACAACTTCCCTGCCGGTCTGGCCGAGTCTGTCGTGTACCCAAATCCGCCGGGCGCGAACATCTGGACCTGTCGGCCGACCTCGGCGCACCCTCGACCCGTTGTGCTCGTGCCCGGGCTCAGCGGCAGCATGGCCCGCGACTGGCAGGCAGCGGCGCCCCTGTTGGCCAACAACGGCTATTGCGTGTTCGCCTTCGACTTCAGTTCCGAAGGCCAGGAGGCGATCGAGCCTGCCGCCGCCGGACTCTCGAATTTCGTACACCGCGTCATCTCCGCGACCGGCGCCGGGACCGTCGATCTCGTGACCCACTCCGAGGGCGGCGTCATCGCCCGCTACTACCTCCAGTCTTTGGGCGGGGCCGCGAACACGACGCACCTCGTTCAGATCTCGCCGCTCAACCACGGAACCACCCTGTACGGCATCTCGACGCTCGCGCAGGAGGCGGGCCTCGCGCCCACCGTCAGCTCAACCTGTGCGCCCTGCGCCGAGCAGGCCGCAGGCTCGAGCTTCATGCAACAGCTCAACGAGCGCGGGGACACGGTCCCGGGAGTGAAGTACACAGTGATCGGCACGCGCTACGACGAGATCATCACCCCCTATCAGTCCCAATTCCTCACTGGCCCCCAGGTCGACAACATCCTGCTACAGGACCAATGCTCGCTTGACGCAGTCGACCACCTGGCATCCCAATATGACTCGATCGCGCTGCGCGACATGCTCAACGCACTCAACCCAGCGCACGACGAGGCGCCGGTCTGCCATCCGGTCCTACCGGGAGTTGGAGGGTAAGGCGGAGCAGACGAGCGCGTCGACGTCACAGGCCAGACCGCGCATGAAGCGGGTCTCGGCGACACAGCCTGGTGCATCCCGCTTCTCGCCAAACTCAAGGCTCCGCCAGCGGCCATTCGGACCGGCTGTGAGATAGGTCGGCTTCGGCTCGGACCTCGAGTGACGACCGGAGCGTCGCCATTGCGCTTGCGCAGTTTGCGGCTTCTCAAGCGTGAAAGCGATCGTCCGCAACACGGCTGCTTCCGCGCGTAGCGGGAAACGCAGCGCGCGGACCGCGGGCCTTCCGCCCAAACCCGTGGGCCTTTCGCCCAAACCGATCGGGCTTTGTGACCCCCGCCTGGTTGACAGACTGCCTGCATGGAATTCGCCTATCTCGTGAGGCCGGCGTTCGACCGCCAGTTCCTCGAAAATGCATCTGACCAGCGAGCCGTCGTGGGGGAGCACAGCGATTGGCTAGAGGCACGCTATGCCGAGGGACGAGTGCGATTCGCCGGCCGCTGCTATGACGGCCCGTTTGGTCTTGTGGTGCTCGACGCCGACAGTGAAGAGGAGGCGCGGAGCCTGATGGAAGCCGACCCATCTGTACGGTGTGGCGTGCAGAGCGCCGAGCTCTATCCGTTCAATGTCTTCCTCGCGCGTGAGCGCTGACTGCAAGACTGACGCGCTCGAAGGCGGGACAAACCGCGGCTCGGGGCGAAGGCAACGGACGAGCGCTTTCTCGTCCTCGGCGCCGCATTGCGCGTGATCGTGGGCGGAGGCTGGGGCCGAGAGTCGTTGCTCAGGAGAAGCTCCTAAGGAACACCAGCTGGGCCCGGCGCGTTCGGGTCAAAGCCGTCTCGGCGATCCCGATCTCCTCCACGATCCCGTGACGGACCTTCAGCAGCGCGCGCGAAGAGCCGCCCGGCGCGAAGTACCACCAGTTCAGCCCAACGTGGAACCCCCGGCCGAGCGCCAGCCGCCTGCGGGCCAGCAACAGCGCCATTCCTGGGCGGACGCCACGCAGCGAATAGAACGTGTTGGCCGTCGAGGCCCACACCACCCGCCCCCGCACCCGTTGCCGCTGCGCCAGCGCCAGCGTCCGCACGAGCTTTGGGGACGCGTAGCCGACGCGGACTCCGATTGGGGTCAAACAGAAGAAATCTTCGTAGCGCTTGCCTCGATTGGAGCTGCGCACGAACGCCCGGCGCGCCTGGCCCCGCGTCATCCCCAACCGCACCAACCCCAACCGTTTGCCGCTCAGTCGTCCCGTCGCCTCAGGACAGCCAGCCGGAAACGAGGCCCCGATCGTGGTGAGCTTGCAGGCCGCGAACACGTAGCACGCCAGTGGCGGCTCCGCCGCCACCATCGGGTCGCCCGACTGCGCCCGGCCGATCTGCTCCAGGAAGCCACCGTAGTCCGATCCGAATGTCGCCGGATCGACGCCCGGTTGGAATGGCTGCGCGCACACGGTCGACGCGATCCGCGCCGGATCGGCAACGCCCGAGTGGGTAAACGCGTCGATCGCCAGCGCGTACGCGACCGGGTCGTAGGTTCCCATCGCCAGGTGGTCCGAGACGTCGTTCGGGCAGATCTGCTGGACCGCGATGTTCGCGATCGTTCCCGCCCCGGTGTGCAGCGACGAGCTGCCGCTCGAGTCGAAGTTCGGCACCACCACCTCGTCGGTGCGGCTGTAGATCACCGTGTAGTCGATCCCGGCGAATGTCTCGGCGCCGCTGTTGAGCGCGGTCAGGAGGTGCGAGCCCTCCGCCTGCTGCCAGTCCGCCGGCACGCACTTCTGCTGGCACGTTGCGTTGGCGTCGAGCGTGCCGTGGTTGGAGGGGTCGATGCCGACCATGTCGTGCACGAGCGTGCGCGTGTCGGGCCAGAACCGAAGCGCCCAGCGTGGCACCATCCCGCCCTGGCTGTAGCCGAGCACGTCGATCTGGCGCCCCGATTCGCGCGCGATCGTCCGCAGTGCATAGACGATGTACTCGCCGGCGATCTGGATGTCGCCCGTCTCGTCCACCGGCAGGCTCACCGCGCAATACGGCCAGTGCAGCGCCGTGAACGCGCGCTCGTAATTCCACGAGTAGTTGGTCTGCGGGTTCAAGTCGGTCCCGGGAACCAGCAGGATCGGGTCGCGCGCGGCGGAGGCGATCCCCGCCGTGCACGTCAGCGCCGCCTCCAGCTTCGCCGTGGGAACGCTCAGCGGCGGTCCCGGCCGGTCCAGCGGGGCATACGGGCCGGTGCTGGCGAGCGCCGGCGCGGCCGCGAGCACGGCCCACACCGCCACCGCAGCCGTCACGGCAATTCGACCCGACACCGCCCGTCTGATCACCCGAGCTCGACCCTCCTCTGCTTGAGCTTTGCTTTAGTCCTCAAGCTTGTACATCGACACGTCGCTCTCGTAACCCGGCTGCTTGAAGTCGCCGTGCGGCATCTGCGATACCAGTGAAACGTGAAGATCGCCATTTGGCAAATCGCGAGCAACCACAACGGCGCTGCTCCGGCTCGTGCCAAGCGCATCGACCCACAGACGTGATCGACACCCCACTGCTGAGTGCGCACTGCTTCCCCGACACACGCCCCACATTCGCAACGCGATCGCTTCCACCCTCCAGCCTGACGCACGATCGCATTCGTTCGCGCATGGCCGCGGCTTCAGCGATCCCTTTGGCGACGATCGAGCGGCGGGCGTGGCGCCTTAGCGAACGGTGGGCGGTATCCAACCCGCGCGTCTCGACACGGCGAACGAATGCGATCGCCGCTTGCGCTTTCGCCACGAGCGGGCGTCATTCCCTCGCTTGTGCAATCGCGTGACAGGAGCCGGCAGGCTGGGCCCTCTTACGGACCACCGATCGACGCGGCGGGTACATTCCCTGTGTAACCGGTATCGGAATGGCGGCAGATCTTACGTGTCCTAGTTGCGGGGAGCCAGTCCTCGATAGGGGGAAGTACACGATGGGCCAACATGATGTGCGATACGAGCGCGCAACCTGCCCGCAGTGCCGGGCCGAACTCGCGCGCCATCCCGACCTAGACGACCACACGTGGAAGATCCATCGGTCGACGCCGACACCGGACGACGAACTAGGTGGCAGCGGCTAGGCACGGCGTTCGATCAGCTCGCGGTTGGCCCCGCTGCCGCATCTCGGTCAACCACCACTCGGGCGCGCACAGCTGGGGCCACGCGATCGTGACGCTTTGGCGCCGCTGCTCGGTCGCCAAGGTGATGGCGAACTCCGGGACCGATCGAGTAGCGAAAGCGATTGCTGGCGGCGTGCGCGCCTTCCGCGGAACGCAGGAGCCTCGCCACACGGATCGCGGCGTCGCGAGTGCCCGCATCGGAATGGATCAAGAGCTTGAACGTGGTTTCGTTCGTAGCCCGGCGCCGACGTCCCCGAGCCGAGCCAGCGGCGATGAATTTCGCTGGGTTCAGGTGTCTCAGCGATTGTCAGCCCACACCCTAGGAGGATCTCATGACCAGCACAACACCCCGCGTCAACAAGATCAGCACGGTCGTTATCCCAGTGTCCGATCAGGAGCGCGCGATCGAGTTCTATACCAAGAAGCTCGGGTTCGAGAAGCGCACCGACGTGCCCTTCGGGCCCGAGGAGGGATACCGTTGGGTCGAAGTGGCGCCGGCCGAAGCGGTGACCACAATCGCCGTCGTCCCACCGCCACCGAACGGATCGAGCGGCAACCGCGAAACGGGCATCGGGCTGCAGACCGATGACATCGATGCCTACCACGCCGAGCTCAAGGCCAATGGTGTGGACGTCGATCCAGAGGTCAGCCGTATGGGCGACCCGGTACCACCGCTTTTCTGGCTGCGTGATCCCGAGGGCAACACCCTGATGGTCGTCCAGTAGCCGCTGTGTCGCCGCCGGCCGGCTCGGGCTCGGCTCCGCAGGTCAGCCCGAGCGCCGCGGCGCTCAAGTCACGCCCAGATCAGACCCGAAGTGTCGCGTCGCTCACAACGCGCCACTCGATCTCCCGGAATCGGGAGTCCCGCTCGGGAAACGCGAACATCGTCCTCGCCAACGGCCGGTGTCGCGCTGGGATCACGATCGGGATCCAACAACCGGACATCGCTCGGTAGCGCGACTTCGCTGCTCAGTCGCCGATGCAGTCGCAGGCTGTCCGGCGGGTCGGGGACGAATGCGATCGTCCGCAGAGGCACGGCTTCGTCCCGGTCGTCGTAGGCAGATTGGCGTGGCTCCTTCACGCCTTTAGCGGTCACGACCGGGCGCTGCTCCTTTTCGATCATCCCGGCAGCGCGGCACGGTGCGTTGGGATCAGGCTGGCGCGATCGTGTAAACGACTTGAACCTGTACATCCACCTCCTGGGTTCCGGGACGGACGGTTGTCGGCGTGCCCGCGCCTGCCGCGGGTGAGCTTCCTGAGGAGCCTCCTGTCGCGCCCGCGCCCTCGGGGTCGAGCTGCACAGATTGCACGCCCGTAACGCGATAGCCAATCGCCGCGGTTGCATCGTCGGCGCGTCTGCGGGCGTCCGCTAACGCCGCGTGGGTCGCCTCGATCTTCCCCGCGGATGGGTCGCTAAACGAGTAATCCGGCCCATTCAGACTGCTGGCGCCGGCTTTAGTGGCGCGATCGATGACCTTGCCCACGAGGTTGATCTTGCGTATGCGGATGTCAAGCGCCTCCGTCGCGCTCCATCTGCGCCCCCCTTTATGCCGCCGGAAATGGGAGACGCTGACCCCTTCGGTTTGAATGTCGCTCGGAGAGATAGCGAGCGAGCGAACCGTACGTACCACACGATCCGTCGCACGGTTGGTGGCAGACAGCGCCCCGCGCGAGGTCAAGCCGGTGCGCGATACTGACACCGTCAAATCGGCGATGTCAGGTGCCACGAAGGCCGACCCCGATCCCAACACGCTCAGCGTCTGGGTTGTCGTATCCGCCGCCGCCGCCCGACGCTCCCATCAAGACCAGCGCGGTGACCGAAGCCACCGCGGCCATGTACACGCGCATCCTCACTCCCTTCATCGTGTGCCTTGCCCCTGCCAGCATGAAAGCGCAATCAGCACGGATACTCAAGACTCACGTCGCACCGGACGCTCGGTGCTCGGCCGTCTCAAAACCGTCCCCTGAAATGAATCAGCAGCGCCGACGAAAGCTTCCCCTGGGGGCCACTTCCGCGAGTCGGTCAGAGCGGCAGGCAGCCGAGTCGCGAGAGCGTGCAGGTTGGAGAAGAGGCACTCCGGTGATACTGGGCGGGAGGATGTCCCGGGAGAACCTGGATCTGTGCTTGCTCATGGATGAGGCCTTCACCGGCCGCGACCTCGACGCGTTCCTCGCGCTCATGCACGATGAGGTCGAGATCGAGCCGCGCCTCGTCGCGCTGGAGGGTGACTACCGCGGCCATGAGGGAGTGCGCCGATGGTGGAGCAACCTCCTCGGTGTCCTCTCCGATTACGCCGTTGAAATCGAGGCGCTGGAGGACCTCGGGGACATGACGCTCGCACGGATCCGGGGTGCTGCACACGGCGCTGCCAGCTCCACGCCCGTCGTGGAGACGTGGTGGCGGTACCGTTCAGTGGAGCGACGGAAAGTGCATCCGGTGGCGTAATTTCGCGACCGAAGACGAGGCTCTCGCAGCCGTTAGGCTCCGAGGACCATGACTCCAAAGGAGATCATTCAGGTGGGCGCGCTAAGCGTACGCTACCTACGTCCCCATGATTGACGAGGTGCTCGCTGTCGCAA
The DNA here is from genome assembly GCA_963756965.1 of uncultured Solirubrobacterales bacterium. Classification (GTDB taxonomy): domain Bacteria; phylum Actinomycetota; class Thermoleophilia; order Solirubrobacterales; family Solirubrobacteraceae; genus Palsa-465. The sequence continues at coordinate 322,621 of CAVWPT010000010.1, forward strand.
CGGGCTAGAACCATTCGTCTGCTCGACGCGCGGATAGCTTCTCCTTTGCGCCGAATCCGGCACTCCTCCCGATGATCGCATTCGCGATCCGCCGCCTCGCCCCGTGCGAGTGCAATGGCGAGAAAAGGAGCGCCCGAATCCTGGTCCCGGGTGGCGCCGCGCCTTCGCGTTCGCCCAATGTCACGAGGCTGGGCGGGGCGACTCGCGGGCCCCGCGCTTCCACGCGTAAGCACGAGCGGCTGGTCGGTGAGCGGCGTCTACGCCGGGCCCGTCGGGGTCACGGAACCAGGCAGGTGATTGTCCTATGCACCTGTCTTTCCGGCGACCGCCGTCGCCGAGGCGCGGCAGGTCAAGCCTCCTCCCGACCGCGCGGTCAGCGCGCTACTGACCCGCTGGTACGCGCAGCGCAAAGTAGTTGTCACCCGTCGTCCTCTGTGCGTGCAACGATCGCTCCGGCATGGTCGCGTGCCACGACCTTGAACGGCTGGACGCTGCAGTTCGTCGGCGTGTTGCACTCGCGGGACGTGACCGACGATCCGACCGTTGTGCAGCCCAGCTCCTGCCGCGGTCACCAACGTCAGCGACAGCGCCGCGAGCCCGCCACCTGTGAGCACAGCCGGAGCCCCGCCAAACCATGGCGGGACGAGACTCTTCACGATGCAGCCCGGATCCCCTGGGCCCTCGCCCATAGCGGATTGGCCGCCAACAGGCCGATTGTGCAATCGCGTGATCTCGAGCGTCTCGAATCCGCACGACCATCTTCGCGTTCCCGCCCTGCCCCCGAGGCGCGAGCGCTCGGCGACCGCGCAGTCGTCCAAGCGCAGCAGAGTTCCGCGTTCTCGGCCGCGAGTGACAGTCTGGTGACAGCGACGACACGCGCGGTCCTCGTCCCGAGCGGTCACCTCGTGAGCCGCGTCGCGGGCTAACGCTCATACACGCGAAGCGGCGACCCTGCTAACCGCGCGTTGGAGGTCGCTGGCTGCCCCGGCGGAGATGCTCGTGGCGCGAAACGGGGGGTGACGTCGGTCGGGTCGGTTTGCGGTAAGTTTCGTCTCGGCGGCTGAAGGCGCACCACATGTCGACTGCGGATCTGACACCAGAGACGGCGGACGTGAGTGCTGAGCGGCGCGAGGCGGCCTTGCGGGAAGCGCCCAAGCACGGTCGCCTACTCAAGTCCACACGAGATGGCAAGGTGCTCAGCGCGATCATGCTCCCGTTCTACGCCTTCGCGACTGCTCCCGGGCATGGTGTACTCACCACGGTAGGGCGAAGAACCGGGACCGAGCGCAGCAAGTGCATCCGCGCGATCCGTCGAGGCAACAACGTTTATGTCGTCATGCTCCGGCCCCCTGCGGCCGCGATCGAGAACCCCAATGCGGTCGCCGCTTGGGTGCTGAACATCCGTGCCAATCCGAGCGTCCGACTCAAGCTTGGTCGGCGCACGTACCAAGGAATCGCGAGAGAGATCACGGACCCGGCAGAGTTGGAAGCGGCGCGCGAAGCGATCTGTGAGACCGTGCACCTCATCGACTACGGCGAGTGCGACCTCCATCTACGCGGGCGGCCGACCCGCTCCAAGATCAAAGAGCTCCACCGATACTGGTTTGAGACCGGTGTCCCGATCGTGATCGACATCGCGGGGGCCGCCAAGTAATCGAACGCGACGAGCACCGCCAATGCGACACAGCAGGTGTCTCAGCGCGGGCTCGCAGACCTGCAAATGGCCAAACTCGAGACGCGCCGCGTCGTCAGTCGCCGGTCGGCGCGACAGGCTCAGTCCGAGGACCTGCTTTTTCGCATTGCGAGAGCGATGTCGACCACGATGTCGTGATCACCACCGACCGCCGAATTGTGCGTTTCGTACAACCGGCGGCCGCAGAGAGGCGACCCGCGCCACGCCGGCGGCGCTTCCCCAACGGACGACGTCCAGCGCTCTTGTCGCGGCCCCCAGGCTTCCGCTCGGGCCCGAGGATGCAGAAGTTCGCCGTGCCTCGGACCACGCTGGAGCCGACAGATCTCGTCGTCACCGACGAAGACTGTCGAATCCACGGGCGCGAGCGGCCGTCTGACGACACCGGCGAGACCGGTGGTCGTCGTCCGACTGAGGAGAGACGCGAGCGTGGGCGCGGGCGCCTGCTCAGCCACGAGCGCGCCAGCGTGCTCTGCTAGGTGTTCAGCGAAGGTTGGGCCAGCGCCAGGCGTCTGGCCGGGTGCCGGTCGGCCAGGCTGAGGTGAGGTGCGAGGCCGGGCGCTCCCCGAGGCGGGTGGTTGGGTCCGAGTCCTCACCACAAGTCTGATTGGGTCCCGGTGGGGTCATTCCTCGGCGGCAGCATCGCTCGCGAACGGACGGTCTGGCGTGATCTAGATGTAGCTCTTAGCTCTGGCGACGGGGACGCGCGCCGCCGAGGAACTCGAGGTTCGCAAGTAATGGCGCGCCTGCTTGCTACTCGGATCGACGTCGCCGCCCAGCGCTGGCACCAGCACAACCGGATACGGGTATGCGGGAACTGGTCGGCACGACCAGTTGTTCGCACCGGGCGGACCGGCCTCACCGTATCCCCGACGGCGACGGCGAGGGGGAAGTTGTAGATGAGCGGATAGTTGCTGGCCGCCTGAGACGGCTGCGCAGATAACGGCGATGGCTGCCACGACGCGCAGCCCCCGAGCTGTGAAGCTAGTGCGCCCGGGGCCGCTGGTGATCGAGTTCAGTTGCATCCCCTGCTCCTTGGTTTGCCCGGGTGGCTGGCGCCTCGAGCTGGCTGGTTCCTTAGCGCTCGCTCCGTCGACGGGATAGATGCGGGGCGGGTCGCTTGTCATGGTTGGCCGGCCCTGATCGATGCGACCAGCGTCTGGAAGAGGAGCTCGCTGACCGCCATCCCGTGACGCCCCTTTTTCCTCAAGCCAGCGGGCGATCACCTCCTGGGCTGAGGAGATCCATCCGTGGATAGCCAGATGTAACAGAGCTGGCGGTTCTTGTCTATGGCCACGGCCGTGAGGATTCGGGCGGTGTGTCGCTCGCGGGCCTGCTGGCCGATGGCGCGGACTTCAGGATCGCCTGCCGCCGCCCCGCGCCAGGCAGTCAGGAACCCCTCCGGGTGTTCTTCGGCATATCCCACGAACACGTCGATCGCGGCCCGCAGCTGCTCGGCGGGCGGCAGTGATGGGTCAGGGGCGCTTAGCTCGCCAGCCTCGGTGGCGGCAAGCCGGGTGACGGCCACGTAGAAGTCGCGCTTGGTGGGAAAGTAGTGGTAGAGCAAGCCGCGGGAGATCCCGGCTCGTTCAACGATCTCCTCGATCCAGACCTCCTCGTAGGCGCGGGTGGAGAACAGCTCCAACCCGATGCGCAGCAGCTCCTCGCGGCGCTCCTCCACGGAAAGGCGACGTCGGGTGCGGCCGGCGACTGGTTTCTCGCGAGGTCGACACGACAGGCAGGATAGCTCATATTTGACATGAGTTCAGTAGCGGCCTAACCTCTGCTGGGTAGCGTTGAACTCAGATCTAATAGGGAGGTTGAGATGTTGATCAGACGACTGGTTACAGCGGCGATCACCGCAGGCATGTGCGGGGTGGCCTGCGCACCGATGGCGATGGCGCAGGGGCTCGAGCTTCGCTATCAGCTCACCTCGCATCAGCCGGGCACCCCCACGGGGGCAATGCTCCACGTCGTGTATCCCGACACCGGCCCCGGTGGCAAGCCCAAGCCGGTGAGCAAGGGCGTCTACGAATTCCCCAGGGGGACGATGATCAACGAGCGCGCGGTTCCTGTGTGCTCTGCCTCAGACGCCCAGTTTCAACTCGAGGGCTACCAGGCGTGCCCGGCGGACACGAACCTGGGCGGCGGAGGCATAACGGTCGATACCGGCGTGGGCCGTCCATTTGATCCGCTCCCCCTGAATGACCGGTATTTCCACGGCCCGGGACAGCTGATCACCGTATTTACCGCCCACGGCACCCCGGGACCGGTACTCCAGGTCAACCGGCTGAAGATCCACGGCTCCACCATCATCGACCTGCCGTCGCTGCCGCCAGGTTATCCCCCGAGGACTAAGACGGTGGCCAAGCAGGTCGACCAGGAGATCATCCCGGTGGTTACGCCGGCCGGCGCCTTCATGACCACCCCATCGACCTGCCCGGCCAGCCACGTGTGGATCGCCCGACTGACCATCACCTATGAGGATGGCACGATTGACACGGCCACCAGCCAGACACCATGCAGCTCGCCGGGGTCAGCGCGGGCAGCCAGCCTCCGCTCTCACCCGCGGGCAGCTCGCCCCAAGGATCGACATCAGCGGCGATGATGAGACTGCTGTTGCTGGGCGGCACCGGGCGTACCGGCGGTCACCTGCTCAGGCTAGAGCGCGTTTGCGACGCTCAGAGCGACTCCCGGCCCGTTGACCGTCGCGAGCGTCTGGTCCGCCGCGTTGAACGCGGCGTGCAGTCGCGTCGGCGGGAGGCGAAAGTCCCCGTCGCAAAACCGGGACCGGATGCGCTGCGGTTAGGAGCTACTCGCGCGATCAGGATGAAGACATGGGACCGGCTCGACAGCCGCTCCCGCACTCGAGCGCCTCGCCAAGGCCATCACCACTGCCGGAGAGGCTTCCAACAGGCTTCCATCGGGGGTCCGGATACGCTTCCCGCCAGCGCGGGACGAGTCTAAAACGAGGCGATTTGCAGGACCTTCGAGAAGCGGCTGAAGGGACTCGAACCCTCGACCTTCTGCATGGCAAGCAGACGCTCTAGCCAACTGAGCTACAGCCGCGCGGAGGGCGGAGTATAGAGCCGGGGGGAGCCTCAAAAACGGGCTGCGCGCGCCCCCGCGCCTCATGCAATCTACGGCGGTGGGGGGCGGCGCTTTGCGGGTGCTCGGCCCGGCGGCTGCTGCGGGGGCTCCAGCTCTGGTGCAGGGGGGATTGGCTTGGTAACCCGCTTTCCGACCGTGAGCGTGACCTGCCCGCCGTGGTGGCTGACCTCCATCGGGTCCCCTTCCACCATCGAGTAGGTCGCCTCTCCCGGCTTCACCTCTACCACGAGGCGGCGGCCGCGGAAGTGCACTCGGAACGCCAGCCGTGTGAGCGGCCCGGGGAGTCTGGGCGAGAACGACATCTGTCCTCCGTGATCACGGGCGCCGCCGAAGCCCGCGATTGCAGCGATGATGCTGCCCGCGAGCGACGCTATGTGCAACCCGTCACGCGTGTTGTGCTCCAGGTCCTCCAGGTCCATCAGGGCCGCTTCGCCGAAGTAGTCGTACGCCAGGTCGAGATGGCCAACCTCGGCAGCCATCACAGCTTGGGTGCAGGCTGACAGTGACGAATCCCGGACAGTCAGCCGCTCGTAGTAGGCGAAGTTTCGTGCCTTCTCCTCGTCGGAGAATGCCTCCCCGCAGACGTACATCGCCAACACGAGGTCAGGCTGCTTCACGACCTGCTTCCGGTACAGGTCGAAGTAAGGGAAGTGCAGCAACAGCGGATACTGATCGGGGCGTGTGGCGGCGAAATCCCACCGCTGATGCTCGGTGAACCCCTCACTCTGGGGATGAACGCCGAGGTTTGAATCGAACGGGATCACCATCGCGTCTGCCGCGTCGCGCCAGCTGGCCGCCTCCTCCGCATCGACACCGAGCTCGCCGGCCCGGTCGGGATGGCGCGCCACGGCGTCCGCCGCCGCCCGGAGGTTGCGTCGCGCCAACAGGTTTGTGTACACGTTGTTGTCGACGATCGCCGTGTACTCGTCCGGTCCAGTCACTCCGTCGATGCGAAACCGGCCTCGAGCATCGTGGTGGCCGAGGCCTCGCCAGAGCCGTGCCGTCTCCACGAGCAGCTCGATTCCGATCTCACGATCAAACGCCTGGTCCTCGGTGGCCGCCTGATAGCGCACCACCGCGTCCGCGATATCGCCGTTCACGTGAAACGCGGCGGTACCCGCCGGCCAGTATCCGGAGCACTCCTGACCGTCGATGGTGCGCCACGGAAACGACGCTCCGGTCAGCCCAAGCTGCTTGGCTCGCTCCCGGGCCATTCCCAGCGTGCCGTGCCGCCAGCGGAGCGCGTCGGCCGCCGCGAAGGGCGCCACGTAGGTGAGCACCGGCAGCACGAAGCTCTCGGTGTCCCAGAAGGCGTGGCCGTCATACCCAGGCCCGGTGAGACCCTTGGCGGCGATCGCTCGCTGCTCGCCCCGGGCCCCCGCCTGAAGCGTGTGAAACATTGCGAACCTGACCGCCTGCTGAAGCTCGCTGTCGCCTTCGATCTCGACGTCGGCTCGGTCCCAGAACTCATCGAGGTATCCCTGCTGCTGTGAGAGCAGTCCCTCCCACCCCGTGTGCCTCGCCCCCTGGAGCGCAGCGGAAACCTGGTCACGCATCGCCGCCACCGAACGCTGGGCCGACCAGCCGTACGCCAGAAACTTGACGATCCGAAGCGGATGCCCCGGCTCCAGATCGGCGGTGATGGTCACCCTGGCCACGTCCTCGAAACTCTCGGAATCCACGTCGGTCCCCGGCGGACCCTCAATCACGTGGTCCATCGCCGAAGCCATCCTCAGGCCGCTTGATTTGGTGATGTGCACGAGCAACGCCCGCCGGGACGCAGAGGCGAATTGCTCCGAACGCAGCGGTGTGGAGAGCGCAGCGGCCGCCCGCGGATCGTCATGGATGGTGGGCAGCGACTCGTTTGCGACGAGCTCCGATTGCAGAACGACAGGCATGCGCCCATCGAGCGGCTCCACCTCGTAGAGGATTGCCGCCACGGCGCGCTGGGTGAACGACACCAGCCGCGTCGACCTCATCGCCAGCCTGCGGTCGGTGGGTGAGACCCATTGGAGGCTGCGACGCAGGACGCCGGCGCGTAGGTCGAGCACCCGCTCGTGACTCTCGAGGTTCCCGTAGCGGACGTCCAACGGCTCGTCCTCGACCAACAGCCGCATGATCTTCCCGTTCGTGACGTTGACCACGGACTGGCCGGCCTCCGGGTAGCCGTAGCCTGATTCGGCGTAAGGAAGTGGGTGAAGCTCGAAGAAGCCGCCCAGATAGGTGCCGGGTAGGCCGTAAGGCTCTCCCTCGTCAAGGTTCCCGCGCAGGCCGAGGTGGCCGTTTGAAAGCGCAAACAGCGACTCGGTTTGAGCAAGCGAATCGAGATCCAGGTGGGTCTCGCGCACCGCCCACGGCTCGATCGGGAAGGCGGGGTGCTGGATCATTCGTCTTCCAGAAGCTCGGCCAGGTCCTCCACGACGACGTCCGCCCCATGCTGCCGCAGCGCCTCGGCCTGGTCGGCCCGATCAACGCCGATCACGATCCCGAAGCCGCCCGCCCGCCCCGCCTCGACGCCTGCGAGCGCGTCCTCGTACACGGCGGCGGCGGACGGCTTCACACCGGCGGCTCGAGCGCCCGCCAGAAACGTGTCAGGGGCGGGTTTTCCCTTGAGGTGCTGGCGCTCGGCCACGTGACCGTCGATCACGTGCTCGAACAGGTCTGCGATCCCAGCGGCGGCGAGGACGTCATGGCAGTTCGTGCTGGAGGACACCACGACCCGTCGCAAGCTGGCATCGCGAGCGGCGCGCACGTACCGCACCGAGCCTTCATAGGGCTCAACGCCGCGGGTGTGGATCATCTGGAGCACCAGTTCGTTCTTGCGGTTGCCCAGCTCCACGATCTGGCTATCGGGGAGCTCGATGCCGCGAGACTCAAGGAACGAGCGCACGCCGTCGCTGCGCGGCTTGCCATCCACGTACTGGTCGTAGTCGGCTAGCGCGTCGAACGTCCCGCCCCCGTGCTCGGCGAGGTACTGGTCGAACATCTGCTTCCACGCGGCAGCGTGAACCTTCTGGGTCTGGGTCAGGACCCCATCCAGGTCGAACAAGCAGGCGGTGACCTGCTGCGGTAGGCCAAGCATTGCGCAGACGGTACCTTGCACGGCGATGGCCGACTCGAAATACGACGTGGTGGTGATCGGGGCCGGGATCGCGGGACTGGTGACCGTCCTCGATCTGCTTGAGCGGAATTCAGGCAACGGCCGGCGCCTGCTGCTCCTAGACCGCTGCCAGCCGCACGAGGTCGGCGGCCTGGCGCGTGAGGCCTTCGGCGGCATGTTCATGGTCGATACCTCCGAACAGCGTCGATCCAGGATCAGCGACAGCCACGAGCTCGCTCTGGAAGACTGGCTTCGGGTAGCGGAGTTCGATCCAGAGGACGTCTGGCCACGTCGCTGGGCCGAGGCCTACGTGACTGGCGCCCGTGATGAGGTTGGCGACTGGCTCAAGCAGTGGGGCGTGCGGTTCTTCCCCGTCGTCAACTGGGCCGAGCGAGGGGTCTACGGAGACGGCAACTCGGTACCCCGTTTCCACCTGACGTGGGGATGCGGACAGGCACTGATCGACGGGGTATGGGGCGCCATCGAGCGACACCCACGGCGGTCCCACCTGGAGGTCCGCTTCGGGCAGCGTGTCACCGGCCTCACCACTTCCCGCGGGCGTGTCACCGGCTGCCGAGTCATGCCGGAGTCCGGCGGCGAGCGCGTCGCGGTCCGGGCCGAGACCGTTGTGATAGCGGCCGGTGGGATCGGCGGGAACCTCGACATCGTCCGCCGAGAATGGCCCGCGGAGCTCGGCAAGCCCCCCAAGGAGATCCTGATGGGCTCCCATTACTACGCCGATGGGGCAATGCACAAGGAGGCCACGCGGATCGGGGGCAACGTCACGCACATATCCCGGATGTGGAACTACGCTGACGCGGTCCGCCATCCCCACCCGCGACGGCCGCTGCACGGCCTCAAGCTGATTCCCCCCCGCTCGGGCCTGGTACTCGACCCTACCGGCCGGCGATACGGGCCAATTCCGTTGATGCCGACGCTCGACGCCCACTATGCCCTCAAGCGGATGTGCGAAGACGAGCGCGGCTACTACTGGATGGTGTGCAACTGGAGAATCGCGCGGCGGGAGCTGGACGTATCCGGGTCAGAGCACAACCCACAGATCCGAAACAAGCGGCTGATTCGGTTCCTGCTTTCGGTTCTGTTCGGAAAGCCGACGCTGGTGCGTTACTTCACCGAGCACTGCCCTGACTTCGTCACCGCCCGTTCGCTGACCGAGCTCGGCGCACAGATGGCCGAGGTCACCGGGGATGGCGCTCTGGACGTCGAGCAGATGCAGCGGGAGGTCAAGCACTACGACGCCGTCATCGCCCGCGGCAAGGGACTTTTCAACGACGACCAGCTTCGGCGCATCGAGTCGGTCGCCAATTGGCGCGGGGACCGCCTCCGGACCTGCCGCTTTCAGCGGATCGTGGATCCCAAGGCGATGCCGTTGATCGGGATCCGCATGACCGTGATGGCGCGCAAGAGCCTGGGCGGGATCCAGACGGATCTGTCCTCGAGGGTGCTCCGCCAGGACGGCGAACCGATCGCAGGCCTTTATGCGGTGGGCGAGGCGGCCGGGTTCGGAGGTGGAGGTATGCACGGCAAGCGTTCCTTGGAGGGGACGTTCCTCGGCGGCTGCGTGTTCAGTGGAAGGCTGGCCGCCAAGGCGATCGCCGGGGCGTAGCGAGCAGAACGGCGAAACTCCCCGGGCCCACGGGTGTTTGGGCTAGGCGAGGGAGCGCTAACGCCAGGGCGGGACCGGAGCTGGCAAGCCGGCCCAAACAGTCCAAGGGGTGGTGGGCGAGGGAGGTGCGCCTACCCAAATTCAGTGATGAAACGAATACCGCTGATACCGCAACTCTGCGCCCCTTATGTTGTTCTTACTTTCCGGCTGGACGTCTGGCCACGTTCTTGGGGTCACCAAGGAGCCGGGATAAGAACCGAAGGACATCAATTGAGCAGGCGCCCGCGGCGTCGCAGTGGGCAGCCGTGCAATTCGGTGGGCCGGGGGGGTCAAGATGAATACCGCGCTGTTAGAAGAGAACCCCGCTGGGGAACCAGAGAACGCCGCTGGGGAACCGGCCGTCGCTCAGGACGCCGGCACTTCGTCGCATCTCCAAATGACGCCAGGGGAGCCGGCGGCCCGGCCGTGCGTGCGCGGCAAGTCGCTCTACCTGGGCGCGGAGAAGCTCTCGGTGCGGGGGGTCACCTATGGCCCGTTCAGCGCCGAGCCGGGCGGCGGTTTCGATCCTCAGACGGCGTCACGGGACTTCGAGCGGATGCGGGACGCTGGCGTCAACGCGATCCGCGTGTACACACCCCCGGATCGCTGGCTCCTAGACCTTGCTCATGCACACGGGCTCCTGGTGCTAGTTGGGATCCCCTGGGAGCAGCACGTGGCGTTCCTCGACACCGATCGGGCCGAGCTGATTGAGCAGGCCGTCCGCGCGACGGTGCGCGCGTGCGCGGGGCATCCGGCCGTGCTGGCATACGCAATCGGCAATGAGATCCCGAGCTCGATCGTGCGCTGGCACGGCCGCCGCCGAATCGAACGCTTCCTGGCTCGGCTGTGCCGCGCGGCCAAGCAGGAGGACCCCGGTGGACTTGTCACCTACGTCAATTTCCCGTCCACCGAGTACCTGCGGCTTCCGAGCTTCGACTTCCTTGCGTTCAACGTCTATCTCGAACAGCGTGAGCGGCTCGAGCGCTACCTGGCCAGGCTCCAAAACATCGCCGATGACCGGCCCCTGGTGCTCGCGGAAGTTGGCCTGGACAGCCGCCGAAACGGCGACGAGCATCAGGCCAGCACGCTCAGATGGCAGATCGAGGCGTGCGAAGGTGCGGGCTGTGCCGGTCTGTTCGTGTTCGCCTGGACCGATCGTTGGCACCGCGGCGGACACGAGATCCTTGACTGGGACTTTGGCCTTACTACCCGCGACGGGCAGCCCAAGCCTGCCCTGGAAGCCGTGCGTTCGGCGTTCACGCCCAACCCGGAGCTGCCGACCTCCCCCGCGCCGCGGATCTCCGTCGTCGTGTGCACCTACAACGGCGCTCGGACCCTGCGCGAGTGCCTCGAAGGAGCCCTCACCCTCCACTACCCGGACTACGAGGTCATCGTGGTGTGCGACGGCTCTACCGACGGCTCGGCGGGCATCGCCCGGGAGTACGAAGGGGTCCAGGTGATCGAGACGCCCAATCGCGGCCTCTCCTCGGCCCGCAACACGGGTATGGAGGCCGCCTCCGGGGAGATCGTTGCGTATCTGGACGACGACGCCGTTCCTGACCCGGACTGGCTCAGGCACCTCGCGGCGGCGTTCGCAGGCGGTCCTTACGCCGCGGTCGGCGGACCAAATGTGCTGCCGCCCAGCTCGGGCACGGTGGCCCAGTGCGTGGCCAACGCCCCAGGTGGTCCGACTCACGTGCTGGTGTCCGACAGGGAGGCCGAGCACGTTCCCGGCTGCAACATGGCGATCCGGCGCGATGCGCTCGACCGGATCGGTGGCTTTGACCCCCGGTTCCGGGCAGCGGGCGACGACGTCGACGTCTGCTGGCGCCTGCTCGACTCGGGGCAGCGGATAGCCTTCAGCCCGGGCGCCGTGGTCCTTCACCACCGACGGCGCTCGGTCCGCGCCTACCTGCGCCAGCAGCGAGGCTACGGGCGGGCTGAGGCGCTGCTTGAGCGCAAGCATCCGGACAAGTACAGCGCCGCCGGACACGTCGACTGGGCCGGTCGCCTATACGGCAACGGCGCGGCTCAACACCGCGGTGGCTGGCGCTGGCGGGTCTACTACGGCGGCTGGGGAACGGCTTCCTACCAGTCCCTATACGGCCCACGGCGGGGCCTGCTGGAGTCGCTGCCGCTGATGCCCGAGTGGTATCTGGCCATCGTGATCCTCGGACTGCTCTCTGCCGCCGGGACCTTCTGGGAGCCTCTACTTCTGGCGATGCCGCTGCTCGCCGCGGCGATCACCGCGCTGATCCTAGATGCCGCGCTGGGCGCGGCTCGTGCGAGGTTCCCCGAGGCCCGCGGCCGCTGGCGCTTGCGCCTTCTGACGGGGCTTCTGTACCTGCTCCAGCCGCTGGCTCGGCTGAGCGGCCGGATCGGCTACGGACTGACTCCGTGGCGGCATCGGGGTCCCCGCGGGTTCCTGCCACCGGTCCCGCGCAGATATGCATTCTGGAGCGAAGACTGGCTGAGCACCGAAGATCGGGTGCGCGCGGTCGCCGACGCACTTCAGCGCCGCGGTTCGGTGATCCGCTCCGGCGGCGACTGGGACCGCTGGGACCTCCAGGTACGCGGCGGGGTGCTGGGAATGGCACGCCTGCGAATGGCGATCGAGGAGCATGGCTCCGGCCGGCAGCTGATCCGCGTACGGTCCTGGCCACACGTCCCGCGCGCCGCGGGCCTGTTGGGAATGCTCGGGGTGGTGGTGGCTGTGCTGGCGATGGTCAGCGACGCCGACGCCGCCACGATCACGCTCGGGGCGCTTGCCACAGCGTTGCTTGTGCGCCTCCTCTACGAATGCGGAAACGCGACAATGGCAATCGCGCAGGTCCTGCGCCAGCCGATGGACACTGAACCAGCCAGGCCGCTCGCTGCGCAACCGTTGCAACTTGGCGAGCCCGTAGCCCCGTAGACCCTGGAGCCGAGGTTGTCCGAATCCGCTTCCATCAGGCCGCAGACGATGGTCTCGCTTCGCCGTCAGGCTCGGCTCCTGCGCTACGCCAGGCCTCTTTGGCGCTCGATCATCCTGCTCAGCCTCACCATGCTGGTCGACATCGGGCTCGACGTAGCCCGACCTTGGCCGCTGAAGCTGGTGATCGACAACGTGCTCGGGGATCATCGGACCCCTCACGTCCTGGCGACGACGCTGCCCGGGTCCTCGACGCCTCGTGGACTGCTCGTGTGGGCGGCCGTCGGCACGGTTCTCGTCTTCGTGCTCGGCACCGCCAGCAAGACGTTCTACAACTACTTCTCGCTGCGGATTGGCCAGCGGATGGTCTGGGACCTGGCCGCTGACCTGTTCGCCCACCTCCAGAAGCTCTCGCTGCTGTTCCACAGCCGCCGGCAGGTGGGAGACCTTCTGCAGCGGGTGACCGGTGACTCCTACTGCGTCTCGACGCTGGTCACGGATGCACTGATCCCCGCGGTGCAGGCGCTGGTGATGCTCGCAGTGATGTTCGTCATCATGTGGGAGCTCGAGCCGACGCTCACGCTCGTGGCCCTGGGGTTGCTGCCGTTCCTGGCGGTGGTGATCCGCTACCTGGCAGATCCGATCAAGGGCCGCGCGCGGGAGTCACGCGACTACGAGGGGAAGCTGACCTCAGTAGTCGAGCAGACGCTCGGCGCGATGCCGGCCGTCCAGGCCTTCACCCGTGAGCACATCGAGCAGCAGCGGTTCCGCCATTACGCCAACCTCACCCTCGTCTCGTACCTGCGCTCGACGCTGGCGGGGATCTGGTTCGAGTGGGTCTCGGGGATCGTCACCACGATCGGGACGGCCGCGATCATCTACCTGGGCGCGGATCTGGCGCTGCGCGGAAAGCTGACAGCGGGGACGATCATCGTGTTCCTCTCCTACCTCAGCTCGCTCTACGACCCCCTGGACACGATCACCAGCACCGCCCAGACGATCCAGAGGCCGCGGCGGAGGCGGACCGCGTGATGGAGATCCTCGAGATCGAGCCCGAGATCACCAACCGACCGAATGCGACCGAGGCCGTGGTCGACGGGCCGATGCGTTTCGAGAACGTGACCTTCGGTTATGAGCGCGGGCGCCCCACGCTCAGCGACGTTTCCCTGGAGGCACCGCCGGGTGATGTCGTCGCCATCGTCGGCGAGACCGGCGCAGGAAAGACGACCCTCGCCAACTTGCTCGTTCGCTTCTATGACCCCTGGAGCGGACGGATCACGATCGGCGGGCACGGACATCCGAGACTTCCGCACCGCTCGCTGCGCCAGCAGATCTCGCTGGTCCTCCAGGATCCGTTCATCTTCCCGCTGACGATCCGCGAGAACATCGCCTACGGCCGCCCCGACGCCAGCGAGGAGCAGATCGTCGCCGCGGCCAAGGCTGCGAACGCCCACGAGTTCATCAAGCGTCTGCCCGAATGGCTATGACACGGAGGTCGGCGAGCGCGGCGCCACGCTTTCAGGAGGCGAGAAGCAGCGCCTCTCGATTGCGCGGGCATTCCTCAAGGACGCACCTATCCTCGATCCTCGACGAGCCGACGTCTGCGCTGGACTCCCGCACCGAGGCGGCCCTCCTTCACGCGCTCGAGCGGCTGATGCAGGGCCGGATCACATTCATCATCGCCCACCGCCTCTCGACCACCCGCCGGGCCAGTCTGATCGTCGTCCTGCACCACGGCGAGGTGATCGAGCGGGGCACCCACGAAGAGCTGATGCGAGCGGCGGGCGCCTACGCCGATCTGTACCAGCGGTACGCGCACGACCCTCATCGCGACGAGGTGCCTGACCTACACGGAGACCGAGCCCCCATCGGCGTCCCAGGTGGCGGATAGGCGGGGCGGCGGAGCGCCGCTGCGGATCGCCCAGATCGCGCCGGTGGGGACGCCGGTCCGACATGGCGCTGTCGAATCCGTGCGAGCAGCTGGTGTGCGCTGATCTGCGACGAGCTCGTGGCCCGCGGGCACGAGGTCACGCTGTTCGCCACCGGAGACTCGGAGACCTCCGCCGAGCTCCGCTACTTCTTTGAGCGCGGCTACGAGGATGACGAGGAGGTCTGGGACTGGCAGTTCACGGAGTACATGCACGTGGGCCATGCCTACGCCTGCGCGGAGGAATTCGACGTGATCCACTGCCACAGCGACCACTTCGGCCTGCCGTTCGCACCGTTCGTCGCCACGCCGAACATCCACACCCCCACATCGAGATGGAGCCCGCGGTGGTCGCCGCCTACCGGGGCTGCCTCAGGAATCCACCTGGTGGCCGTGTCGAATTTCAGGCCCGGAGCTATGACGGATGCTCGAACGTGGAGCTGATCCCCCACGGGATCGAGACCGCGGCGTTCCCGTTCGAGCCTCGGGGCGGCGATTACCTGGTGTTCCTCGGCCGCATGATCGAGGACAAGGGGCCTGCCGAGGCGATCGAGATCGCGCGTGCCGCGGAATGCCGACTCGTCCTCGCCGGGCCCGCCGAGGAGGGCTTCGAGGAGCGCATCGCTCCGCAAGTCGACGGCGAGCAGGTCACCTACGTCGGCCGGGTCGACCCGGCGGAGCGCAGACCGGCTGCTGGCAGGCGCCGCCGCGTTGCTCTACCCGCTGCTCTACCCAGAGCCGTTCGGGCTGGTCGTGATCGAGGCGATGGCATGCGGGACGCCCGTGGTGGCGGTCGGGATCGGCGCCGTGCCCGAGCTCGTCGAGCCTGGGCTGACCGGTTATCTGGCCCCCTCGTGGGAGGGGCTTGCCGATCTGGTGCCGCCGGCGCTGGAACTCGACCGCCGCGCGATCCGCGACCAGCGCCGATGAGCGGTTCGACTACAGGCGGATGGTGGACCGCCACGAGGAGCTCTACAGCGCGCGGTCGTGAACGGGAGCCGAGGGTGAACGGAGGCATGCTGGTCATCACCGCGCACCCCGACGACGAGGTCCTGATCGCCGGCGGGACGCTTTCTGCCTGCGCGCAGGCATCGATCCCGACGGGGGTGGTGTGCCTGACGCGGGGAGAGAACGGCCCCATCTCCGACCCGGCGCTTGCGACCCCAGCGACGCTTGGCCAGGTCCGTGCCGAGGAGCTTCAGGCCGCCTGCGCGGAGCTCGGCGTCGATTCGTTCAGCTGCTACCGGCGTCAGGACGGGTCGCTCAGCTGGGCCGATGCCTCGCGGATCGCCGCACAGCTCGCACGGGTCATCGACGAGCGCCGTCCTGAGGTCGTGATCAGCTTCGGCGAGGACGGCCTCTACTACCACCCGGACCACATCGCCACCTTCGAGCTCGCCCGCAGGGCCGTCGGCCGAGCGGAGCACCCCGTGCCCCTGTACCGATCGGTGTGGCCCAGCGACGACATGAGCGAGCTCGCGTCCGAGCTGCGGCAGCGCGGGCTGCCCACGCGTCTGTGGGGCCTTGAGCTGGAGGATTTCGGCGTGGAGCCGACGAGCGAGGCGAGGAGGTGGTCGTCGATGTGCGACGGTTCGTTCAGCCGCAAGCTCGGTGCGCTCGCGCTGTCACCGCACGCAGCTCGAGCCAGGGAACGCCTTCGCCGCCCTGCCGGATGACCTGGCGGAGCGATTCCTGGGATACGAGCGCTTCGCGGCCGTCGACGGCGACCGGCATGCCGCGACCTCCTGAATCGACTGACCGCCCATGCCTGACGCTGCGCATAGTGCTCGCGGGGGGCGTCGGGGCGATGCCGTTTGCGGGGGTGGCATGGCAGGTGCTCCAGTACCTGGAGGGGCTGCGTCGTCTGGGCCACGACGGTCTTCTACCTCGAGGACACCCAGCGCTGGCCGTACGACCCGGATGCCGAAACCGTCTGCAGACGACGCCGGGCCGGCGATCTCGTACGTCGCACGGCTGATGCAGAGCTGCGGGCTCGAGGACTGCGTGGGCGTACCGCGACGTGGCGGAGTCAGGCGCGCTCTCACGGCGCCAGCGAAGCCAGCGCTCGATCAGATCGCTCGGCGAGGCCGACGTGCTCATCAACCTGAGCGGCGTGATGGTGCTGCGCGAGGAGCACCTGCGCGTCCCGGTGCGCGTCTACCTCGAGACCGATCCGGTCCTCCCCCAGATCGAGGTCGCCCAGGGCCGGAAGTTCACGATCGATTTTCTCGGCCGCCCACACCCACCACTTCACCTACGGAGAGAACTTCGGCGCACCTGACTGCGCGGTCCCGATCGGGCGATTTCACTATCACCCCACGCGTCCGCCGATGATCCTCGACTGGTGGGAGGCCGAACAGCAGCCGCCGCGTGATGCCCCGTTCACGACGATCGCCAACTGGCGGCAGACGAGCAAGGACGTCGTCTGGAACGGCCGCAGGCTGACCTGGAGCAAGGACGTTCAGTTCATGCGCTTCGTCGAGCTACCGGCTCGGGTGAAGCGGCCGATCGAGCTCGCACTGGCGATGGAGGACGAGCGCAGCGTGGCGCTGCTGCGAGAGGCCGGTTGGCGCGTCCGGTCCGGCCGGTCCCCTGTCGAAGGACATCGACGCCTACCGCGAGTACATCCGTGCCTCGCGCGGGGAGTTCTCGGTGGCCAAGGAACAGAACGTCGTGCTGCGCAGCGGCTGGTTCAGCGATCGCACCGCGAGCTATCTCGCCGCCGGCCGCCCAGCGATCGTCCAGGACACAGGGTTCGGATGCGCGCTGCCGCGGGTCAGGGCCTGTTTGCGTTCTCGACCCTGGACGAGGCACAGGCCGCTTTCGAAGCCGTGGAGTCGGAATACGAGCGACATTCCCGGGCCGCCATCGAAATCGCCCGGGAGCACCTGAAGGCGGAGCGCGTGCTCGGCGAGCTGCTCGAGACGTGTCGAGGAGTTGCGCAGTGCGTCAGCTGATCGTCAACGCGGATGATTTCGGCCTCGCCGATGGCGTGAGCGAGGGCATCGTCGAAGCGCACACCAGTGGGATCGTGACCAGCACCAGCCTGATGGTCGACGCCCCCGCAGCTGAACGAGCCGCCGCGCTGGCGAGCCAGCATCCACAGCTCTCTGTCGGGTTGCACTTTGTCGAGGACGAGGACGTCGATCTTGACGACCCGGCCGATGCACGTCGCGCCTTCGCTCGGCAGCTGGAGCGCTTCCGCGAGCTGACCGGCGCGGACCCAACTCACGTCGACTCGCACCATCACGTGCATTCAGAGGACGACCGCATGGCCGCGTTCGCCGAGCTGGTTGAGCCGCTTGGCGTGCCGCTCAGACACGACGGGCGGGTCGGCTACATCGGCGGCTTCTATGGCCAGTGGGAGGAGGGAGTTACCGAGACCAGATACATCAGGCGTGATTTCCTGCTCCAGCTGGTGCGAACCGAGGTACTCGAGGGGTTCACCGAGCTTGCCTGCCACCCGGCGCGGCTGACCGGGGACTTCAGCTCCAGCTACCTCGATGAGCGTGCGATCGAGCTCAGCACGCTGACCGAGCCCGGCCTCAGGAAGGAGATCGAGCTGCTCGGAGTCACGCTGGCGAGCTTCCGTGACTGGCAAGCGGCGCGCGCGCCCGCCGGATGAAGCCAACTGTCTGCTTGGTCACGGATACGTTCGCCTACCCAGAGGGCGGCGGACACAGGTGGGTCTACCTCAACTGGGCGCTGGGACTCCGGGGTGCGGGCGCCGAGGTCCTGTGGCTCGAGGCGATCCCAACCGAAATGGACGATCAGGCGGTGGCCGATTGCGAGGCGGCGCTCAGGATGGACCTCGACGCGCATGGCCTTGGAAGCTCGCTCGTGCTGTACGAAGAGCGCTCCCCCACCGCGCTCGACGCTCTGGACCGCCCTCTGGACCTGCTGATCACGATGAGCTACTCAGCGCCGGAGCCGCTGCTCAGGCTCGCACGCCGCAGCGCGATGATCGACATCGATCCGGGGCAGACCCAACTGTGGATCAGGGACGGCTATCTGGACGTCGCCTCCTACGACTTCTACTTCTCGAGCTGCCGGGCCGCGCGACATCCCGGCGGCCTGCCCGATTGCGGGATCGAGTGGCACCCGACGTCTCCGTGCGTGGACCTTGCCGCGTGGCCTGTCGTCGACGCCGAGCCGCAGGCGCCGTATACAACGGTGTCTCACTGGTGGACGGCGGAAGACGAGGGATACCTGGAGCTGGACGGCGAGTGGGTCGAGAACAGCAAGCGGGCCGGCTTTGAGCCGTTCATCGATCTGCCGTCACGGAGCCCGGCGAGCCTGGAGCTGGCGCTCGGAGGCCTGGAGTCCGAGGAGGAGGCGGCACGTCTGCGATCCGCCGGGTGGCTGGTGCGCGACGCACGCGAGGTCACCGCGACGACCGCTGCCTACGCGTCGTACGTGGGCTCCTCCCGCGGTGAGTTCAGCTGCGCCAAGCCCTCGGTGATCCGGCTGCGCTCTGGCTGGATAAGCGACCGGACGCTCTGCTACCTGGCCAGCGGCAAGCCCTGCGTGGTGCAGTACTCGGGCGACCTCGAGCTCCCGGACCCAGAACACGGCCTGCTCCAGTTCCAAACCCCGCACGAGGCCGTCGATGCCCTCGAGCGAGTGGAGTCGGACTACGCCGCGCACAGCGAGGCGGCGCGGGCGCTAGCCAAGGATTTCGACGCGGCTAAGGTGGCGGGCGCAGTATTCGACGTCGTTTTCGCATGAGCCCGCAGCCGCCAGTCGTCGCAGTCCTCGGCTACCACAAAATCGGGATATCACCGGGTGAATGGGAGAGCTGGTACTACGTATCCCAGCCGCTTCTCGAAGAGCACGTGACGGTGCTGATCGACGAAGGCTTTGGGCCGCTCGGCCCCGAAGAGCTGATCGCTGGCTTGGACGATCCCGCCTCGCTGCCCGAGCGGAGCTTCCTGATCACGTTCGACGACGCCTACAGCTCGCTGAGCGTGGAGGCTCTGCCGTGGCTCCTCGCGGGCGGACTACCAGCGGTGGTGTTTGTCCCCACCGCTTACGTCGGTGGGCTCAACGAGTTCGATCGTGACGTCGAGCCCGAGGAGCCGATCTTCTCGTGGGAGGAGCTGAGCTCGCTCCGCGCCCGGGGCATCTGTGTCCAATCACACGGGGTGAGCCATCGCGCCTTTTCGGAGCTGACGGAGGCCGAGCTCGCCAGCGAGGCGGAGGCCTCAAAGGCGCAGATCGAGCGGGCAACGGGAGCCCCGGTGAACCTCTTCTCCTACCCATACGGAGATTCCGGCAGGGATCACGCCGCCAGCCAAGCGATCCTCAAGGCCGCGGGCTATGTCGCTGCCTTCGGTTATGGCGGCGGCCCGGCACCGGTGCGATCGAGCGACCGTTTCTTGCTGCCGCGGATAGCCGTGGGCCCGGACACCGATTTACGCGCCGAGTTGGGAGCGGCATGATGAGGCGGTGGCTCGTGCCGTTGGCGCTAACCGCCGTGACCGCGTGTGGCAGCGCTTCGACTACCGCCGCCGTCCAGACCCGGCCCTCGCCCGTGACACGCGTGCCCGGCGGCCCTGCCGCGCACGTGGCGGTGGTGGTGATGGAGAACGAGGAGTACGGCGACGTGATCGGCTCTCGCGCCGCCCCCTTCATCAACGCCCTGGCGCGCTCCTGGGGCGTGGCCGGCACAGATGTATGCGATCTCTCACCCATCGCTGCCCAACTACCTGGCCCTCACCGGCGGCTCGACGTTTGGGATCGACAGCGACTGCACCGACTGCGTCGTGCATTCCTCGAGCATCGTCGAGCAGCTGACGCAACGCGGGCTCTCCTGGAAGGCCTATATGGAGGACCTTCCCACGCGCTGCTTCCTCGGCGCCGGCGCCGGCAATTACGCCAAGAAGCACGATCCATTCGCCTACTACAAGCCTGTCACGAGCTAATCCCGGCAACTGCGACCGGATCGTGCCGCTCAGTTCGCTCTCAGCCGATGAGGCCTCCGGACGGCTCCCCACCTTCATCTGGATCACGCCCAACCTGTGCCACGACATGCACGACTGCGACCTGGCCACGGGCGATCGGTTCCTGGCTGGAATGGTGCCGTCATTGCTCCGGGCATTGGGACCTCGCGGACTCCTGTTCCTCGTGTGGGACGAGGGCTCAACCGACAACGGCTGCTGCCGGCTCGCCTCGGGAGGCCACGTTGTCGGCATCGTCGCCGGCGGCCTGGCCAGAGGCAGCGCGCGTCTCACCACGCCGGTCGACCTCTACTCGGTGCTCCAGACGGCCGAAGACGTTCTCGGCCTGCCCCGCCTGCGGGCGGCGGCCTGTCCCTGCACTCCGTCGCTGGCTCCACTGCTACGAACCTCCACGTCCCGACGCTCAGCCAAGTAGCCTTCCGCCTCCGATGAGGAGGAACGCTGCGCGCGGCGTCATCGTGGCGGCAGGGGCCGCCCTGTTGCTTGGCGCCCCCATCGCCCGGGCCGACTCCGCCCCGTACGGGCAGAACGACGCCGGCGGCTTCTTGGACGTGCTGCCGGCGGGAGAGGCAGGGACCGACAACGCCGCCCAGCTGCTCCAGTTCGAGACCGCCGGAACGATCCCCCCGAACTTCAACGACCAGCTGCCGCTCTACGAGAACCTCGTCTACGCCGATCCAACGCTGACTCCGGCCCAGGTTCCCAGCTACTTCAAGGACGCCACGTTCGGGGTCAAGCCGGAGAACGTTCGGTCGACCGAGCAGCCGGATCCGACCGGTCATCCCGGACTGACGATCGTCCGCGACCAGTACGACGTGCCACACATCGACGGCTCCAATCGAGGAGACGTCGAGTTCGGAGCCGGATATGCGGCCGCCGAGGATCGGCTGTTCCTAATCGACGTGCTGCGCCACGTGGCCCGCGCCCAGCTCAGCTCGTTCGTGGGCGGCTCTCCGTCCAACCGGGCCATGGATGAGACCCAGTGGCAGATCGCGCCCTACAGGGAGCAGGACCTCCAGTCGCAGATCGACAACGCCCAGCGCAACTGCCAGCTGGAGGCGCCCCCCACCGGGTTCCCGGCAAGCCAGTGTCCGGCGCTCGTGGGCACGCTGCTAAGCGACGTCAACAGCTTCGTGGCAGGCATCAACGCCTACATCAGCAAGGCCACAAATCCGCTCAACGCTGCCTCTTTGCTTCCAGCCGAGTACGCGGCGATCGGGAAGACCCCGCAGCCCTGGACCCCCACCGACATCATCGCCGAGGCGTCGCTGATCGGCGGGATCTTTGGGCGGGGAGGAGGCTCTGAGCTCAACTCGGCCCTCGCGCTCCAGGCCATGCAGAAGCGCTTGGGCACGCGGCCGCGGAAAGAAGGTGTGGGCCGACTTCCGCGAGGCCAACGATCCAGAAGCCCCCACGACGATCCTCCACCGGTCGTTCCCCTACGAGACCGCACCCGCGTTTGCGCGCAAGGGCCTGGCGCTGCCAGATCCGGCTCGGTGAGCTTCCCGCCTCCGGGGGTCGTCTCAGGCGGCGCGGCGGACAGCTCCAGGACGGCAACCGGCTCATTCGCCAATCTCGGAGCCGTTCTGATGAAGGCGCTGGCCCGCGCAGGCCCCGTGCACTCCTCCAACTGGGAGCTCGTCTCGGCCAAGCACTCCGTCAACCACCACCCGCTTGCGGTGATGGGCCCTCAGGTCGGGTACTACGTGCCGGAGATACTGATGGAGGAGGACCTCCACGCCCCGGCCTCGAGCTCCGGCCCGGCAATCGACGCCCGCGGCGCCGCGTTCCCGGGCGTGAATCTGTATGTGGAGCTGGGCCACGGCGAGGACTACGCGTGGAGCGCCACGACCTCCACCTCCGACAACACCGACACGTTCGCCGAGGTGCTGTGCGGCGGGGATGCCTATCACTACCTCTACAAGGGTCAGTGCCTGGCCATGGACAAGCTCTCCCAGACGAACTCGTGGACCCCGAATGCCGACGACATGACCCCTCCGGGGTCGGAGACGCTCACCGCCTACCGCACGGTGCATGGGGTTGTGTATGCGCGCGGGACCGTCGCCGGTAAGCCAGTTGCGTTCGTACACGACCGCTCGACCTACTTCCACGAGGCCGACTCCGCGCTCGGTTTCCTGGAGCTCAACGACCCCGGGTACGTGCGCGACCCGGCGTCGTTCCAGCAGGCCGCGGCAAAGATCAACTTCCTGTTCAACTGGGCCTACGTCGACTCGAGCCACATCTCCTACTACATGTCCGGCTGGATGCCCCAGCGCTCCCCGGGCACCTCCCCTGACTTCCCGATCCTGGGAACGGGGCAGTACGACTGGAAGGGCTACGACCCTTCGTCCTACACCGCGGACTGGCTCCCGTTCGCGGCCCACCCGCACGCCACCGATCAGGACTACCAGGTCTCCTGGAACAACAAGCAGGCGCCGCGTTGGGCGGCCGCCGACGACCAATGGGGCTACGGTCCAAACTTCCGCTCCCAGCTGATCGAGAACCGGGTCAAGGCCGACATCGCTCACGGACGGTTGATCAACATCGCTCAGCTGGTCCAGTCGATGGACGAGCCGGCGACCGAGGACCTGCGGGCAGTGTTGCTCCTGCCGATCATCTTCAAGGCGATCGGGCGCCCCTCGGATCCAGCCCTCCGCCATGCCCTGGCCGAGCTGCGGGCGTGGCAAGCGGCCGGTGGCCACCGCCGCGACATGACCAAATCCGGTCATGACCAATACACATCTGCGATAGAGCTGATGGACGCCTGGTGGCCAAAGCTCCTAGCCGCCGAGTTCCAGCCAATCCTTGGACCTGATGCGATGAAGGCCGTCAGGAACCTCGTCGACTTCGGAGGCACCGACTTCGCCGAAGGCTGGTTCGGATATGTCTCCAAAGACCTCCGTAGGGTGTTCGGCATCGGACGTGAGCGCGGTCGCTACAGCCAGGCGTACTGCGGCAACCTCCCTCGCCGCCGGTTCTCAACCGCGGCGTTGCGCCGGCGCTGCCGGGCGGCGCTGCGCTCCTCACTGCGCGATGCGCTTAGCGTGACGCCTCAGGAGCTCTACGGCTCCAGCTGCTCCCAGGATCCCGAGCCCGCGTGCTCGGATCGAAACACCTGGGTCCAGGTCTCGGCGATCTCAATTCCGCCTTTCCCGTACCAGAACCGTCCCACCTTCCAGCAGGTCGTCACACTCACACGCCACCTCTCCAGATGAGACGGGCGGCTGGTGCCTGCGCGGTGCTCGCGGTTGCACTCGGTGCGTCCGCGGCGAGCGCCGCGTCGGCTGCGAGGGGTCCAACGGTCGCGCCAGCTACGGGCTCCTTGACCGGCGCCGCCCCCCAGCTCCCACTGGGTCACGCCGGCCGCTGGATCACCGACGCCCGCGGGCGCGTGGTGATCGTGCACGGCACCAACATGGTCTACAAGCTGGCGCCCTACTACCCGTCGGCGATCGGCTTCAGCGATGACGACGCGGCGTTCCTGGCGCCGCATCGGGTTCAACGCAGTACGTGTTGGAGTGATCTGGAAGGCGGTGGAGCCGGAGCCCGGCGTCTACGACGACGCCTACCTCGGCCACATCGCCGCCACCGTCCGGACGCTCGCCCGCCACGGAATCCTGTCGCTGCTCGACTTCCACCAGGATCTGTTCAACGAGCGCTTCCAGGGAGAGGGCGCCCCTGACTGGGCCGTGCAGGACGGCGGGCTGCCCAACCCAAAGCTCGGATTCCCGGGCAACTATGTCGGGAACCCGGCGCTCCAACGCGCGCTGGACCAGTTCTTCTCGAACGCCCCGGGACCGCAGAACGCCGGGCTCCAGACCTGGTTCGCGCGTGCTTGGGCGCACGTTGCGTCCGCGTTTGGAACCAACCGTTGGATTCTCGGCGACGAGCTGTTCAACGAGCCGTTTCCGGGCTCGATGTGGGAGACGTGCGCCAACACCTCGGGCTGCCCGGCGTTCGACGCCGAGCTGACCGCCCTCTACCATCGGACAGCCGCTGCGATCCGCTCCGTCGACCGGCACACGCTGATCTGGTATGAGCCGAATGTCTTCTTCAACAACGGAGCTCCAACGGACGTCGGCGCGCTCGGAGATCCCCATGCAGGGTTTGCGTTCCACGACTACTGCCTGAGCGAGCCCCAGACCGGCTCACCCCAAGGCTGCGACACGTTCGACGACATGGTGTTCACGAATGCGCTCGGCCACGTTGCGCTGAGCCGCGAGGCTGTGTTGATGACGGAGTTTGGGTCGACCACCGACGTGGCCTACCTGGACGACTTGCTCGCGCGAGCCGACCGGAACATGGTTCCGTGGCTGGAGTGGTCCTACTGCGCCTGCCGTTCGCCCACGGACACCGGCCAGCCGGGCATCGTGGTCGACCCGGCCAAGCCTCCGAGCGGCGCGAACCTGGTGACCGGAACGCTCCAGGCTCTGGTCGAGCCCTACCCGCAGACGATCTCAGGAATCCCGCTTTCCTGGGGGTTCAACCGGGCGGATAAGACGTTTACGTTGCGCTTTGACACGGTCCGTGCAGCCGGCGGGCGACGCTTCCGTGCCGGAGCGCTCACCGAGATCGCGGCGCCGGCGATGGTGTACGGCGGTCGCTACACGGCTCGAGTCATGGGCGGCGCGGTGGTCTCCCGCCCGGGCGCCGCGCGGCTCGTGATCGCCGCCTGCCGCGGTGCTCACATGATCACCGTGACGGTCAGTCCGTCGAGGCGTGCGCGGCGCCGGGGCTCCTGCAGGCGATGAGCCGGGGCGGGCGCCTCGCGGTGGCCGCCCTCTTGGCGTCCTGGTGTCCCGCAGTCGCCGGCGCCTCCCCCGCCCTTCCCCTCTCCCACTACGGCCGCTGGATCACCGACGCCCGCGGGCGCGTGGTGATCGTGCACGGCACCAACATGGTCTACAAGCTGGCGCCCTACTACCCGTCGGCGATCGGCTTCAGCGATGACGACGCGGCGTTCCTGGCGCGCATCGGGTTCAACGCAGTACGTGTTGGAGTGATCTGGAAGGCCGTGGAGCCGGAGCCCGGCGTCTACGACGACGCCTACCTCGGCCACATCGCCGCCACCGTCCGGACGCTCGCCCGCCACGGAATCCTATCGCTGCTCGACTTCCACCAGGACATGTACAACGAGACCTTCCAGGGCGAGGGCTTCCCGGACTGGTCCGTCCAGGACGACGGCCTGCCCCACCAACCTCAGCGCGGCTTCAGCCAGAACTACTTCGTGATGGCGGCGCTGTGGAGGGCATACGACCACCTGTGGGAGAACAGCCCCGGACCGGGTGGCGTGGGGCTCGCGGACCGATACGCACAGGCATGGCGTCACGTGGCGCTTCGCTTTCGGTCCAACCCCACCGTGCTCGGCTACGAGCTGATGAACGAGCCGTTTCCCGGCTCTACCTGGCAGAGCTGCGCTGCGCTGAGCGGATGCCCGGCGTTCGACGCAACGCTGACCGACTTCACGAAGCGGGTGGCGGCATCAATTCGCACGGTCGACCGACGGACCCTCATCTGGTACGAGCCCAACGCCGCGTTCGATTTCGGCCCTGACACCACCATGGGATCCATCGGCGACCCCCTTGCCGGTTTCTCCTTCCACGACTATTGCTTCGAGTTCGCGGCGTCCGGGAGCGCCAACAGCTGCTCCAACCTCGGCGATCTGGTCGTCGCCAATGCGATCAAGCACTCGCGACAGACCGGTGACGCGCTGCTCATGACCGAATGGGGCGATCCGGACTATTCGCTGATGAGCGCGATGGTCAAACGGGATGACGAGAACATGGTTCCGTGGCTCGAGTGGTCCTACTGCCCCTGCCACGACCCGACCGGCGCGGCTTCCAAGACGGCGGTGGTGCGGGACCCGGCGAAACCGCCGACCGGCGCCAACCGCAACTCCGCGGGGCTTGCGATCTTCGTCGAGCCCTATCCGCAGCTGATTTCAGGAACCCCACTTTCATGGGGCTTCGACCCGGCGGCGCGGAGGTTCACTTTCAAATATTCGACCGTTCGCGCGTCCGGGAGCAGCCGCTTCGCGCCAGGGTCGCTAACCGAGATCGCCGCACCGGCGATGGTTTACGGCGGTCGCTACGCGGCTCGAATCATGGGCGGCGCGGTGGTCTCCCGCCGCGGCGCGTCACGGCTGGTGATCGCCGCCTGCCGCGGCGCTCGCACAATCACCGTGATCGTCAGCCCCTCGAGGCGTGCGCGGACCCGGGGCTCCTGCCGCCCGAGTTCCGTTCCCGCAGGACTGCGCCGAGGATTCCGTTGACGAATCCAGGAGCGTCACTCCCGCAGAACTGCTTGGCCGTCTCGATAGCCTCGTCGATTGCGCCCTCGGGAGGAATCTCGCGCTCGCCCGGCAGCTGGTTGGCGTAGAGCAGCTCGGCCAGCGCAACGCGGAGAATCGACCGCTCAAGCGGTGCGATCCGGTCGAGCGTCCAGCCCTCGGCGTGGCGCGAGATCAGCTCATCCAGCTCGCCTTGCCGTTGCTGGACGAGCTCCGCGAGTTCGCGCGTGAACACGTGGGCGTCGCGCGGGAACGTTTCCTCGAGCGGCCGACGCAGCAGGTCGCTCTGGTAGAGCGCCCAGACCGCCGCGCGGCGCTGCTCGGTCCTACGCACGCCCGCGCCGCTGGGAGGACCGCTCAGGCACGCGACACGTATGCGCCGCTGCGTGTATCCACGCGCACCACGTCGCCCACATTGATGAACAGCGGCACTTGGATCCTGGCGCCGGTCTCGAGCACCGCCGGCTTGTTCCCCCCGCCCGAGGCCGTGTCTCCCCGGAGCCCAGGTTCGGTCTCGGTGACGGCCAGCTCGGTGGCGCTCGGTAGCTGAATGTCGGCAGGCTCCTCGTCGATGTAGAGGAGCTCCACCTCCGCCGACTCCTTGGTCCAGCGCAGGGCATCGCTCACCGTGCCGACAGGGATTGTCAGCTGCTCGTACGTCTCGGAGTCCATGAAGTGGGCGTCGCTTGAGTCCTGGTAGAGGAACTGCATCCGCCGCGTCTCGGTGCGTACAGGGCGGAACTTCTCCCCCGCGCGAAACGTCCGGTCGATCACCGCCCCATCCGAGGCGCGGCGGAGCTTCGTCCGCACGAACGCCCCGCCCTTCCCCGGCTTGACGTGCTGGAACTCGAGGATCTTGTAAACGGTTCCCTCGACATCGATATGGGTGCCGTTGCGGAACTGGTTTGTCGAAATCACGACGGCTGAGGGTAGCGGCGTGAGACGGACGGCTCGCCTACGAGTGCCGGCTTCCACGCCGGTCTGATCGCGTAGCCTGCGAATGCTCAGTGATGCCCGCTCACCCGCCCGATCCGTTCGGTCCCGCGAGGGCGAGGCGGTTGGCGGGAATCCGCCGGGGCCTGCCATTCGGCATCGCCGTGTTCGCAATCGCGGTCTCGTTCGGAGTGCTGGCCCGTCCCGTAATGGGTTCGGTCGCGCCGATCGTCATGTCGATCGTTGTGTTTTCAGGGGCGGCACAGTTCGGGTCCTTGGCGGTGCTCGGCGCCGGCGGCGGGACTGCGGCGGCGATCGCCGCCGGAGCGCTCCTCAACGCGCGGTATCTGGCGATGGGCCTCGCGCTCGCGCCGTCGTTACGCGGACGCCCGCTGTCACGCGCGGCGTTCGCGATGACTACCGTCGACGCGTCATGGGCGGCTGCGAGCAGGGACGACGGCAACTTCGATCCCTGGTACATGGCCGGCGCCAGCCTTCCGCAGTACGTGGGCTGGATTCTCGGTACGGTCGTCGGCGTGCTTGCCGGCGGCGCGATCGGCGACCCCCGCAAGTTCGGCCTCGACGCGCTGTTTCCGGCCTTCTTCATCGGCTTGCTGTTCGAAGAGGCGCGCGGGAGGCGCAAGGTAGCCGCAGCCCTCGGCGGCGCCGCTATCGCGCTCGCACTTACACCGCTGCTGCCGGCGGGACTGCCGATCCTCGCCGCGGCGGCTGCGGCGGTGGCCGCTTCGAGGGCGCGCACGTGACAGCGATCTGGGTGACGATTGCGTCGCTGGCGCTCGCCACGGCCGGGCTGAAGCTCGCGGGCCCGTTGTTGCTGGGAGGCCGCGCACTGCCGCCGAGCTCGATGAGGGTGGTGGAGCTGCTGGCCTCGGCGTTGCTGGCTGCACTTGTGGTCGTAGAGACGTTCGGAAAAGGACGCTCCCTGGTACTCGACGCTCGCGCGCTGGGCGCGGTGTTTGCCGTCGCCATACTCGCCCGGCGAGCCCCGATGAGCGTGGCCGTGCTCGGCGCGGCATCTGTGGCCGCGCTCGCGCGCGCGATCTCGTAGGACTTCGACCTGGGCGGGCGACCCCCCGCTCCCGGCTCGGTGCCGGGCGGGAGTTCAGCCGTGGCCCGCCCGCAGGACCTCGTGGGCCGCACGCTCACCTGCACGCACGGCCCCGTCCATGTAGCCCTGCCAATAATCGGATGTTTCGGTTCCCGCGAAATGGACCCGTCCGATCGGCGCACGGATGGTGTCTCCGTACCTGGAAAGGATGCCCCGACGAGGTATTCCGGTTGGGCAGCCCCGCGTCCATTTCTCAGAGCGCCAATCGTGCTCGATGAACTGAGTGGGCGACAGCGCCTTGTCACCCACGTACTGGCGGAACCGTTCGAGTACCTGCTTGCGACGCTGCGCTGCCGGAAGCCTGGCGAGACGATCGGCTGCGCGGCCGCCGGTGAACGCAAACAAGACGCCGACACTGCCGTCCGGCGGCGAGTTGTCGAATGGCACCGAGGCGATGCCCTCGTCGTTGACCCCCTGGCCACTCAGACCCGCGGCGCGCCAGAACGGCGTCGGGTAGACGGCCTCGGATTTGATCAGGTGGCCCATGTGGATGCCGCGTAGCAGCTTCGTCCGCCGCGCACTCAGCCCGTGAGTGAGCTCGAGGGCGAGCGGCGGCGGGACCGCGACGATCACCCGCTTGGCGTCGATCACCAGCTGGCCGGCCTGGATCGTCACCCCTCCGCTCCGCGGGGCCAGCCCAGTGGCGGGCGTGCGGAGCAGAACGCGGCGCCCGAGCTTCTCCGCCACTCGTTGCGAGATGAGTTGCGACCCCCCAACGAGCCGCCGCTCCTGCGCGCCACCAGCGGTGGAGACCAGCCGAAACAGCGAGCCCGGGTTGTGTGCGTCGCCTGCGCCAGCCACGTACGAGGCGACGTATAGGAGTGAGAGCTGGTCGGAGTCCGCCCCCCAAACCGAATTGTTGACCGCCTCGAACACCGGGCGGATCCGGTCACTGACGAACGGACGCGTGAACTCGGCCAGCGTCGTCCGGTCGAGCTCCTTGGCGCGCTTCGCCCGCCACGGTGCCACCGGCCCAACCTCCTTGGCGAGGGGGTCGAGCTTTCCCAACAGCTCGATCAGGAATCTCTGAGTCTCAGGATCGCTTGGGACGCCGGTCGATGCCGGATAGAGCGAGCGCTGGCCCCCGATGACCTCGACGTTCGAGCCCTGGTTGTAGACCAGAAACGTCTTCACGCCAACAGCTTGCGCGAGCGCGAGTATCCGGTCCTGGGTTGGCCCGACGTACTCCCCACCGACCTCCACCTCGTGGCCGCCGCCGATCGAATGGTTGAGCGTGCGCCCACCCACCCGGTCACGCGCTTCCAGTACCAGCACGTCACGACCAGCCCTCGCAAGGACACGAGCGGCGGTCAACCCGGAGAGGCCGGCGCCGACCACGACGACGTCGACGGTTCGGCTGCGCCCGCCGGCCGCGAAGGCGCCAGCAGACCTGCCCACCGCAAGCAAGCCGGCACCCACGGCGGCCCGCCCCACGACCTCGCGGCGGGTAAGGCCGTCGCTGGCGGAGTGATCGTTCACTGAGGGCACCGTCACTTTCGTCATCGCTTGCTCAAGAGGCAGGAACACGAGCCCCCGACGGCGAGTGTACGGACGCCAGAGATCGATGGCCTTGATGGATAGTGCGCAGTGCTCGGCGGCCCCGCCACCGCCGGATCTCGTTGATCGTGGTCGCTCCCGCTTCGCGCACAATCGCCCCCCGTAGACCGCGCCCGCGTCGCAGAGCATGAGCGAGCGTTGCCAGGGAGAACGTCGGGGTTAACACCTGCGACGGGTGGAGGTCGTGGTTGAAGATCTGCAATAGCGCCTGGGTGAGGAAACGGTCGGCCGCGATCCGACGCTGGACCTCTCGGCGCAGCGGCGGTGTTGGCCCCGCCGCCCCCAGATCATGGGCGAACCAGTACATCTCCCAGGCATCTTCGTCGCGCCAGCGCCACCACTCTCGCAAAACGTCATCGGCGTGGCCGTGGCCGCCACCAAGTGCGCGCATGATCGCCCCGGCCAGCCTCTCGGACTGGCGAAGCGCGTCGGCGATTCCCTGCCCGGGTGTGGGGTCTTTGAAGTGGCCGGCGTCGCCAATGAGCACCCAACCGGGGCCGGCCGATTGGCGGAAGAACCCGTGCATGTTGGCCATCGTGTGGACGGGCCCTTCACGCCGGGCGCCGGTCAATCCTGCTTCCAACTCGGGCCAGCCGCGAACCCCGGCTTCGTACACAGCTTCGCGATTGCTACGCGCGTGATCGCGGCGATCGATCGAGGGACAGGCGGCCACGAGCGTCAACCCACTGTCAGTCGGGGTGACCAGGTACGCATGATCGCCGAGCTTCCCGATCCACATCTCGCCGTTGGTCGGGTCGGCTTGGTAATAGGCCCACATGAACAGCCGCCCGTTCGGTGTCTGGTGGTACTCCCGGGCTTCCACCATCCTTGCCACCGCCGAGCGGGTACCGTCGGCGCCGACTACGAGCGACGCTCGAAGCTCACCCGCGGGCGTGGTGATGCCGGCGACCCGTCCGCGCTCAAACGAGAGCCCGGTGGCCGTCGTCTGGGTCCGAACCTCGACCCCTGCCTCCGCCGCGGCGCTGACCAGGACCTCGTCTAGCGCGAACCGACGGACGCTCAGGACCGGGGCACCAGCGACCCCGACGATGTCTTCTATGAGGATGACGGCGTCGTCGAGCGCCATCCGACCGCGAAGCATCGGCGGCGCCAGCTTGAACAGTCGGTCGAGAACTCCGAGCCGCTCGAGCACCTGGACTCCCACGGGCTGGATCGCGTGGGTTGACAGGGTGTCGCTCGGGAACCGGTCCTTGTCAAGGAGGCACACGCGCATCCCAGCCCGGGCCAGCATTGTCGCCAGCGGCGCACCCGCACAGCGTGCGCCCACCACAACCACATCGAAAGACTCGGCCACGGGCGAACCGTAACGCGCGGAGTTCGCTCACCCCTTGAGCGCTTTACCGAGCCGACCTCGCCCAACCCCTGAGCTATCGTTCCCCGCGAGCGATGAGGCTCGCTCCATAACCGCGGCTTGCCGCTGATGGCCTCTACCCGACCGCCGCGAGTGTTGAGTGGAGCCATGACAAGCCCCGGTCCTGCCGCCCGTAATCGAGTCAGTAACCAAGGGGAGTCCCGGGATGCGGTTTGACCGCCGGGAGCTGGGCGCCGTCTTCGCCGGCGGCTTCGCAGGCGCCATCGCCCGCGCCGAGCTGGCGGACGCCCTGCCGACGAAGACGGGCGAGTGGCCGTGGGCTACGTTCATCGTCAATCTTGTGGGGGCTGCGCTGCTTGGCTATTTCACGACCAGGCTCCAGGAGCGCCTGCCTCCTTCGGCGTATAGCCGGCCCCTCCTCGGAAGCGGGTTTTGCGGCGCGCTCACCACGTTCTCGACCGTGCAGGTGGAGCTGCTGCGCATGCTGGACGCCGGCAATGCCGGTCTTGCGATTGCCTACGCCGGCG
Source organism: uncultured Solirubrobacterales bacterium (assembly GCA_963756965.1). Classification (GTDB taxonomy): domain Bacteria; phylum Actinomycetota; class Thermoleophilia; order Solirubrobacterales; family Solirubrobacteraceae; genus Palsa-465. Next base: position 354,754 of record CAVWPT010000010.1, read on the forward strand.
GCAGCATGCTGTGCGGCTTCCTCGCCGTTGCCGTGTCCACCAACCTAGTGCGCCGCGCCAGGTTGCGGGGATGAGCCCAGCAGAGGTCATCGGCATCGGGCTGCTCGGCGGCGCGGGAGCGATTGCGCGGTTCGCCCTGGACGGCAGCCTCGGCGAGCGTCTGGGACGCGCATTCCCCTACGGAACCCTGGCCGTCAACCTGCTCGGATCGTTCATTCTCGGTTCGATCGTCGGGGCCACGCTCCGCGGCGCCAGCGCGGAGCTGCTGGGCACGGGCCTGATTGGCGCGTTCACGACCTTCAGCACATGGATGTTCGAAAGTCACCGCCTCGGCGAGGACCAGCGCGTCCAACTGGGAGCCGTCAACCTTTTTCTCAGCCTTCTGCTCGGTCTGGCGGCCGCGTGGGCGGGCCGGAAGCTGGGAGGCGCGTTGTGAATGACGACTGCCTCAAACTGACCAGCTACTTCGGTGAGCGCGACCGCGTCACGGGAGGCTTTCTCGCCGACGCCTTCAGCGACATCTTCGCCCGCCACGAGCTGAAGACGAGCCTCGTGATTCGAGGCATCGCCGGTTTTGGCGCAAAGCACCACTTCCGCACCGACCGCCTCCTAACTCTCTCGGAGGACCTGCCGCTGGTGTCGGTCGCGGTAGACGCCCGCCCACGCATCGAGGCAGCGCTCGCGGAGGTGAACAAGCTGCGCTTCCACGGTCTTCTGACGCTGGAGCGAGCAATCATGATCACCGACGAGATCGCTCCGGTTAGGACGCCATGGGAGGACCAGGCCGCGACGAAGCTCACCATCTACGTAGGCCGTCACCAGCGGGTCGGCGGAATGCCGGCGTACGAGGCGGCCGTGGCGCTGCTAGATGCTCGCGGGATCTCGGGCGCCACGGTCCTGCTTGGCGTCGACGGAACTGTCAACGGCGCCCGTGAACGCGCCACGTTCATCGGACGGAACGCCTCCGTCCCGCTGATGGTGATTGCGGTCGGAGACAGCCGGCGCATCCCTCAGGTGCTGCCTGAGCTCGGCTCACTGCTACCGAACCCACTGATGACCCTAGAGCGGATCCGGCTGTGCAAACGAGACGGGGAGCTTCTATCCGAACCGCGTGAGCTCTCTGAGAAGGACTCGACCGGCCTGAACATGTGGCAGAAGCTGATGGTCTACACAAGCGAGCGGGCGCGATACCGGGGAGAGCCCCTTCATCAGCGGCTCATCGCGGAGCTGCGGCAGGCGGGGGCGGCGGGCGCCACCAGCATGCGAGGAATCTGGGGATATCACGGAGACCACCGGCCCCACGGCGACAGTTTCTGGCAGCTTCGTCGCCGCGTTCCCGTACTGACCGTGGTCGTCGACACGCCCGCCCGCATCAGGCGGTCTTTCGCCATCGTCGACAGGCTCACTCGGGTAGGCGGGCTTGTCACGAGCGAGATGGTTCCTGCCTTCCGCGCCACCGCTCCTCAGCTCGAACGCGGCGGGCTGAGGCTGGCACAGCGGCTCAGCTGACGACCGTCAGCTCCTTCGGAAGCGAGGTCAGAATCTCGGCACCCTCGTCGCCGACGTGCACCAGGTCCTCGATCCTGATCCCGAACTCTCCCGGCGCGTATACCCCCGGCTCCACGGTCACCACGTTTCCAGCCTGGAGCCTGTCGGTCTCAGGCGCGCGCTGCGAGAGTCGCGGACCTTCGTGGATCGCCATTCCCACGCCGTGGCCCAGCCCGTGCCCGAATTTCTCTCCTTGCCCTCCGCGCTCGATAACGTCCCGTGCGGTGCGGTCGACCTCACGACAGACTGCTTCGGGGCGAACGGCGCCGAGCCCTGCGAGCTGCGCGGCCAGGACCAGCGCGTAAGCGTCGCCCGCGCTCCCGTCGAGCTCCCCAGTGGCGTACGTGCGGGTGCAGTCCGAGCAATAGCCATCGAGCTCGGCGCCCCAATCGATGATCACGAGCTGGCCCTGGCCGATCTCCTCGGGACGGGGCGAGGCATGCGGAAACGCGCCGTGGGCTCCAGCGGCAACGATCGTGTCAAAGCTCGGCCTCCGCGCGCCATTGCGACGCATCTCCACCTCCAGTGCCAGCGCCACGTCCGCCTCGCTGCGACCGACGAGCCCGCCCTCCAGGACCTTCTGTAGCACCGCGTCCGCAAGCTTCGTGGCCTCACGGATTCGCTCAACTTCACTCGCCTCCTTGACCGCTCGCAGGCCCTCCACCATCCCGTCCACACCGACCAAGCTCACCCGGTCCGGTAGCAGCTCCCGTAGCCGTCCAAGCTCGTGCACCGAGAGGTGTGACTCCTCGAAGCCCAGACGCAGCTCCCCCCGGTAGGCAGCGCGTCTGGAAGCGTGTCGAACAGCTCGAGTGGGGCCTGGCGGCGCTCGAATGAGGGGTCGACCTGCTCGGCCGCCTGCTGGACGTACCTGAAGTCGGTGATGAACGAGCGCACCTCTGGACCCACCACCGCCACGCCGTTGCTGCCGTAGTAGCCGGTCAGGTAGCGGACGTTGACTAGATCCGTCACCAGGATCGCATCGAGCCCGGCTTCGGACAGGCGCGAGGAAAGCCGTTCGGCACGGTCGGTCATGCGGCTGCCAGTTCCGCCCTCAGACGCTCGAGGCCCTCCCGGTATCCCTCGATCCCTTTGCCCGCGACGCTGGCGATGCACATTTCGCGGATCACCGACACGCGACGCCAATCCTCGCGGTGTTCGATGTCCGAAAGGTGAACCTCGACCGCTGGCAGGCTGGTGAGCTCGAGCGCGTCGCGGATGGCATAGGAGTAGTGCGGTCCAGGCGCCAGGGTTGAGCAGCAGGCCGTCGGTGAGCCCCTCCAGCCGGTGCAGCCGCTCAACGAACTCTCCCTCGTGGTTACTGTGGAAGAACCGGTGTCTCAGGTCCGAGCTCCCGGCCATTCCCTGGACTTTGACCTCCAGACCATCGAGGGTGAGATTGCCGTAGTGCGCCGGGTTGCGCCGGCCAGCTGATCCAGGTTGACCCCATGCATGACCTCGACACGATTGCGGTCGTCATGCCCCGTCAACTCTCGCACCGCCTCGATCAGCGCGCGAGCGGCACTTGGCAGCCCGGTCGTGGCCGGCCCGGAGCCTCAAGGAGGACAAACGGAACAGGGCCCTCCCCCACGCGCTTCTTGTCTCGCGCGGTGGCCATGACCACCGCATCCGGATCGGCATCCTCGAGCCGGGTGGGAAGCCCACGGTGGTCAAGAAGCTCCGTCACCTCCTCGGCGCAGGTCGTCCTGCTCGGACAGCCTCAGCGCGGCCAGCAGTCCGAGCCCCACCGCCTCGCCGTGGCGGTAGCGGGAGTAGCCGGTACCGTCTCGATGGCGTGCCCGACGGTGTGACCGAGGTTGAGGACCTGACGCAGTCCGCTGTCCCGTTCGTCCTGCTCGACCACCCGGAGCTTGGTTCGGGCACAGGCCAGGATGACCTCCGGCCGGAGGCGGTCGGCCCCGGCTCGCACCTGGTCCCACAGCCGGCCCCCCGCGATCAGTGCCGTCTTGACCACCTCGGCATAGCCTGCGGCGAGCTCGGCCGGCGGAAGGGTGTGCAGTACGTCGGTGTCGGAGATCACCGCCGCCGGCTGGTGGTAGGCGCCCACGTAGTTCTTGGCCTCCTCGAGGTCCACGCCGGTCTTGCCGCCGTAGGCCGAGTCGACCTGAGCCACCAGGCTGGTCGGGACCTGGACGTAGCGGACGCCACGCTGATAGGTGGCTGCGCAGAATCCGGCCAGGTCGCCCACCACCCCGCCGCCCAGGGCCACAATCACGTCCTCGCGGGTCATGCCGGCCCGGGCCAGCTCGGTCCACACGATGTCGGCATGGGCCACGGTCTTTGACTGCTCGCCGGGCATGATCACCACCCTTCCCTGCGGGGCGTCTATCCGCTCTCCGTAGAGCCGCGCCACCTGGCCGTCGCTGACCAGGAACCGGCGGCCGGTCACGGTTGCCGGCCAGAACTCATGCCGGGTCAGCAGCCCGGGTCCGATATAGGCCGGGTAGTCGCCGGAGTCGCTGGCCGCCCACAGCAGCTTGGCCCCGGGCGGCAGCCCCTGGATGGCGTCCAGGATCTCGGGCATGGCGTCCAGCCGTTCTCCGGGCACCGTCACATCGGCCAGGGAGGCGTAGACCGGCTGCGCGCTCCTCGTACAGGCGCTGAAAGCTGTCCCGGTCAGCGGCGAGGGGCCGGCCGCTGCCGGCCACCCGGCTCCATGCGGTATGGAAGGTGACGTCGAGCCAGACGACCATGTGGCTCGGACAGCGCCTGGCACACCGGCCCGGAGCCGATGGCGCCCCCGCCCAAGGCGAGCACGTGAACCGCCGGATCGGCCAGCAGCTCGAGCGTCACCCGCTCCTCGGCCTCGCGGAACGCCGCCTCGCCCGTCGTCGGCGAAGATCCGCCCTATCGAAAGGCCCGCGCGCTCCTCGATGAGTCGGTCGGCGTCGAGCGCATCGCGGCCCAGGGCCTCGCCGGCGCTGCGGGCAGCGGTCGACTTGCCCGCCCCCATGAAGCCGATCAGGACGAGCTTGCGGGGCGCCATCCGATGCGGCCCTCGTAGGCGGCCAGCGCGGCACGCACGTCATCCATGTGGTCGCCGCCGAACTTCTGGCGGTAGGCATCGGCCAGCACGAACGCCACCATGGCCTCCCCCACCACTCCGGCGGCGGGCACCGTGGTGGAGTCGGTGCGCTCCCGCAACGCTTCGGCCGGCTCGTGGGTGGCGATGTCCACCGACTGCAGCGGCTTGGTCAGCGTCGGCAGCGGCTTCATCCAGGCACGGACCACCACGGGCTGACCGGTGGTCATGCCCCCCTCCAGGCCGCCGGAGCGGTTGGTCTGGCGGTGGTAGCCGTGGCTCTCATCCCAAAAGATCTCGTCATGGGCCTGGGAGCCGGGCAGAGCCGCGACCTCGACCCGCGTCTCCGATGGCCATGGCCTTGATGGCCTGGATCGAAAGCATGGCCTGGGCCGAGCTGGCCATCCAACCGCTCCTGCCAGGAGACGTGTGAGCCCAGCCCCGGGACGACCCCGAACGCCCGCACCTCGAAGGTCTCCTCCCAGCGACTCGTTGGCTTTGCGCAGGCCATCGATCTCGGCCACCATCAGGCGGCCGGCGTGTTGTCCAGGCAGCGAACCGGCGACTCGTCCACGTCGTGCGAAGTCCTCCGGCAGAGGTGGTCCGGCGTCGGTGCGGCCACCGAGGCGATGCGGGTGACGTGCGAGAACACGCTGGACTCCCAGCGCGGCCAGAAATGACTTGGCCAGGCGCCGTCCGGCGACTCGGGCTGCGGTCTCGCTGGCACTGGCGCGCTCGAGCACGTCCCGCACGTCGGTAGACCGTACTTCTGCGTTCCCACCAGATCGGCATGCCCGGGTCGAGGGAGGTGGACTTCCTGGTCCGGCCGCCGGGACCGGCCAGGGATTCATCCGCTCCTCCCAGTTGGCGTAGTCACGATTGGCCACGTGAGCGCGACCGGGCCGCCCAGCGTCCGCCCGTGCCGCACCCCACCCGTGACCTCAACCTGATCGCGCTCGATCTTCATCCGGCCCCCGCGCCCGTGCCCGAGCTGACGGCGGGCCAGGTCGCGGTTCAGTGCATCACGATCGAGCGCCAGCCCGGCCGGAAGGCCTTCGATGATGCAGGTCAGTCCGGGGCCGTGGGACTCCCCGGCAGTGGTCATGCGCAGCGCCATGGGGCGCTGAAGGTTAGGGAGGCGCGGGGTCCAGTAGCGCCCGGCGACCGAGGGCGAGCCGAGCCCGTTCTCCGCTGGCCGAGATCAGGGTCATGCGCACGGTCAGCTGTGACGTGACCGAGGTGCGCCAGCTTCGCGGCGATCGCCCGTGAGAGCCGCAGGTGCAACTTCATCGCGCCCTGCTTGATCCCCGACACGGTGCCGCGGCCGATGGTGACCATCGGCCCGCGGCCGGCCTTGATGTGGGCTCGCTTGGCCGCCGAGCGCGGGATCAGCACATAGGTGAACCCGTCCGCGGCCTCGTTGGACTCCAGGTTGGCCGCGACGCCGCCGCGGAGCACCGCGCGGAGGCTTTCGGGCAGCAGCTGAATCCGGGCCTGCAGGCCTCTTCGGCACCGAAGTCACCGGCTGGCCGTTCGGCTCGAGTACCTGAATCGATTGGCTGAAGCTGGCCACATTGCCGCCCCGGTCGACCACCTGCAGCAGCACCGTGTAATTGCCCGCCTTGGTGAACGTGTGGACCACGCTGGGTCCGTCGCCGTGGTGCCGTCGCCGAAGTTCCAGCGATAGCCGCTGTTGGGAACGATCAGGGTGGACGCGGTGGTCGAGCCATCGAACTGGACCTCGTCGCCTTGATTGACGGCGTTGGGCACGACGAACGTGGAGACAAGATCACGTTCGGCGCGCAGCCGCCGTAGGTATTGGGGTCGCTCTCCATCAGCGCGGCATTGTTGAACTCGTGCTGGAGGATGTAGGAGCCGCTCCCGACCTTGGCGGTGTCCAGACCGGGGAGGGGAACAACAGCCGTGGTCGTTGATCTCGAAGCCGTCGAGACCGAACCAAGCATTCAGCCCGGGATTGACGATCGAGCCGATCTGGGTCTGGCTCAGCGGGCTGACCAACCGAGCTTCCACGTCGGTGGCCAGCTCTGACGGCGTGAGGCTCGCCCCGACGCCGGGCGCGTCGGGTTCGTCACATGCCGTGCTGGCCGTCCACGGCTGAACCACGTAGGCCACCTCCTGGGTGCTGCCGTCCGCCCGCCGGACGCCGATCTGCGAGTGGTAGGAGCAAAAGGCCGCGGTCGCACGGGGGCGGGCCCGCTCATGGGCGGAGCCTCAAGGTGTAGGAGGTGCCGATGGGTAGGGGCCCGGCTGCCGTGCATAGGTGGTGCCGTCGGGACCGTGACGTACACGTACCAACCGGTCGACTCCGTTGGCCGGCGGAGGCGATTTGACCGTGATCGTCGTGGTCGCGACCGCTCGAGGAGCCGCCGCTAGAGGAGCCGCCGCCGGAGCGGAGCCGCTGCCGGACGGAGCCGCTGCCGGCGCCGTTGCGGAGCGGTCAGCGTCACGTCGGCCGGCGCGCTCGGCATCGATTCCCCCTTGGCCGTGACGTAGGTGATCTCCACGTGGTAGGTGCCAGGTGCATCGTCCCGCCCGTCCCGCTCGTTCAGCGTGGGAGCGGCGGCGTCATCGGTTCCCATTGGCCGAGCACAGCGAACCGCTCGCGTCCAGGCAGGTCTCGACCCGGCCGGAAGCAGCATCGTGACCAGCGGGGTATAGCCGCGGCTGCGTCCGGCCGAGCATCCCGGTTTGGGTGATCATCGTGGACAGCTCGCCCTGCAGCTGGGAGTCGGTCAAGCAGATCGTGTTGGTACCATGCGGTGACCACCGAGGTGAAAGAGTCACCGCTGGGCGGGCAGCCGTTTGCCGGGTAGTCGTGGCCGGCGCCGGTCTGAGTTGCCGAACTCGCAAGCCGAGCCGCCGACGTACCCATAGTCGATACAACCTCCGCCGTAACTCGAGCTGTTCTGGGCTCGGCCGTTGGGGCGGTGTACTGCGTGGTCAGCGCATAGGGTGAGTCGAGGGAGCCGCTTCCATCGGCGACGTCGCGCAGGAACTGCTCGACGTAGTCGCGCGTGCCGGACCAGTACGCCGCTGTGCGTCCCAAGTGAGCGCAAACGTCTGGTTTTGCGCCATCACCTCGCCCCCGTGTGAGCAGATCCCGTTATCCGGCAGCACCAGGTCGGAGCTGAGCGCCGGATCCGGGCACGAGCCGCTGGAGGTGACATTCGGGACGCTGGCGTTGGCAGGCGCGCCGCACGTACCCGAGCTCGCAAGGTCGCTACAGGAGCCGGGCACGAGCGAAACGCCGTAGTAGCCGCTCTGATCGGAGGGGTTGAACGGGACGCGGTTGTGGCCGGAGGCGTTCATATCCACGACGATGGCCTGAGCGGCTCCGCTCATCGCCGAGCATCGAACCATGCACAGTGACGGTGATGAGCAGGGCGCGGCGCATCAGCTCCTCCCGGGCGAGGTTGCGTAGGTCGAGGACCGGTCCCGCTGCTGGGGTCGTATTGGAACAGCGACAGAGCGGGCAGCGACAAGGCGTTGAGGAGCCGGCGACCGGGGGCTGAGGTGGCCTGGCGCGGCTGCTGTGCGGACGCGGCCGAGGGATGGTCCGCGGCGGTGATCCCGGTCACCGCGAACATGGCCACCGGGCTGCTGCTTGCGGTGGTGGCAAGAGACTCGATCTGGTTCTCGCCCAGCGACAGGATCTCGCAGTCGATCGTTCCCGGCACGCAGGTTCCCGGCCCGCGGAGGACCGTGCCCGGAGTCACCGCGAACAGCACCCGGCGCCCGCCCTGGAGGACGCCCAGCTCGACCAACAGCGGCTGCTGCGAGCTCGGCAGGGGGCTCAGACGCTGCACTGGGTCGAGCCGGTTGAGCCCGCCCGCTGGCGTTGGTCATCGAGATCCCTACGTCATAGGACTGGGTTGGTGACAGCCCCGCCGGGGCCGGCGCGGGCTGGTGCGCCGGAAGTGGCGGCGCTGGCGCGCCACCTGTCGGCGCGGGGGTGCTCTACGGCCGTGCCGCTCGACGTGGTGCCGCTGCTGCCGCCGCCAGCGGCTCCGCTGGCACCGGTCGAGGAGGTGGAGCCACCAGTGCCGCTCGCGCCCGAGGCTGTGCCTCCGAGTGATTGCACTGCGCCCAGCCCGTGCGCCTGCGCGCCAGGTTGGCCGAATGGATCCTGGCGGCGCCACCAAGATCGTTCTGCCCCGAGGCAGTGGAGGCGCTCACCGCCGGGATTGCCGTTCCGGCCCCGTCGGTGACCCCGCGCCGGGCAGCGAGACCGTCCCGGACTGAGCCGCCGGCGATCGCGACAGCAGGATGGGAACAGCGACCAACCCCACGGCCATCACCAACGCCACCGGCCACAGTCGCTTCTGGCGGAGGTCGTCCCAGACGCTCCGCGCGAGGTTGGTTATCGCGGCCGTGTTCACGACGGCCCTCCCACGACGCTCGCGGCGGGCGGAACGGAGCTCGTTGCTCCGCCGGTCGCGCCACCGGCGGCCCCTGACGATGCGCCTGGCGAGCTGCCCGGCGCAGACTCGGTGCAGGGAGCCACCAACTTGCGGGGAAGACGTCGCTGGCCCGATCGGGGTGGCGCCAGCCAGCAGGCCCTGGGAGGCGGGAAGCAGATAGGCGGTGGCGGCGACCGTTGCGTCGATCTGCGGGAAGCCTCCGGCTCCGGCGAGGTTGATCGAGTCGAGCGTAAGGAGCCGCCCGCGGACCTGGAGCGCGGTTCCAGAGGCGGTCACGAAACGCTCAAGGCGCGCAAAGAAGGCGGCCAGGTTGAAGAAGTTCCCTCGAAAGGTGAACGAGAACGGCTCGGCAGGGAATCCACCAGGCCCCGTCGTTACGCCAGGCGGCGGCGGGGTTCCCGAGCTGCTCGAGACCTGAACTACCGCCCTGGACGCCAGGGAAAGCCCGCTGAAATCAACCCTGCTGGCGCTCGCCGCAGATTGCAGCTGGTAGATCAGCGACCGCACATTGTCGTCGGTGGGAACGGCCTCGCCGAGCGTCAACATCGACGCGTAGCTGGCGCGAACTGACTCCGGGCCGCCTCTCCAGCGGCCACCTGTGACTGCGCCTGCGAAAGCTGCGACTGCTCGGCGCCCACCTGTCGTTCAGGCTTGAGAGCTCGCCTCGCTTGGGCTGGATCCCCAGCATCCAGGCGGCAGCGATCGCCGCGACCACGCATAGAACGCCGATGACGGTCCGGTCTCGGAGGCTCATGGCTGGCTCCCAGCGGCCTGACTGTTTGAGGCATTCGCCGATGCGACGGCTTTGATGCGCTTGCTGCCGGCGTCGCGCTGCCGGCGGTGCTCCCGGCCGCGGTGGTAGCGGTGGATGGGCCGGTGAAGAACACGACCAGGTCAAAGTTCGATGCGCTGATCGGACAGGTCCCCTGCGCCGCCGCCTCCCGAAGAGCCGCCGCTAGCGGGGGTGGCCGCGCTCGAGCCCTGTCGTGACGTGTTGCTGAGCGTCACGCGGACGACGCCGTTCATCAACCGCAGACGGGACATGAGCCGAGCCACGTCGTCCTGCGAAGCGGTACAGCCGCGCAGCTCGAACGCCGGGTTGGGCAGCGCGCTGCGCAGTCCGCTGGTGGAGCTGGCCGCGGTGGAGCTTGATCCGGCGGAGGTGGACCCGCTCCCGGCCGTCGCTGCCAGCGAAATCAGGGAGGTGTTGGCAGGCACGACCTTCGCCAGATCGGCCATCGATGCAGCCCAGTCGAATCGCGTCGAGGCGATCTGCCGAACCGTTTGCGCCCGCTGCTGGGCCAGCGTGGCGAACTGGGTGTAGCCCCTGAGCCGCGCGGCCACGACCTGGACCTGTGAAACCTGCTGCTGGAGCGCGGCCAGCTTGGACTTCTGGTCTGCGACCGAGTTGTTGATCACCACGTACACCGTCACCAGGACCAGGGCCAGTGCGAGCAGCCCGACGACGATGTAGCTGGGTCCGCGGATCCCACGGACGCCGCTCGCCCTGGCGCGGCGGTGGTCACTCGGAAGGAGGTTTACCGCTCTCACGTCTGAGCCTCCTCCAGGGTCAGCCCCGCTGCAACGGCCAGCTTTCCGGGCTCGATCCCGCTGAAGCCGCCCGGGTTGGCCTCCGCTACCGCGCCGATCTCAAACGGCACTCCGAGCGCGCTGCCGACCTCCTGGCAAAAACCGGGTATGGCCATCGCGGCGCCTGTCAGAATGGCGGACTCGGCCTTCTCGGAACCGGCTCGCATGGACTGGTAGTCGAGCGAGTTACGGACCTCGTCGGCGATGCGGCGAGCTCCCTCAGCCAACACCGCGCGGGCCTCGGTGACGATCTCGTGATCGCCCTCGATCTCTTCGACGGGAATCTCGAGCCCCACGTGCGACAGCCATCCGTCGGCATGCTCGAGGGTCAGGCCGCGCCGCTCAGCCAGCTGGCTGACGAGTGTTCCGTACCGCTCGAGACCACACGCGTGAAGACACAGGTGGGCCCCGTGGCGATAGCCAGGTTGGTGACCCCACCCACATTCACGTACGCGACAGGCCCGTTGACTCCGTCCTATGAAGCGCGCGAATCATCGCGAACGCCGACAGGTCGATCCCTTGTGGCACAAGACCCGCGCGGGTGGTCGACTCCAGCAGGCGATCGATCATGTCTCGACGCGCAGCTACCAGCATCACGCGCGTGCGGGGGCCATCGGGCGTCTCGACCGTGCCGACGGTGTGGTGGTCGAGACGGCCTGCTCAAGCGGCATCGGGATGTGATCCGGGCGCGTGAACCGCGACCGCGGATGCGATTTGCTTTGAGTCGCTGATCGGCGGCAGATCGATCATCCGCATCGACAATGCGCTGGTTGGCCACGCCGATCCGCACCCGCTTGGGAAGCTTGTGCTCGGCGAACACGCTCGCGAAGGGTCTTCGCCACTGCGTCGACGTCGATCACCTCACCGTCGCGAACCGCCCCGGAGGGGCAGCGACGCGGTTGCGGCCCTGGCTACAGCAACCCGCCCGGGCGCGCCCGGACGGCGGCGACGTAGCCCGGCTCGATGTCAAGCCCGACGGTGTCCTTCTGCAGACTAGGCATCCTCAACGCTCAGATCGACCTGGCGGGCAACCAGTTGAAGGAACGGCGGGCGAGTGGACAAAGGCTGGGCGGGCGTGCACTGGGCCAAATGCCGCGGCTGACCAGGTACGACCCCGAACAGCGCCGCCCACACCAGCAGGAAGGCGTTGGGCCACGCCGGCTCGTAGAACGGCAGGGGGTACGTGAGGAAAGCAGCCCTGTGCCCGTCACCGCCAGCAGCGGAAGCCCGGCGAAGCGAGTACAGTCTCCCAGACGCCTACGGCGATCAGGAACGGGACGAAGTAGTAGTAGTTGGGATGTGGATCGGCGACCACCCGCACCAGCCACAGACCCGCCAGCAGGGCTAGTGGCTGGGACAGCCGGGATCCCGCCGGTTCAAGCCCCCAACCGGTGGCCGCGAGAACCGCCGCACCCGTGGCGAGAAATAGTGCGGAGGAGCGGGTCAGACCCAGAGGCAGGATGCGCGCCGGCAGCCCGCTACCGGGGAGGTTCGATCCGAGCTGCCACCACACGCGTGTAGGGACTGATCAAGTGCATTCCGCCGATGCTCCCCATCCGGGCCAGGAAGCATCGCGGGTCGACGATCGCCGGGAGCACCGCAAGCCCGCCCACCGACCAGCCGCCGTTAGAGCCTTCAGGCGTCCGCGCGGGAGGGCCAGGAACAGCGGGACGACGGCGAGGACTGCCCACGGCTTGGTTCCCGACCGCCAGCCCGAGGAGAGATGCCGGCCCACCACTGCGCTCCCTCGCTCGGCCGCGATCACCGCTGCCACAGCCAGCACCGCAGTCAGTACCTCCTCGGGATGACCCGAGTGGACCGCATCGATCTTTCCCGGCCCGGCGACCAGCAGCACGCAGCAGAAGACCGCAGATGAGCTTCCAATGCCGCTGGGCGACTCAGGCGAGCGAGCCAGGCGGCCAGCAGACGGCGGAGACAGGCACAGGACGACGCCCAGCCGATACTCGAGCAGCGGGTGGTTGCCTGGTGTGGGCCACCAGGGCGGCCGGGACCCGCAGCAGCAGCGACACCAGGCCCATGAGCGGTTGGTTGGGCCAGCAATGTACCGAAGTGTCCATGCGCCAACGCCTCGATTGCCGGTGCGGCGTTGCGTCGCCGAGAACTGGACCCCCCGGCAGTAGTCACCCGTGGTGGGGCTGGACCAGGCGACGGCCGCCGGCGAGCACGCAGCCGCCGGCGAGCAGGCAAGACCTCAAACCGCGAGCCGGCGGAGGACCATGTCAGCGGACTGAGTGCAGATATAGCATGGGTCAGCGCCGGACCCGCCAGCACGCCGACCATGCCGCCGAAAGCCAGGAACGGTCCGAACGGGATGGCCGTCTTGCGCCCCGCTGGCGACCCCACGGGCCTGCCGCGGCACCGGCCAGCGCGCCGACGATGAATCCTCCGATCAGGCGAGGAAGCCACGGCCACCGAGCGCCCCAGGAACAGCCCCAGCACGCCGGCCAGCTTCACGTCGCCCATGCCCATCCCTCGGGGATAGGCAAGGGCGAACACGAGCAGGAAGCCTCCGGCTGCGGCGCCCGCGATCAGCTGCTCGGGCACCCCGGCCGGGCGGGTGGCCAGGCCGATGACGAGGGCGGCTACCGCTGCTGGACCCATGATCCGGTTGGGGATGATCCGGTGTTCCAAGATCGATCAGCGAGACTGGCACCAGCACGGCGAGCAAGAACCAGTCCAGCGCCACGTCGTGAGCCGAGTGCTTGACCAGTACCACTGCGACGGCCAGAGCCGCGGTCAGTGCCTCGACGATCGGGATAGCGGGTCGGAGATCGGCTCGTGGCAGGACTGCGACAGCGGCCTTGCAGGAGAAGCCAGCCGAGCACGGGGAGGTTGTCGTAGGGCTTGATCGGCGTCTGGCAGCCCGGGACAGTGGGAGCCCGGGGTGATCAGCGACTCGTGCCGTGGCATGCGGTAGACCACCACGTTCAGGAACGACCCGATGATCAGCCCGCCAGTCCGGCCAGCACGAGTCCCATGAGCAAATTATCGTTGGCGGGGACATTGCGATCTCCAAAACAGCAGCCGGGCGGGCCGAGATGGCCCGCCCGGGTAGAGGGTTAGGTACTAAGTTCGAGCCGCGGACTACCAGGTACCACTGGCAGGGCAGGAGCCCGGACTGGCGGTGGTGCACAGCCGCTCGACCGTGCCGTCGCAGTGGCGGACAACCTCGAACACGTTGCTGTTGCTGCCGTCGGTCGACGCCACGACGTAGCTGTTGTGGCGGCGTCGCCGGCGACCGTGTTCTTCAGGCGCAATCGGCGCGCCGGTTACGCCGGGTGCCGCGTAACGACAACGTGGCGCTGGCGGAGGTGTCCTTCAACGTCGGCTCGACCGCCTCCAGCGAGGTCGCGCTGAGCACGTTGCCGGTGAGGTCGAACACGCCGTTGTTGTCGGTGCCGAGCGTGTCGGCAGCGATCCGGGCGTTGGTGACCTGCGACTTCGCCGCAGCGTCATGACCCTTGCTGGTCTGGCTGAGGAACGTCGGGATGGCGATCGCGGCAAGGATGCCGATGATCAAGACCACGACGAGGAGCTCGATCAGGGTAAAGCCCTTCTCCTCCTCGGCGCGAAGACGTAGCTTTGAGAGCATTGATCCTCCTGGGATCGGGTGTTATTGGGCCTGCCAGATCCCTCGGTCCTCATGCCATCGCGGCTCTGATCGAGCCCCTGGTGGCAGCCCGGCTTCCTCCTGAAGGAGACCCGTGGCTTTGCGTCCCACCCTCACGGGCAGTTTGCCTTTGGCACCTAGCGGCTCTGGCAGCGTCCGTATCGGCAGGAGCGGATGGCTGCGAACAATCCGCTTACCGGATTGGACACATGTGCTACGAGGGCTTTCGGCGGGCGGCGCCTGGTCAGGGCGGACTGTTGTTCGGCCGGCGCCTGCTGGGCGTCGCGCCCCGGCTGGAACCGGCCGCTGCCGCCGCACCACGGGACACGTCATCTGGTGCGGCTCGCCACCCAGCGTTTGAGCCCACCTGCCCGGTGCCCCGGCAGGGAGTGCAGGTGCCGCGACTCTCGTCGCCCCGGTCACTGCCCACGCTCATCGCGTCGAGACGATAGTGGTCGCGCGCTGTGGCGGCGCGCGGACGTGCCCCTCTCGCCCGAATGCGTAGCTCAACGGTTGTTCGGACGGAGCCGGGGATGCTGGCGCTGGACGCCCCCGCAGCCGATGGGGGCCCTGTGTCGACCGGCAGCCACGTGGCGCGGGACTCCGCCGGGCGGTTCCCGCTGTTTGATGGGCTCCGCGCGGTGGCAGCGCTCTCCGTGCTGGTGTTCCACGCCGCGCTCGACACGAATGCGGTGGCCCATGGTGGCCTGTCGCCGTATCTGGCGCGGCTCAACGTCGGCGTTGCGGTGTTCTTCGTGATCTCCGGATTCCTGCTCTACAGGCCCATGCTCGCGGGCAGGATCGGAACCGGCTCGCCAGTCAGGCTGGGGACCTACGCGTCTCGACGATTGCTTCGGATCCTCCCCGCCTACTGGGTCGCGCTCACCGTCCTGACCCTTTGGCCGGGGCTCCCCGACGTGCGCGGGACCCACTGGTGGATCTACTACGGCTTCGCTCAGGGATACAGCTACCGCACGGCGAGCCTGGGCATCGGTCCCGCTTGGACGCTTGGGTGCGAGCTCGCGTTCTACGCGCTGCTGCCATTCCTCTCGCTGGGGTTCGACCGGGTGGCCCGGCGTGCCGGACGGCGAGTGTGGTGGCAGCTTGAGCTCGCCATCCTGGGTCTCCTTGGCATCTGCAGCGTGGGGTACGGAATCCTTACGCTCGGCAACTCAACGGCGGCGCAGACCACGTTCGCTGGGACGTTCGGGTGGTTCGCCCTTGGGATGGCGCTCGCGATCGCGAGCGTGGTCGGAGTCGAACACCGGCCACACCGGGTGATAGCGGCTGCACGCTGGGCCTGGTTGGGGTGGCCGATCGCGCTGATCGCGTACGTCGTCATCTCCCGTGGCCTCGGGCTGGCGCGCACCGGATACGCGGCAGCTCAGACGCCGCTACAGCTGGTGTTGCTCTATGCGCTGAGCGGCGTGGTGGCGGTTGGGCTCACGCTGCCGGCCGCATTCGAACGCCGACCCCGTTCTGCGATTGGCCGCGTCCTGGCCAGTCGCCCGCTGGCATGGCTCGGTCTGGTCTCGTACGGGATCTACCTCTATCACGCCCCAATCCTCGAGGCCTTGAATCGAGTCACCTACCGGCACGACCCGACAACGCGAATGCTCCTTCTGGTGCCGTCGGGACTCGCGGTCACAGTCATCGCGGCCGCAGCCAGCTATTACCTGATCGAGCGAACCGCGCTCCAATCAGCGCGGCCGAGATCGAAGCCATCCACCGCCCCAGTTCGGGCAACCACCTAGCGGACGGGCAGGCGAATCCCTGTGGCGAGGTCACGCGCTTTAGGTCCTGTGCGAGCGTTCCGGTACGCGCTTCCAGCGCTCGGCGCCGGCGTAGTTGCGTCGCACGCGGGCCATCTCGGCGACTATGCGCTGGGCCCGCGCACCGGTGACGATCCGGCCCCGGTGCTTGAGGCGCTGATCCACGGACACCTGTCGCATGCGCTTGGCCAGCAGCCGGTGATGGGACTCTCCTCGATCCTGCTCCGGTGGCCCTTCGCCGCCCTGGCGACCGCGCTTGGCGGAGGTCATGAGCTCACGTACCGCCTCGGGGTCTTCGCATGTGCGCTGGTGGTGGGATTGGTCTGGATTGCGACCGCCGATGCGGCGGGCGCCCGTGGGCGAAGCTGGCTTGGCGCTGGTGCAATCTCGGCGCTCGCACTGTTGAACCCATTCACCCTGGCTGCCGTTTGGTGGGGGCACCCGGAGGAACTCCTCGGTGGGGCACTCTGCGTCGCTGCCGTCCTGGCTTCTTTGCACGACAGGCCGCTGGTGGCAGGCGCCGCGCTTGGGCTTGCCCTGGGGACCAAGCAGTGGGCGTTGCTCGCCGTCGTCCCGACCCTGCTCGCCTGCCGGTCGGGTCGGGTCCGGCTGGTGGCCGTTGCCGCCGCGGTCGCCGCTCCGCTCGCGCTCGCCATGCCGGTTGCCGACCCGGTGGCCTTCCTGCGCGCCGCACGAGTGATCGGGAGCATGCACCTCGTATCGACCTCGTCGTGGTGGTGGTTGCTGAGCCCCACCCACAACGTCACCGTCACTGACGGCGGCGCATTGGCCACGACCGCGATCCATACGCTTCCATTGGGCCTGCACCGCTCCGGCGTGTCGTGGCTCGCCCCAGCATGCGCTATTCCGCTGGGCTGGGCCTACTGGCGCCGCAGGGGCACGCGCGATCCAGCGGCCGCGCTGGGCTTGCTGGCGTTGCTGATGTTGCTGCGCTCCACGCTCGACCCAATCTGGATGCTCTACTACCAGGTGCCGTTCATCATCGCCCTCGTCACCTGGGAGACCCTGGCCCGGCGCGGCCTGCCGGTAATCTCGCTCGTCGCGATCGTCGGGCTCTGGGCAACCACCGGGCAGCTAGCAGCGCACCCTGAACTCGAAGCTTTGGCCTACCTGGTGGTCACCTTCGGCATCGCCGCCTGGCTCGCACTGCTCGTCTTTGGGCCCCCGCGCCGATACAGGGTGCCGGTCGTCAGCTGGAGCCGGCGCCGGGTCGAAGGATCAGTGGCGCGCGCGGCCGCTGACTGAAGTTGAAGTCGCGTACCAGGTTTCCGAGCCCCGGCGCCCGCTCACGCACGTCCGGACGGGGATCGGGACGACCGTCCGTACGGGGGTCGATCCGCCGGCCGCCCAGGAAATCATCCTCGATGAACTTCGTCAGAGCGTCGTGGCTCAGTCGCTGATGATCGACGAATCCGCGCCGCGCATATGGGCTGATCACGATCCCGGGCACGCGGAACCCGTACCCGTAGCCGTCCACGGCCGGCGGTGGCACGTGGTCGTAGAAGCCGCCCCAGTCGTCCCAGGAGATGAAGATCGCGGTGGAGCTCCAATCGCGGGAGCGCATGATCGCGTTGATGATCCTGGTGACGTATGCCTGTCCGGTGCGGATGCTCGAGTCGGGGTGCTCTGAGTCGATTCCATTTGGAATCACCCACGAGACCTCCGGTAGGTGGCCCGCCTGCGCGGCCGTGAACAGATCTCCCGTGGCCCTGATGTCGGTCGTCTGGCCGTCCTGTTTGACGGTGTCAAACGATGGCAGCGGGTTCCAGATTCCCGGGGTGCCCGGGTCCTGAGCGTTGTACTTGCAGATCATCCTGCCGGTCTCGCAGTCCGGCTCGGGTCCGGGCTGGATGTAATACGACCAGCTCACACGCGCCCGATACAGAAGCCAGGTCAGGTCGGTCCACGCATAGTCCGGCGGGTGGTGCGGCGCGGGTCCGAAATCTTGTGGCAGCGGCGGCAGCTCGTTTGCGCTGGAGCAGCTCATTGGGTCGGCGACCGTGGTGCAGTTCGCTGACCATCCCGAGACCAGGTACAGGTGAGCCGGCAGGCTCCACGAGTTGACGGGCTCGAATAGGTGGTCCTGGAGCACGTAGTTCCGCGCGTACGACCAGTAGTTCGGGATCTCGTGTGCAGTGTGGTACCCCATCACGTCGTTGACGGTCCCGGCCTGGCACCCGAAGGGATCGAGCGCGTTCATACACGTCTCGCGTGCCTTGACGAACCCATCCATCTTTCCGCCGTCGAGATCCTCGGTGAACACCGAGTTGTCGTGCGGGCCGCCGATGTTGACCACAGCGGTGTTGTGGTAGGGCTTCACGCAGCGGCTGGTGTCCGGGTAATCGGGCACGCAGGGCACTTTTCCGGGATGGCCCGCCAAGCCCGGGGATTCCGTCCGCGCCGGGATAGGTCCCGAAGTAGGAGTCGAACGACCGGTTCTCCTGCATGATGATCACGACGTGGCGGATCTTGTGGATCCCGCGCCGCGGTGCCGCGGACGCGGTCACCGCGGCTAGCAGCACGGCGGCGACCGAGGCGAGCATCGCGGCGAGGAGCAGCCTGCGCATCAGTGGTTCTTCAACACTGGGATCAGGTTCGGCGGGAGCTTGTTCGGCGGCAGCCGTGGAAGCAGGAACGGCTTGCGCGGCTGCTGGGTGAAGTCGAAGTCCTTGACTAGGTTGCCGAGGATGCGCTTGTTCTCTCGTACGTCCGGGCGACCGTCCGGGCGCCCGTCTCCGGGCCCGATCCGCTCGCCGCCCAGGAAGTCATCTTCGATGAACTTCAGGTACGCGTCGAAGCTCAGGACCTGGTGGTCGATGTAACCCTTCCGCGCGTACGGGCTGATCACGAGCCCGGGCACCCTTAGCCCGTAGCCCTGGCCGTCCACCCGGGGCGGTTTCACGTGGTCGTAGAACCCGCCCCAGTCATCCCAGGCCAGGAAGATTGCGGTGGACTTCCAGTCCGGCCCGGACATGATCGCGTTGATCACGCGCGTCACGTGGTCCTGGCCCAGGCTGATCCGCGCCGGGGAATGCTCTGAGTTATCGCCCGAGGGGATCACCCACGAGACCGCCGGAAGGTGGCCGTGGTAGGCGTCTCCGAAGAAGCGCCGTAGCGCGACGATGTTGTTCAGCTGCTTGTCCTGGTGGACGTCGACGAAATCCGGCAGCGGGTTCCAGATCTCAGGGGTCTCCACGCTTTGGGGCACCGGCTTGCACGTCATCGCCCCATTGGCGCAGTCCGGCTCGGTCCCTTGGGTCAGGTAATAGCGCCAGCTGACGTGGTGCTGGTGCAGCAGGTAAGTGATATCGGTCCATCCGTAGTCGGGCGCCTGGGTGGCGGCAAACGGATCGTCGCGTGTCGGAGATTTTGGTCAGGCCGAGCAGCGCCGCGCCGTTTGCCGCGCTTGGCGGTTGCCCGTCGCCGTCCGGCAGGACCAGATTCGCGGTCTTGCAGCTCATCGGCTGCATCACGTTCAGGCAGGTGGCAGACCAGGCGGACACCATGTACACGTGAGAGGGCAGGCTCCAGCCGAGGTTCGGCTCGAACATGTGGTCCTGGAGCACGTAGTTCCGCGCGTAGGCCCAGTAGTTGGGGAATCTCGCGGGCGTCGTGGTAGCCCATCACGTCCAGGCAGGGTGGACCGCTCAGCACCGCCACCAGCTGCTTGGCCGTTGTGATCGGCACGTGGCAGGCCAGCCGGTCGGTGTCCACGTGGCCCGTTTCGACGCTGGCGATGAACCCGTTCATCTTGCCGTTGTCGATGTCCGTCAGAGCGTCCACTGCCATGTGGGGGCCACCGGCGTTGACGTCCTTGTGGTTGTGGTAGGGCTTCCGGCAACGTCGACGCATCAGGTCGGGCACGCACGGCACCTTCCCCGGGTTCCCATCCAGCCCAGGAATCCCGTCGGCGCCCGGGTACGTGCCGAAGTAAGAGTCAAACGACCGGTTCTCCTGCATGATGATCACCACGTGGCGGATCTTGTGGATCCCGGCCCCGCCGGCTGATGCCGTCGCGGTCAGCGGCGCAGCCAAGAACGCGGCTGCGGATACGACCAAAGCGCTAACGATGCGGTTCGCCATTGCCCTCTCCTCGTTACTTCCCGGCCCGCATCGCCGAACCTACCAGTTGACAGCGTGTCAAACAACTCGTGCGTCGTCTATCGTTCCCAGTCGTGGCCGCCGTTCGTGCCCGGGGCATCACGAAGCGCTTCGAGACCACCGTCGCCCTCGACGCCGTCGACCTCGAGGTGTCGGAGGGCGAGGTCCGCGGGCTGCTGGGACCCAACGGAGCCGGCAAGACCACGCTGCTGCGAATCCTGTTCGGGCTTGTCGCCGCGGACTCAGGCTCGATCGAGTTGTTCGGCCGCGGGGAACCGGGCTCGGGGCGACCGGACCTTGATGGGGTCGGCGGCTTCGTCGAGGATCCCAGCTTCTACCCCTACCTCTCCGGAAGGGCAAATCTCGAGCTCTTAGCGCGACTCGACGGCGGAGCGCAGGAGCGAACGATCGACGGCGAGCTGGCGCGCGTGGGGCTGGCTGAGCGCGCCCACGACCGCCTCAACGGTTACTCCTCGGGCATGAGGCAGCGACTGGGGATTGCCGCTGCGCTGCTGCGGACACCCCGGCTGCTGCTGCTCGACGAGCCAACGGCCGGGCTTGACCCGGCGGGGGTGCGGGAGATGGGCGAGCTGGTCCGGGCCCTCGCCTCGGACGGCGTCGCAATCCTGCTCTCGAGCCACCAGATCGTCGAGGTTGAGGATGTTTGCGACAGCTTCACCTTCCTTCGCCGCGGCCAGGTGGTGTGGGACGGTACGACCGTCCAGCTGCGAGCGCAGGCGCCCGCGTCCTCGTACGGGCTCAGCACCAGCGACGACCGCCGCGCGATCGAGATAGCCGAGCGCAGCCAGGGTGTTGAGGCAACGCCTACGGCACCCGGAGGTCTGGTGCTCACAGCCAAGGCAGGATCTCTAGACCCCTATGCCGTGTCGCTCGGTCAGGCGGGAGTGGCGATCCGGCGACTGGAGCTTCGGGTCAGCCCGCTGGAGTCGATGTTCTTCGAGCTGACCGGGGATCCGAGCTGAGCCCCGGCGTCCGGAGCGCATATTTCGTCGAGCGGCGAAAGCTCGGCTCACAATTGGCGATCCGGCTGCTGGCGCTTGTGTGCGTGCTGGCGCCATTTCTGTTCGGCGCCATCCTCAAGATCCAGAGCGGGAGTCCCACCGACACCCTCTACGGAGTCTGGGTTCACTCCTCCGGTTTTGCGCTGTCGCTGGTCATGCTGGCCTTCGCCGGTTCTTGGGGCCTGCCGCTGATCGCGGCGATCGTCGCGGGCGACGTGTTCTCCTCCGAGGACCGCTACGGAACATGGAAGCTCGTGCTCACGCGATCCTGCACGCGGCGGGAGCTGTTCGTCGGCAAGCTGCTGGCGGCCGCCGCGTTCACGGTGGCGCTCGTCGCGCTGACGATGATCGCGAGCCTCGTGGCGGGCGCGCTCCTGGTCGGCCCACACGCCCTGGTCAGCCTCAGCGGCACGGTTATCTCAGGCGGAAAGGCCCTGCTGCTGGTGGTCCTCAGCTGGTTGCTCTGCATCCTTCCGGCGATTGCGTTCGCGAGCCTGGCCGTGTTGCTGTCGATCGCCACCCGCAACGGGATCGTCGGAGTGGTCGGCCCGGCGCTGGCGGCTCTGGCCATGCAGCTTCTGGTGCTGGTGGGCTCGGGGATCTGGGCCCACATGCTCCTGGTCACCTCGGCTTTCACGACCTGGCGGGCGCTGTTCACGGCCCATCGGTACTACGGCCCGCTGGTGATCGAGCTCGCGGTCAGCGTCGCCTGGATCGCCGCGTCCATCTGCGCGTCGTGGATAATCCTGCGCCGGCGTGACTTCGCCGGAACGCCGGTGGTCCGCAGGCAGGGCTGGGTGGTTCCGGTGCGCGCCGCCGTGGCGATTGCAGCAGTGATCGCACTGATCGCCGTGGCCGGAAACTGGGGCCCTGTCGGGGTTAGTCCGGCGCGGCTGAAGGCGAGCTTCATCCCGGCCTTCAACAACCTGACGGTCCTCCAGCAGCAGGAGCTCGGTCGCAGCGTCCCCTCGGGCGCCAGGCTCAACATCGCGCTGCCCTCCTGTAGCCGGCGGGGCAGCAAGCCGAACGGCCCGGGGGATTGGGTGTGCACGCTCCAGGTACTGGTTCCCACGCCCGGCTCGCTGCCTCCCCAGCCAACGACCGTCAGCTACGACGTCAGCGTCCAGTCCGACGGCTGCTACAAGGCTCAGTCGCCGCCCGCGTTCATCGGGCAGCAGCTGATGCAGGACGCCGACGGCAACCAGGTGGTCAACCCGCTGTACACCATTTACGGCTGCTTCAACACGTTGTGAGCTGGTCGCCGGCCGCGTCCCAGCACCAGTGCCACAACCGCGGCAAGGGCCGCGCTGATGGCAGCGTAGGTCCATGCGTGCACGAATGCGCCGTGCGTTGCCACGTGGCTGGTCCCCCCGATGATCGACACAGCAATCGCGATCCCGAGCACTCCCCCCATCTGGCGCGCGGCGGCGTTCACGGCGCTCCCGGTCCCGTATCGCGCCGGGGGTAGCGTCATCACCGCGGCGCTGGTGAAGCTGGGGAATGCCAGCGCTATACCGAGACCTGTCAGGCCGGCGCCCGGCAGCCATTGGCCGGGATAGTCCGGGCTCGTGCCGGCCTGGGTCGCATACCAGGCGCACCCGAGCGCGTACACGACCGCGCCCGCCGCCGCGATTGGGAGGACGCCATAGCGGTCCGCGAGTCGTCCTGCGGGGGCGGCGAGGATCGCGGTGATCAATGGGCCCGGGGTCATCGCCAGCCCCGCGCCCAGCACCGAGTAATGCCAGATCGACGTCAAGAAAAGGACGTCGATCAGGATCTTTGCGTAAAAGGCGGCCGCGAACACGATGATCGCGCAGTTGGCCATCCGCACTGAGCGGGTGATGAAGAGCGTTAGCTCGAGCGCAGGCGACGGGTGGCGCCGCGAACGGAGCAAAAACAGCAGGATCAGGGCCACTCCCAGCCCCAGGCTGCCGGCAACGCGCACGTCGCCCCAGCCCCAGACGTCCTGGCGGGTCAGCGCCAGCGCCAGTAGCGCCATGCCCGCTGCAAACAGGACGATGCCCAGCGGGTCCGGGACCCTTCCGGCCTCAGGATCGCGCCGCTCGCGCACGTAGCGGCGCGTGAGAAGCAGGATCGTCGCGCATACCGGAAGGTTGACCACGAACACGGCGCGCCAGTCGAACGCGTTGACCAGGAGCCCGCCGACCGTCGGGCCCAGCGTCGCGGCCAGCGCGGCGACAGCACCGAGGATGGCGATTGCCTTGACCCGATCCGCCACCGGGTACTCGTCGAGCAGCAGCCCGAGCGAGGTCGGGACCAGGAGCGCCGCTCCAAGCGCCTGGAGCGCCCGGAATCCGACAAGGACGCCGGCCGACGGAGCGACTGCGCACAGCAGTGAAGCAACCGCAAAACCGCCCGCCCCGAACGCGAACACCCGTCGGCGCCCCAGCATGTCCGCGATCCGCCCAGCAGGGACCAGCAATGCCGCGAACACGATGTTGTAACCGTTCAGCACCCACGAGAGCCAGGAGCGCGAAACGCCATGGAACGAAGCCTGGATGTTGGGGAACGCGATGTTGACGATGGTCGCGTCCAGGAATGCCACAAACGCGGCCAGCGACGCCGCCACGAGCACCCACCGGCGCCGGCCGGTGTCTTGCTCGGCCGTCTCGACACCAGCCGCCCAGGTCAACGGTGGCGGAACGTACTCCCCCATGACATCAGCTGGCATCACCCCGGCCGGGGAGGCTAACAGCTGTACTAGACGGCAGCGTTTTTGGGCAAGCTGATCTGCGACACGAGCTCCTCAGGACCGAACACGCCGCTCGGCGCAACCGCCGCGCCCTGGAGATGCGATGTCCTGAGAATCGGGTAATGCAGCTCGCCGTGGGGGCCCCCGGTCAGCCCGGTCCCTCCGTGCGTGGCCAGCACAGGCGCAAACCCGATATGCGAGTCGTTGACCTTGATCAGGCCCGCGTTGTGCACTTCATCCACGAACTGCTGCACCACATCATCGTCGGCAGACCACAGCGAGTTGCGCAACCCGTACGGATTGGCGTTGACGAAGTCGATCACCCGCTCAAGCAGCCGTGCCCCGTTCTGGTTGGGGACGATGACGGGCAGCATTGGGAAGAACGTCTCCTCACGCACGCACGAGAGCCGCCTGGCGTCCTCCAGCCCGTCCACGCGGATCACTGTGGGCTCAAGGAACAGGCCCATCGCCGATCCCTCGCCGTTGACGTCGATGCGATTGCCGCCGCAGAGCACCGTGGCGCCGTCCTCCTGCGCCTCGGCGAGATAGTCGAAGTAGCGGTCGGCCTTGAGCACCGGCGAGAGGACGACCTCCGGATCCTCCGGGAACCCCGGCCGGATCATCCTCACGCGGTTGAGCAGCCGTTCCAGCAGCTCGTCTGCGATCTCCGGGTGCGCGATCGCGTATTTGGGCACCATGCAGATCTGGCTCGAGCCATAGAAGCACTCGCACATCGCCGCCGCGGCGGCGTCGAGGTCGGCGTCCTCCCAGACCACGATGCCGTCGTTGCCAGACAGTTCGAGCACCGCCTTCTTGCCCGCGGCCACGCAGTCCGACCCGAACTTCATTCCCACAACGCTGTCGCCGAAGAACATCACGTCGCTGACGAGCGGACTGGCGATCCACTGTCTGAGGATCCGCCGCGTGTCACCCGAGATGATGTTGAGAGTTCCTGGCGGTGCGCCATGGCGCTCCAGGATCGGCTGTACGATCTCGTGGTAGAGGAACATCACGCTGAGCGGCGTTGAGCGAGGCGCCTTGACAACCAGCGTGTTGCCTGCTGCCAGCGACATCATCCCGAGCGCGGAGTTTGATCCCGCCGCATTTTGTGGCGGGTTCAGGCATACGACGCCATCTGGTTTGCGAGCCACGATCACGCGGCGCTCGCCGCACTGGACCTCGCTGCGCATCTGCGCGAAGCACCAGTCCATGCTTTCGGGGCTGGTGCCGTCGATGATGCCACGGACCTCCCACTCGGCCAGCCGGCGGGGATGGCCTTCGTACACGAGGATCTCGGCCAGCTCATGGCCGCGAGCGCGCATGACCTCACTGAACTCGTTCATGATCGCCCGGCGCGTGGCGAGCGGCGTGCCGCCGTACTCACGGCGAGCCCAAGCCGCCGCCTCGAGCGCCTCCTCGTTCTCTCGGTCTCCACCCCATGCGCAGCGGCCCACGACTTCTGACGGCGCATCATCGGGCGATCGCGTCCCAAGCTCGAGCTCACGCTTGAGCGTGAACGCCGCCGCCGGATCTGCGATCAGCGCCGACGCCTTCACTGTGTAGTTGTAGCCCTGCCCCTCACGCTCTTCGCCCCCAATCAGCAGCCCGTAGGACTTCATACCCTCATCTCCTCAACTAGTGGCTCAACATCCTGCATCTCACCTGCGGTGAACCGTCCATAGGCGGCCAGATCAAGGAGGCCATGGCCGCTGTAGCAGAACACGATCGTGGCCTTGCGGCCGGTCCGGCGGCACTCGCCGGCAACGTCGATCACCGCCCGGATTGCGTGCGCGGTCTCGGGCGCCGGGACGAACCCGGTCAGCCTGGCGAACAACGACCCCGCCGCGAACACCTCCGTCTGCCCGTATGCCCGCGCGTCCATCAGGCCCTCGTGGCGGAGCAGTCCCACCAGCGGCGCGGCGCCGTGATAGCGCAACCCGCCCGAGTGGATCGGCGGCGGCACAAACTCGTGACCCAGCGTGTAGGTGAGCACCGAGGGGCCCGTGCCCGTGGCGTCCGGGAAGTCGTACCGGTACTCCCCTCCGGTCAGCGTCGGGCACGCCGTCGGCTCGGCGGCCACGATCTTCAGGTCGCGGCCGTTGAGCTTGTCGGCAAGCCACGGCAATGCAAACCCGCCCATATTCGAGCCGCAGCCCACCGACGCGATCAGGTAATCAGGCTCGCGGTAGATCGACTCCAGCTGCTCGCGTGCCTCCAGGCCGACGACCGTCTGGTGGAGCAGCACGTGGTTGGCGAACGCGCCCATGGAGAATCGCGCACCCGGATCGCCGCGAACGACCTCCAGCGCCTCAGACACCGCGGTTCCCTCGCTCCCAGGATGATCAGGATCCGCGGCCAGCAGCGCGCGGCCCGCCTCGGTCCCCTCGCCCGGGCTGGGGAGCACGCGCGCGCCGAACATCTCCATCATGTGGCGGCGGTAGGGCTTGGCGTGATACGACGCGCGGATCATGTAGACGACCACCTCGATCCCCATCAGAGCGCCTGCCATCGACAGCGCAACGCCCCACTGCCCGGCGCCGGTGTCGGTCACGAGCCGCTCGACTCCCGCCTGCCTGGCGAAGTACGCCTGCGCCAGCGCTGAGTTCAGCTTGTGCGATCCCGAGGGGCTGGCGCCTTCGTACTTGAAGTAGATCTCGGCCGGCGTATCCAGCTCGCGCTCCAGCGCGCGGGCTCGAAACAGCGGAGTCGGACGCCACACGCGGTAGGCCGCGAGCACCTCGTCAGGAATCGAGATCCAGCGCTCGAGCGAACGATCCTGTGCGACCAGCGAGGCCGGAAGCAGCCGCGCCAGATAAGCCTCGTCAATGGGCTGGTCCGTGGCTGGGTCCAGAAACTCCGGCGGCGCACACGGCAGATCCGGAATCACGTTGTACCAGCGCGCAGGCAACAAGTCTGCAGGCAAATCCACCCGCTCCAGCCGAACGTCATCCATAAGCAAGGCCCCTATCTATTTGGCCGGCGCGCTCCCACACCCCTATCGACCCCCATCGCCAGCTCTCCTGGATCCCCTTGCTGGCGGGCGGCATTGTTACATCCAGCTTCACTCTCGCCTAGCTGCGCAAGAAACGTTGCAGCCAGCCCGGCGCCTGGACGATCGACCGATTACGCGTCCACTCCAGCGACGGAGTGGTCAACTCGTGCACGCGACGCACCGAAGCAAAACATCGGTTATGCCCGTCTATACATGGCTCTGCCGGACAGAGCTAGATCGCGAACGGATGGTGGCAACGGTGCGCTGGGTGGGTCCGGCGCGCGTCGTGATGTTCTTGATCATCGTCTTCGTGGTGGTGGGCTCCGCGGGTACACCGTGGCTCGCCATGATCCCCGTGGTAGTCGCGGCCGGGGTGTCGATCCCCCTGTACCGCAACCTGGAGCGGCGGCGACGGCCCGAATACTGGGCGGCGGCCGGCTGGCTGGTCACCCAGATCTCGCTTGGCGCCGGCATCGCGCTGACTGGCGGACCGCACAGCCCGGGAATGCCGTGGCTCGCGATCGCAGTCATCTCGCTAATCGCCCGCTTCTCCCGCGCCGGAATCATCGCAGGGCTGGTGTTCCTCTTCTTTGAGCTGGTCACCGTCACGTTTGGCATCGATCCCACGGGCGTCTGGCAGAACCCGGGCGAGTTCCTATATCCGTCCGCGCTCCTGTTCTCGGTCGGCATCTTCTCGGCCGCCCAGATGCGCTCGGACCTCGACCATCGCGACTTCGACAAGGTCACCGGACTGCCGAATCAGGCCAAGTTCTCGGATGACCTGCGCCTGGCGATTCAGCGCCGGCGGCGGCGAGGCGGCACGGTCACGGTCCTGGCGATCGATCTTGATGGCTTCCGCCGAGCCAACGAAGCGCTCGGGCCACGTGCCGGCGACGGACTGCTCCGCGATGCTGGCAGCCGAATCGCTCGCGCCGCCCGCGGCGCTGACCTGGTGGCCCGGCGTCCCGCGGATGAGTTCCTGATCTTCTTGTCGGATCTCGAGGGCGAGGGAAGCTCCGCGGCCGCGCATGGCGACCCGCGTCGCCGTGCCCAGAACGTGGGACGGGCAGTCCAGGCGGGGATCAGCGAGCGGTTCGTGGTAGGCGACGACGAGGTGTATCTCGATGCCTGTGTGGGCATCAGCATGCTCCAGACCGGCGACCAGGAACCGGGTGGTGCCGCGGAGCGGCTCCTGTCAGAGGCACAGAGCGCGCTCTCGGCGGCTCGCTCAGCGGGCCCGGGCACGCTGATGTTCTTCGAACACGAGCAGGCCGCGTCTCGGTCGCAGCTCAGCTTGATCTCAGGCTTGCGTCGGGCGATCGAGCGCGGCGAGTTCGTCATGCAATATCAGCCGTGCATCGACCTCCACAACCGCCAGCTGATCGGCGTGGAGGCGCTCTTGCGCTGGCAGGACCCCGAGCGTGGACTGGTGCCCCCTGGCGAGTTCATCCCGCTGGCCGAGGAGACCGGGCTGATCGAGACGATTGGGATGTGGGGATTTGGAGAGGTATGCCGGCAGGCCGCAGAATGGCAGAGCCAGGGCCACATCTTCGACGTTGCCTTCAACCTCTCGCCGCGCCAGCTCCTGCAAGCCGACCTGGTTGAGCGCATGCTGGAGACGATCGGCTCAACTGGCGTGGACCCGCGCCACCTGGTGGTCGAGATCACCGAGTCCACCGCGCTGCGCGATCCCGACCGCGCGATCGCGATCACCTGCCTGCTGGCCCGTCACGGCCTTCGGCTCGCGATCGATGACTTCGGCGTTGGCCTGTCCTCACTGAGCCGCTTGCGTGACATGCCCGCAACGTTCCTCAAGATCGACCGGTCGTTCGTGTCAGACCTGGAGAGCTCCCCCACCGGCCTCGTCATGATCAAGACGATGGTCCAGCTGGCAGAGAATCTCGGGATGATGGCCCACGCCGAGGGGATCGAGACCGAGCTCCAGCTAAAGCTCCTTCGGGAGACCGGTTGCGGGCAGGGCCAGGGATTCCTCTTCAGCAAGAGCGTCCCCGCCGATCAGGTCCTGACCTTCGACTTCCTGACCCGCCAGTCACGCGTCGTTCCGGTCGTCTGAGGCAGCCGCGGCAGGTCTACGGCCCCCGCTCGTAGCGCTCTAGGCTTTGGCCGGTTGGGCGCGATCAGACTCAGCCTCGACGCTCCCGCGCGGTTCCTGGACCTTCCTGGTCAGCGGGCGGGGTTCGTGCTGCTGATGGCGTTTCTCGTCTCGTTCCTGTTCGCCCGCACGAGCGCGCGTCTGATGCGTAGCCCCAAGGTGCCCTGGTGGCCCGGCAGCGTCAAGACCAGCGGCGGGGTTCATCTGCACCATCTGGTTTGGGGAATCGTGCTGTTGCTGCTGTCCGGCTTCCTGGGCTTCGCCACGCACCCGTCAAGCCCGTGGGACGAGGTGCTGGCTGGGGTCTTCGGCGTCGGAGCTGGACTCACGCTCGACGAGTTCGCCCTTTGGATCCACTTGCGTGATGTGTATTGGGCCGAGGAGGGACGCTCATCGTTTGACGCAGTGGTGGTGGCCACCATGCTCGGCGGGCTGATCCTGCTCGGATTTGCGCCGTTCGACCTGCACAACGGGGCGTCCTCGGTGGAGACGCTCGTGGCGGTAGTTGTCGTCGATGTTGTGCTGGCCGCGGCAGCAATCCTCAAGGGCAAGCCTTTGGCGGGCCTGATTGGGATCTTCATTCCCGTTGTGTCCCTCGTGGGTGCGGTCCGCCTGGCCTCCCCGCGGTCTCCGTGGGCGCGCCGGCAATACGACCGCTCAAAGCTCGCACGCGCGCAGGCGCGATGGGAGCGCATCCAAGCCCGCCGTCAGCGCGTGGCTGACGCCATTGCCGGGGCGCCGGAAGGTTCGTAAGCGCCGCGGGCTGGGCGGGGGCGGGGCGGGGCGCGGCGCGGCGGGGGCGCGGCGGGGGCGGGGGCGGGGCGGGGCGGGGCGGGGGCGCGGGCGGGGCGCGGCGCGCGAACTTTGGCGCCCGAGGTGACGTATTGACACGTGGAACGCCAAAGTTCGGCTTCAGGTCAGGCCGGGGCGGCGGCGCCGCGCCCGCGCGGCCCCTATCGAATCTGGTTGTACACCGAGAACAGCGGCAGGTACATAGCCACCACGATGACGCCCACGATCGAGCCGACCACGACGATCATCACCGGCTCAAGAATCGAGGTGAGGGCTTTGACCGCCGCGGCGACTTCGTCCTCGTAGAACTCGGCGAGCTTGGACAGCATCGCGTCGAGCGCGCCGGTCTCTTCTCCCACCCCAACCATGTGAGACACCATCGGCGGGAACACGGCCGCCTCGCGCAGCGGTTTTGAGATCGTCCCGCCCGACTTGACCGAATCCAGCACCTTGTGCATCGCCCTTTCAACCACGACGTTGCCGGCGGTCTTGCCGACGATGTCGAGCGCCTGCATGATCGGTACGCCCGCTGTGGTCAGCGATGAAAGTGTCCGAGCCCACCGCGCAATCGCCACCTTCTGCACCACATCGCCGATCTTCATCGGGACACGGAGCTTGAATCTGTCCCACTGAGCTCGGCCACGCTTGGAGCGCCTCCAGAAGATGAAGCTCGCCACCAGGACGATCACCGCCACGATCAAGAAGTACCAACGATCCCTGATCAGGTGCGAGAGGCCGACCATGAACGCCGTGAGTGTCGGCAGGTGCCCACCAAACTGCTTGAACACCTTCTCGAACACCGGGATCAGGAAGGCCACCAGCGCCAGCAACACGACCACGGCGAACGACACCACCAGCGACGGGTAGATCATCGCCGAGCGCACCTGGCGGCGGAGCGCGGCGTCCTTCTCCAGATTGTCGGCGGTCCTCAGCAGCGAGGACTCCAGCAACCCTCCCGCTTCACCTGTCTTCACCATCGCCACGTACAGCGTGTTGAACACTCGCGGGTGGCGTTCCATCGCGTCGGAGAGCAGCAGCCCCGCCTCAACGTCGATGCGGACCGCCCGCAGGGTCTCGATCAACAGCTTGCTCTTGGTCTGGCTCTCCAGAACGTGAAGGGCGCGGAGGATCGTCACGCCAGAGGAGACCATCGTCGCCAGCTGTCGCGTGGCCACCGCCAGGTCCGCCATCTTCACCCGCTGGGGAAGCCTGACGTTGAGCTCCATGCTGCGGTACTTGTTGGCGATGTCCAGAACGATCAGGCCGCGCGCTTTGAGCTGGTCTGCCACGTCCTGCTTCGAGACCGCCTCTACCTCTCCCTTGGCCGGGATCCCGGCCAGGTCCATGGCTTTGAAGACGAAGGTCGGCACCGCGCTGCCTAGGCCGCGAGCTGATGGGGTGTTCCGCCGGCTCCGAGCAGCCGCCGGAGCTCTTCGGCGGAGTGAGCGCGTGATTCGGCCAGCTGCTGGGTGATCTTGCCGGCCCGCACCAGGGAGGCCAGCGCCGCGTCCATCGTCTGCATGCCGTGCGAGCCGCCTGTTTGAAGCACCGAATAGATCTGGTGGCTCTTGGACTCCCGGATCAGGTTGCGGACCGCGGCGGTTGGAATCAGGACCTCCGCCACCACGCACCGTCCTGAACCGTCGGCGGTGGGTAGCAGCGTCTGGGTCATGATCCCTTGGAGGGCCACTGATAGCTGCGCGCGGATCTGACCCTGCTGTGCCGAGGGAAACACGTCGATGATGCGGTCGATCGTCTGCGCGGTGTCCTGGGTGTGCAACGTCGCGAACACCAGGTGACCGGTCTCCGCCGCGGTGATGGCCGTGGCGATCGTCTCCATATCCCGCATTTCGCCCACGAGGATCACGTCGGGGTCCTGGCGCAACGCGCCCTTCAGAGCGTTGGCGAAGCTGGTGGCGTCAGACCCCAGCTCACGCTGGTTGACGATGCATTTCTTGTGCTGATGTAGGAACTCGATCGGGTCCTCGATCGTCATGATGTGCTCCTGGCGGCTCGAGTTGATCACGTCGATCAGCGAGGCCAGCGTCGTCGATTTCCCCGACCCGGTCGGTCCGGTCACCAGCACCAGCCCGCGCGGCTTGTTCGCGAACTCGGCGACCACGGGCGGGAGTCCCAGCGACTCCAGCGGCACCACCTCGAACGGAATCAGCCGGAACGCCGCGCCGACGGCCGCACGCTGGAAGTAGGCGTTTACGCGGAATCGAGCCCTCCCAGGGATCTGGTATGCGAAGTCGATTTGCCAGTCGTTCTCAAACTTCTGTCGCTGCGAGGAGTTGAGGATCGAATAGACGATCTCGCGCGTGTCGGTGGGCGTCAGCGTGGGGTAGCCCTCCACGGGGATCAGCCGCCCGCGGATCCGCACCATCGGCGCGGCCCCCGCGGTCAGATGGAGATCGGAGGCGCGCCGGTCCATGACCTCGAGCAGCAGCGCCGCGAAATCGATGTCCATGCGCTCGCTATCGGCGGCACATGCGCCCGGTTTTAGCCGCCGGGCAGGGGGTTGGACCGATGCTCAGGCTACGACGCGGCGCTCCCGGTCACCCGGGAGACCTCTGCAATCGCGGTGAGCCCGGATCGGACCTTGTCGAGCCCATCCTCGCGCAGCCGCCGCATGTCCTCTCGCGTAGCCACCGCCCCGATCTCGTCCGAAGAGGACCTGGCCAGGGTTAGGCTCCGAATCTCATCCGACATGCTCATCACTTCGTACAGCCCGATCCGCCCGCGATACCCCATCCCACCGCATCGCACACATCCCACCGGCTCATACGCCTCGATATCGAACTGGGTGTGAAATCCGTGCTCGCGGATCACGTCGGCGGGAAGGATCGTTCGACGCTTGCAATGCTGGCACAGGGTCCGGGCAAGCCGCTGGGCGACGACGCAGTCCACCGCCGAGGCGATCAGGAACGGCTCAATCCCCATCTCGATCAGCCGGGTGATCGCCGAAGGTGCATCGTTGGTGTGCAGCGTTGAGAGCACCATGTGGCCGGTGAGTGCTCCCTCCACCGCGATCTGAGCCGTCTCCCGATCCCGGATCTCGCCCACCATCAGGATGTCCGGATCGGCCCGCATCATCGAGCGCAGTCCGGTGGCGAACGAGAGGCCCGCCTTGGGGTTGACCTGGATCTGGGTGATTCCGTCGACCTCGTACTCGACCGGATCCTCGATCGTGATGATGCTCTTCTCAGGAGAGTTCAGCTCTCCAAGTGCGGCATAGAGTGAGGTCGACTTTCCGGATCCAGTGGGCCCGGTGACGAGCACGGCTCCGTGCGGGCGCATGTAGGCGCGGCGGAATCGGTCCAGCTCGTGCTCCTGCATGCCGAGCTTCTCGAGCTCGAGGCTGACGTTGTCCTTGTCGAGGATCCGCAGCACAACCGACTCGCCGTGGACGCTGGGCAGGGTGACGACGCGAATGTCAATGTGGCGGCCGTCCACGGTCAGGCCGACGCGCCCATCCTGGGGCACCCGGCGTTCGGAGATGTCCAGATCGCTCATGATCTTGATCCGGGAGATGACGCCGGCGACCATCCGTTTGGGGACGACCGTGGCGTCTGCGAGCACGCCGTCGACCCGCATCCTGACTCGTAGCTCGCTGCCCGACCGACCCTTCTCGTCCACGTTTGGCGCGAGATGGATGTCAGAGGCACCCCTCTCGGTGGCCTGCGCGATGATCGAGTGCACGAGCTTGATGACCGGGGCGTCCTCCGCCGACTCGCGCAGATCGACGATCTCCAGCGGGGCGGCTTCCTCCTCCGCCTGGTCGACCGCTTCCTGGACCGCGTCCTCGTAGCGGTTCATGCTCGAGATCAGGGCCGTGATGTCCTCGGCCGAGGCGACGGCGGGCTTCACATCCATCCGGGTGATCATCGCGATGTCGTCGACGGCGATCACGTTCGATGGGTCGGCCATCGCGAGCAGCAGCGTGTGGTCGTCGAGGTGGCTGACGGGGACGGCGGCGTACCGCTTGGCGGCGGCGACGCTCAGCAGGTTTGCGGCCGCCATATCGATCTTGAAAACGCCCAGGTCGAGGTGGTCAAGCCCGTACCGCTCGGCGATCGCCCGAGAGAGCTGCTCTGGCGTGATGGCCCCCTGCTCGAG
Organism: uncultured Solirubrobacterales bacterium; assembly: GCA_963756965.1. GTDB lineage: Bacteria > Actinomycetota > Thermoleophilia > Solirubrobacterales > Solirubrobacteraceae > Palsa-465. The sequence goes on from CAVWPT010000010.1 coordinate 388,653, forward strand.
GAGGACCCGTTCCGGTGGAGTGCCCGCAGCCCGGGCCTCGTCTATCGCTTTCTGCACTCGTTCGGCATCGCAGAAGCCGAGCTCAAGCAGGACGTCTGTCAGAAACCGTCCCGAACCGCCGCGCCGACTCGGCGAGGTGATGCCGTTCGCCGACTTCGGTGGCTCCTGGTCGGGATCCACCGCGTGCAGATTTCTGACGTTGTCGCTCATCGCTCCCTCGTTGCCGCGCGCATCAGCTCCCGCGGACCCGGCCGGCCGGTGAAGAGCTCAAAGCTGAGTGCCCCTTGGGCCACAAGCACGTCGAGTCCATCCACGACAGTTGCGCCGGCTTTGCGTGCCGATTGCGCAAGGGCTGTTTCGGTGGTGGCGTACACGAGGTCGACGACGCAGACGTACCCTGATAGCTGATCGGTGCTAAGCGGCAGCTGCTTTAGGTGATCGCCGGTTTTCAGACCTATCGTGGTGCAGTTGACGAGCACCTCGGCGGGGACCGGGTTGCTGACGGATGTGCCTCCGATCTCGTGGGAGAGCTGACGTGCCCGCGCCGGCGTGCGGTTCCAGATGCTGACCCGTCCGGCCCCCGCCGCCAGCAACGCCCACACCACCGCCCGCGCGCTCCCGCCCGCGCCAAGCACCTGTGCCGTCTTACCCGCCGCGTCCAACGGCAGGACCTCGATCAGCGCCGGCGCATCCGTGTTGTCGGCCAGGATCCTGCCGTCCTGCTCAAACAGGAGCGTGTTGGCGGCACCGATCGCTTCGGCCCGCTCGCTGGCGCCATCGGCCAATGACAGCGCGGCCTCCTTGTGGGGCACCGTGACGTTGGCGCCCCGAAAGCCGGCTCCCGGTAGTGCCCGCACCGTTTCGAGGAGGAGCTCTGGCGGAACGGGCAGCCGCTGGTAGCGCCACCCGTCAAGGCCGGCCTCCCGCAGAGCGGCGTTGTGCATCTGCGGAGAGCGGCTGTGGGCCACGGGCCAGCCCAGCACGCCCAGCCGCGTCCGCTCGGTCACGGCCTGTCTAGCACTGAGCCGGTGAACGTCCGCCCCGCCGGGTTCTGGCGGCCTGGTACTGCTGTTCCTCCTGGAGGAACTGTGAGTAGGTGGAGGCGAAGGCGTGCTCTCCGTTTCCGCACGGCTTCACGACGAAGAACAGGTAGCTGGTTCGGGCCGGATGCGCTGCAGCTTGGATCGCCGCCAGACCTGGATTCGAGATCGGAGTCGGCGGCAGCCCCTTGTGAAGGTAGGTGTTCCACGGCGAGGGAGAATGCAGCTGCGACACGGTGAGAGGGCTCGTGTAGTTGTCCACTGCGTAGCGCACCGTGGCGTCGATCTGGAGCAGCATCCCGAGACGCAGCCGGTTGTAGATCACCGATGCGATCAGCGGCCGGTCGTGCTGGGTCTCGGCTTCGGTCTCGACCATCGAGGCCACGATCAGAACCTGGTATGGAGAGAGGTGGCGGCTCCGGGCGTACCCCAGGCCGACGCTTCCGAACGCCTGCTTGAACTTGGTCAGCTGGTCGTTCACCAGCGTGTCGACGTCGATCGGCACCCGCACTTGGTAGGTGTCTGGAAACAGGAATCCCTCCAGCGAGTTGGTTCCGCCTGGGGCACCGTAGGTGCGGGGATTGAGCACATGCGAGTGGCGGCTGCCGGCGAAGTAGCTGCCCTTGACGCCTTGTGAGCGCAGCAGCTTGTCGATCTGCCGGCGTGTTTTCCCGGGCGTGATCGTGACACCGGTCACGGGAGCAGCGAGAGGGGGCGTGCTCAGCAACTTGATCACCGACCCGTAGCTCATGTCGAGCCGCAGGTGGTACGTGCCGGGCAGCAGCTTCTTGCCCGACAGCGCGACGCGCAGCTTGAACAGGAAGCTGCACGAGGGGAAGGTGCAAGAGATCACGCCGTCCCGCTCGAGCTGATCTCCGATCTGGGAGCTCGAGGCATGGGCCGGAATCACGACCGTCACATCGCCGTGTCCCGACCCGTGGAAGGGCTGAAACAGCTCGACCACGAACCAGATCACCGCTGCGGCCACCACCAGAGCGATTACCGCTGTCCCACGCCCCAACCTTGAATGGGGAGCGCCGAATCGGCGAGTCCGAGGCTCCCGCGGCGGCCGGCGGGACGGGCGCGGGCGGACGCGGTGCCGCGACCCCCGGGCTTCCCTCCACCCAACCCGTCGGGTTCCCGCCGGGGCCTCGCCTTCGTCCGCCGGGGCCTCGCCCTCGTCCGCCGCCGACACCTCATCAACGTCGTAAGCGAGCTCGTCTTCGGCATGGCCGTCGTCGGCCACGTTCTCCCGCCGGCGCTCCCGCTCCAGCCGGGCTGCCTCGCGCTCCTCTGCGGTTCGCTCGCGCCATTCACTCATCGCTTGCTCCCACTCGCGCAGCCAGCCAGCTTTCGAGCAGGTGGGCCGCGGCCCGCGAGTCCTCGCTGGCGCGTCCCGGCGTGCGCAGAGCCATGCGGGTCGTGAGACGCTCGTCATAGAGCTCGACGGGTACCGTCAACTCCTCCTGTAGACGGCGCGCGAACTGCCGGGCCTCCGCCGTCTGGGCGGAGTCTGCACCGGACAGCGTGAGCGGCAAGCCGACCACCACACGCTCGGCCTCCAGCTCGCTGACTAATCCTCGGAGCCGGGCCAACCCACGCTTCGAGCTTGGGTGCGCCACGGGGTCTATCGGAGTGGCCAGAACACCTGTGGGGTCGCTGATCGCGCACCCGCAGCGCGCGCTTCCGTAGTCGAGCGCCAGCACTCTCACGCAGGCTAGTGACTTCCGCGGAGGGCTGTCTCCAGCGCGCGCCGGGCGGCTTCGATCGCCTCTCCCAGCTTGGCGGTGTCCCTTCCGCCGGCCCGGGCCAGGGTCTCGCGACCCCCGCCGCCGCCGCCAACGACCGCCGCCGCGGCGGTGACGATCTCGTTGGCACGAACGCCTCGTGACACCAGCGACGGAGCCACGCTCGCAACCAGGTTGACTCGTTCCTCACCGCTCGAGCCCAAGACGATCGCCGCATCACCTAGCTTGCCCTTGAGCCGGTCCACCAGCTCGAGGAGCGCCTTACCGTCAGGAACGGGCACTTCTCCGACCAGGATCAGCGCGCCGTTGAGTTCGACCGCCGACGCGACGAGCTGGTCGAGATCGACTGACTGGGTTGCAGTTGCGCGCCCCCCTCCGCGCTCCAGCTCGCGGATGCTTGCGCGCAGCTCCCGGACCGTGTCGGGCACCCGCTCTGGAGCTACTCGAAGGGTCTCGCCCGCCGCGGTCAGCGCCCGATCGTGGTGGCGCATCAGAGTAACTGCGGCGGGACCGGTGATCGCCTCGATCCGCCGCACGTTCGCCGCACTGGAGGTCTCGGTCACGATTTTGAGCAACCCGATCTCGGCGGTGAAGCGGACGTGGGTCCCACCGCAGAGCTCCCGCGAGAACCCACCATCTCCCACCTCAACCATGCGCACGACATCGCCGTACTTCTCGCCGAACAACGCCATCGCGCCAAGCCGGCGGGCCTCGCTCAGAGTCGTGGTCAGCGCGTGGACGGGCTGGTCGGCGAGGATCCACCGGTTGACCTCGTCCTCCACGTCCGCCAGCTCCTCGGCGGTCAGCCGCTGGCTGTGAGTGAAGTCGAACCGGAGCTTGTCCGGCCCGACGTAGGAACCGGCCTGGCGGACATGGTTGCCGAGCCGTTTGCGCAGAGCCGCGTGCAGCAGGTGGGTCGCCGTGTGGTTGCACTCGGTGGCATGGCGACTAGCCCTGTCGACCAGCGCCCGGACGCGCTCTCCGGGTTCGATGCGGCCACGCTCGGGTGTCAGCGCCACCACCTGGTCATCGCCAATTCGCAGGACGTCCTGCACGCGCGCACGGCAGTCGCCGTCGGCACACTCCACCAAGCCGGCATCAGCAATCTGGCCGCCGCCGGTCGCGTAGAACGGCGACTCGACGAGCTTGGCGAGCAGCATTCCGTCGTCGCTTTGCACGGCGCCAATGGTGGTTTCCACGGCGGTGGTCTCGTAGCCAACGAAATCTGTCTCAAAGCCGGCCTCTCCCACCAGCGCCAGTGCCCGCTCGCGCATCTGCTCGCCGGCCCGGGTGCGGCCCGCCGAGGCCCGCGCCCGCTCGCGCTGGGAATTCATCAGCCGCTCGAAGCCCTCCTCGTCCACCCCCAGCCCTTGTTCGACGGCGAGCTCCGCGGTCAGCTCGACGGGAAAGCCATAGGTGTCGTGGAGCATGAACGCGTCTTCGGCCGAGATGCCTTCGGCGTTCTGCCCGCGGGCGCGCTCCAGCAGCTCCGACAGGAGTCGGCTGCCCTGCTCCAGCGTGCGGCCGAATCCCTCCTCCTCGGCATCGAGCCATTTGAGGACGTTCTCACGCTGCTCGTGGAGCTCGGAATACTCGGAGCCCATCAGGTCCGTCACGCGGTCCGCGTAGAGACCCAGGAAACCGGGCTGGAGTTCGAGGGCCCTTCCCTGCTGGATCGCCCGTCGCATGATTCGCCGCAGCACGTATCCGCGGTCCTCGTTGGACGGCACAACGCCGTCGGCCACAAGGAACGTCATCGAACGGCCATGGTCCGCCAGCACGCGCAGCGCGCGATCGGTGGGAAAGTCCTGGCCGTACCGCCTACCTGAGAGCTCCTCGCCGAGGGCGATCAGCGGCGCAAACTGATCGGTCTCGAACACCGAGGCCTTGTCCTGGAGGATCACCGCCAACCGGTTGAGACCGAGCCCGGTGTCGATGTTCTTGCTGGGCAGCGGCTCCAGGTGATTGATCGGGTTCTGCTCGAACTGCATGAACACCAGGTTCCAGTACTCCATGAAGCGCTCGTTCTCGCCCCCGGGGAGGTCGTCGGGCTGCCCGAAGTCGAGCCCTCGGTCCAGGTACAGCTCCGAACAGGGGCCACAGGGCCCCAGCGGCCCCGCCTGCCAGAAGTTCTCCGACCGTGGACACTCGACGATCCGCTCTCGGGGGACCCCGATGTCCAGCCAAGCCTCGATCGCTTCTTCGTCCGGTCCCAGCCCCAGCTCTTCGTCGCCGGCGAACACGGTGATCCAGATGTCGGTCTGCGCGAGGCCGAATCCGTCGATCGACAGCTCCCACGCGTAACTAGCCGCCTCCCGCTTGAAGTAGTCGCCGAACGAGAAGTTCCCCAGCATCTCGAAGAAGGTCAGGTGGCGTGTGGTCGTGCCGATGATGTCGATGTCAGCGGTACGGAACGTCTTCTGGCAGGTGGTGACATGCGGATGCGGGGGGCGCTCGATCCCCTGGAAATAGGGCTTGAGCGGGTGCATGCCAGCGACCGTGAACAAGGCCGACGGATCGAACTCGGCTGGAATCAGCGACGAGGAGGGCAGCCGCTTGTGGTCACGTTCGACGAAGAACTCGAGGAATGTTCGCCGGATCTCGTCGGAGGTCATTGGGTTGGTCAGTGTAGGTGTCCGCCCGTGCTCGAGGACGAGGACGGATACGACAAACGTCCTGGATCTGCCGTTGAATGCGGACTTTTGCGCTGGGCGGCCGTCTGGTTATGTAGATGCTCAGGGCACGCATCTCCAGCTCTCCTCCGCGGTGCCACAATCGTCCTTGCCGCGTGCGCGCTACCGCTGGTCGCCTGGTCGCCCGCGAGGGCAGCACGCTTCGATCCGCTTGGTTTTCAGATCGTTGCCCCACCCAGCGGGCTCGTCGTTCACGAGAGCGACGGGCAAGCCGTGATCACGGTGCAGCGCTCGGACGCGGAGACGTTGCTGCCGGCGCAGGTGCGCTACATCACCTCGGGCGACGGCTACAACCCGGCCACCGACGGGCCATTCGACTGCGGCGGCGGCCCGTGCACCGCGACCTCTGACGATTTCACTTCTGTAAAGGGCGAACTCGACTTCCAGCGTGGCGATTCCACGATGACTTTCAGCATCCCGATTGTGGACCACGGGGCGACCAGCATCCCTAAGACGCTGCGGGTCTCGCTGTACGGACCTTCGCCGATCGGGTTGGGTCAAACCTCCTCGGTCGTACTGACCATCCTCGAGGACGACCCGCACACCCCGGGCAACCCGGCCAACCCGCTCGAGCTGCAGGATTTGCCCAAGGCCGGCAACCCGCTTGCCGGCGCACGGTTCTTCGTCAACCCAAAGAGTGAACCGGCGAACGCGGCGGCGAAATACCCCGCGCTGAGAATGATCGCCGACCAGCCGGGAACGCAGAGGTTCGGGTTCTTCACCTTGGGCTCGCCGTACATTCCCACTGTGGGGGTCGCGGTCTCGCGCTACCTGACCCACGCGGCGGCTGAGAGCCCGGGCACGGTGCCGCTGCTGGCGACCTACGCCCTGGTCCACGGCGTGCGGGGCAACGGCGACCCGCCCGCCTACGTGACCCGGTACCACAGCTTCATCGACAGCTTCGCCCAAGGGATCGGTTCCTACCGCGCGGTGCTGTTTCTGGAGATGGACTCGATCATCACGGCCCCAGGTCTGAATACCCACGGTAAGGCCACCAGGATGGCGGAGCTCAATTACGCGATCGACACGCTCAAGGCCAACTGTCCGCACCTGGTGATCTATCTCGACGCTGGCGCAGCTGATGCGGCTCACGCCCCGCTCGTGGCACGCCTGCTGCGGCGGGCGGGCATCGCCAAGATCCAGGGGTTCTTCCTCAATTCCACTCACTTCGATTGGACCAAGAAGGAGATCCGCTTTGGGATGAAGGTCTCGGCCATGACCGGTGGTAAGCACTTCGTGGTCAACACCGGCACCAACGGGCGGGGCCCGCTGGCTCCTCCGGACGTCGTCAGGGACGGCAACGAGGTGCTGTGCAATCCGGTGGGCCGCGGCCTGGGCCCGAAGCCGACAACGCGCACCGGCTATCGGCGGGTCGACATGTTCGCCTGGACCACGAATCCCGGCGAGTCCCTCGGCCAGTGCCAGGAGCTGGGGCCGGCCTACGAGCTGCCCGGCGCGCCACCGACTGGCGACTACTGGCCCCAGTACGGGCTGATGCTGGTGCACAACCGGGACTTCCGCGTACGCTGACGCGGGCGAGGGGGTGTGTGTTGTGGGCGGGCGGCGGCGGCGTGGGCTGCGGGCTGGCGCGGCTGCGGGCGGCGCGGCGCCGGCCGCGGGCCGCCCGGGCGGGGCGCTGCGGAGCCCACGCGACGCAAACTGCACACTCGTGCGGTCAAACCCGACGACTGTTGCGTTTGCCCGCCCAGCGCGGGCAAACTGCCCACTCGTGCGGGCCCGCCCGACGACTGTTGCGTTTGCCCGCCCCACAGCGGCCCGCCCCACAGCGGCCGCCCGCGCCCGACAGCGGCCCGCCCCACAGCGGCCCCCGCCCCACAGCGGCCCGCTCCCGCCCAAAAGCGCAGCCCAGACCTATCTCGTCTGGAACGAGATCGATGTGCTGTAGTTGATGTAGGCGCCGTAGTGGCCTGACATCCACATCACGCGGATCGGTCCTCCACCGGCTCCCCGAGGGACAACGGGACGGACCTGATCGCCCGCTGCGCGCGCCACAACCTGCCTTTCCCAGGTGCGGCCCAGCGTCCCGGGTTATCCAGCGCTCGAGCCGAAACCAGCGGCCCACCTTGCGAGACAGGTACACCGTCGAAGGGTCGGAGTGGTCCAGCGCGATGCCGCCGGAGTAGTACACCTCGGAGGTGGTGGGGCTGATCGAGCCTCCCGCGAACGTGAGCATGTGCGAGACCCAGCGCCGCCCGTCGAAACGCGCATACCAATACTCATGGTTGTGGACGCTCGGAAAGGTCGCGTACACGATCACAGGGCGCTGATGGGAATCGAAAGACACGTCCCACACCCAGCTGGGGATGCCGGTCGCCCGCCCGTCGTAGACGAGCTCCCCTTGGGACGGAGTCGCTGGCCCTGAGTCGATCCGCCTGATCCAGCGGCCACCCGCCGTCCAGAGCGAGCCGTGGCGGTACTCCATGAAGTACACGTCGGACGACGTTTCCCCGGGGTGCGCATCGTTGTAGGCGAGGGCGACGCGGTCGTATCCGTTGCCCGCCACCTTGAGGTAGGGCCGCTGGCCGGGGTCAGGGAGGATCAGCTCCCGCGGGTTGCTCCAGCGCCCGCCCGTACGTGTCAGATAGTCGGTCCCCCAATCCGGCCCGCGCCAGAACATGTACAGCCTGTCGCGCTCGACCGGCACCATCACCGGATTGGGATAGGTGATTCCGAGGCTCCGGGGCGGGTTCCGGCCGAGCTGTCCCACCGGACCCCAGCTCCTGATGTCAAGCGGCCGCACCGTGGTCCGGTACCTGACACTGCGGCCGTTGTGGACTGCCCAGAACACCGTCAGTCGATGGCTGGGCTCCACGAGCAGGACGGGGCTGGCGTGGTCGTCGTGTATCCAGTGGCCCACCACATGCGTGCGCGTTCGGCCCAGCAAGGGGTCGAACGAGCCGACAGTGATGTCGCCGTTCCGCGCGATCCATCCGGCGTAGGTCCGGCCGAGCGGGCCACCGACCTGCACGACCCGAGGATCCTGGAACCAGCACCAGGCGCCGCCACCGAAGGTGACCACGGTCCCCGAGGGCAGGGCCGCTCGACGTTCGGCTCGCCTGGCGCTGTGAGCGACCCCGTGAGAAGCCAGCGACAGCGCGAGCGCGCCGCCGACCGCGCCGATCGCGAACGCAGACGCGACCCAGGTGCCCCGAAGCCTCATCGGCCGGGAGTCTAAGCGCGGGCGATCGTTCCCCAGCCGACGACCAGCTCGCCGTCCATCAGACAGGCCAGCTGCCCGGGCGCCGACCCATCGGCCGGCTCGGCCAGGTCGATCCGCGCCTCACGGTGGCGCCCCGCCTCCGGCTGGCCGGCCAGCTTGGCGAGCAGCGGCCTCGAGCGGTAGCGGAGCTTCACGCGGTCAACGCGCTCGCCGCCGCGATGCAGTTGCACGCCGCGGACAGCGACACGGTGGGTCTGAAGCCCCCCACGCGGGCCCGACCACCACCCTGTTGGAGCTCCCGTGCTTGTCGAGCACGAAGAGCGGGTGGCCGGCGGATACGCCAAGGCCGCGACGTTGCCCCACGGTGAAGCGATGCTGCCCCCGGTGCTGGCCCAGCACCCGTCCGGCGCGATCGACGATCGGACCCGGCCGGTCTCCCAGGCCACCGTGGCGGGAGAGGAACTGCGCCCGGTCGGTCCCGGCCAGGAAGCAGAGGTCTTGGGAATCAACCTTCGAGGCGACCGCGAGCCCGGCCTCCCGCGCAATTTCACGGACCTGCGGCTTGCGCAGCTCGCCGAGTGGAAAGCGCATCCGCAGAAGCGACTCGGGGGCCAGCGCGGCGAGCATGTAGGTCTGATCCTTGGCTGGATCTGCCGCCACTCGCAGCAACGGACCGGCGGCATGATCGGCCTCCGCGACGCGGGCGTAGTGGCCGGTCGCAAGCGAGCGGCATCCCAGCCGGTCGGCGAGCTCGAGCATCGCGTCAAGACGGACATTGCCGTTGCAGGCGACGCAGGGATTGGGCGTCTCGCCTGCGGCGTACCCCGCGATGAATGGGTCCACGACGCCGGCCCGGAACGCATCCCGCAGATCGAGCGTGAAGTGCGGAAGGCCCATCGAGTGGGCGAGGGCGCGGGCCTGGGCCACCGCCGAAGCCGAGCAGCAGCTTCGCTCGGCGTCGTTGTAGCGGTCACCCCACAGCTCAAGCGTGACCGCCACGGCCTCCTCGCCGCGCGCGCAGAGCAGCGCTGCAACCGCGCTGTCGACGCCCCCGCTCATCGCCACCAACGTCCGGCGCTCGGAGGCCAGAGTGCCCATCGGCTGGGCGCTGACGCTCGCGCCAAGCGCCCTGGCCAAGGCGTCGGCCACGACCTCCGCGGCATGGAGCTTTCCAGGGCTGAGACCGCCGAGCTCAGCGGCCAGCTGGCGAGGGCCAATCCTCGCCGCCTCGAACACGCCACGCCCGCGCGTCAGCGCAACGGCGGCGCTCGCTGCGGCCGTGAGGGCCCCACAGCCGTGGGCATTGAAGCCGGCGTCGGCGACGCGCAACTTCTCGAGTGCTACGCCGAACTCGACGCGGTCGTGGCATGCGCCGCCGTCCACCACCGCCGAGACGGACCCGGCCGGAATCCGGCCGGCGCCCTGCGGGGAGCTCAGATGATGCTCGAAGATCTCCGGGTTCACCCCGGCGAGGATAAAGCTCAGCCCGCGCTGACCGGGGACCTCAACGCATCATTCAGACGCTGGACGATCTCGAACGAATCAGCAAATCCGACGATCTCCTCGGCTTGCCTGGCCCGGTTGATGATCACAAGCGTGGGAGCAATGTTGACCGGTACCTCGTTGGTGAGCTGGGCGTACCTGGCGGCCTCCGCCGCCGGTATCGCCAGCTTGAACACCAACCCGCCTGCAGTGGTGATCGATCCAAGCTCCAGCTTGACCGCCTGATCGTCAGCAGCTGAGGGGTTGTAGAACAGCAGCGCCAGGACCTTGCCGCTCTGAAGCGCCTGCGTGACCGCATTGAGGCGTCCCGCCGGCGTCGGCCGGACCAGCGCCGGCCGTGCAGCTCGCGCCGGGTGATGAATCGCCTGCGGCAGCGAGATTGGATGCGGGTGGGAGACAACCGGCCGCGAGGCGACCGGCGCCGCCCGTGGCGCTTGTACCGGCGCGCTGGCCGCCGGCGAGGAGCTGCCGCCGTGCGGCCTCAGCGCCACCATCCACACGCCGAAGAGCACGACGACGCCGCCCAGGGCAGCGAGCAGCGGACGCGAAACATGGTTCATCGCCACCGCATCGGCCGATCCTGCGCACAACCTGAGGCGGCCGGCGTGTGATTAGACGTCCGTTTACGCCCCTAAAGGAGCCGCAATCCGAGCTCCCGCAGCTGCGCCGGGTCAACGGGCGCCGGAGCGCCGGTGAGCGGGTCAGCTCCGCTTGCAGCCTTGGGAAAGGCAATCACCTCCCTGATGGAGTCCCGGCCGGCGATCGCGGCCACGATCCGATCGATCCCCATCGCGATCCCGCCGTGAGGGGGCGCACCGTAGCGGAGCGCGTCGAGAAGGAAGCCAAACCTTGCACGGGCCTCCTCCTCGCCAATGCCCAGCAGGTCGAACACCTGCTCTTGGACATGGCGGTCGTGGATACGGATCGAACCCCCGCCAATCTCCGCACCGTCGAGCACCAGATCGTATGCGCCAGAAGAGACCGTCCCGGGATCGGCGAGGTTCCCTTTCGGAGCGGTGAACGGATGATGCGCCGCGTCCCACCGCGCCTCCTCGGCGTTCCAGAAGAACGCGGGGAACTCCACCACCCAGAGGACGTCGTGACGGGTGTGATCGATCAGGTCGAAGCGGCGCCCCATCTCCATGCGAAGTGCGCTGAGCGCCTGGCCCACGGTGGTCACCTCGTCGGCGACGATCAGGAGGAGGTCGCCGGGCGAGGCCTCCAGCCGTTCACCGATTCCGCTGATCTCCCCCTCTCCCAGGAACTTGGCGATCGGCGAGCGCCATCCGGCATCCTCCACGAACGCCCATACCAGTCCCTTTGCGCCGTGCTGCTTGGCCAGCTCTGTGAGCGCGTCGAGGTCCGAGCGCGCAAGCTCCCGCCGCCCCGCGTTTATCCCCCTGACGACTCCGCCGGAGGCCAGCACTTCGGCGAACACCTTGAACTCGGTGCCCGGGAGCGCGTCGCCGAGGTCACGAAGCTCCACTCCAAAGCGCGTGTCGGGTCGGTCGATCCCGTACCGGGTCACGGCCTCGGCGAAGGTCATCCGCGGCCACGGCGGCGGCGAGACGCCAAAGCCTTCGCGCTCGAACACCGCGCCCATCACGGCCTCCATGCACTCGATCACGTCGTCCTCCTCCACGAAGGCCATCTCGAGGTCCAGCTGTGTGAATTCAGGCTGGCGATCGGCGCGGGTGTCCTCGTCGCGAAAGCAGCGGGCGATCTGGTAATAGCGCTCAAACCCGCCGATCATCAACAGCTGCTTGAACAGCTGCGGGGACTGCGGCAGCGCGTAGAACGATCCCGGCTGGATGCGGGCGGGAACGAGGTAGTCGCGAGCTCCCTCAGGGGTGGAGCGGGTCAGATTGGGTGTCTCGATCTCGAGGAAATCTCTTGCGTCCAGGATCTCCCTCATGGTGGCGATCACCCGGTGGCGCAGCGCCAGGGCCTCCTGCATCTCGGTCCTCCGCAGGTCCAGTGAGCGGTGGCGCAGCCGCAGGTTCTCGTCGACCGACTCACCCTCCTCCAGAGGGAACGGTGGCGTCTCGGCGTCTGCCAGCAGCTCCAGCTCCCCCACCGCCAGCTCCACCTCCCCGGTGGGAAGCGACGGGTTGACGTTCTCAGGATCCCGGCGGTTGACTGTCCCGGCCGCGCTGAGCACATCCTCCGAGCGCAACCGGTGCGCCTCGGCATGGATCTCAGCCGCATCCTCGGGATGGAACACGAGCTGCACCACTCCGGAACGATCGCGAAGGTCGATGAAGATCAGGCCACCGTGGTCGCGCCGGCGGTGCACCCAACCTGCCACGCGAGCGCGCGTCCCGGCCCGTTCGGTGGTCAGCTCGCCGCACCACGTGTCGCGGTACGGATTGGGTCGCGGCGCCTGGTGCACTACAACCGGCTTCCCCGGAGGATCGACGGAATCACCTGATCGGGGTCGAGCTCCTGCTGCTCACCTGAATCCATCTGCTTCAGGCTGGCCTGGCGACCGGTGTCCAGGATCGCCACGTACCTGGCCCCGATGCGGTCCGCGTGCTTGAGCTGCCCCTTCAGCGAGCGTCGCGTCAGCTCCAGCTGGGCGCGCAGCCCAGCCTGGCGGGCCTGCCGGGCGAGCTCGAAACCGTGGGGAGCTGCATCCGGACTCGCCAGCGCCACGAACAGATCAACGATCAGCGGCGCGGCGGGAAGCTCGCCCGCCGCCAGCAGCATTCGCTCGATCCCGGCCGCCCAGCCGCACGCCGCCGTGGGGTCTCCCCCCAGCTGCTCAACGAGCCGGTCGTAGCGCCCGCCTCCGCCCACGCCCGACTGAGCTCCCAGCTCGTCGCTCGAGAACTCGAACACGGTGCGGGTGTAGTAGTCGAGGCCGCGGACCAACGTCGAGTCGATCTCATACTGAACTCCCGCGGCGTCGAGCAGGCCGCGCACCCTCTCGAAGTGCTCGGCATCTTCCGGGGCGAGCCTGTCCAGGAGCCGAGGCGCCCGCTCCATCACTGCCTGGGTGGCCGGGTCGGCTCTGTCGAACGCGCGCAGCGGATTGCGCTCGAGGTCCTCGGTGAGGTGGAGCTCGGCGCGCAGAAACCCGAGCAGCTCCTCTCGGTACTCGGTCCGGGTCTCGGGCGTGCCGAGGCTAGAAACGAGCAGGCGGGAGCGGACGCCAAGCGCGTCGAGCAGGTCGCTTAGCAGCACGATCAGCTCGGCGTCAGTTTCGGGCTCCTCGGAGCCAATCGCCTCGGCTCCCACCTGCCAGAACTCGCGGTAGCGCCCTTTCTGCGGGGCCTCGGCTCGGAAGAAGCTGGACAGATACCACAGCTTCACCGGCTGGGGAAGCTTGTGCATTCCGTGCTCGACGTACGCACGGCAGACCGGCGCGGTGCCCTCCGGACGCAGCGTGAGTGACCGGCCGGCGCCATCGGAGAACGTGTACATCTCCTTCTGGACGATGTCGGTCGCCTCCCCCACCCCCCGCGCGAACAGTTCGGTCGACTCAAACGCGGGCGTCTCAATCCTGCGGTAGCCGGCCGCCTCCAGAATCCGTTTGGCGTGCGATTCAAGGACCTCGCGGCGCGCAGCATCGTCCGGGAGCACGTCGAACGTGCCGCGCGGCGCCTGGATCCGCGTCACCGTTTTGAGGCGAGCTCGCGCAGGAACGGGTTGGTCGCCCGCTCGCGGCCGAGCGTGGTTATCCCCATGTGGCCGGGATACACCGTGGCGTCTTCAGGGAAGCCCTCGACGAGCGTCTCAATCGAGGACAGCAGCGTCGGCCAGTCCCCTCCGGGGAGGTCCACCCTGCCCACCGATCCCTGGAACAGAACGTCGCCGGAGAACAGCGCGTCTTCGCCCTCGATCGCGTAGGTGACATGACCGGGGCTGTGGCCCGGGCGTGAAGATGACGTCGATGCTCATGCCGGCGAGCTCAAGCGCCTCGCCACCCTTGACGGTGTGGTCGGCTTCATAGCTCTCGAATGGCCCGAACCCTGGCCACGGGACGTAGTCCATGATGTTGGCGAGCACCCCTCGCTCGATCTCAGGACACCAGACGGGGGCTCCCGTGGCGCGCGCCACAGGCGCCACCGCGCCGATGTGATCGAAGTGGGTGTGGGTCACGAGAATGCCCTCGATCTCCAGGCCCAGCGAGTTGATCGCTTCCAAGAGACGGTCGGCCTCGTCGCCGGGGTCGACGATCACGCCTCGGTCGGAGCCCTTCTGGCGGACGATGAAGGAGTTCTCCTGCACCGGTCCAACCGTGAACATCCGCACGTCGATCATTTCCGTGTCCGCCTTGGTGGAGCCGGCTGCTCTGCCACGCTGGCGGCGTCGGTACAGGAACAGCTCCAGGTAGTACCCCACTGGTATGTAGATCAGCAGCGCGATCCCCGTGAATCCCAATGCAGCGGAAACCCGGTTCTTGCCCTTCGACACGACGATCATGAACACGAACACGATCGCCGCCGCGATAAGGGCGCGGATGAGCGAGGACTTCCACGTGGGGGGCTTGTTCAGCCTCGCTTCACGAGCGCTGACGCGAGTCTGCTTCTTGCGCTCCTCGGGCGACGGCGGGCGGCCCGTCCGGCCGCGCGCTTCGATCGTCCCCGCCGGAGTTCCCCGATGCTTGGTCCGCCGCTTGCGTCTGGTCTGGGCCATACGAGTTGGAGCTTAGTGCGTCAGCCGAGCGCGTCCTCGATCGTCGCCCGGTTGCGCAGCGGTATCTCATTCGGGAACCCGTCGAGCGCGGCCTCGGGCGCCAGCCCCACGAGCTCGGCTTCGGCGATTGGAGCGCGTTGCTGAATCACTTCGACCACCGCTGCGAGCGGCATGCTGAGGTGATGCTCGATGTTCATCGACACCTGAGCTGTGCCTCGGTGCTCTAGCCAAACGCCGATCGCTCGGACCCCGCGGAGACCCTCCGGGGCACCCTCCCGAATGGCTGCTGCCACCATTTGCGCCGTCTGGAGCGTGGCCGGAGGCGCGAGCTCGACGTTGAACGCCACGAGCGGAGGGCGGGCTGCCACCAGCACGGCGCCGGCGGTGTGGTGAAGCTGGTTGGCCCCGAAATCCGGCGTCAGCTGCCCTGTGGCGATCCGCCGGTCAAGCGCCGCCGGTCCGCCGAGCCGCAGTTGGGCCCGCGTCCGTCCGCCGGCCAACTCGCCGTAGAGCAGCACCGGGACCTCGAGCCCTTCGCCGAGGAGATCGCCAAGCAGCAGCGCCTCCGCGCAGGCCATCCCGCGATCCTCGGGGCGCAGGTAGACGATCGGCGCAACATCGATTGCTCCAACGCGCGGGTGTACACCAGCCTGCTGCGTGATGTCGATCGTCCGCTGCGGCAACCCGGGCTCCGGCCAGCACACCGTGGGCGAGCGCACCCGGCCCGCCCGACAGCGTGAAAACACTCCGATGGTGATCAGGGTCCGAGTGAACGTCCAGCAGCCGCGGCTCAAACGCCTCGGCAATCCGGTCGATCAGCTTCTGGTCGCGGCCCTCGGAGACGTTGGGTACAGCAAGCAGGGGCCCGCTCAAAGGCGCTGACTCTCCATTGCGTACCGCCCGGCCTCGACGACCACATGATCGTCGATACGCAGCGTGGGGTCGAGGACGACGACGTCCAGGTGGATCGGCACCGAGACCGTGCCGCCGATCCCCGCGCTGGCACCGAAGGCCACGTGCACGGTCCCGAGGATTTTCTCGTCTTCGAGCACGTTTCCGGTCAGCCGCGCGCGGTCGTTGGTACCGACGCCGAGCTCGGCGAGGTTGCATCCGAGCTCGCCGTGGGCCCGCAGGCGCTCCAGGAACTCTGGGCTCAGACCTCCATGCCCATCCACCAGCCGGCCTTCACTCACCGTCAGCTCAGCGGGTTCCGGGCTCAAACCGAGTGAAGCCAGGCTCGAGGCGACGATGGTTCCCTCGCCCCCCGCCGGAGCGATAAAGCCCTCGCCGCAGGGCAGGTTCCCGAACGCGCCGGGGGGGACACCAGGTTCCCGTCGTCGGCGATCCCGTTTCGACCCGCCAGTTGCAGGGTGAAGTCACTGCCCCGCGGACACGTCAGATGCGCCACCTCGGCTTGCGTCAGCAGGTTGGCGACCTGCCGCGAGCGTGCCGCCATCGCATCGAACTCCGCCGCCATGACTCGGGCCAGCATCTCCTCGGTCACCCCGGGCATCGTGGCCCCGCGCGCACCAGCGTCGGTGGCCGCCTTGCGGGCGGAGGTGTGGCTCAAGGACCGCGAGGTCGGCGCGATGAACACGTCGCTGGCCAACATCGCTCCACCGACCGCGGCGGGTGGCTCAGCGCCGTCGTTTCCACGGGCGTCCATGAGCATCAGGACGGCGTCACCGCCGGCCTCAGCTGCCTCATCTCGCAGCGCCCGTCCGATCGATCCTGTCGCAGGGTCGACGACCACCACCACCTCCTCGCCCGCCGCGACCGCCAAGCACTGGCGGATCACCGTACGGACGGCCGGACCGAGGTCACTCATCGGCGCCGCATCATATGGCGGCTTAACCCCGGGCAAGCTTTGCTGTCTGCTCGGCGCACCGAGCTCACCCGTGGAGCGTGACGTTCTGGTCTGACTCGTAGGCCTCGACGAAGTTGAGCCACAGCTCGCTGCGCGTGGGAAAAGCGGCCACCGCGTGGGCGATCCGCCTGAGGGGCACCTCCCCAACCACCGCCACCGTCGCCGCTTGCAGGAAATCGGCCACGCCGGGACCCACGAACGTCACGCCGACCAGCACCTCCCGCTCGGTGTCCACGACGAACCGCGTCGTGCCCTTCCCTCCGCGCCCCACGAAGCTCGCACCCGCGGTTCCCTCCGTATCCAGGTCGATCGCGTGAGCCGGGATGTCCTTCTGGCGTGCCTGCTGGAGCGTGAGCCCCACGGCGGCGATGTTGGGGTCGGTGAAGGTGACCCGCGGGGCGCCCGCGGTGTCGGTGGCGGCGCGCGCGGGATGCCCGAGGATGTTGTCGGCAGCGATCCGCGCCTGGTACTTGCCGGAATGGGTAAGCAGCGATCGGCCGTTGGCATCGCCGATGGCGTACAGCCCGTCAGCTCCGAGGACCCGGAGATGGTCGTCGACCTCCAGGTATTTGCCTGCCGGGAGCCCGACGCTCTCCAAGCCCAGATCCTCGGTGTGGGGCTTCCGTCCGATCGCCACCAGAAGCCGGTCGCCGGTAAGCCGCTCGCCGCTCTCCAGGACAAGCGTGATCCCGTCGTCGTCCTGCTGAACCGCGCTGGCGCGGCTGCCGACCCTGATTGTGACGCCTGCCTGCTGGAGCGCTTCCGCCACTGCTTCGGAGGCAAACGGCTCCTCGTGCGTTATCAGCCGGTCCAGAGCCTCTACCACCGTCACCTCCGAGCCGAGCGAGGCCCACGCGTCGGCCATTTCCACGCCCACCGTGCCGCCGCCCAGCACCAGCAGCCGATTCGGTACCTGCTCTGCCGTGGTCGCCTCGCGGTTCGACCACGCGGCCGCCTCACGGAGCCCGGGAATCGGCGGAAACAGCGTGCCACTGCCGACGGCGATTACCACCGCGTCGGCCGCCACCAGGGCGCCGTCATCGACCCGAACCCGCCTTGGGCCGTCCAGGCGGGCATGGCCGCGGACCAGCTCAATGCCGTGCTTCTCCAGCCACGGAAGCTGCCCGTCATCGCTGCGGTCGTGGATCACCTCATCTCGGCGAGCCAACACTGCCGGGACGTCAAGCGACCGTTCGCACGCCTGGGCGGCCCCGGGCACGCGAGCCACTTCACGGAGGAGCTCGGCGGGCCGCAACAGCGCCTTGGAAGGCATGCACGCGTAATAGGAGCATTCGCCGCCGATCAGCTCACGCTCGACGATCGCAACGCGCTTGCCCTGTTTGGCCAGACGACCGGCGGCGACCTCACCCGCAGGACCGGCCCCGATGACCACTACGTCAACTTCGCTCTGCATCAGATCTCGCTCCTCGGTCGCTGGCGTTGCGGCTTCCTGAGGGTCGCATACTGTTGCGCGATGCCGACTACGACCCGCCGGACACCGAGCCGACGCCTGCTGGCATGGCTGGCCGTCGTCGCCGCCCTGGTTGCGGCCGTGAGCATCGAGCAGCTCCTCTCAGGCCGGTCGGGATCGAGCGCCACCCCACTCGCCGGCAACCGCTTCCTGGACCCCGGCACCACCCTCTCCGGTCCCGCGCCCAACTTCACCTTGACCGACCAGTTTGGGCGAAAGGTCTCGCTTGCGTCATTCCATGGCCGGGTTGTGATTCTCGCTTTCAACGACTCGCAGTGCACGACCATCTGCCCCCTGACCACGACCGCCATGGTGCGGGCGCAGCAACTGCTCGGACCGACAGGGCACGAGGTTCAGCTGCTAGGCATCGACGGAAATCCCAGGGCGACCCAGGTAAGCGACGTCCTCTCCTATTCACGCGTACACGGAATGCTCCACAAGTGGCATTTCCTGACCGGATCCCTGCCCGAGCTCAGGCGGGTCTGGAACGCGTACCACATCCAGGTGGCGATCGAGCAGGGTCAGATCGACCATACCCCGGCTCTGTTCATGATCGACACCCGCGGACGGCTGGTCCGGCTTTACATCACCCAGCAGTCATACGCAGCCGTGGGCCAGCTCGGGCAACTGCTCGCGCAGCAGGCGGCAACGCTGCTTCCGGGGCATCCGCGCGTGTATTCGTCCGGCTCGTATGCCGAGATCCCGCCGATCGGCCCCGATTCGCGCGTGACCCTACCGGGGGCGACCGGATCGCCGGTCACACTCGGCGCCGGGAGTAGACCCCAGGTGACGTTCTTCTTTGCGACCTGGACGACCCAGGTGTTTCCGCTGCGCTCCCAGCTGGACGCGCTCGAGCGCTACCAGGCGCTGGCCCGCGCCGACGGTCTGCCGCGGCTCGTCGCCGTCGACGAAGCCAGCGTTGAACCCTCCAGGAATGCCCTGCCCCAGTTCCTGGCGTCGCTGAAGCGAAAGCCGTCCTTCCCGATGGCTATCGACGGGTCCGGACGGGTGGGCGATGGCTACCAGGTCCAGGACCAGCCCTGGTTCGTGGTCACCAGCCCCACCGGCCGCATCCTCTCCTACTTCGACGCCTCCACCGAGGGGCCACTGACGACTGACAGGTTGATCCGCTCGGTCCGCGCTGCGTTGCGTGCGGAGCCTACGTCGCCGACGTCAGGCGCTGCTGCGTCCGCCGCGCTGGCCGGGTCGCCAGCCGCGCTGGCGGCCCTCCACAGCCAATCCGGGCAGCTGCTCGGCCCAGAGACCGCGCTCGTGAACCGCCTGCACTCGCTCCGCGGATTTCCCAAGGTGTTAGACGCCTGGGCGTCATGGTGCGGGCCCTGCCGGAGTGAGTTCTCCCTGTTTGCCTCGGCTTCGGTGCGGTTTGGGCGGCAGGTCGCCTTCCTTGGCGTTGACACGAGCGACTCCGCCTCTGACGCGGAGTCGTTCCTGTCCGCGCATCCGGTCAGCTATCCCAGCTACCAAACCGTCTCGACCTCTCAGATGCAGGGCGTGCTGCCTCAGGGCCTCGCCGGTCTCCCCACGACCGTCTTCATCGATCGCTCGGGCAAAGTCACCTACGTACACACCGGGCAGTACGAGACGCAGGGAAGCCTCGACGCGGACGTGCAGCAGTACGCACTGGGAGGGTGAGCCCGGGTCCGCTTCCGGGCGGGCCTCGCTGCGGCGGTGTCGCTGCTTGTGGTGGGCTGCGCATCGGGAGGCCACCACCTGAGCGCGCGGACCGCGTCCACCACGGGACGCTCTCCCCGGACGATTTCCGCAGAGAGGCCACCTGGCCCGGCGGTCTACCGGGCGTTGACCCTGGCGGTGAGTCGTCGCGCGCCTGCTCCAGCGGAGCCACAGCCGTACGCGATCGCGACCGTCACTCTGAAGCTGGTCGACCCCACCCGCAAGATCGGCACGGCGCCTCGCTCCTTTCAGACAATCGTCCGCTATCCCAAGGTGGTCGCCGGAGGCCAGGCCCCCGGACCGTTTCCGCTGGTCGTCTTCGGCCACGGCTTCGCCGTGAGCCCGCAGCCGTACTCGCTCCTGCTCGATGCGTGGACGAGAGCCGGGTACGTCGTAGCCGCCCCAGTGTTCCCGCTGGAGAACTCGAACGCTCCGGGCGGCCCGAACGAGAACGACCTGGTCAATCAGCCCGCGGACATGAGCCTCGTGATCTCCTCGCTGATCTCAGATTCAAGCGGCGATGGGCGGCTGGCGGGCATCGTCGACCAGAGGCGCATCGCCGTCACCGGCCAATCCGATGGCGGGGATACCGCCCTAGCCGCCGCCTATGACCCCCACCAGCGCGATCCGCGGATCGGCGCCGCGATGATTCTCTCCGGCGCCGAGGACCCCTTCGCTCACCAATTTGCGATGCCGCGTTCAGGTCCACCGCTTCTGGCGGTGCAGGGCACAGCCGACACGATCAACCCGCCCAACCTGACCGCCGATTTCTATGACCAGGCCGCACCGCCCAAGTTTCTGCTCCGCCTGATCGGAGCCGGCCACCTTCCGCCCTACACGGAGGCTGGGCCGGAGCTGACGGCCGTAGAGCGGACAACCATCGCCTTCCTGGACGCAATGCTCAAGCTGCAGCCGGGAGCGTTCAGGCGGTTACTTGCGGCGGGGAGCTCCGGAGATGACTCGACGCTGAGCGGTAGCGGGTAGGGGCGGCCGCGCGGGGGCGGCCGCGCGGGGCGGCGCGTGCGCGCTCGCCGCGCTCCCGGCGGGCGGCGCTCTGAGGGCGCGCGCTACCGCTGCCTATGCAATGCTTATGCATCGTGGAAAAGGACCTGCTCACCCTCGGCGAGGCCGCACGGGCGATCGGGGTGAGCCAGGACACCCTGCGGCGCTGGGAGCGGGTCGGAAAGCTCCGCACGCAGCGGGACGAGCGCAACCGTCGGCTCGTTGCCGCCCGGGAGGTCCAGCGGCTCAGGCGCCGCCCTCAGCGTCACCGAACCGACGCCCAGCTCTCGGCGCGCAACCGCTTCCCGGGACGGGTCGCGTCTGTGGAGGCAGACGGCGTGATGGCGCTGGTCGAGATCGAGGCCGGCCCGTTTCGGGTGACGGCTGCAGTCACGCGCGACTCGGTTGAGGAGCTCGCATTGCGCAAGGGTGACCACGTCACGGCGACGGTGAAAGCCACGTCGGTCATGATCGAGCGGGGCGGCGGTTGACGTCGGCGCTGGCGGGGCGGCGCATTGAGGCCCGCGGCGGCGGTCACGGTCGCTGCCTTTCTGGTGGCCGCGATCAGTGGATGTGGGTCGGGGTCCGGGCGCGGCGCGGTGTCCGTCCTGTACGCCGGCTCGCTGGTCAACCTGATGGAGCATGACCTCGGGCCCGGCATTTGCCCGCGACGGACGGCTACGGCTTTCAGGGCGTCGGCGCGGGGTCGACCGAGCTGGTGGCGCAGATCAAGGGCAACGTCAGGCAGGGCGACGTATTCGTTAGCGCCAGCCCCAAGGCGAACCGCGGGCTGGAGGGACCGACAAACGGAAGCTGGGTGAGCTGGTACATGACGTTCGCCAGGGCTCCGCTGGTGATCGGCTACAACCCGCACAGCAGGTTCGCGTCGCAGTTCCGCCGCGAGCCGTGGTACCGCGTCATCACACAGCCCGGGATCCGTGTGGGCAGGACCGACCCGAAGCTCGATCCGAAGGGCAAGCTGACCGTGGAAGCGATCGGACGGGCAAGCCGGATGCTCCGTCTGCCCGCGCTGACGCAGGCACTGCCGAGCTTTGCAGTGTTCCCCGAGGAGTCGCTGGTCGGGCGGCTCGAGGCCGGACAGCTGGACGCCGGGTTCTTCTATGCGAACGAAGCCCGCGAGCAGCACATCCCCACCGTCCCGCTGACCGGTGTCTCTGCGAGCGCCACATACACGGTCACGATCCTCAGGGCGGCGCCGTAACGCGTCTGGCGCGCAGGCATTCCTCGTGTTTCTCCTCGGACCCAGGGGGAGGGCGATCCTCTTACGGCACGGCCTCACGGCCATCCCGCCCCAGTGGCGGGCTCCCGCCGCTGCGCGTGCCCGCGAGCTGCGTGCGGTCGTAGCTCGACGGTGACCCGGCGCGCGCTCAGCCCGCTGCCGTGGCTGGGCGGACTGCTGGCGATCTACCTGGCCGCGCCGATCGTGGCGTTCGTGGTCCGCCTCGGGCACGGCGCGCCCGGCGTCCCCGGCCTGGGGGGGGCCCTCGTCACTTCCGTGATCACCGCCTCGATCTCGACCGGCGATCATCGCGGTGCTCGGGCATCCCGCTGGCCTACCTGCCTGGCCCGGGCGCGGGGGCCGCTGGCCGACGCGCTGTTCGTGCTGGTGGCGCTGCCGCTGGCGCTGCCGCCGCTGATGAGCGGGATCCTGCTGCTGTACCTGGTCGGCCCGTACACGGCGCTGGGCCGACTGTTCAGCGGACAGCTGACCGACACCCGAGCGGGGATCGTGATCGCGCAGACGTTCGTCGCAGCGCCGTTTCTGATCGTTGCCGCCCGCGGGGCATTCGCGGGCGTCGATCCCGCGCTCGAGGACGTCGCGCGCACGCTGGGTCATCGCCGGTGGCCCGCTTCCTGAGGGTGGCGCTGCCGGCTGGCCTGGCCGGGCGTTCAGGCCGGGCTGCTGCTTGCGTGGCTGCGCGCGTTCGGCGAGTTCGGCGCCACGGTGATCCTGGCCTACCACCCGTACTCGCTGCCCGGTGTTCACCTTCGTGCAGTTCGACAGCACCGGCCTGCCAGCCACGTCGTTCCGGTGGCCGCGCGCTGGGCACGGCGCTGCGTGATACTCGTCGCCGTCCAGGGCCAGCCCGGCGCCGACGGCCGCGGGCGCCGCTGCCGCTCCGCCCGCGACCCCGCCGGCGCGGCCTCGGCGCGCGCCGCTTCGGTTCTCGCTCGATAAGCGCCTCGGCGAATTCCTGCTCTCGAGTCGAGCACGCCGCCAGCAGCTCGCGGCTGGCCCTCCTGGGGCCCTCTGGCGCAGGGAAGACGCTCACCCTGCGGCTGCTGGCGGGCCTCACCGAGCCGGATCGGGCCGAGGTCGTACGCCGGCGAACCGGGAGCTCGGCGAGCTGCCGGCGGAGAACCGGCAGCTCGGGTACCTGCCCCAGCACTCCGCGCTGCTGCCCCGCCG
Organism: uncultured Solirubrobacterales bacterium; assembly: GCA_963756965.1. Taxonomy (GTDB): domain Bacteria; phylum Actinomycetota; class Thermoleophilia; order Solirubrobacterales; family Solirubrobacteraceae; genus Palsa-465. The sequence goes on from CAVWPT010000010.1 coordinate 411,922, forward strand.
CACCGTCTGGCAGCAGGTCAACTTCGCGGTGGACGCCGACTCGGCGCTCGCCGCCTGGTGGCTCGACCGTCTTGGCCTGTCAGGGCTCCAGGAGCGTTTCCCCAGGAGCTCTCGGGTGGCCAGCAGCGACGCGTGGCGCTGGCTCGTGCGCTGGCCCGTCAACCCGCGCTGGTCCTGCTGGACGAGCCCTTCAGCGGGCTCGACGCTCCGGTTCGCGGCCGGCTATATCGCGAGCTGCGCCGGCTCCAGGGCGAGGCGGGACTGACCACCGTCCTGGTGACGCACGATCCGGAGGAGGCGGCGCTGCTGGCCGATGAGGTGATCGTTCTCAGCGATGGTCGAGTCCTCCAGCAAGGATCCGTATCGGAGGTGTTCGCCCGCCCCAACAGCACAGAGGTCGCGGCGCTCGTTGGGATGCCGAACGCTCATCTAGGCCGCGTCGAACGCCACGGGCTGGTCTGCACCGGCGGGCTCGCGCTGACCGCCCCTACGGCCGAGCTGGCGCCGGGCACCGAGGTCATGTGGACGGTTCCGCCCGAACTGGTCTCATTCGAAGCCGATGGCGCGTACCTGGCGGCGGTGACCGACACGCTGGACCGTGGGTTCCGGCGCGAGATCACGCTCGACGTCGGCGGCCTCGAGCTGATCGCGCGCACGACGCTGTCGCGGATTCCGGCCTGCGGTTCACCGCAGCGGGTAAACCTGCCAGCCGACGGGATCGCCGTGTGGCCTGCCGTCAGCCCCTGAGCTTGGGCTGAAGCCCCCCGCTCGCGGGGATCTTGGGTTAGTCTGCGGCGGCGTGCGTGAGTTGCGGCCTGGGGATGTGTTGGGGGGTTATCGGGTTGAGGGGGTGGCTGGTCGTGGTGGGATGGGGGTGGTGTACCGGGCGCGTCAGGAGCGTCCTGATCGGTTGGTGGCGATTAAGGTGATCGCGCCTGAGTTGGCGGCTGATCAGGCGTTTAGGGCGCGGTTTGAGCGCGAGTCGGCGATGGCGGCGGAGATTGAGCATCCGAACGTGATCCCGGTGTATGGGGTGGGTGAGGATCAGGGGCTTTTGTTCATCGTGATGCGCTATGTGCCCGGGGGGGTTGATCTGGGGCAGCTGATGCGCTCCGGGGAGCCCTTTGACCCCGCGCGGGTGGTGCGGATCGTCTCGCAGGTAGCGGGCGCGCTCGATGTCGCCCATCAGCGCGGGCTGGTGCACCGCGATGTCAAGCCCGGGAACATCCTGATCGCCGCGCACGACCAGGTCTACCTGACCGATTTCGGGCTGACCAAGCGGGTGAGCGACTCGCAGGGAATGACCCAGACCGGCACGTTTGTAGGGACCGTTGACTACATCGCCCCCGAACAGGTAGAGGGCAAACCGCTGGACGGGCGAGCAGACCAATACGCGCTGGGGTGCGTTGCCTACCAGCTGCTCTCAGGCCAAGTCCCGTTCCCCCGCGACTCAGACGTCGCCAAGATCTTCGCGCACGTAAACGACCCCACCCCCCGCCTTGAAAACACCCCCGCCGCGCTGGCCGACGCGATCCAACAAGCGATGGCCAAAGACCCAAACCAACGCTACCGGACCACCGGAGAACTCGCCCGCGCGCTCGAGCACGCCATCCACGGCCGCCCCCCACCAGCACCCCCCACCCTCACCCAACAACCACCCCCCACCCCCACACCCAAACAAAACAAACGCCTCCCCCTCATCCTCGCACTAATCGGCGCGCTCCTACTCGCCGGACTCGCCACCGGCCTCGCCATCGCCCTCACCGGCACAACACACACACCAAACAAGCCCACACCCGCCCCGACAACACCGCTCACGCCAAGCACCTCCACTACGTCCAGCACGTCGGGCGACAGCCCGTCGGTGTCCACCGTCGAGTCGTGTCTGAAGGGCGCCGGCTACACGGTCTCAGCGACTCACTCGACGGTGACTGGCGTGACCCAAAAACTCCAGGTAAACACGACGAACAGCCTTTACTTCGTCTACTTCTTCGACACCCCGTCAGACGCCAAGTCGTTCGCCAATGGCCCCGGCCCGCGCTACGACACCATTGGGAACATCGTGGTCGGTCCCACAGACCAGAAGGCGGACCAGCAGAAGGTCGAGGCGTGCGCGCATTGATGCCCCTGGACGGCTTCCGCGCTCAGCCGGTCGATGCGGCGCAGCCACATCATCATGATCGCCGGCTGGCTTTTGGCGGCCGCAGGATGTGGTGGCCGCGATGCCAACCGGTACTCCCCGCGGCCCGAGAGCCGTTCAGTGCTGGCGCTTGACCTCGCGATGACCCGACCGATCGGACTTGGCCCCGCGTTCCGCCCCGGTCCCCTTGGCAACCCGACGGTCGCCGCGGGCGAGTCCATCGGACGCTGGCGATGCGCCGGCCGTGGAGCGGGCCAGTATGGGGCCCACATCGAGCTGTTTGCGCAGAACCACGAGGTGCAGGTGCCCGGGGGGATCGGGGTCGCGCTGCCGCAACGGCGACAGGGCGTGTTCGTACGGGGCGGCCGCTGCCTCTACGGGCTACGCACCCTCGACCCCACCGGCGTCGTGGTCATCTCGGCAGGAGCCCATCCCGCTCCCTCCCTCGGCGAGCTCTTCAGGCTCTGGGGTCAACCGCTCTCGCGCACCCGGCTGGCCGGGTTCCGCGGCCCCGTCCACGCGTTCGTCGGCGGCCGGCGCTGGCGCGGGGATCCGACGGGCATCCCGCTGGCCCGCCATGCTCAGATCGTGGTCGAAGTCGGTCCAGCAATCCCGCCCCACCGCGCGTATCTGTTCCCCGCGGGCCTATGAAGATGACGCGACGTCTGATCACGGCGGTGCTGGCCGCGGGGTGTTTGGTGCTTCCGGCCTTTGTGCTGGCCGACGCGGATCCAGCCAGCGACGTCCTCCTCGGCGCGCCCGCGTTCTACCCGTTCCAGCCGCCTGTGTCGTCCGCGCTCCAGAACCAGCTTCAGCAAGAGCTGGCTCAGCTCCAGAAACAGGCGCTGAACCTGAAGGTGGCGATCATCCAAAGCCCGGTCGACCTCGGCGCGCTGCCGAACATGTTCGGGATGCCCCAGACCTACGCTCTGTTCCTGGACCGGGAGATTTCATTCCAGGCGCCGCAGCCGTTGCTCGTGGTCATGCCGGCGGGCTTCGGGATCGCCAACGCCGGCTCCCCCAGTGTGCTTGCGGGCCTCAAGGTGAACACCAGCGGCGCGTCCAACGGCCTGGCTCAGTCGGCGATCCTCGCGGTCCAGCGGATCGCAAAGGCTCAGGGGAAGAGCCTCTCCGGCTCCGGCGGCGGTACGAGCAGCGGCTCCGGTTCCGGCGGCCCGCCGGCGGCGGCGATCGCGGGGATCGTGGCCGCGCTCGTGCTATTGGCCGTGGGGATTGCGGCGTACCGATACCGCCGCGGCGCCGAAGCCCGGTAGCGCCCCCGGACGGCCTCACATCTAGGCGGCGGGCGGCAGCTCCCGGCCGCTCGCCCCCAGCGGACGCGCCCGCAGGCTGGCACTCCACGCCAGCACCACAAGGGCCAGCCCGAGCGCGAACACGAGCCACGGGACCACGCTGCCCGAGCCGGCCTTGACCGGAGTGCTGCTGGTGGGCACAGGCAGGCGATGGCCGGCCGCCGCGGCCACTCGTCTGACCGCCTCGATCGTCGCCGACGCCAAGGCCGAGCCGGCTGTTCCGGGGGTCACGCCGGCGAGGGCTGGAGGCTGTTCCGGCCGCGTCCCGCCAGGGACGTACAGGCCGAACCCGTTCGGCATCGCGACGAGCAGCGGGCCGTGAAACACCAGCGCCAGCTCCCGGCCGAGGAACCGCGAATAGGTCTGTGGCTGCCGCCACAGCGCGCTCACCGAGCCCAGGTCGGAGGGCGACGCCACGATCGCGACACGGATCGGGTATCTGCTCCGCTCGGCCTCGCCGAGCAGTGAGATGAGCTGTGCTTGTACCGGCCCGGGGACACCGGCGTCCTGCGGCAGGAACAATGATTGTGTTGCGAGAACGTCGCTGGCCGGGTCACCATCGGCCATCGCGGGGGCGGACGCCCAGCAGCACGATGCGATGATGGTGACCGACAGCAACAGCCGCCTCCACATGCAACCGCAGTCTAAGAGCCCGCTGAATCGCCGCCGGGCCACGCTCGTGCTTCTGGCAGCGATCCTGAGCGTGTTTCCAGCCACGGCGCAGGCGCACAGCGGCCCCGCCGATCCAATCGCCTCGAGCTACCTGGCCAAGCTTCAGTCGGCCCCGCCCGGCACCGTCGCCCAGGTGCTGGGAGGCGATCAGCGCTTGTGGCTCCAGGTCGACCCAGCGGAGACGTTGATCGTGTTTGACGACCGCGGGGCTCCGTACCTGCGCTTCTACCGCGCCGGCGTCGATGTCAACCGAAACTCCTCGATGTACTACCTCAACCTCGCCAACCCGGTCACGCCCCCGCGCACGCTGCCGACGCGTCCGGACTGGGAGCGAGCGACCTTGGGTCACGTGTACTCATGGCACGACGGAAGACTTCACGCGCTCGCGTCGGTGGCCCTCGCGCCCGGCTCAGCCTACGTCGGACGTTGGACCATCCCGGCGCTCGTCGATGGCCGCTCAGGCGCGTTCACGGGCGTCCTCCTACACACCGCACGTCCGTCGATTGTCTGGTTCTGGCCGATCGCCGTCATCCTTTTGTGCGTCGCGGCGAGCTGGCGGATCCGACGGTCCGCGCTGGACACCTGGGGGGCGCGGGCGCTGGCGGTCGGGGTATTGATTGCGCTGACCGTCGGAGCCGCGGGGCGTCAGCTCTACGGCCGCCCGACCGTCACCGCAAGCCAGTTGATTGTCCTGGCGCTGATCCTGGCGTTCGTGGCGGCCATGGCGATCTGGCTGTCGTCAGGTCGTCTCGGGTTCCTGTCGCTGCTGCTGATTGGGCTCGCAGCGATCGGTCAGGGAATCGAGTTCGTGCCGACGCTCGTCAATGGCTATGTGTTCACCACCCTGCCGAACTTCGTCGCCCGGGTCACGACGGTTGTATGCCTGTCGGCCGGGCCCGCGCTGCTGCTGCTCGCCTTTCGTGCTCCAGAGCAGGTCGGCGCTAGCGCGCATCGTGCATCCGATCGCGAGCAAGCGGTCGCCGCTTAGCTGGCCTTTCGCCGTCCTGCTGCTTTCCGCGGCAGGCTGCGGGACCGCCTCGTCCTCATCCGAGATCGCGCCCGCGCTCCTATCGCAGGCAAGGCCGATCGGCCCCCCACCGCGGTTTCGCCCGCCCGCACGTGGCCCCGTGCTCGGTTCCTGCAAGCCACAGCTTGGAGCTCGAGACGGGATTCACATCGAGTTGTTCGCCGCGAACGAGGTCGTGCTTGTGCCCGCCGGGATCGGCACGCGGCCGCCGCGGCGGCTTTCGACAGGACGCATCATCCACGCACGCTGCTATGGAAGCCTGGTCACGCTTGACGCGACGGGCATCGTCCTCGTGCGGAGTGGACAGCAGCCTCGGCTGGCCGACCTCTTTCGCAGCTGGGGTCAGCCGCTTTCCACAAGACGGCTCGCCTCGTTCACGGCGACGGCGGCGGGTAGGGTCGTGGCCTTCCTCGACGGCCGGCGCTGGAGCGGCTCGGTGCGGGCGCTGCCGCTGACACCGCACGCGGAGATCGTGCTCGAGGTAGGGCCGTACGTCCCGCCGCACCGCTCCTACCTGTTCCCGCCAGGAGCCTGACCGCGTAACCTGCAAGGGAGATGCGCATGCGCCCGGGCCTTCCGATCTCGCGGCTGGCGCCGGTGGCGCTGATGCCCGCGGCGGCGTTCGCCGTTCACCAGCTGCGCTACTGGCTGGCGTTCGGAGGGCACGCCGGAGCCGAGCTGGAGCGCCAGGGCCACTCCTACCTGCACTCGGTTGTCCCGTGGATCGTGCTCATCCTGGCAGTGGCGGCCGGAGCGTTTCTCAAAGCCGTGGGCCGCGCCCTCCGCGGTCAGTCGTCGCTGAGCCGCTACACGGTTTCGTTTGCCGCGCTGTGGCTGGTCTGTGCTGCGTGCCTGCTTGGCATCTACGTGTTGCAGGAACTCTTGGAGGGCTTCATCGTCAGCGGTCATCCGGTGGCGCTGGCGGGCATCTTCGGCTACGGCGGCTGGTGGGCAATCCCGGCCGCGCTGGTCGTAGGGCTCGTGCTTGCCGCTCTGCTGCACGGTGCCCGGGCGCTCCTCGAAGAGATCGCCTGTCGCTCGCGCGTGCGCACCGCGTCTCTCTCCACGCAGCCCTCCTCGCGCCCTCCCCGCGCGGCCTGGATCCCGCGGCCGGCTCCGCTGGCAGCCGGATGGTCAGGCCGCGGCCCGCCCGCCTGAGCGCGTTCGCACCGGGCTGCTAAGTGCAGCCTCCTGCCGCCGCCCGACGGCGGCAATGCGTCGCGCGCTGCTCGGCGCGCGCTTAGCCATTCAAAGGTGGACCAATGCGAGGAGGACGTCAACGTGAAGCACAAATTCCAGACTCACCGAGTTGCGGGTGCGGCACTTGCCGTCAGTGCCGCCCTGCTACTGGTGCCCGCCGCGGCGTCGGCGCACGCGCGCGTGAGCCCGGCGGTATCGGTGGTGAACAAGCTCCAGCTTTACAGCCTGGCAGTTCCCACTGAGAGGGATGGCGTGACCACGACCAAGCTCGTGATGACCGTCCCCTCTGGCTTCGGCATCGACTCGTTCGCTCCGCCGCCACCCGGGTGGCACCAGAAGATCCAGCAGAGCGGCTCGGGCAACAGCGCCGTGATCACACAGGTGACGTGGACCGGCGGCCACACTCCCACCGGTCAGGACTCGCTCTTCTCGTTCCTTGCTCAGCCCGCCTCGGCCAAGAGCTACACATTCCAGGTCCAGCAGACCTATTCCGACGGCTCAATCGTCAACTGGGCAGGCCCCGAGTCCTCAGATTCGCCGGCGCCCACCATCGACGTCGCCAGTTCGCTGGGCGGTGGCGGCACGTCCACGCTGAGCATCATCGCGCTGGTACTCGGAGCGCTCGGCCTCCTGGCCGGTGGGTTCGCACTGGTTGGGACGGGCTCAAGGGACCGGCCCCTGGCATGACTCCGAAGGGGCGGATCGCGCTGACACTGGCCGCCGCGGCGCTGTTCCTGGCGCTGCCCGCGGCCGCATCGGCGCACGCGTACCTCATCAAGACCGTGCCCGCGGCCAGCGGCGTGCTGAGCGCTCCGCCCCCCACGGTTCAGCTGACCTACGACGAGGCGGTGGAGCCGCGTTTCGCGATCATCTCGGTCACCAACACTGAGGGCCAGCAGCAAACCACCGGTCCGGTAGCCCGGTCGCCGTCCAACCCCGACACCCTCGTGGTGCCGCTGCGTCCCCATCTGCCGGAGGGCTGGTACCTGATCTACTGGCGAGCGATCTCTGTGGACGGGCACCCGGTCCAGGGCGCGTTCACCTATGCGGTCGGGCCAAATCCGGGGCCGGCGCCCCAGTTTCGGGTGCCCAGCATTGCCTCGACCTCGACGGCGCCGCAGCTCCTGATCACGCGCTGGGCCATGTTCATCACGGTGATGGTGGCGATCGGGCTGTTCGTGCTGCGGATGCTGATCGCCCGGCCCCTCGTCAGGCGCGTCGAGGGGGTGAGCCTTCGGGCGCTGTCGGTGGCGTTCGTGATTTCGTCGGTCCTAGGGCTGATTGCCATTCCTGTTTACCTCGACGTCACCACGGCATACCAGTCGCTGCGCTCTGTAGTCGACCTGGGCGGCGTCGTCCCGCTGTTTCGAGTGACGGCGTTTGGGCGGGCGATCCTGGATCTCGAGCTGTGCTTTGCGCTGTTCTGCATCGCCGCCTGGATCGCAGTTTGGCTCGACGAGCCTCACCGCGAGCGCCGCTCCATCGCCGGGCTGGTGGCAATCGTTGGCGCACTGCTGGCCGCGGCGGCGGTACTCGTTCTGCCGGGGACAGCCGGCCATGCGGCACAGACCTCGCCTCGCGGCCTGACGCTGGGTTTCGACTGGGTGCACATGGCCGCCGCGTCGGTGTGGCTCGGGGGCCTGATCGGACTCGTGGTGCTGTGGTTCGCCCTGCCATCGGCGGCGCGAGTAGCCGGGCTGAGGGTTTCGGTGCCTCGTTTTTCTGCCGTGGCCCTTTGCTCGGTGGCCGTGCTGGCGGCCACCGGAATCGGCGAAGCCTTCGACCACCTGCCCGCGATCAACGCCCTCTGGGAAACCAGCTATGGCCAGGCGATCCTCGTCAAGACAGGACTGCTGCTGCTGGCGATGGCAATCGCGTCGGGAAACCTGCTCCGGTCACGTCCCCGGCTGATCGCGTCAGGCGAGACCCCAGCCGTCGGGCAGCCAGCGGCCAGCCTGCTGCGGCGGCTCCTCAGCGGGGAGGTTGTGGTGGTAGCGGGGATCGTTTTCGCGGCTGCCGTGCTCTCGAGCCTCGCTCCCCCACCGCCGGCGTTTGCGCTCGAGAACTCGGCGGTGGCCCGGGTCGGACCGGGGCGCGTCGTGGCGACGGTAAACCGCTTCGGCTACGTCTTTCAGGTGCTCGTCTCGCCGAACAGGGCGGCCGCACCGGATTCGTTTGACCTGCGTATCACCAAGGACGGGCAGCCCGTGAAGGGAGCTAACGTGACACTGACCTTCAACCATTTGGAGATGCAGATGCCCCAGGAGGAATACCAGCTCACCGAAACCCAGCCGGGCGTGTATTCCAGGAGCGCCCCGGCGCTGGTGATGGTCGGGCGGTGGAGCCTGAACTTCCAGATCGCGCCCCTGGGCGGGCCTCCCTTCTCGGTGCTGATCGTCGACCAGGCAAATGGATGAAGCTCCGCCACTCCTCACTCGCACTCCTCGCCGCTCCTGCGATCCTCGCCGCCTGCGGCGGCTCGGGGCTCAAGCGGGCTCACCACCCCCTACGTCGCACCAGCCAAGACGTTCAGCCTGACAGGCTTCCAGCCCGCCTCTCCGGTGGTGGCGGGGCGTGCGACCGCGCTCTCATTTTCGATCCAGCAGCCCTCCGGCCAGCCGCTCGTCGCCTATCGCAAGTGCTGCGATCCTCACGCGGGCGTGGACCTGATCATCGTCCGCAGTGACGACAGCCATGTCCAGTACGACGACTCTGACATCGACCCCAGCGGCAAGGTCACGCAGCCGGTGGTGTTCCCAACGCCCGGCCGCTACCGAATCATCGTCGACGCATACCCGGCCCACACAGCGCCGAACTCGCCCATCAACTTCCAGCTATTCACATGGGTCACTGTTCGAGGGGCCTACCATCCTCAGCCCGTCCCGCCCTACCAGGGATCCGAAACGGTGGACGGCTACACGTTCACGATCGAGGGACACCCGCAGCTCAAGGCCATTCAACCGGCGTTCCTCACGATCGACGTGCGCCGGCCCGACGGGGCCAAGGCGGTCTTTTCCACGTGGCGTGGCGCCAAGGCCCATTCGATCTTCATCCACCAGGGAACGCTCGACTACTTCCACACCCACGTCTGCAGCCCTGGCGCGATCTATTGCACCTCCGCGCTCGGAGCGGCGAGGGTCACCGGTAGCTCGAGCCAGCCCGGCCAGCTGAAGGTCGGTGTGCTCCTACCTGAACCGGGCACGTGGCGGATGTTCCTGCTCACGTACATCGATGGGCACTACCTGACCGCCCCCTTCACGCTGAAGGCGAGCTCGTGAATCGAAGAGCGCGCGCGGTGCGACTCCGGCTTCTCGCCGCGCTGATTGCTATTGCAGCCGGTGCCGCGGCCGTGATCATCGCGATCCTGCTCGTCCGCAACACGCTCTGAGCTGAGACGGGGGCCGTTTCGGGGCTCAGCGATCCTCTAAGCGCGAGCTGCGAGCGGACGGAGCGCTTCTCTAAGCGCGAGCGAGCGAGCGCAGTCTCCTCAAGCGCGACTACGACAGGAGCTCTCAAAGCGGACTTAATACATCTTCTCAACTGACAAAGTGGACATTTGCTACTGTACTGCGTTCTGGGCAAGCAAGTCAATCGACTCACTTGACATCGAGAACCGGAGGACTCATGACACTACGCACGCGATCCAAAGCCTCAGGAACACTGGCGGCGCTCGCGGCGTTGGGGCTCGCGGGCGGCCTGGCGGCATGCGGGGGCTCCGCTGACACCAACACCGGCTCGTCCGGATCGTCCGGCGGCAAGGACCAGGTCAACCTCGTCGCCTACTCCACCCCAAAAAAGGCCTACGACGCCCTCACCGCCGCATTCGCCAAGTCGTCAGCCGGCAAGGGGGTCGGGTTCTCCCTTTCGTTCGGCGCGTCGGGCTCCCAGAGCCGTGCCGTGGCCTCCGGGCAGCCGGCGGACATCGTCGCGTTCTCGACGACCCCTGACGTGACGCGCCTGGTAAAGGCCGGGGTCGTGTCGTCGAACTGGGATGCCAACCCGCAGAAGGGAATTGCCTCAGATTCGGTCGTCGTCCTCGTCGTGCGCAAGGGCAACCCCAAACACATCACTGGGTGGGACGACCTGATCAAGCCCGGCGTGGACGTGATCACGCCTAATCCTTCGACCTCCGGCAGCGCGCGCTGGAACATCCTTGCGGCGTACGGCGCGCAGCTAAAGGAGGGCAGGTCGCCCAGCGAAGCGCTTGCCTACGTAAAGACCCTCCTGACCAAGAACGTGAGCGTTCAGGACTCGAGCGGGAGCGCGGCGATGCAGACGTTCGCCAGTGGCAAGGGCGACGTGCTGCTCTCCTACGAGAGCGAGGCGATCTCGGCGGAGAAGGCCGGCACCGCGATTCAGCACTTCGTGCCAAGGCAGACGATCCTCATCCAGACGCCGATCGCCGTCACCGCGAAGAGTACGAACGCCACTGCCGCCAGGGCCTTCGTGGATTGGCTGTGGACGGCGGCCGGGCAGACCATCTGGGCCCAGGACGGGTATCGACCCGTGCTCCAGTCGGTGGCGTCGAAGTACGCCAGCAAGTTCCCGACGCCCTCGCAGCTGTTCACGATCGACAGCCTGGGAGGCTGGACGAAGGTCACCAAGACCTTCTTCGCCCCGTCAACCGGGGAGATCACGAAGATCGAGCAGGCGGCAGGAGTCCCAACCGCCTCGAGCTAGGAACCGACGATGAGCACAGCGAGCTCATACGTGGCGCGCGCGCCCGCCGGCTGGCGGGCCCGCCTGCGCGTGCCGCGAGGCGCTCTGGGGCTAGGCATGGTCACGCTCTACATCAGCGTGATCGTGTTGATCCCGCTGGCCGCGGTGGCGGAGAAGGCGTTCGCACCCGGACTTGGCCAGTTCTTCGATTCGGTCACGACCCCCGGCGCCCTCAGCGCGCTCGGGATCACCCTGGCGGCCGCGCTGGTGGTCGCAGCCATCGGCGCCGTCATGGGCACCCTGGTGGCGTGGATTCTGGTGAGGGACAGCTTCCCGGGACAGCGGCTGGTGAACAGCCTGATCGACCTGCCGTTCGCCCTACCGACGATCGTCGCCGGGCTGACGTTGATCGCCCTATACGGTCCCCGCAGCCCGTTCGGCCTCCACCTCGCCTACGCCCGCGCCGGAGTGCTGCTGGCTCTGCTGTTCGTCACGTTGCCGTTCGTGGTCAGGGCGGTGCAGCCGGTGCTGATCGAGCTCGATCCCGAGGCCGAGGAGGCCGCGGCATCCCTGGGCGCCTCCAACGCCACCATCTTCCGGCGGATCGTGTTGCCGTCGCTGCGCCCTGCAATCGCGTCGGGAGCGGCGCTGGGGTTCGCGCGCGCTGTAGGTGAATTCGGGGCCCTCGTGCTGATCGCGGGGAAGGTGCAAATCGCCAGCATCGTGATCTTCGCCGACATCGAGAGCGACGCCACTCAGGCAGCCGCCTCCCTGTCGGTAGTCCTGCTGGCTATCTCGCTGATCGTGCTGGGGCTAATGCGCTGGCTGGGGACGCGAAATGCGTATTAGCCCGCCCGCAACCCTGTCGCTACGCGCGGTCGGCCTGCTGTATCTGGCCGGCCTGCTGCTGCTCCCGATCGGCGTGGTGCTGGTACGGACATTTGAGCACGGTCTTGGACCGGCCTGGGACTGGATGACCACTCCAGCCGCCATCAGCGCCTTATGGCTGACGATCATCATCGCGGCGATCGCGGTGCCGCTGAACACCGTCTTCGGCGTCGGCTGCGCGCTGGTCGTGGTGCGTGGCCGGGTTCGCGGACGAGCGATCCTGGACGCCCTGATCGACCTGCCGTTCGTGGTCTCACCTGTGATCGTGGGACTGGCGCTGATCCTCGTCTACGGCCAGGACGGCTGGTTCGGCAGCTGGTTTCTGAACCACGGCATCAGAGTCATCTACGCCCCTGCCGGGATGATCCTGGCCACTGTGTTCGTGTCCCTGCCGTTCGTCGTGCGGGAAGTGGCACCGATCCTCTTGGAGGTCGGCGAGGAACAGGAGGAGGCCGCCGCAACGCTCGGCGCGTCGTCCTGGCAGACATTCTGGCGGGTCACCCTTCCCTCGATTCGTTGGGGCGTGGCGTACGGGGTTGTCCTCACCACGGCTCGCGCGCTGGGTGAGATCGGGGCCGTGCTGGTCGTCTCCTCCAACGTGGCCGGCTCAACTCTGTCCCTGCCCCTGCTGGTCTACCAGCGCGACTCGCAGCTCGGTCCCCAGGCTGTTACCAGCGCCTACGCCGCCGCCACCGAGCTGATCATCCTGTCGCTGGCCGTGCTGTTGCTGATGTCGCTGCTGGGCTCACGGAGGGAGGTAGCTAGATGAGGATCGACGTGGTCGGCGTGTCCAAGCAGTTCGGCGAGTTCACCGCGCTCGAGGACGTCACCCTGGAGGTAGCCGAAGGCTCTCTGACGGCGCTGCTCGGACCCAGCGGATCCGGCAAATCGACGCTTCTTCGGATCATCGCCGGGTTGGAGGCGCCCGACTCCGGGATCGTGCTGATCGATGGCCACGACGTCACACGGGCTCGACCTCAGGACCGCGGCGTGGGGTTCGTGTTCCAGCACTACGCAGCGTTCAACCACATGAGCGTGAGGGAGAACGTCGCCTTCGGCCTGCGCATCCGGAAAAGACCCAAGCCAGAGGTCCAGGATCGCGTCGACGAGCTCCTTAAGCTCGTCGGGCTGACTGCCTGGGCTCGCCAACGTCCGGCTCAGCTTTCCGGGGGACAGCGGCAGCGTATGGCGCTGGCCCGTGCGCTGGCGGTTCAGCCGCGTGTACTCCTGCTGGATGAGCCGTTCGGCGCTCTCGACGCAAAGGTCCGTGCCGAGTTGCGGCAATGGCTCAGACGCCTGCACGACGACCAGGGCGTGACCACTGTTCTCGTCACCCACGACCAGGAGGAGGCGATGGAGGTGTCCGACACGGTGGCGGTGATGCACGAGGGCAGGATCGAGCAGACGGGCGCTCCGCGCGAGGTCTACGACAAGCCAAGCACCGACTTCGTGATGGGCTTCCTCGGTCCGGCCGTCCGCGTGGACGGACAGCTGGTACGTCCCCACGACCTCCGCATCACGCTGGAGCCACAGCCGGACACGATCGAGGCGACGGTCACGCGCGTCGTCCACCTCGGCTTCGAAGTGCGAATCGAGCTGGAGCTGGCCGGTGGGACGATGGCTCGAGCACAGCTCACGCGTGCGGAAGCCAACGAGCTGGAGCTCGCAGCCGGCGACATCGCGTACGTGAGAATGCCGGTCCAGGCGGGCGCCGAGCTCAGCGCGTGACCCAGGCCTCCGGGTCGTCGCTCAGCTTCACGACCGCGCGCGGGAGGCGGCCACCGGCGACGTCGGCCACGGTGACGCGCTCCACCACGTCACGCAGGCTCTTTCGCACTGCGATCCACACCCGCGGAAGATCGGCAGCCGCACCGGGATAGGCCGACTCCTCAGGCGGACCGCCGCGGACGGTCGCCAGGGGGCCTTCGACCGCCCGGATCACATCTGCGATCGTCACCTGGTCGGCCGGCTTGGCCAGGCGAAAGCCGCCCTCGGCTCCCCGCTGACTGCGCACGATCCCCGAGTGGCGCAGCTCGCCGAGGATGTTCTCCAAGAAGTTCAGCGGGATGCCCTGCGCGTTGGCGACCCGCTCGGCCTTCACGGGAGCTCCATCGGGGCTGGCGGCGAGCTCCACCACCGCGCGAACCGCGTAGTCAGCCTTGGCCGAAATTCGCATCTGAGCTCACTTTACGCAGCCCGAGAAGGTGTTCGGAAGGTTGTCGGGGCCGGTCGCAATCGGGCCCGCCGGCCGCTGGCTCGGAGGCAGAAGCCCCGGCCCCTCGATGATCTTGCCGTTAAAGGTTGCGGTCCAGCACGGGAGTCTGGCTCGTACCAGGTAGCCCTGCCCCGCGCTCGAAACCGCATCGCAGTTCAGAACCTGGCCGGCGTGGACGGTCCCGCTCCCGCACTGGACGGTCACCGGCTGGGGAGCCCGGTAGGTATGGATCAGCACGGCTCTTATCGAGCCCTCGAGCTGGGACACGCGGACGGATCGGACGATCTGCGATGTACCGCCGCAGCCGGCGAGACCAGCAGCAAGCACCAGTGTTGCCGCGACCTTCAGCACCCTCATATGACAGGCATGCTAGACCTGGTTCCGGATCGGCTTGTTGAGCACGAGACAGACCGATGTGAGTAAGGAGCGCCCCGCGCGTACGAGGATGTGAGCTCTCGGATCCGCCGCGCTCTGCCACGTTTTCTCCGACAGAGTTGTGTCGATTTCCTGTACGAGTTGTAGCCCTGACGGGCGCACGATCCGGGACCGGAGCTCGCGGGCTGCGAAGGTCTCGCCGAGCATCCCACGACGGAAGGGTCGAGCGGTGCGACTCTGGCGTCCCAGAGTCAGCACGCGCCGGATAAAGCCAGCCGGCGTGGCATCCACCGGGTGCAGACGCACGAGACAGTCGGTGACGATCACCGCGTGACCACCAGGCTTGACGACCCGACCGATTTCGCCCGCGGCGCGAGCGATCTGGCGCAGCGATCCGAAGTGCTCGATCGAGGAGATGCTGAACACCAGGTCGAAGCTCTCCGATGGGAATGCCAGCTGCCTGGCATCCATCCAATGAACCTCCAGTCGGTCCTCACGGTACGGGTACGGCGCGTGAGCGCGTGGGTCGGAGAGCATCGAGCGGTCAGCCTCCTTGAGGGCGAACCGCCCGCCGCCGTAGATATCCGTAGCCACGATCCGGCCGACGCGATTGGCCAACCAGAACAACACGCGCTCGTTACCGGCCCCCACCGAGAGCGCCTCCGTGCGCTCATCGAGCAGCCCCGCCTCGCGTGCGAACAGCAGCAGCATTCCGTACTCCCACGCCTTACGTTCGACGTACGCGCGCGGGTCACGCTCGGGAATCAGCGAGTGGATCATCCCGAGCAGCTCGCGGTCTTCGAAATCCAGCGCGTCGCATAGCTTCACGTACTGCCGAGAGAGGGCCACGCAGCCAGCCTAAGCGCTGGACGCCTCCGGCGGCCGCGAGACCGTGCGAGTCCTCAGCTCACGGCCTTCTTCACGAGCGCACGGATCTTGGTCTCTTCGGCGGCGGTCAACTTCTTCAGAGCGAAGGCGGTCGGCCACATGGCTCCTTTGTCGAGGTTCGCCTTATCGCTGAAGCCGAGCGTCGCGTACCTCGACTTGAACTTCTGCCCGCTTTGGAAGAAGCAGACGACGTTGCCGTCCTTGGCATACGCGGGCATCCCGTACCAGGTTCTCGGCGAAAGGGCCGGCGCGCTTTCTTTGACGATCTCATGGATCCGCTTGGCCATGGTCCGATCGGCTTCCCTCATCTCGGCGATCTTCGAGAGGACGTCGCTCTCTCCGTCGGTCTTCCCCGCCTTCAGCTCCCCGGCGCGCTCCCTCATCGCGGCTCGCTCCTGGTCCGTGAAACGCCTCGAGGGTTTGCCGGTCGTGGTATTGCTCTTGGCGGGCCGCCGGGTGCCCTTCTTTACAGGTTTTCTCTCAGCCATTGGACACACCTCCGTCCGTCGTGTTCGCTGGCAATTCTCACAATGCTGCCTCTGTCACGGTGAGACGAAGTCGAGACCGGCGCGACACTGACGGGTCCGGTCCGCGCTGCCAGGCTCCTCGCACAAATTGGATTTCGACGCGTGGAAGCGAAGGAGGACCGGTATGTCACCGCTGTTCGGAAACAAGGAAGACAAGGCCGCCCAGCAGACGGCTGCGGCGGTCGAAATCGAGCGCCTATGCGGGCTGCCGGTGGCTGAACTCGCCACAGAGATCCTGCCCGCCTGGGGGGCGGAGGGGGCGCGTCGCGTCATGGGAAACAGCCCCGGCACGCTTCAGGTCATGCAGTGGCTGACCGACGGCTACCGACGGCGTCCCAGCATCAAGCCACTTCTCGTCCCGGTCCAGGAGGCGATCCAGGCGCTCGAGAACGCCGGGCTCTTGCGGCGCGCGATTCATAGCAACGGAGGGTCAAGCGTCGATATCACCCACCTCGGCGAGGCGGCGCTGAGCGACGGCACCGTGAGGGAGCACTTGTCCGGGACGGGCGTGAGGTAGAGAGGCCAGGATCACAGAGATGCCGGAGGAGGTCCCGGACGAGGGACTCGAACCCCCGACACGCGGATTATGATTCCGGACGTTCTCACCGACTATCGCCCGTAAACACGGGCGATTCGGGCTTCGAGCGACTATGTGGACAGGAGTTTGGACAGGTTTGCCAGCCAGCGTGTGCCTGTCACGTTGAGGCTTGTGGCAGTTCGGAGAGGCTTGTAGGGCACTGGCCTGGGATGCCCGGATAGCAATCTCACCGACAGCCCGGCAGACGGGATCGCGAGGGTCCCGGCTACTGGCCGCGCGTCTCGCCCTGCATTGGGCTCGGGCGGACCGGCTGCGGTGGCGGCGGGGGCGGCTGCTGGGTTGGCTTATCGGCCATAGCTCGGTAAGTAGTTTAGGACTGGTTCGCGAGCGCGATGATCCATAAGACGACTTCGATCACGAGCAGCATCGCGGCGATCCGAAACGCGGCTTGAAGCCAGCGGAGCTGACTGCGGTTTGCCTGCCAGCTGGCCTGCATGTGGAGGGCGAGGTCGCGGTGGATCGCAGGGAGACCGAGAGGTGCAGCATCGGGCGGCTCGAGGTAGGTCTGGATGAATGACTGGACATTGACGGTGAAGCGCCAATCGCGCCACGGCCAGAGAAGGACTAGCAGCGTGATTCCGACGAAAGCGAAGCAGCCGATCGCTGCCCAGGCCAGCGGATGGACATGATGGCTGCTGAGGGTCCGCCCGCCGAGGAACGATGTGGTGATGGCAGCGGCAGCTATCAGCGTCCCAGCGCGGGACCGTAACTCGGCCACGACCCGTTCCTGCTCGTCTAGCGCGCGTTTCGCTTCGTCGTAGGCGAGGGCGTACGCAGCAGGATCAGTCGCAAGGGCAGAACTGGCCACCATGCGTGCAAGTTATGAAAAAGGCTGCGGACGGTCACGCTATCCGCGCGGAGCGGGGACGGTGAGGTTCGTCTCGAGATGCTCATGGTTTGAGCGAAGCGGGATCGATGAGCCCGCCGCAGGTGCTGGGGTCGTGATGAGGGTGCGATATCTCGCTACCGGCGATGTTGCGGCTGGTGCGTGGCCAGGGAGCGAAGGCCGCGCGCGGCGCTGAGGGCGGCGACTGCGCTCAGTGCGAGCATCGCGGTGAGCTGGATCGCGATGCTGGTCGTGACATCGATCAGCTGCCCGGGGCCGTTGCCCGCCGCACCGATGTTGGGTGAGTCGGTGACGATTCCAACCAGGAAGACGCCGGTGGCCAGCGCGATTACCGCCATGCAGAGCGCGAGGAGCGCCATCGCGGGTATCGAGATGGCGAAGGTGCTGCGCGGGATTTCGATGCGGCGCATGATGGCGCGTGGAGCGGCCCAGCAGGCGAGGCCGCCGGCCGCGGCGCAGAGCGCGCAGAGTCCGAGCAGTAACCATCCGCCGACGCCGGCGCGATGGTGATGAGTGTTCAACCACAGGACGAGGAGCGCGACCGAGCCGGCAAACATGCCGATCCCTGCTGGCGGAACGGCGATCAGCTTCATCAGGGTCGGATCGCGTGTCCGCTGCGCGTGGGCGAGCGAGGCTCGCGCGAGCGGCGCCGCGGCCAATACCAGCGCGCTTGCGGCGATGATCGCGGCGATCAGGATCAGCGAGTGTGAAATGCCGAGCAGTGGATGAACGTGCTCGATGTAGTCATAGTTCTCGGTCGTCTTGGCGAAGCCCGAGCCGAAGAGGCAGAAGACGATGAAGCAGCCCAGGACACCGGCGATGCTGCCTCTCGCGCGGGTCGCAGGCGCGGAGCCGGCGAGCGGTCGCACGTGCGCCGCCAGCGCACCCCGCACCAGATCCAGGGCGACGGCGACGCTGTGCGGAGTTTCATCCAGTAGCGCGGACATCTCTGCCCCATAGCGATCACGCCATACCTCCGGATAGAGCCACAGCAAGCGCTTTCTCATGCGCGCGCCTCGGCAGCGGACAGGCGACCGAGCCCGAGCCTCGCCACGCGCTCCAGTGCGGTCAACTGCTCGCGAAGGACAGCAGCACCCGATCCTGTCAGCCGATAAGGACGGCGACGATCCTCCGTCTCGAGCGGCTCGATCAGGCCACGCTCCTCGAGGCGGGCAATCGCGCCATAGAGCGTCCCGGGACCGAGCTTCACCCCGGCCACTGCTTCCACGTCGCGCGTCATCGCATAGCCATGCTTCGGCCCGTCGGCGAGACTGGCCATGATGAGCAAAGATGGATCGTTGCTACGCATCGCGGTATATCGTAGCACGTAGTACCGGCGGTGGAGAACCGATACACGTCGCGACACAAGAGCACGGCCAAGATCCACCCAAAGGCTCGGTCGCGCACCTCGCCACCTGCGGGGCCAACCGTCACGACGCGAGCGACTGCGGCGGGAGCCCCGAAATCCGCGCGAAGGAGGAGCCGCCGCCTGACGATCAAGAGTCGCGCGTGCAGCGGAAGCAGGTGGCTCGTCGATGAACCGCTTGTGGCACACGCTGCGGATCGGGTGAGCGAGCCGTTAGAAGTGTCAGTACATGTCCCCACGGATGCGCCTGTAGCGCTCGTAGATCACCCGCGAGCCGAACGTCCTGGTCTCGATCAGCTTTAGCGGGACGTCTTCGGTGAGCGGCGGGAGGAACGGCGTGCCGCCACCGACGATGATCGGATGGCGGAACATGCGCAGCTCATCGACCAGCCCGAGCTCGATCGTGGTCGCGGCGAGGCCGGCGCCGCCGATCTCGATGTCCTTGTCAGTCGCGGCGAGCGCGGCGGCGACCTCCTCCTCCACCGACCCCTCGGCGAGCCGAGCATTGCCCTGGACGCTGTCGAGCGTGCGGCTGAAGACGACCTTCGGAAGCGCGCACCAGACATCGGCGAACGCCGCATGCAGCTCGGTGTCGCGCAGCGACGGATCGGTCTCCCACACCAGCATCGTCTCGTAGAGCTTGCGGCCGCACAGATGGCAGCCAAGCTCGCGCACCCGCGCCAGATGGAAGCCAAACAGCTCCTCGTCAGGGACAGTCCACCCGAACGCGCCCTCGCGGTCAGCGATGAAGCCGTCCACCGAAACGCCCATCGAGTAGATCAGCAACGCTGCAGACCATAGCCGCCGCGTGATCGTCTCGGAAAACGGGGTGGCATAGGGACGGGCTGCCACGCGATCGCCAGCATGCCCGAGCCCACACAAGAGCAGGACTCATACGTGAGCTACTCGCCCGTCCTGCTCGTCGCCAGCCTGGGGTATGGCGTCGGGTCGGCCGGGCGAGCACCGAGCCGACCCGGTCGCGCTCCGATCTATTGCCTCATGTGGAGGCCGGCACTGGCGGAGATCGTTGGAGAGGGCCGTCCGTGGACGGTGCCGATGATCTCGCTGCTGTCTATGCCCTGCAGGTAGATGCTCGTGATGCCGAGGCAGTCGTGAAGTCTCGTGGTCGAGAATGCCGTTTTCGTCGTGCCCGGCGGCTAGGTGGTCGCGGAGGATGCCGGCTATTACTCGGTCAGGGGAGCAGGCGGTGCGGCCTGGCTTGCTGGTACGGGGAGACTCCTTGACGCGGCGACATCTAAGCTGGCGGTGGTGTCTGAGGGTGGGGTCAAGCGTCGGCGCAGGCGTCGGCCGGAGGAGGCCGAGGCGGAGATCCTGGCCTCGGCGGAGCGGTTGTTGCGGACGCGGGCGCTGCACGAGTTGACGGTTGAGGAGATCATGCGCGGGACGACTCTGTCGCGGAAGTCGTTCTACGTCTATTTCCCTGATCGCTACCAGTTGCTCGAGCGTTTGTTTGAAGGGGTGCGGAAGCGGCTGGATGAGGTGAACCGCCAGGTCCTCGACGGCGCGGACTTTCTCGTGGCCAGCCGGGCTGCGCTCATGGCGGTAGCGGAGGTCGCCCGGGATGCCGGCCGGCCGATGCGCGCGCTGTTTGAGGCGTCGGCGCACGACCCGCGGGCCGGACGGCTATGGCGGAGGTTCACCGACCCGGTCGCGCGCGGGCTCGCGACGAAGATTCGCCAGGGGACCGATGCGGGGGTCATCTCCGGGGTGCGCGATCCCGACGCGGTCGCACGCGCGCTGGTGGGCATGGACCACTTCGCGCTTTTCGATCGGATCATCGGCCATCCCAGGGCCGACGTTGAAGCGATCGTGGACGGGGTCCATGAGGTCTGGGTCCGGACGCTGACGCTGCAACCACTGCCGCCGCGCGCCAAATAGTCCTGCCAGGCGGTGCCAGGGCTGGGGCGCGACTCTGGGCCGGCGCTGACGGTTGACGCTTGCGTTAGCTACTGCCACTGTGGCAATATTGTCGGATCCAGGGACCCGAGACGGGAGGACGAGCATGGGTAGGTGGTTGTGGGTGAGGTTGCGACGGTTGGCGCTCGGGTTGCTCGCCACTTGGTTCCTGGTGCTGGCGCCAGGCGGCGTTGCGCGGGCGAGCCAGTACCCGGTGACCTACAACTTCCCGGCCGGCCTGGCCGAGTCGGTGGTCTATCCAACGCCGCCAGGATCCAACATCTGGACCTGTAAGCCCACCGCGCAGCATCCGCAGCCCGTCGTGCTGGTGCCCGGGTTGACCGGCAGCGGTGCTCGCGATTGGCAGGCCGCGTCGCCGCTTTTGGCCAACAACGGCTACTGCGTGTTCACCTACGACTTCAGCTCGCAGGGCAATGAGGCGATCGAGCCGGCCGCCGCGGGTCTGGCCAGTTTCGTCAACAAGGTGGTGGCGGCGACGGGTGCGAGCAGTGTCGACCTGGTCACCCACTCGGAGGGCGGGGTGGTTGCCCGCTACTACCTGGAGTTCCTCGGCGGCGCGGGCGTCACCCAAGACCTCGTTCAGATCTCGCCGCTGAACCATGGCACCACCCTGTTCGGCATCTCAACGCTCGCCCAGGAGGCCGGTCTCAGCCCAGCCGTCGCAGCCATGTGCGCTCCCTGCGGCGAGCAGGCTGCCGGCTCTGCGTTCATGCAGAAGCTCAATCGCGGCGGAGACACGGTGGCCGGAGTGAGCTACACGGTAATCGGCACCCGTTACGACGAGATCATCACCCCGTACCAGTCCCAGTTCCTCTCTGGCCCCCGCGCCGACAACATCCTGCTCCAGAACCAGTGCTCGCTCGACATGGTTGACCACCTCGCCTCCCAGTACGACTCGATCGCGCTGGGCGACATGTTGATCGCGCTCTACCCCTCGCACGCGGTAAAGCCCATCTGTCACCCCGTGCTACCAGGAATCGGCGGCTAACAACCTGACATACCCGGCACGCGCGGCGATCGACCACCGTCGAGCATCGGTCGAGTTCACCAACCTGGGCGGTGCCGCAGCCCTCGCTTCCGCGCTTTGCAGGTACGGGCGGTGTGGCGTGTTGGTGCGCGCGCCGGCACGAGAGCGGGTCTGTCGCTTCGGTCGTCGCCGGTCGCTGGTGAAGGCGACCGGCGACAGACTTCCGGATCGTCCTGCGGCCGGCGAGTGGCTCGAGTCCGCCGGCTGCGGGCGACCGTTGTTTGCTGATTCTCAGGCCGTTGCCGGCTGCGTCGCTATCAGTCGCGTGCGGCGTCGCGTGACGAGGAGAGCGGTGGTCGCCCCGGCGAGCGACAGCCCGGCCGCGACCGCGAGCGCCGGGCGGAAGCCGGCCTGGAACGCGTCGGGCAGGCCGAGGTGGCCGTTGGCGGTGAACACCGCGGTCACGATGGCCACGCCGAATGCGCCGCCGAAGCGCTGGAGCGTCGTGTTGGCGCCCGAGGCCATGCCGATGTCGGCTGGGCGGACGGCGCTCAGCGCCGCGGCGGAGGCGGTCGGAAGCGCCATCGAGATCCCGACTCCGGCCACGATCAGCGGCAGAACGAGCGTCGCATAGCTAGGCTGGCCGGTCGCCTGAAGGGCGAACCAGCCGAGTCCCGTCGCCTGGAGCGCCAGTCCGGCTGCCATCAACGGGCGCGTGCCGATGCGGTCGGAGAGCGCTCCCGCCGCGGGCGATACGAGCAGCGGTGTCGCGGTCCAGGGCAGCAGCCGTAGCCCGGTCTGAAGCGGCGAGTCGCCGAGCGCGATCTGGAAGTACTGGGTGACCAGGAAGGCGGCACCCATGATCGCGGCGGTCATCAGGAACGCGGTGGCGTTGGCCGCGGCGAACGTGCGGCTCTGAAATAGCGCCGGCGGCAGGATAGGCGTCTCGGCCCGGCGCTCCCAGCGAACGAACCCCGCCAGCAGCGCGCCGCCCGCCGTCAGCGCGGCCACCACGTCGGCGCTCCCCCAGCCTGCGGCTCCCGAGCGCACGAGCGCCCACACGAGCGTGATCGCGCCGCCGCTCAAGAGCACCAGCCCAGGCAGATCCAGGCGGACGCGAGGCCCGCGCGACTCCGCCAGGCGCGCGCGAGAGAGGAGCGCAGCAGCCACGCCGATCGGCACGTTGACCCAGAAGATCCAGTGCCAGTCGACGCCCTGCGTGATAGCGCCGCCGATCACAGGTCCCGAGGCGACTCCCAGCCCGGCGACGCCGCCCCAGATCCCGACGACTGCGCCGCGGCGCTCGGGCGCGAAGGCGGCGGTGAGGATCGTCAGCGAAAGCGGCATCACCGCCGCGGCGCCAAGGCCCTGCACGGCTCGCGCGGCGAGCAGGAGTCCTGCGGTCGGGGCCAGTGCGCACGCCGCCGACGCCGCGGTGAACAGTGCCAACCCGGCGCAGAAGACGCGCCGGCGACCGAGCCGGTCGCCGAGCGCCGCGGCGGTCACGATCCCGGACGCGTACGTGAGCGCGTAGGCGTTGATGGTCCAGTCAAGCGTCTGAACGCCGACTTTCAGGTCATGGCCGATCGCCGGCAGCGCGGTCGCGACGACCAGCGCATCGAGGGTCACCATGAAAAACGCGATCGACGTTAGGCCGATCGTCCAGCGGGGAGATGGGTGAGTGGTGGTAGTCATGTCCGTCCAGACACCGGTCGGCACGGAAATTGAGCGATGAATTTCGACCGCGGCCGGGTTCCTATCGATATGCATGACGAAGAGGCCTTCAGCGAACTCGCCGAGCCCTACCGGCGTGAGCTTCAGCTGCACTGCTATCGGATGCTCGGCTCGCTCCAGGACGCCGAGGACGCCGTTCAGGAGACGCTGGTGTCCGCCTGGCGCGGGATCGAGGGCTTTCAGGAGAAGTCGTCTTTGCGCACCTGGCTGTACCGCATCGCCACCAACCGCTGCCTGAACATGATCCGCGACCGTCACCGCCGCCCATCTGGAGGCCTGCCGTTCGTCCCGCCGCCACCGACCAGGACGGACGAGGTGACGTGGCTAGAGCCCTACCCCGACGATTTGGTTCCCGACAGCGAGCCCGAGCCAGAGTCGCGCTACGAGCTCAAGGAGGCGGTCGGGCTCGCGTTCATCACCGCGCTCCAGCGCCTGCCGGTCACCCAGCGCACGGTGCTAGTCCTGCGCGACGTGCTCGCCTTCAGATCATCAGAGGTCGCGGACATGCTGGACACGACCGAGGCCACGGTCAACAGCGCCCTCCAGCGGGCGCGCTCAGCGCTCGCGGCACGGATGCCGACCGCGCGCGAACGCGCGCCGGTCCCAGACTCGCCCGAGGAGCGCAAACTGGCCGAGGAGTTCGCCGACGCGTTCGAGCTGGGTGACATGGACCGGGTCGTCTCGCTGCTCTCCGAGGACGCTTGGGTAACGATGCCGCCCGAGCCGCTCGAGTACCAGGGCCATGCTGCGATCGCGGAGTTCCTGGCACATGGACAGGCCTTCCGTCCGCTCGGCGCCCGCGTCCGCCTCGTGCCGACGCGCGCCAACGCCGCGCCCGCGTTCGGCCACTACATGGAGCAAGAGGCGGGCAGTGGCATTGCACACGGGCTTGGCGTGTTCGCGCTCGTGCTGGAGGGCCACCGGATCGCCCGTCTGACCCGGTTCGGGACCCCCGAGCTGCTGCCGCGCTTCGGGCTACCGCTCGATCTGCGGCTCGACTGACAGCTACTCGGTCAAAGTCAGGGCCAGCCGCGGTCGACAGGTTTCGTCGCGGATCCCGCGCCAAGGGGGGATGACGCGGTGCCGATTCGGGCGGATTTGCAGGGAATTCGGCGGACGGAGCCGATGCCGGAGGAGGGACTCGAACCCCCGACACGCGGATTATGATTCCGCTGCTCTAACCGACTGAGCTACTCCGGCGCGCACGCGAGTCTACCCCGGCCAGGCTCCTCAGCCGGGACGGGCCTGCTGAACGCGCGGCCCACCAGGAAGGGGGTTAGCTGCGCAGGCGTGGGTCAGCCGCGCGCCTGCTGGCGCGCGTACTGGTTCAGCCGCTCCAGCTCGTCGGCGTAGATCCCGCGCATCACGCGGGGGGCGAACATCCGCTCGAAGAAGCCGCCGATTCCGCCGGCCCCCTCCCAGCTGGTTGAGATGCGCACCCGGCAAGAGCCGCCTTCGGGCTCGACGGTCCAGGTGGTGACCAGGCTGGACTCGCTATCGGACTCTGTCATCACCCGTCCCGCCTCGGGCTCTTCTACCGTCATCCGGTAGGAGCGGGTGCGACCTCCGGCCGTGACCTTGAAGGTGGTGACCGTCCCCGCCCCCACTCCGCCCGACTCCACCTGAAAGTCCGAGAACGCGGGCGGGAGAAACTGCGGGTGATGCTCGTGGTGATCGGCGATCAGCCCATAGACGAGCTCGGCCGGCGCCTCGACCGGCACGCTCCGCAAACACCGTGATCTGCGCCATCTCGCCCCTACTGGATCGGCGGACGCTGGTCGGCCCAGGGGCGTGCGGTCTCGATATGCCCGCCCAGCGAGTACAGGGTCTCCTCGCCCCCCAGGCGACCGACGAGCTGCACGCTCAGCGGTAGGCCGTCCGACCCCAGTCCCGCAGGAATCGTCATGGCGGGCTGGCCCGTGACGTTGAACGGCGGCGTCCACGGCGTGTACGCCGAGAGGTTGAACGCCTTCGTGAACGAAGTCCCGTAGCCGCCCTCGGCCGGGATGGCGGTGGTGGCCAGGCCAGGCGTCATCAGCACATCGACGTCCTCCCACAGCTCGAGCATCCTGGCCGCGGTGGCCTTTGCTGCAAGCCGGAGCCGCTCGGCCCTGCGGTCCGACACGAAACGCCGGCCGAGTGCGGCGGCCTGCCGCGTGGTCGGCTCGAGCTTGTCCGGCTCGGGCACTTCGAGCGTGTCCTCGTAGATCCCTCGAAGCCACAGCTGGAGGAACTGGAATGAGGCGGTTCTGTAAGGAGGGTCACGCTCGATCACTTCGTGGCCAAGCTCTGAGAGCAGTGACGCCGTCCCCTCCCACGCGCCGAGCTGATCCGCCGACAAGCGCGCCACTGAGCCGGGCGGCCGCTTCTTCGAGACCGCCACGCGCAGCCTCTCTGGCACCGCGCTCGCCGCATCCCGGAAACTCCCCGCGGGCTGAGGCAACACGTCGGCATCCCCGGACACGTTTCCTTGCATGACATCGAGCAGGAGCGCGCTGTCGGCGGTGGTACGAGCAAGCGGGCCGTAGGCGGTCAGTCCGAGCCAGTGCTCACGAGCCGGCTTCAGCGAAACACGGCCGCGAGTGGGCTTCATCCCCACCAGGCCGCAGCATGCCGCCGGTATGCGGATCGACCCCCCGCCGTCCGAACCCGTTGCTCCCGCCACCATTCCGACGGCAACGGCGGCCGCCGACCCACCGGAGGAGCCTCCGGGCGTCCTGGATGAGGTCCCACGGGTTGCGGGTGATCCCGTTGGCGTCGCTGGCCGTCCACGGCCAGATAGTCAGCTCCGGCACGTTTGTGATTCCCACCGGGATGGCGCCCGCGGCGCGCAGCCGCCGCACCGCCTCAGAGTCATCGGCGGCGGGCGGACCATAAGTGCGCGATCCAACGGTCAGCGCCTGCCCGGCGACCGGCATCTCGTCCTTGATGGCGACCGGGACCCCGCACAGCGGCCCGTCCGAATCAGCCGCCGCGTCCGCCGCGGCCAGCGCCTCGTCGGCCATCGTCACCCGGAACGCGTTCAGCCGCCCATCGAGCTCCTCGATCCGCCGCAGGGAGCCTTCCACCAGCTCCCGGGGGTGGACTTGCTTCGAGCGGACCAGGCCTGCGAGCGTCTCGAGGCTCGCGAATTGCAGTTCTTCATGCGTCACGGCCACGCGCGTACCATCGCATATAGATGAAGGATCGAGCGCAAACGGTCGATGGGCGGGCCAATGGCGCCGGGGCAGATCTCGACGCGGTGGAGACCAGTGAGTGGCTGGAGGCGCTCGACGCGGTCGTGGCCCACGATGGACCCGACCGCGCCCGCCACATCCTCCAGCGTGTCGTGGAGCGCGCGCAGCACGCGGGCACCGGCCCGATCGCGACACTCAACACCCCGTACGTCAACACGATCCCCGTGGAGCGGGAGGCGAAGCTTCCCGGCGATCCTGCGCTGGAGCGGCGCGTGCGATCGATCGTGCGCTGGAACGCGATGGCGATCGTGGTGCGGGCGAACAAGGAGTCCTCTGAGCTTGGCGGACACATCGCCAGCTACCAGTCCCTGGCCACGCTCTACGAGGTTGGCTTCAACCACTTCTGGCGGGCACCGACGGCGGACTCCGAGGGCGACCTCGTGTACTTCCAGGGCCATTCTTCGCCCGGCAACTACGCGCGCGCGTACCTAGAGGGCCGCCTCACCGAGCAGCAGCTGGACGGGTTCCGCAGAGAGGTCTCCGCGCCCAGCGGTCTCAGCTCCTACCCACACCCGTGGCTGATGCCCGATTTCTGGCAGTTCCCGACGGTGGCCCTGGGGATCGGGCCGATCACCTCGATCTACCAGGCCCGGTTCATGAGGTACCTCGAAGCGCGGGGGATCGCCAGCACCGAG
Organism: uncultured Solirubrobacterales bacterium; assembly: GCA_963756965.1. Lineage (GTDB taxonomy): Bacteria > Actinomycetota > Thermoleophilia > Solirubrobacterales > Solirubrobacteraceae > Palsa-465. The sequence continues at coordinate 439,147 of CAVWPT010000010.1, forward strand.
GATCGCAAGGTGTGGTCGTTCGTTGGAGACGGCGAGGTGGACGAGCCCGAAACCATGGGGTCGATTGGCCTGGCCGGTCGCGAGCGGCTGGACAACCTGATCTGGGTGGTCAACTGCAACCTCCAGCGGCTTGACGGGCCGGTTCGCGGCAACGGCAAGATCATCCAGGAGCTGGAGTCGGACTTCCGCGGCGCCGGGTGGAACGTGATCAAGGTGATCTGGGGATCGAAGTGGGATCCGCTGCTGGCGGTCGATACCGACGGCCGGCTGGTCCGGGTGATGGAGGAGTCGGTCGACGGCGAGTACCAGACATACAAGTCCCGCGACGGCGCCTATGTGCGCGAGCACTTCTTCGGCAAGGACCCGGTGCTGCTCGACCGCGTCGCTCGCATGTCCGATGAGGAGATCTGGTTGCTCAACCGCGGCGGGCTGGACCAGCAGAAGGTCTACGCCGCCTACCACGAAGCGGCCCGCCACCGCGGGCAGCCAACGGTGATCCTCGCCAAGACGATCAAGGGCTATGGCATGGGAGCCTCGGGCGAGGGTCAGATGGTGACCCACCAGGCCAAGAAGATGACCGAGGAGGCGCTGCTGGCGTTCCGCGACCGATTCGAGCTGCCGCTCTCCGACGAGCAGGTGCGCAACGCTGAGTACTACAAGCCGCCCGATGACTCGCCCGAGATGCGCTACCTGCGCGAGTGCCGTGAGCGCCTCGGGGGCAGCCTTCCGGCACGCAGGCGCACGGCACAGGCGCTCCAGGTCCCGCCGCTCGAGACCTTCAAGGGCCAGCTCGAGGGGACCGGCGACAGGATGGTGTCAACCACGATGGCCTTTGTCCGCATACTGGCGGCCCTGCTCCGTGATAAGCAGATCGGCCGCCACATCGTGCCGATCGTCCCCGATGAGTCGCGCACGTTTGGAATGGAGGGGCTGTTCCGCCAGGTGGGGATCTACGCCCCGTTCGGCCAGCTCTACCAGCCGCAGGACTCAGAGCAGCTGATGTTCTACAAGGAAGACGCACAAGGGCAGATCCTCGAGGAGGGGATCACCGAGGCCGGCTCCATCTCCTCCTTCATCGCGGCCGGTACCTCCTACTCGGCGCACGGCGTCCCCATGATCCCGTTCTACATCTACTACTCGATGTTCGGCTATCAGCGGGTGGGTGACCTGGCGTGGGCGGCCGGGGATCAGCGCACCCGCGGCTTCATGCTCGGCGCGACGGCGGGGCGAACCACGCTAAACGGCGAGGGACTCCAGCACGCCGACGGCCACAGCCACGTCCTCTTCCCGGTCGTGCCCAACGTCCGCGCCTACGATCCCGCCTTCTCCTACGAGCTGGCGGCGATCATCCACGACGGCCTGCGGCGGATGGCCGGCGAGCAGGAGGACGTCTTCTACTACGTCACGCTCATGAACGAGAACTACCGCCACCCGCCGATGCCACAGGGGGCGAACGAGGGCATCCTGCGCGGCATGTACAGGCTGAGCTCGGCCGATGCTGCGCGGGTGCAGCTGCTGGGTTCGGGCACGATCCTCAACGAGGTGCTCGCGGCGGCGGAGCTGCTCGACTCCGACTGGGGCGTGCCCGCCGATGTTTGGAGCGTGACCTCGTTCAGCGAGCTGCGCCGTGACGGCCTGGAGGTCGAACGCTGGAACATGCTGCATCCGAGCGAGCCGCCGCGCGAGTCGTACGTGAGCCAGTGCCTTTCCACGGTGCCGGCTGTGGCATCAACCGACTACATCCGCGCCTTCCCCGACCAGATCCGACAGTGGGTCCCGGGTCCGTACCGGGTTCTCGGCACCGACGGCTACGGACGCTCCGACCTTCGCCGGGCACTCCGTCGATTCTTTGAAGTGGATCGCCACCATGTGGTTGTGGCTGCGCTGCGGGAGGTCGATCCCACGCGCGCGGCCGAGGCGATCAAACGCTACGAGATCGACCCCGAGTCGCCGATGCCCACGACCGTATGACGGCCACTGCGCCGACCACGGTCGAGGTCCCGGACATCGGCGACTTCACCGACGTTCCGATCATCGAGGTACACGTCACGCCGGGGGAGCCCGTGGCCGTCGATGACCCGATCGTCACACTCGAATCGGACAAGGCGACGATGGACGTGCCGGCGCCCGTGGCAGGCAGAGTCGCGGAGGTCCTGGTCAGCCTCGGTGACCAGGTCTCGCAGGGCACGCCGTTGATAACGCTCGAGCCGACAGACGCCGCGGAGGCTGAGGACTCGGTGGAGAGCGCGATCGAGGCCGAGGTCAGCTCCGCGCCCGATCCTGAGCCAGCCTCTCCCGATGGCGCCGAGGCCGTCTACGCAAGCCCTTCCATCCGACGGCTGGCGCGCGAGCTCGGAGTCGACCTGGCCGGGGTCAGCGGGAGTGGGCGCAAGGGACGCATCACTCGCGAGGACGTGGAGCAGGTTGGGGGGAAAGGGCCGGCTTCGGCTGCGCCGGCCGGCCCCGTTTCGGGGCCCCCGCCCGCCACGGCCGCCGAGGAGCGGGTACCGCTGAAGCGCATCCAGAAGATCGCCGCGCCCCGGTTGACTCAGAGCTGGACGACCATCCCCCACGTCACCCACCACGACGAGGCTGACATCACCGAGCTCGAGGCGTGGCGCAAGGAGCTGAACGCCGAGCAGCCGGATGTGAAGGTGACGATGGTCTCGTTCCTTGTGATAGCGAGCGTCGCGACGCTCAAGCGGTTCCCGGAGTTCAACTCCTCGTTGGACGGCGACGAGCTGATCCTCAAGCACTACTTCAACATCGGGTTTGCGGCCGACACGCCCGGAGGGCTGGTGGTTCCGGTGATCAAGGACGCGGATCAAAAGGGCCTTCTGAAGACCGCCGGCGAGCTGACCGAGCTGTCCGAGAAGGCCAGGGCCGGCAAGCTGACGCCGGCGGAGATGAGCGGCGGTACGTTCACGATCTCATCGCTCGGCGGGATCGGGGGTACCGGTTTCACGCCCATCGTGTACGCACCCCAGGTGGCGATCCTCGGCGTGACCCGGGCGGCGATGAAGCCGGTCTGGGATGGCCGGGAGTTCGCTCCTCGACTGATGCTGCCGCTGTCGCTGTCATACGACCACCGGGTGATCGACGGCGCGGCGGCCGCCCGGTTCGTGGTCCACCTGGCCGGGGTGATCTCGGATCTGCGCCGGGTGCTTCTGTGATCGAAGTCCGCGTTCCTGACATCGGGGACTTCACCGACGTCCCGGTGATCGAGATCCACGTCTCGGCCGGGGACGATGTGGCGGTCGAGGACCCGCTGGTGACGCTGGAGTCCGACAAGGCGACGATGGACGTGCCCGCGCCCCTGGCAGGGGTGGTCAAGCAGCTGGCGGTCAAGATCGGCGACCGGGTGTCGGAGGGGAGCGTGCTGCTGACGCTCGACGGCGTACCCGACGACGCGGCCCTGCCCGAGCCACAAACAGGCGGCCCTCGCGCCCAGCGCGAGGCCGCCCCTCCCCCACCCCCTGAGCGTGAGGGTGAGCACGACGCGCAGGTGGTGGTGATCGGGTCCGGCCCCGGCGGCTACACGGCGGCGTTCCGCGCGGCCGACCTCGGTCTGAAAACGGTGCTGATCGAGCGACACGAGAAGCTCGGGGGGGTGTGCCTGAACGTCGGCTGCATCCCCTCCAAGACGCTGCTGCACGCGGCGCGAGTGATGGCCGAGGCCCAGGAGATGTCAGCGCACGGGATCGGCTTCGGGAAGCCGAAGGTCGATCTGGATGCGTTGAGAGCGTGGAAGGACTCGGTGGTGGACAAGCTCACCGGAGGGGTGGCGTCGCTGGCGCGCGCGCGCAAGGTGGACGTGGTGCACGGAAGCGCCACCTTCACGGGCCCGCACACGGTTGCGGTTGGCGAGCGGACGATCTCGTTTGACAGCGCCATCATCGCGGCGGGGTCCCAGGCGGCCGCGCTTGGAGACCTGCCCGAAGATGATCGGATCGTGGACTCGACGGGGGCGCTGGCGCTGGAGTGGATCCCGAAGCGGCTGCTGGTCATCGGCGGCGGGATCATCGGGCTTGAGATGGCCACGGTCTATGACGCGCTGGGCGCGCGGGTGACGGTGGTCGAGCTGCTTGACCAGCTGCTCCCGGGCGTTGACCGAGACCTGGTGGAGCCGCTGCGCAAGCGGATCGCCGGGCGCTATGAGGCGATCCACGTGGAGACCAAGGTCACCACGATCAAGGCGCAGAAGTCCGGCCTCAAAGCGACGCTCTCAAATGGGGACGAGCAGCTGTACGACATGGTCCTTGTCGCCGTGGGCCGCCAGCCAAACGGGCGCGCGGTCGGCGCCGAGGCTGCCGGGGTTTCGGTCGATCAGCGGGGGTTCATCGCGGTCGACCGGCAGCTGCGGACGAACGTACCTTGGATTCACGCCATCGGGGACGTGGTGGGCGGGCCGATGCTCGCTCACAAGGCCTCGCACGAGGGGAAGGTGGCAGCCGAGGTGATCTCGGGATTGAACGCCGAGTTCGACGTCCGCGCCATCCCCTCCGTCGCCTACACCGATCCCGAGGTGGCCTGGATGGGGCTGGGCGAGGCCGACGCACGCGAGCAGGGGGTGGAGTACGAGAAGGCGGTGTTTCCGTGGTCGGCCTCGGGGCGGGCGCTCTCCCTGGGCCGTGGCGACGGGCTGACCAAGCTGCTGTTCGCGCCGGGCAGCCGGCGGCTGCTGGGAGCCGGGATCGTCGGGGTCAACGCGGGCGAGCTGATCGCGGAGACGGTGCTGGCGCTCGAGCTCGGCGCCGACGCCGAGGACATCGGGCTCACCGTCCACCCCCACCCCACGCTGACCGAGTCCATCGCGTTCGCAGCCGAGGTGGCGGCGGGAACTGTGACGGATCTGCCGCAGGCTCGCCCGTCGCGGCGCTGAGCCTTTTGGCTAGCCGCGGCCGCGGCGCCTGAGGATGAAGGCAACTAGGAGCCCGGCCGCGGCGGCGAGGCCCGTGCGCCGTGCCCGAGCCGGGCGGCCCTGCCCCAGGCCACTGCGCTGGCGCCCCGAGGGCATCGGGAACTCCTCGGCGGCCAGGATGTCATGGGGCTCAGGGATCCCGGTGGGATCCTCGGGGGGCGCGGCCGGACGCAGCTCGGGGTCAGGCGCGGGGACTGCAAACGCCTCTGCCGCGAGGATGTCGTGCGCGGCCTCCGAACCCCTGGACTTAGGCTCAGGTTCGCCCATCAACGTGATGATTCCAGATGGGCGAGGAGCGCGGCCGCCCGATGTGCTCGGCCACCCGCCCCGCGGCGCGGTAAAATCTTAGTCTCTAAGGCTTAGATTTAGGACCATTCCGCTCGTGGGTGTGATACCCTTCCTTATGAAAAGTAAGCAACTACCGAAAGTGTACAAAAGTGGCTAACCGTCTTCTTCTTGTTCCGCTGGACGACGCGGTCTTCTTCCCCGGGATGTCCATGACACTCACCGTCGACGTCGGCGAGGAGCAGCAGGTACTGCTCGTCCCAAAGCACGAGCAGGAGTACGCGACGGTGGGGACCGTCGCTGAAGTTGCCGATCGCGTGCAGCTGCCCGGTGGCGCTCGCGCCGTGGTCCTCCAGGGGCTTCACCGCGGAGTGGCCGGCGCTGCCCAGACGCTGCCTGACGGGCGGCTGTTCGTCGAGGTGGAGGAGCACCCCGACGAGATACCGGTCGACGGCAAGACCCGCAACCTGGAGCGCGAGTATCGCGCTGTGGTCGAAGAGATTCTCGAGCTGCGAGGCGACGACGGCCGCATTGCCGCGTTCGTGCGCAGCATCACCGAGCCGGGGACGCTTGCCGACACGACTGGCTACTCGCCGGACATCGACTTCGCGAACAAGGTCCAGCTGCTCCAGGCGATCGACGTCACGGAGCGGCTTGAGCTGGCCGTGAGGCTTCAGCGCGAGCGGCTGGCGGAGCTCCAGGTCCGCAAGCGCATCCGCGAGGACGTGGAGTCGGGAGCGGAGAAACAGCAGCGGGACTACTTCCTGCGCAAGCAGATGGAGTCGATCCGCAAGGAGCTTGGCGAGGACGACGCATCGGTGGTCGAGGAGTACCGGACCAAGATCGAGGAGGCCGGGATGCCCGAGGCCGTGCGCGAGCAGGCCGAGAAGGAGCTAGGGCGCCTGGAGCGCCTCGGCGAGCAGAGCGCCGAGACGAGCGTCATCCGGACGTATCTCGATTGGCTGATAGCCGTGCCGTGGTCAAAGCGCTCGGACGAGCGGCTTGATCCCGAGCACGCTCGCGAAGTGCTGGATGCCGACCACGCGGGCCTCGAGGACGTCAAGGACCGGATCGTCGAGTACATCGCGGTCAAGAAGCTGCGGCAGGAGCGCGGCATCACCGAGGACAAGAAGTCGGGCGCGATCCTGACCCTGATCGGTCCGCCCGGCACCGGCAAGACGTCGATCGGCGAGTCGATCGCACGGGCGACCGGACGGGAGTTCGTGAGGATGTCCCTAGGTGGCGTTCGAGACGAGGCCGAGATCCGCGGCCACCGTCGCACCTACATCGGCGCGCTGCCGGGGCGGCTGGTCCGCGCCCTGCGCGACGCCGGGACGATGAATCCGGTGATCATGCTCGACGAGGTCGACAAGGTCGGCGCCGACTGGCGTGGTGACCCCAGCGCGGCCCTGCTCGAGGTGCTCGACCCGGCGCAGAACCACAGCTTCCGGGATCACTACCTCGACGTGGAGCTCGACCTCTCGCAGGTGCTGTTCATCGCGACGGCCAACGTCGCAGACACCATCCCCAGTCCGCTGCTGGACCGGATGGAGGTGATTCGCTTCGACGGCTATACCACCTCGGAGAAGGTGGCGATCGCGCGGGGCTACCTGTGGCCGCGCCAGCTCGACCGCAACGGTCTGCGTCCCGATGAGGTCTCGCTGTCAGATGAGCTGCTTGACACCGTGGTGGTCGAATACACGCGTGAGGCGGGAGTGCGCCAGCTGGAGCGAGACCTGGGCACGCTGCTACGCAAGATAGCCACCCGCATCGCCTCGGGATCCGCTGAAGCCCCTGTGGTGATCGACCTGGATGCGATCCGCGACGCCCTGGGTCGCCAGCGGCACTTCCAGGAGTCGGCGATCCGCACCGCCGTTCCGGGCGTCGCCACGGGCCTTGCGGTTACCGGCGCCGGAGGCGACGTGCTGTTCGTGGAGGCCACGTCCATGGCCGGCAAGCCTGGTCTGACCCTAACCGGACAGCTCGGTGACGTGATGAAGGAGTCGGCCGAAATCGCGCTGTCGTACGTCCGCGGTCACAGCGACGACCTCGGTATCGACCCCGCCGCGTTCGAGAACCACTCCTTCCACGTGCATGTTCCGGCGGGCGCGATCCCCAAAGATGGCCCCAGTGCCGGCGTGACGATGGTCACGGCCCTGGCCTCGCTCTTGAGCGGGCGGGCGGTGAAGCACACGGTCGGCATGACCGGCGAGGTGACCTTGCAGGGTCGGGTTTTGCCGATCGGCGGGGTCAAGCAGAAGGTGCTCGCCGCCCACGCAGCCGGACTGACCGACGTGGTACTGCCCGAGCGCAACCGCGGCGACCTCGACGACGTGCCGGAGGAGGTTCGCGAAGCGATGCGCTTCCACCTGGCGATGACGATCGACGAGGTGCTGGGCGCAGCGCTCGAAGAGACAGCGGTGCCGCAGGCGGCGTAACGGCTATACCCGGCGCGCGGTTGATCCCAGCCGCGCGTCGGGTACGTTCTCTCTATGACCACGATCACCACCTCCGAAGAGCAACGCGTACTTGATGAGGTCCCGAAGCAGCTGTTCATCGCCGGGCAGTGGCGGGAGGGATCAAAGGGCTCGATCCCGGTGGAGGATCCGGCCACCGGCGAGACGCTGGTCGAGGTGGCCGATGCCTCCGCGGAGGACGCCCAGGCCGCGCTCGATGCCGCCGTCGAGGCCGGGGGCTCGTGGGCGCAGCATCCGCCGCGCGAGCGCGGCGAGATTCTGCGACGGGCATTCGACGCAATCGTCGAGCGCGCCGATGAGCTGGCGCTCCTGATGACGCTCGAGATGGGCAAGCCGATCAAGGAGTCCAAAGCCGAGATCACCTACGGAGCGGAGTTCCTGCGGTGGTTTTCGGAGCAGGCGGTGAGGATCGAGGGGCGCTATTCGGTGGCGCCCAACGGGCAGGGGCGTCTGCTGACGATGCAGCAGCCCGTGGGGCCCTGCCTCCTGATCACGCCTTGGAACTTCCCGCTTGCGATGGGGACCCGCAAGATCGGGCCGGCAATCGCCGCGGGCTGCACGATGGTGGTCAAGCCCGCACAGCAGACCCCGCTGTCGATGCTGATGTTGGCGAAGATCCTGGAGGAGGCGGGACTCCCGGAGGGCGTTCTCAATCTGATCACCGCCTCCTCGGCCGGTGAGAGCACTGGGCCGCTGATCTCCGACCCCAGACTGCGCAAGCTGTCCTTCACGGGCTCCACCGAGATCGGGCGCAAGCTGATGGAGCAGGCGTCTGAGAACCTCCTGCGGCTCTCGATGGAGCTCGGCGGCAACGCGCCGTTCATCGTGTTCGACGACGCCGACGTGGAAGCAGCGGTCGAAGGTGCGCTGATCGCCAAGATGCGCAACGTCGGCGAGGCGTGCACGGCTGCCAACCGGTTCCACGTCGCCTCCGGCGTGGCGGAGCAGTTCGCGGAGCAGCTGGCGGACAAGATGGGCCAGATGAAGGTCGGCCGCGGCACCGAGGACGGGGTCGAGGTGGGCCCGCTGATCGACTCAGACCAGCGGGAGAAGGTGTCCGGCCTGGTACAGGACGCCCTCGGTAAGGGCGCCCGGGCACTGGTCGGCGGCCATGAGCGTGACGGCGCCGGATACTTCTACGACCCGACGGTGTTGTCGGACGTCCCGGAGGACGCGCGAGCTGCTGCGCGAGGAGATCTTCGGCCCGGTGGCGCCGGTGCGGGGCTTCGACGACGAGGATGAGGCGATCGCGGCGGCCAACGACACCGAGTTCGGGCTCGTTGCCTACGTCTACACCCGTGATCTGAAGCGGGCGCTTCGCGTCGTCGAGCGCCTGGAGACCGGCATGGTCGGCCTCAACCAGGGCATGGTCTCCAATCCAGCGGCCCCATTCGGCGGCATCAAGCAATCAGGCTTCGGCCGCGAGGGCGGCCCCGAGGGGATCGAGGAGTACCTGGAGACGAAGTACGTGGCGGTGAATCTGTAGGGGGGGATAGGCGATAGGGGGGTCAAAACTGGCCCCTGAAAGCCTCGTCCTGGGTCTGGCCTAAGTGTCGGCGGTCAGCCGGCGGCCGGGTGGCGGCGGCCCGGAGTGGGCGCGGCAGAGCGCGAGCAACACGTCGCCGCATCTGCCACTGAGTATTGACCGAGCGCGCGCTGGAACGCGAATGCCCGCGCGTCTCGGATGGCAGCTTCGGGACCGGCGGCCCCTGGGGGGCGGCAGACGAAGACTAGGGTAGTTCCCTGGGGCGAAGCCGGTTGGCGCGGCGGTAGTATGCGGACGCAAGCTCGGGTTCGGGCTGGTTGGCATAGGGGCCGATTGTGGCCGACTGTGGTAAAGACATCATGGTCGCGCCGTGGGGTGCCGTCGAATCAGGCCCACCCGAGTTCTCTCTCGTCCTCTCAAAGGGGGTTTCATGCATCGAAGATTGACTCATGTGGCCGTGCTCACTGTCGGCATTCTCACAGCAGCTGCCAGTACGGCTTTCGCGGATAAGGGCAACAATTTGGTCGTTGCGCCGCGCAAAGCCTCGTTTGGCTGTGCCGCGCAGGAGCAGTTCACCACGATCAGCGCGGCAGTCGCCGCCGCCCATCCGGGCGATCACATCACGGTCTGTCCCGGCACCTACCAAGAGACCGTCACGGTCAACAAGCCCGACCTGACGCTCCAGTCCGACCAGCCACTCGAGGCCACGATCAAGGCTCCGCACGCGCCGATCACCGCGATCGTGCAGATCACTGCCTCCGACGTCAAACTGAACGGCTTCACGATCACCAACTCGGGCCAGACGAGCTCCCCGAACAGCATTCAATATGGGGTCTACGTCTCCAACGGCGGATCTGCTGACATCGAGCACAACGACATCAGCGACATCGCCGACGCCCCGATCAGTGGTGATCAGAACGGCGTCGCGGTCGAGATCGGCCATGCTGCCGACAACACGACCGGCTCGGCGACCATCGCTGACAACACGATCGAGAACTACCAGAAGAACGGCGTGACCGTTGACGGCGTTGGCTCCTGGGCGTACATCGAGCAGAACACGATCATGGGCGTCGGACCGACGAACATCATCGCCCAGAACGGGATCCAGATCAGCCGCGGCGCGAGCAGCGGGATCTCCGGTAATACCGTCAGCAACAACGTGTATTCGCCCGGGAATACCGCTTCGACGGGCGTCCTGCTGTACTGCGCGGCGGGCACAAGCACGGTCGACTCCACGCTCAGCACCGACGATGTGGGCCTCTACGACGCGGCCGGTTCGTCGAATGGCTGTGCCGCCTCGCCCACGTCGAAGGCGACGTTGAGGGACAACACAGTCATCGCGAGTACCTTCGACGGGGTCGAGATCGACAACGACACCGGCGCGCAGAGTCAGCACGACCAGGCAGTCGGGACGTGGGGCTTCAAGGCCTACGGCTCCGACAACGGGGACGGATTCGACGTCTTCCAGAGTACGAACTCGCAGCTGTTGGGCGACATTGCCAGCGGCAACAGCGAGGACGGGTTCCACAACGAGACCAACTCGACCGGCAACACCTACAAGGGAGACGCAGCATCGGCCAACCTCGTCTACGACTGCGAGGACAATTCGACCGGTACCGGAACAGCCGGAACAGCGAACACCTGGCAGCAGGATCTCGGCGACGTCAACCTGCCGCCGTCCATCTGCAGCAAGGGCGAGTCCCGCGACGATCACGCCACGCGAGCCCACTCGCTCTCGGCGACGCAGTCTCAGGCCACACCCAGTCGGCCCGGGCCCTCGCCGTCCGCCTAAGGAAAGTCAAAGCAGCACCCCCGAGACTGTGATCAGTCTCGGGGGTGCGGCTCCCTATGGTTTCCGGGGCTGAACGAGGTCGCGGGGGAACGGTGTATCCGGCAGCTCGCCGCCGGGATCGCGACCGCGGCGCAGGCGGTCAGCACAAGGAGCAAGCGTCGCACGGCAGTACATATCCGCGCTGCGGGACGGCTGGTTACCGCGGCCCGGGGTGCCGGGCTACGTGAGCTTGGCTGTGCCGCTAACCGTCGTCTTCGTGGTCGAGCTCTGCAGCGTGCCCTTGAATTTAATCGACGTCCCGGTTGCGTTCTCGAACGTCGCGGTGACCGTCCCCGTCTCGCCCTGAGTTCCCTTGACGCTGCACTGAACCGACTTGCCGGCCGCTGGCTGGGTGCTGGCCGGGCAGCTAACCGACGTGACTGTCGGTCCGTTCGATGACGGTGTGGACGGTGTTCCCGGGGTCGAGGGCGTGCCGGGCACCGAGCCCGGATTGCTCGAGGTGTTTAGAGACGATTTCAGCGTCGACTCGAGGTTGGCCACGGTGAACTTCACCGACGAGGTCGTCGAAGCGGTCGTAGCCGGAGTCTTCGCCGCCGCCGGCGCCTTGCTTTTCGAAGAGCTGCTTCCGCAGCCGGCGATGGCGATCAATACGACGCTCGTTACCACCACCACCCCAATCGACGTTGCCCGCTGCAGCACTCCCGGTCGCGTCCGCATGTCGTCCCCTTGGTCGTGGTCGGGCTATCAGTGGAGCCCTCATGACGACACTATTCGACCTCCAGAGCCGCGGTCAAGACGCGCGGGCGGGTTCGTCGGCAACCTACAGGTTCACGCTGCGAAGTCGGATACTCGTGGGAACGGTGGTGCGCCACCACCGTTCCCGCCCTTACAAATCCACGGGATAGGAAACGCGGGGTCAAAACTGGCCCCTCCACGCCTCGTTCTGGGCGTCGGCCGGCGGGCGGGTGTCGGCGGCCCGGAGTTGGGCGCACGGCATCGGCGAGGTAAAGCTGAGGCGGCGCGACGCTCAGCGCGTCAGGACGAAATTGCTGGAGCCGGCGATCGCCGGCTCACCGAACGGCGTAAAGCTCACCGCGGCGGTCAGCGCCAGACGCTTCGCGTGTTTGAGGAGCCGCACCCCGGCATAGTCGCGCTCTCTAGTTAGGGTTAGCGCGTGCGCCTGTTCTCCCAGCTCCGGCTGGCTGCTGGTTTGCGCAGGACCGGTCTCAAGGTGATCGGCTACCAGATCCGGAACGTGGGTGAGATGGAGCCCTCGAAGCCGAGGAAGCTAGCGAACCCGTAGCTGTAAAGGGCGCCCGCTGCCCGGCGCGGCCGGAGAGTGTCGGGCTCACGCGAAACCGAGCGCGCGGCGTATGTCGCGCCTGGCCGCTCCCTTGTCGCCATTCCGATCGCGGGACTCGAGGCCGGCCGAATAGCGAAAGCGATCGCGTGGTCTGCGACAGCCGGATACAGCACCGCGGCCCTGCCTCCGGCAGAGTCTTCCGCTTCGCCGGCAAGGAGCAGTGCGGCGTCACCGCTGGTCCTCGTCCAAGGGGGCGGTCTCGATCGAGGGGTCCGAGCTGCCCGCAAACGTGGCAATGCAGAAGCCAGCAGATCTGCTGGCAAACCGCGGGGCGTAGTTGCGCAATGCCTGCGCGAGCAGCGGTCTCCGCGCTCCGCTCCAATCATCGATGCGAGCGCTTCTCCTTCGATGCGAAGCGGTGGTCTGGCGACAGTGCCGCTGGTCGTCCAGAGCACTACTCTGAAATCGGCTTTGCTAGATGCCCGAGGAAGCATCAGCTAGGCGTGCTTGCCGAGGTGCGCCTCGGCGCCGCTTGAGCTAGCCATGCGAGGGCGACCGCCGGCTCCTGCTCCGCCTCGCGAAAGGAGCAGCGCGGTGCCGCCGACGCGGCGTCAATGCTGGACATCGTACTTAGGCGTTAATTGCGAGGAGCGAGACACCCTGCTGCTGCGCCGAGCTGACGCATGTCGCTGCCGTCATCGGCACGAGGGGAAAGCGATCCCGTCTCCGTTGCTCGTCCGGGGTGAGCGGTCGTGTTACCGGCGCCGTCGGCGAGACCCGTGGCGAGCGCGGCAATCCCTGGCAACTACAAGCAGCGCCCCATCGCCCACGGTGCGCCTGTGCCTCCCTGGAGAACGCCAGCAACACGGCGCACCGCTCGCGTCTTGACACTCAGGCGAGGAGTGCTGTACTCAGGTGATGCGGCTGGCTGGATCGGCTTGGTGAAGAGAAGGCAGCGAGCGTCTCGAGCGAGAGCAGTCAGCGGCTTAGCTGCGACGATCTCGATGGGCATGGGGCTTACGCTTTTCCCGGCCGCGGCTATGGCTGACTCATCCCCGCATTGCTATGCCAATGTGTACAAGCCGTTTCAGACCCACGTGCCCAACCAGCCCGGCAAGCCTGCCGTACAGGTATCAGCAACCTATGGTTGCGACCACACCATCATGGAGCGCGGCAGCGCATCCATCGTCTTGCAGCGCAGGCGCCACCATCACTGGGTCACTTTTGCCTCAGGCAGCCGGGACACCCGCGGGATAGTCGCTGGCCGTGCCTACCACATGAGTCTGGCCAGCCAAATGTGCGTTCCCGGCCGATATCGCGCGGTTTTCTCACTGATCGTTCCAGCCCAAGCAAGTCAACCGGCGATCACTGTCACCAGCACCGGACACAGCGTCCGCATCGGCTGTCGCGGTTAGGTGACGGTCCGTAGTGCTGCGTCCATAAAGAGGCGCAATCCAGGGCGACGCCTAAGTAGCACATGTTCGGGCAAGTACCGGCTGTGCGGCTATCTGGCCAAGAACAACGCGAGCGCCGCCATTCCTCCTCTGGCACGGACGACGAAGACGTTCAAGGTCGCGAAGGTGTAGGCAGCTGTCCGCGTCGCTAGCGCGGGGAGCGAACATCGTCCGTTGCGCAGGCCCAGCGTCGGCTTGGTCGGGACTGTCGCTCCTCGATCTGAGTGCGGGAGCGCCGAAGCCGCCGCGGGGAGTGAGCGTGTCAGCGACGTGTGATCAGCGCTGCAAATGGGGTGGTGATCCCGTCGGCGGTGACGCTGAGGTGCAGCAGGAGCGGCGCTTTACCGCGGCTGATCGGCAGGCTGAAGTCCGTCGACTTCGTGCCCAGCCGGAAGCTCCGGCGGCCGATCGTGAGTGTCGCCGGGATCGACGCGGCACCGCGCAGCGTCAGCTTCCGGGCGCTGCGGCTAGCGTGTTTGGGGATCGTCAGCTTGAGGAACGGGAGGTTGACGTGATTGACCGTAACGGTCAGCGTCGCGGACGCGGTGCGCCCGGCCGGGTCGCGAGCTACGAGGCGGAGGTGGTTGACGCCGGCCGGCAGCGGTCCGGCGCTGATCGCAGCCCCAGTACCGAGCAGGAACGGCCCGTCGAACCACCGCAGACTGCCTGCCGGCAGGAGTTGCGCGGCCTGATCGACCGCCCCACCGGTTAGCTGCAGGCGCGCATCGCCGGGGAACCGCGTTCCCCTCGCGAGCCGGGTTAGGATCGTCACCTGTGGCGGCGCGCCAAGCGCCGTGAACACGCCCGAGACCGCATTCGTCTCGTTGAACCCGTCGTTGACACGCACGCGCACGCGTGCGTGTCGTGACGCGGTGAAGAAGAAGCTCTCGATCGAGACGCGACCCTTGTTGGGTCCGACGAAAACCGTTCGCCACGTCCGCCCACCGTTACGCGAGTAATCGACCGTCGCCGTCAGCGCGAGATGCTCGGGGTTGGTCGCTTTCCAGCGCACGAGCACCTTGCGCCCCGCGCCGACGCGTGCGCCCGCGCGCGGGGCGAGCACGTTGACCCGCGGCGCTTTCGCCGGGCGGTCGCGGGTTGCTACTACCGTCCCGTTATTCGCGATCTGGATGCTGTCGGCCCCGCTCGCGGACACGTCGCCGGTGATCTGGACAAGCGGGCTGACCTCGTCGATGTGGCCGCCCGTCGTCGCCGCCATCGGCACGCTCGCGAGCACCTGCCCGTGCGACCCGCGGGCCGTCAGCGTAAAGCTGTCGACCGAGGTGCCGTTTGGCAGCGCAGGCCCCACCTGCGGCCCGACGTTCGTGATGTCGACGCCCTGGTTGGTGACGAACCCGAGCACGCTCAGCCGCGCCGGATCGACCCGTGCAGTCGCCGCGAGCGGCCCTCTCTCGGCAGCGGCTCCGCGAGCGGCACTCGCGGCGGTGGCCACGTCGGCGGCCCCACCGGTTCCGAAGTTCGAGATCAGCTGCTGCCAGTTGCGCGGTGACACCCAGTCGTTCGGGTCACCGCCACCGACATTTGCACAGTAGGACATCAAGTCGTACGCCTGGGGGTTGCCGGGGAAGCTGGGGGATCCGTTCGCGCTGAACTGGTAGGGAACGGACGTGATGTTGAGGCCGATCCCGTCGAGCTGCCCGATTCCGTCGTTGGGCGGGTTCTCAGTCGGTTCGCCTGGCGCCGGCGCGAGCGGCTGCCACGGCTCGCCAGTCTGACCGATGTCGTCTGCGTCGCCGTCCTGGCCGCCGCCGCACTCGTTACTCGCGTGCACCAGGCCGAACTGGTGGAACAGCTCGTGGGCGACCGAGGTCAACGGGCGCCCCCCGGCGCTACCGTTGACGACCGAGTAGGTGGCGGTGCCCGAAGAAAACATGCCGCCTGGGCGCTTCCCGTTCGTCGGCACCGTGTTCGTGTCGCCGTAAGCCGTGCCCAGCGTAACGCCGACCACCTCACAGCACGCGCCGAGGTCGTAACTCTCGAGGCGGCCCAGCACAGCCACGTTCTTTTGGCTTGCGCTCTGGTTACTGTTGGCGACATCGGTGATATCGCCGGACGCGTAGTAGGGTATTGCGCCACCTACCGCGCCGTCCGGGAGTGGGGTCGCCGCGCTGGCGTCCTCGAACACCTGGGCAGGCGGCGGCGGCTGTGCGCCGTTGACCGTCATCGCGACCGGCACGATCTCCGCCCCGTAGCCGTGTCCCACCTCGTTGAATGTGACGTTGGTGAGCGTGAACGTGTTGCTCGCAACACACGAAGCGCTCCCGCGGCCGCTGCTAGCGTACGGCGGCAGGATCTTGCCACTGAGCGTGATCGGGCCGGGGCTTGCGGGGTATTTCCCCTGACCAAAGTGAAGGGAGCCGCCGACCCAGCCGTACGGCAACGTGAACGTGTATGCGTTCGCATCACTTTCCAGTTCACTATCAAGGACGACGTCGCTGTAGTTACTGTTGAAGTAAGGGTTGGTGTCGGGAAGCGTCGTTGGCCCGTAATCAGGCTCGAGCGGGCTGCCGGGCAGCGGGCTGCCGTCCTGGGAATAGCCGTACAACAAGGCGCTCGTGCCGGGCACCCCCTCGGGATTGGCGGGGGCATCTGCGTACAAGCGGACCACGGTTACCTTGCCGGCTACCAACGACACTCCCCGATAGGAGCCGCCGGACTGGCCCGTCCCGCTCGGAGTCAAGAACCCCGTATCCGGCTGGATGCCCTGCGTGACATACAGTCCCTGCGCGACTAGCCCGGTGCGGTGCACGATGACGGTCGCCGAGACGGGCGGGGCGTTGCCATTGGTAGCGGTGATCGTGATATCGAGGTCTCCCGAGCCGGCGGCCGAGGTTCGCGCCAACGACAGGTTCACGACCGCGCCGTCCCCGCCGGCGGGGGGAACCGAAGTGCTCGCCAGCGAGTCGCTCAGCCCGGTGGCGTCGCCCGTCGCGGTCAGCGTTAGGCTCGTCGGCGTCGAGACCCCCGATCCCGTGGTCACCACCACCGGCACGATCGTGTTCGAGCACGGCCCCATCGGCACGGTCAGGCTGCCTACGTTGCCAGTCGGTCCCTTGAGCAGGAGCGACAACGCCGCCGCGACCGTGAACTTCTCGTTCACCGGGCCGCGAGAGCCATTCACGTCGGAGCTGGTCGCCGTGATCGTGAACGGCGCATCGCTGACGAGCGGCGCGCTCGGGGCGACCGAGAACTCCAGCGTCGTCGTATCGCTGTTCGCCGCGATCGTTGCGCCGCCGGTCACGCTCACACCGCTCGGCAGCCCGGAGACCGCCAGGTTGACCGGGTCGTTAGCGCCGTTGAGACGATTAATCGTAAACGCCAAGCTAGTGCTTTCGCCCTGCGAACCAACTGGACCGTAGAGAGCGCTCGGCGGGAGCACGATGTCAGGCGGTGGCGGCGCGGCCGGCACGACAAAGCTGAGATCATCCACCTCCAGCGTCGGCGTCTGCGGAGAGCCATCGTCGGGGACCGCTACCGAGAAGTACGCGATGTTCGCCGTCGAGGAGGTCACCTGCAGCAGCGTGTCGTCCTTGGTACCAGCCACACTGTTGTCGCTCTGCACGACGTTGCCCTGCGGGTCGTAGCCGGTGAGGTCGACGGTCTCGCCCCCGGGATACCCGCCCTGAGCGCCGACGTAGAGGCTCACGCTCGTCGTTTCGGTGCTCAATTGCGCGAAGAAGTTGGCGCTGGCCGATTCGCCCTCTGAATACGACAGATGCGCGAACAGCACCTGCGTCCCCGAGTGTGCGTTCGCGGTGTCGCGATAAAGGTACGGCGGCGAGAAGGGGCCGGTGAACCCAACCGGGCTCGCGACAGGAGAGGTCGACGGATCGATGAATTCGACGCCCTCCGATGCGTACTGTTTGCTCAGCGCCGGCCCAGACGCTGGCGAAGTCGTGCCGGCGATGGCCGGCGTCTCGAAGTTGATCGTCGTCGTTGTGTCCGCCCCGGCGACCGCCGGTACCAGCAGCAAAATCACAGCGACCGCGATCGAGCCAAGCCACACGGCCCGAACCGCCGCGGAGAACCGGGGCGCTAGCAGCCCCAGAAATCCGACCGCCGACACGAGAAGCCCACCATACGCCCCTTGGCTACCGCGATCAGGTTAATAATTCATGTTGGGGGGCGCCGGCCCCAAGAAGCCGAGCGGGACTGAGAGATCCCGCACCGCGAGACACGCGGCATACGGCCTTGCCCCGCGCGGTCTATCCACCACGGCGCACGATCAGTGCTCCTGCTCCATCCGGCACGCATCGCCGAGCATCTCGCTCCCGCTTAGGCGGAGCGACCTAGAAGCCATCGCCGGGACTGCCGACGCTCCCGGTCAGGACGATTCTGAGCAGTGTGCCCGTCGCCGCCGGCAACACGCTCGCTTAGCGAGGCGATCCGGCGGCGGACGCACTGGCGGCGCTGCTCGAGCCTGAGTGCTGCATCGCCGGCGGAGCAGTCACCCCGATGCGGCTCGACCAGAGTTCTGAGATGGACGAGGACCAGCCATCTCGTCGTCGGCGCCGGACTGCCGCTCGAGCCCGAGAACGCAGAACTCTGGCCGCGAGACCCCACGACTGCGCGGTCGCTTAAGCGCTCGTCGGGCAAACGCAGGGCCGTGAGGCGAATGCGATCGTCGGCGGCGAATGAGCAGCGCTCTCGCGAGCACGCAGCACAAATGGGCAGTGCTCGGCGAGCTGAGCGCCAGGCGCAGGGAGCCCGGAACCTGCGGAGGTGGTGAAGGTGTGGGAGTCCGGGGGCGCTGGCGCCGGGCTCCCGTGACCCACGTCCGGCTGGTCGGCTGTTCGCCGAGGGCTTCTACCTGACGGAGAACGACAGGCAGTGGAGCACCCGGCATTACTTCGCGGGGAACGAGCGCGACGCCACCGACCCGCGAGCCTCGCCGGCGCTCGCCGAAGACCTTTCCGGCCTGCCGCCAGCGATCGTGAGGCGGGAATCCGAGTCGTGCTGGCTCGCGCGCCGGAGCTGATTCACGGCTTCATCAACATGACGACGGTTCCTGTCGCACGGGACGCCGCGCTCCGGCTCGCCGGGATCGTGCGCGCGAGCGTCGCGCTCGCAAAATAGCCCACTAAGGCCGGGGGGCCGGAGGCAAGCGGCGGCCGACCCCCCATCGCTCCCGCTCCGTCGCCTGGGTCCGGTGGTGCGCGATGGCCGCTGGCCCAGAAGCGCCCCGACGCGCCGCGGCTAGGCCGCGCAAGGACACCGCGTGTGTCAGCCGATCGGCCTAGGCGGCGAGCTCACTCAGCTCCCGAGCGGTCCCGGCGACGGAGGCGAACTCGAGCGCCGGGTCGTTGATCGGTGCGTGCATCATCGTCCGGCGGTTGCGCGGGTAGTGCAGGGGCCTGTACCAAGGATCGCTCGACCCTTGTCTGGGGAACAGATCGCCGCCGCGACGTACGTAGCCCGAGGAGAGCTCAAGGAAGGGCTTGGACCCGGGAATGCGGTTCGAATTGCGAGGTGTGCACCGCTCATAGCCGTGCTCCTGCATGTAACTGAGCAGCCGGCAGACGTACTGAGCCGTGAGGTCGGCGCCGAGCGTCCAGGACTGGTTGATATACCCGAACGCAAACGCCAGGTTGGGCACGCCGCTGATCATCGCTCCCCGGTAGGCCAGCGTCGCGGGCAACTCTACCTCTCTGGCGTCGACGCTCAGCTCGATCCCACCCAAGGGCTGCAGGTTCAGCCCGGTCGCGGTCACCACGAGGTCGGCCTCAAGCTCCCGGCCGGACGCCAGCCTGATGCCCGTCTCGGTGAACACGTCGATCCGATCTGTAACCACGGATACGCGGTCCGCCGTGATCGCTTCAAACAGATCGCCGTCAGCCGCGATGCACAACCGTTCATCCCACGGGTCGTACCGAGGATTAAAGTGCGTGTCGACGTCATAGTTAGACGGAAGCCGGCGCTCAGCCAGCTTGCGGATCAGGCGCCTCATCAGTCTCGGCCAGTGCCGGCTCAGGCCCCAGATCAAGGTCTGAATCTTGACGTTCCGCCAACGCACAATGGAGTAAGCCACCCGCGACGGCAGCAACCGCCCGAGCAACCCGACCACGGGATCCGAGGCGGGAAACGGGAATACATAGCTTGGTGAACGTTGCAGCATCGTCACGTGCGCTGCCCGCTCCGCCAGCGCCGGAACGACCGTCACGGCGGTGGCGCCGCTGCCGATCACCAATACCCGCTTACCGGCATGATCAACATCCTCAGTCCAGAACTGCGGATGTACGACCTCACCAGCGAAGCGCTCAATCCCCGTGAACTCCGGCGTGTAGCCCTCGTCATAGCGGAAATAGCCCGTGCAGGTCAGCAAGAACCCGCAGGTCATCTGCTCGGTCTCACCCGTGTCCGCTCGCTGGATGTCCACCGTCCAGCGCCCCTCGCTTGACGACCACGCCGCCCGCACCACCCGGCGGTTGAATCGAATCCTGCGATCGATCCCATACTCACGCGCGGTCGCCCTCACGTACTCACGGATCGAGCTCCCGTCCACGATCATCTGCGACCCCGTCCAGGGACGAAACGGGTAGCACAGCGTGAACATGTCCGAATCCGACCGGATGCCGGGAAACCGGAACAGATCCCACGTGCCACCGATCGCTCCGCGACCCTCGAGGATCGCGAACGTCTTATCCGGGCATCTCTCCTGAAGCCGGTAGCCAGCAGCAATCCCGGAAACCCCGGCCCCAACGACCAGGACATCAACGTGCTCTGAAGACATGAAGGCACCCCTCTAGTAATCGCGCCGCCCACGGCCAGGGTAGCGCTAACGCCTGCACAAGCAAAGTCTCGTTGCAAGGACATCCACCTGACGCCGAACCGCCACTCCCGCACACTCGGCGGTCGCCCGAGCACGCGACACCAACGGAGAGCGCCAGTCGACGACGCTTCTTCTGGGCGATTCCACCAACGCGTCAATGGTCGCGATAGACCCACTGCGCGCGTCATCTCTTGTCGCCGAAGCGATCGTGCGGCATGAACCAGCGGAGGCGACACAAGCGGTCGTCCGGACCGCCGCGCCCTCTTCTCAACTTCAAAGTGCGGGAGGGATCGGGTAGACACAGGGGGGTCGATCAACCTACGGACCGGAAGTCTCCTCGAGCAGGCGCCGGAGCCGTTCGGCGAACAGGTAGGCGTCGCCCGGCCAGCGCGCGGACAAATAGTTGCCGTCCTGGACGACAAAGGCGGCGCGGTCGTCCGTGGAGGTGCCCCGACGCTGGGTGCGTGGGCCACGGACGAACTGGCTCGGGTTGTTCAGGGCAGCTGTGACCTCGTCCTGGACGTACGCCGGGTAGGTTCTGTAGTAGCGCCCCAGCCTCCAGGCCGTGAGGTAGTAGGCGCCCCGTTCCATGTACTTCGGCAGGCAGGTGGTCCTCCGATCCGCGATCACGCTCCGCCCGGTGCGCGGGTCGCGGGTGCGGGCCAACACGAGAACGCCATGGCAAATCGCGCCGACCGGCCGATCCAGCGCCCAGAACTCGGCCACCTTGGCTTCGAGTACCGTCGAGGAGAGGTACTGGCGCATGCCAGGCGCGTGCCCGCCCGGGAGCAACAGACCGTCATAGTCGCCGGGGCGCAGGTCCGCCCATGCGAGCGGTTGCTGAAACGCCGTCGCCTCGACAAGCTGCCGGTAGAAGGCCTTCGGCTCCTCGTAGGCCCCGAGCCGGCCGACCATGACGCCATCAAGCAGTCGCTTGTCCGCCGCCGGAGCAAAGCCGCCGTGCTCAGTGGCGAACACGATGTCATGACCGGCGTCCGCTAGAAGCCGCCACGGTACGGAGACCTCGGTCACATCGAAATCGTGGTCCGGAAGAGGGATCAGGACACGCACCAGCAAAGCCTCTCAAAGCGGCCGCACAACGCACAGCCAGGATGGCCGGGGACGAGCGACATCGCTCTTGGCCGCGGCTTGGGCGGCCTAGGCGAAGAACAGCGCAACATCCCAGTTGCGCCATTGGCAGAGCCAGCATTCGACGCTCACCGGTCCACAGACAACCCGCTATCGCCCCGGGACGAAACTCCCTACGTCCTCAGCGGGGTCCCCCCAACGCGCGGAAACCGCACATCTCGCTGACGACCACTATCAACATCTGGGCGCTTCCAGGCCGGACGATTCCCTCGGCGACCCCCTCGTCGCCAGAGCGGTCGCCTGCGGTGGAGCAGCTTCGACGCGGTTCAACGCGTCGGCGGTGGTGGGACCGACGAGTGGTACGGGGTGTGGACGTCGATCGCGGACCGGCTGGTCGAGTTGGCGACGATCCGGGGCCACGGGGAGGACCGAGGAACGCGTTACACCCACACAATGCCACGTGGTGAGTCTGCTCAGAGTCCTGAGGACAGGTGCGCGCAATCGTGGTATGTCTCGGGTTGTTTGACCGTGTCGACCTCAAGTTAATTCGTAGCGGGGTCTCATTTCCACCTCGTTTGACAGGGGCGTGGTACGGTCGCCGCACGACGCGAATGCCGCTCGCGTGAGGGGCGGCGGAGGAGGTGATGCTTCGTGGCAACGGCTGGGCGCGATGACGTCAAGAGTCTGGGACTCGCCGAGGGCGAGCTGTGGCAGGAAGGGCCGCCCTACGAGGCGTTCAAGGAGCTGCGCTCCAAGTGCCCGGTGCACTGGAGCGAGCGCGTCGAGCAGTACCCGTCAGAGGCGGGGTTCTGGTCCGTGACGACCGCAGATGACGTGCACCAGGTGAGCCGCGACTGGCGGACCTACTCCTCGGCAATCGGTGGTGTGACCGTGTTCGCCGAAATCTTCCCGCTTGAGCTCGTGCAGGGGATGTTCATCGGCATGGACCCCCCCAGGCACGACAAGGTCAAGGCGCTCTTCCAGCGCGGCTTCACGCCGAAGCGAATCGCGGATCACGAGGATCCCATTCGGGCGATCGTGATCGACGTGCTCGACCGCCTGGAGGGTCGCGAGACATGCGACCTGGTTGCCGATGTCGCTCAGCCCGTGGTCTCACGCGTTATCCACAGCTTCATGGGCACGCCTTCCGAGGACGACGCGCTGTGGGCGCGCATCTCGAACGCGGCGCTCGCGCCCGAGGACCCCGACATGGCGCCGGAGGGCATCGATGGCGTTCTCGAGAAGGACATCCCCGAGGTGTTTGCGCGCGTGCGCAAGATGATCGCCGAGCGCACGGAGAACCCCACCGACGATCTTACAAGCGTGCTGGTTCACGCGGAAGTGGACGGGGAGAAGCTCTCGGAGCTCGAGATCGTGATGGGCTTCTTCCTGTTGATCCTCGCAGGAAACGACTCGACGAAGGCGACCTACTGCTCGGGGATGCGTGCGCTGATGGAGAATCCTGAGCAGAAGCGCGAGCTCGTGGAGGACCCCACCCTCATTCCGGGGGCGGTCGAGGAGGCGCTGCGGATGTTTCCTGCCTTCAGCCACTTCCGCCGCACGGCCACCACTGACACCGAGCTTCACGGCCAGCAGATCAAAAAGGGCGACAAGGTGGTGATGTGGTACGTGTCCTCAAACCGCGACGAGTCGCGCTACCAGGACCCAGACCGCTTCGACATTCACCGCAACCCCGAGCACCAGGCGTTTGGAGCGGGCGGCCGCCACTTCTGTCTCGGCACCGCGCTCGCGCGCCTGGAGCTGCGGATCCTGATCGAGGAGACGCTCGAGCGCTACCCTGAGATCGAGCTTGACGGTAGCCCGGTTGCCGCGGAGGCGCTGTTCGTCAACCAGCTAAAGACGCTTCCGGTCCAGCTCACGCCGTGATTCCCGGCGCAGCCTTGCGCCCGCGACTGCCACCCGTCATCGCTGACCACGGAGAGCCTTACATGCGAGCGCCGGTCCCCGCGGCAGCGGCTGATCACCAAATCGCAGCTCAGACGGTCAACAACCCGATCGCTGAGGTCACTAACACGCTCGCCCTACCACTATCCGCGGTCGGCGGCGCGCTCAAGCTTCTCTAGAGCGCACCGTGCGTTCAGCTCGCGCCGACGTGCTCCCGGAGCGAGAGGTCGTGGTCCGCGGCGATCAGCTCGGCGGCCTTCTCGCCGATCATGATCACCGGGGCGTTGGTGTTCCCGCTGATGACATCGGGCATCACCGAGGCGTCGGCGACGCGCAGGCCGGCCACCCCATTGACCCTTAGCCGGGCGTCGACGACATCGCCGATCCGGCACGTGCTGGTGAGGTGGTAGACGGTCATCGAGTAGTGGCGGGCCATGTCTCTGATGAGGTCGTCGCTCGGCGTGTCGCCAGCCTGGTGGTCGTGGCTCTTGGCCAGCGCCGGCGGCACGTACATCGGGCCGAGAGCGTTAGTTCCCGGCCAGTTGTCGACCACCTCCAGCGCCTTTCGCACGACCGCCACCATGACATCGAGGTCGTGGGGGTCGCTGTAGTAGTTCATGCGGATGTCGGGCGCCTCGGCCGGATCGGCGCTGGCGAGCACGATCTCGCCGCGGCTGTGGGGCTTCACCGGGTTGGCCAGGACGATCACGCTCTCGGCGTCGGGACCGAGCGCGATGTCCGCGTCGTCGAAGTACTCGGTCGGATCGATGCGCAGGCAGTCGCGCCAGATGTCGGGGTTGTAGCCGCAGATGAAGAACCCGATCTGGGCGTCATGGGTGTGCGCGTCGCCAAGGCCGGTCGAGTACCAAGCGCACGCCTCATACAGCGACGAAGACACGAGACCGTGGCCGGTCGTCGCCCACCCAGCGACACGGCGCTCGGCTTCGGCCCGGATCGCCTCCAGCTCGGGAGGCAGCGAGGAGTCGTCGGCGGGATCGGCCGGCAGCGGTCCCGTGGGTGCGCGCAGGGCATCGGGTCCCATCGAGATACCGACCTCCGTCATTGACACGCCGATGCCGGGAGCCGGGAACACGAGCGCGAGCTGCAGGTGGTCCTGCAGGTGTTTGCCGACGTCGGGTGCGTCGTGCTGGCAGGTGATGCCGAGTGCCTCGAGCTCGTCCTTGGGGCCGATTCCCGACAGCAGCAGCAGCTGAGGCGACCCGACTGCGCCGGCGCTCACGACGACGTCCTTCGCGGCATGGACGACCGCCGTCTCGCCCGCCGCGGTGCGATACTCGACCCCAGTGGCGCGCAGCCCGTCGGGACCTGCCTCGAGCACGATCCTGGTCACGTGAGCGTGGCAGACCACGTCGAGGTTCTCGCGCCGCTCCGCTTCGTCCTCCAGGAAGGCGTGGTATGTGCTGGCGCGCCTGCCGTCTCTGGTCGTGGTCTGCAGCAGTGAGACGACGCCATTCTCGCCCTCGCGGTCGCGGCCGTTGTAGTCGCCCATCGGGATGCCCGCGGCAACGGCGGCGTGAACGAACTGGCGTGCGCCCGGCAGCACCGGGCCGCGCACCGACACGCCCACCGGGCCGTCGGTGTTGTGCGCATCGAAGTCGACGACGATGTCTCCGCTCGGTGCCAGGCCCTCGCTCTTGCGGAAATACGGCAGCAGCTCGTCGTAGCCCCAGCCGGTAGCCCCGCCGTCAGACCACGCATCGAAGTCACCCGGATGGCCGCGCACATACGCCATGTAGTTGATACCCGACGACCCACCTAGCATCTTGCCGCGCGGGACCATCATCCGGCCGTCCCGCAAGCCCAGCCCCGCCCGTCCGGCGTCAGCGGTGTACATCCAGTCGGTTTCTGGGTTCACCTGGAGCGACGCGCACGCCGCCGGCATCGCCTCGGCCTCCGGCGGCCGACCGCCCGCCTCGAGTAGCGCCACTCGGCAACCCGCATCCTCCGACAACCGCGCCGCGATCACCGCACCCGCCGAACCCCCGCCGACCACCACGAAGTCGTACGTGTCGCCCACGTGCTGACCCTATCGACAACCACGACGCGGCGTTGACCGATCTGGCGTAGAGCAGCCGGACCTAACTCGGCAGCCACGATCCGGTCGGTAACGTCTTCCTTCGATGACGACGAGGCTGGCTTGGCTTGGGGACGACGCGCCGCGCATGGAGGTCACGTACGTTGAGCAGACCGAGCGAGTTCGTGGCTTCTGGTACGCAGCTCGGCGTCACGTATGAGCTGCGGTACCAGCTTGAGCAAGCCGTCCTCCACCTCGAGCTCGTCGGCGAGCGAACGCTCGAGCTCGAACTTGAGGGGGCCGACTTCTTCGATCTCGGCTGGTCGCCACTGTTCAACTCCTTGCCGGTAACCCGAGATCGCCTGCTCGAGCCGGGCCCGCCCCGTGACTATCTGATGCGCTGGATCGAGGTCCCGTCACTCAAGGTGACCCTGTCGGAGCAGCGTTATGAGCCCCTGGGAGGCGGTGTTGTTCGCTTTCGCGCAGGCGACTTCGTCAGCGACATCACATTCGACCCGGATGGGTTCGTCGTTGCGTATCCGGGGATCGGTGCGCGACCGTAACGAATCGACGACCGTGGGCACAGAAGCCGGTCAAGGGGCAGCGTCGGCCAGGCGCAAGTCAACCAGAGGCGCTTCCTGTTCATCTTCCGCAGGGGTCACACTGGCGACTCCGAACCGCGTTTCTCGCTGACGATCGCCTTCGCCTATCCGCGAAAGCATTCGAGCCGCGACTGCTCTGGCGACGGTCCGCTCACGGGCATACGGCACGCATGTGCTCACCGATCGGACAGGTGAACCGCGTGCGGTCCGCGCGTCGTCCGGAGTGGGCTAGACCACGGAGTGAACAAGCATTTGAGTGGTAGTGTCGGCCCGTGCGGGGGAGAGGTGCTCTGATCGTCCTTTTCCTAGCGATCGCGTTCGCGGCGGGGTCGGGTCCGGCGAGCGCGGACTGTCCGTTGCCTTCGTTCCCGCTGTTGTGTGGGCCGAGCTCGTTCCCGCCGCCGACGCCGGCGCCGTCCGGCAACCCCGATGATGCTGCGACGACGTTCCTCGAGGGCCCGGGCCGCACCGACGCGGCGCCGGCGGTCGATATCGCACCGCCACTGGCTCTGATGTGGCAACGCCGGCTTGGCAGCTCGCCGAGCTACCCGCTGATCGCTGGCGGAAAAGCATACGTGCCGATCGAGCCTCGGGCATTGCGCGAGCTCGACTTGGCGACCGGTCGCACGGAGTGGTCGGCTTCACTGGGGCAAACCTGTGGCGGTTTGCGGGCGGCCTACGATGGGGGGCGGGTGTTTGTACAGGACGCGTGCGCGACCGTTCAGGCGTTCGATGCCTCTAACGGACACTTCGATTGGCGCGCGCAACCAGCCGGCGCATGCGGTGCCGGAGTGAGCGGGCCGCCCGTCGCGACCGGCGGCAGCGTGTACACGGTTGGCGGTTGCAATGGGCAGCTGAGCGCGCTCGACGAGGCCACCGGATCGGTGCGGTGGTCAGTGCCGAATCCCGGACTCGCATGCTGCACGATGTCGACCGACAGCGTCCGCGTATATCTGGGCGGCTGCTACGGCCAGGGTGCCTGGTCGACGTCGAGCGGCGCCCTCATATGGAGGCAAACCTCGAACCGTTGCCGTGGCAGCTTCGACTGCCAGGACGGCGAGCAGCAGGTCGTAGCGCTCGGCGGCGACGTAACACTCGAGGGCGAACTGCACGACGCGGCCACCGGTGCTCTGCTTCGCGACTATCCCGCATTCTGCTCCCCGCCCGCGCGTTTCGGCGCAGACCTGGTGGTGCCCGAGCAGCGGGGGCTGAGCGCTTTTGACACGGGCAGCGGGGCGCTGCTGTGGCATGACTCCCTTTCGCGGCCACAGGTCGTCGGTTTGCAGACCCCCTTGACCGTCGACCGCGATCTATTCGAGCTGGACATCGGCCAGCAATCGAGCCGGCTTCTTGCGTTCGATGCCGCAAGCGGCGCTCCACGCGAGTCCACACCGCTACTGCGAGGAACGACTGGTCCGGTTGTGGCTGCAGAGGGTGTACTGCTAGTCACGGAGTCAGACGCGATCTCCGCCTATACCGGCCTGTTCGCTCCGGCAGGCGACCAGATCGGGCTGCGCGTCTCCCCGCCGGTCGTGCTGTTCGGACCGCACGCAAGGGTACGGATCGACGGACGGCTCGGACCGGCGCTACGAGCCACCGGCCCACGCGAGATCGAGCTTCAGGCACGTCCCTTCGGGCACCGCGCGTTCTCTCACGTGCGCGGCGGGCTTTCTTACGCTGACGGCGGTTTCCTTTTCAATTCCCGGCCGCGACGGGACACGCTGTATCGCGTAGTGCCCGCGCGTGGTGTCTCGCAGCCGATTCCGGTCATCGCAGTCGTCTACCCAAGCTTCCGGTTCGCGTTCTCGTTCGATGCTGCAACGCGGCGCATCAATGGCTCGGTCACACTGCGCTTCGACCCAGGGATCCGGCTACCCGGACGATCCGCGTACATCTATGAAGACCGTCGAGACATACACACGCTGCTGCTGCTCGGAGGCGGCAAGCTCGTCTCGCTGGGTCCAGGCCACGCCGATATGCGGACCTCGTTCCCGCCTCCGTCCACGGTGACACCGGCATACGTACTGTGGTGCGTGCCAAGGATGTCACGACTAGGAGTCGGCTACCCGGACGAAATCGACCGGGAATGCGGCCGGCGGCGCATCCGTTACCCGTGAGGTCCAAACCGACAGCTGCACCGGCCGTGCCCCAGCATGCCCGCAACGAAAGACTGCTCTTGCGCGATCTCGACACCCCAAATCGGCACGACCGCTTTCGCTATCGCTCAGCCTCTCTCGGACAAGCGCAACGGCGACGACGGGCAGTTGGGCCAGACCGGGCGTGGCGCGCGCGGCCCGGCCGTGGACGTGACCGCGCCGCCACAACTTGCTTGTGACTAGAGCCGGGGCGTAAGACCTGACGTGGCCGGGATCATCGGTGTTGGCCTCTCATGCACGGCGTGGATGATCTCGGTGTTGTCGATCCCGCGCAGGTAGGTGGAGGTGATCCCGAGATCGGCGTGTCCGAGTTGTCGCTGGATCACCACGAGCGGAACGCCCTCGCGGGACATCTCAACGGCGTGAGCGTGCCGCAGCTGATGCGGGGCGAACCGGCGACGAACGCCAGCTTGCTCAGCGGTTCGGTGCAGTTGCGCGCGGATCCCAGCTGGCGCGCATGGTCGTCCGCGCGTCGGGCCACGCAGGATGCAGAACAGCGCGCCGACTGGTACCCCGGTGCGGATGTCTAGCCATGGCTGGAGCTGGTCCCATGCCCAGCGGTCCATCCCGACCTCGCGTCGTTTTCCTCCCTTCCCGTGCCGGACCAGGATCCCACCGCGGTCGTGGTCCAGGTCCGTTTCGGCAAGCGCGAGCGCCTCGCTGATCCGAAGGCCGGCCCGCCAGAGCACAATGATCAGTCCGCGGAGGCGCAGACCGTCCGGGTCGTCTCCGGCGGCTCGCATCA
This sequence comes from uncultured Solirubrobacterales bacterium, assembly GCA_963756965.1. Taxonomy (GTDB): domain Bacteria; phylum Actinomycetota; class Thermoleophilia; order Solirubrobacterales; family Solirubrobacteraceae; genus Palsa-465. Next base: position 468,187 of record CAVWPT010000010.1, read on the forward strand.
CGGCGATGATCTCCTCGACGGTCGGCGGGTCGGCCGGGTAGCGCAAACCCTTGTTCCGTGGCGCGCGGCCTTGGTGGATGGCCGCGAGTGTGGCTGGCGAGCGCCGGCGCCCAGCGCAATCGACCAGGGGCACTTCTTGCATGACGTCCTCCTTTCGGACGTTGGTGGACCTGCCGATCCTCTCGATGCGCGAGTGTTCGGGCGGTACAGTTGGGGCGCTGTGACCACGCGCGAGAAGCTGCACCTGCTGGTCGACGAATTCAGTGACGCCGAGGCGGAGGCCGCACTAGCCCGGCTCACCAGGGAGCGGGACCTGCTTGCCCAGTGGACCGCGCCCGAGGATGCCCAGTCGAGCGAGGATGCCTGGGCCCTCTCGAACGCGCGCGAGGCGATCCGCGAAGAGCGTTGGTAGCCCGAGGCGAGGTCGTCTGGCTCGAGCTCGAGCAAGAAGGCCGCCGCCCCGTTGTAGTCCTTACCCGCGACGAAGCCTTACCGCGGCTGCGCAACGTCGTTGTCGCGCTCGTGACCCGAACGATCCGTGGCCTTGACACGGAGGTCGAGCTCGGCCCCGCGGACGGCATGCCGATCGAGTGCGTCGTCAGCCTCGACAACCTAAGGACCGTCCCCCAGCCGCTCCTGACCGAATCGATCACGCGGCTGGATCCCGACCGGATGGACGAAATCTGCCGAGCACTCACCCGGGCGACCGGCTGCTAAAGCTAAACAACTACCGCTGAGCCGAACGCCCAAGCCGTTGCTGGGGCGCCGGCGGTCATTGCCAAAGGAATCGTCGAGGTCGGGTGCCCTTCACAGCACCTCGTCGCCGAGTCAGTCGCAGGCTCAGAGGCCGCTCGAGGGACGAAAGCGATCGCCGGCCAGATGCCTGCGTTCCGCCAGTGCGGGCATTCGGTCGGGACAGCAGGTCGCGTCCAAGAACTGCCGTAAATACGCGGGGTGCTGTCGTAGCGACGGCGTGTGTTCCCTCAAGTCCGGCAAGACGATTGAAGGACGCCTACACCGTGAGACGCGCCGCTCGCCAAGCACCGCTGTAGGACACACGCGGACTCAGCGGCGCGATGTAGGCGGCCTCCGACTATTCCTTAGCGGCAAAGGGACGAGCCGGACATGGCCGGAGGCTGGCTGGAAACCTGCGGCGCGGCGATACTCGGACGAAGTACGCGCTGCCCGGGAGGCGGCGCGAGCCGAGACCGGGGGGAAGGCTTGCCAGCACGCACACCCAACATGACTGCCGCTCTCGAGGTGTTCATGGATTGTGTGCAGACCAGGATCTCGTACGCTGCACCGCGACGTGTCGACGAACGCTACGGCGACCGAGCCAAAGCCGCGGCTATGGGGGCGTCGGAGACGGCAGCTGCCTCCGGCCCCGCTAGACGCGACGCTGCTGCGCCATCCGCTCCGGTGGCTTAAGAACCGAGTGCTGCTGGCGTTGGACTTGCTCGTGCTCGTCCACGTCGGGACGTTGATCGTCGTGGCGCTCTACTACCTCGCCTTCCAGATGATTCCCGGGGTCAAGTACGACTGGGACCACGCCCTCACGGGCGGACTTCATTTCTGGGGATGGCACGTTCATATCAATCTGCTCTCGAGCGCCCACTGGGCGGAGTGGCGCCACCTGATCCGAAACGTCGGTGAAGGACTCCTGGGCGGCGTGCTAGGTCAGGCGATCATCTGGAATCACTTCAAAGTGAAACCGAAGCCACGGACTCGGGTCGACAAGCTCGAGATTGCGCTCCACATCCCCAACCTCAAGGACGGGCGGAAGACATCGGCCTGGCAGCTGCTAGCACTTCCGCTGCTCGTACTGCTGTACGCGATTCCCGGATTCGCGATCGGGGCCGGTGTCTCGCACCTGATTCAACACGGCATCGCGCATTTCCACGTGCATCAAGTCTCCTCCGATGCAGTAATCCAGAGTCTCTGGACGAGCAAGGTGCCGGAGAAGGTCGTCGGCTTGTTCGCGTCGTTTGTGTTCGCACGGCGGGTCGGCCGCGGCGTCTACGACGACGTTCAGCTGTTCTTCGCCGAGCGCCGGCGTGCGCTGGGCAAGCCACTCGTCTTCTACCACAAGCTCGTGCCGACCTTCGAAGCGCGCTACAACGGGATCACTTCGATCGATCAGGCGGCGCGCTCCGCCGGCGAGCGTGGCCGATGGGCGTCCTGGTTGCTGATCGGCGCGGTCCCGGTCGGGATCGGGTTTGCCGCCTTCGGCTACTACGTGCTCGCCTTCATTGCTACCGGGAAGGTCTGATCGGGCGCTCGCAATGTCGCCGCCAATGCGATCGCGCCCCGACCGCGATCCAGCGGTGGGTCCATCGGCCCTAACCCACTCGATCTCGGGATGCGCCCACGGCGTCGAGCTGAAGTCACCCCGCTCCCAATCGGTGAAGATCGACTGCAGCAACTCCACATTGGCTGACTGCATGAGCCGATTATCCAGGCTGTTGACAACTGTTCCGCCGACCGGCGCTTCTAGTGTCGTTTTCTGCGCAGAGAAGCCTGGCCGAGCCTCACCGCGAGACGGTCGGATCGGTAGGCGAAGGAGCAGTGCGGCAGCTTTGAGGCATGTCGGAGCAGACGCGCGCTCCGTCGCCAACGCGATCGCGAACTTCGAGGCGTTCCCAACACCGACGCGATCGTCAGCAGCCGCTGCCAAACCCAGACTGCCCCCGGCGGTAAGGTCGCTGCTCCCTGGAATGGCTCAGGTCTTCCACCTTCGGACGGACGGGTGATTCCGCTCCGGGCTCGCGCTAGCGCGGGGGATCAGGCGTCTGGGTCAGTAGCGTCCGAGTTCTGATTCTCGTTGTACACGAGCGCCGCGAGCTCGTGTCCGAGTCCGATCGATGGACCGCCTATCAGCTCCCATGCGCGAGCGACACCGATCAGGAAGCAGATGACGACCAGGACCGCGATCGTTCGCGCCACACCTGCAGCACCCGGATGCGCGATCAGGCGCGCCCCGTCGAGCAGCTGGATTACGAAAGTGACCACAAGACCGAGGAGGAAGGCCGCGTCGCGTGCCCGACGCCGCCATGGCCCGGGCTCACGACTTAGCGCAAGCAGAGAGGCCGTGATGAACATAAGCCCGACGATTGCCACCACCAGCGCCGACCACCCGATCTTGTGTCCGGGGATGAGCGCGAATAGCGAGACGGCCAATGCGTTAGTGAACGCGGTTAGCGCGGCCACGGCGCGCACACGATGGATTTGCGCCCCGCCGGTCTTAGCGAGCCGCTCCTGAGAGACGGAGATCGCGACGAACAACAGGCCGATAAGGGCGCCGGCGACTCCCGCGCTCGCCAAGAAGAATTCGTGAAGGTCCTCCGGCGTCACGCCAGCATCTTCCCGCAGCGAGCAAGAGCTCACGGACTTAGCGGCCTTCTCAGCGGATCGTTCTTGCCAGTTGATGGCCCTGGGCCGGCGGCCGAACGTGGCCACTTCCGATACCCGGCGGATCCGGAGGGGATCGCTACGTCTGATGTCGACTCGAACGATCGGGCTTCGTGCATGCATCGAGGCGGCCCGCACGATTGCTTTCGCGATTGGGCCATCCCACATGGGACGACTCCTACGGCGACATCCCACTCTTAGCGGCTGGACGCTGCGTTGGCTCCAGCCGGTGCCGCGGCCGCCCCCCGGGCTGGCGCCTTACTGGTGACCGCTTGTGCCGACGCTCCCGTCCCCTTGAGGATCGCAACAGCAAGAATCGCGGTGCCGGCACCAGAGGCGACCTTCAGAAGCGCTTGGGACACCTGGACGTTGTAGGCGGCCGCCACATCGGCGCCCTTGACTATGAACACCACGGATATCAAGCCACCAAGTGCGCCAATCCCGACAACGGCCCCTGTGGTCACCTCGCCTATCCACAATGCGACCACCACCACGGCCACCATCGCGGCCAACGCCAGTACGCGGTTGCGCAGACGACGCACCTGCATGTGATCTGTGTTCGTCTTGACGTGCGCGGCTTCCACGATGGTTCGCGCGAGGACCGGATCGATCTGATCGGGGTCCCCCGACTCCCAAACGCCCAGCTTGTTGTCTCGATCCGGATCGGCCGGCATCGATGCTGCCAGTTGTCGCCAGTAAGAGACCTCGGCCTGCAGCTCGGTCTTCGGCCGTACTAGCAGCAGCTCCTCCTGTGCTTGCTGCAGGCAACGCCAGGCGCTCTCGACCCTGATTCCGGCGAGCCAGTCACGGAACCAGTTGACCTTAACTTGACCAGTGGCAATCAGCCGGGCCTGCGCGATCAAACCTTGTGCTCGCGTTGTGTCGTCGGGATCCCCGGTCTTCGCTCGGTCCAGCTGCGACTCCAGACGATCCGCCTGCGCTAGCACATCCACCTGCCACTCCGACGATGGGAGCGCGGGGCTGACTCTCGTCACTTTCGTTGGCGGCTCATCCTCTTGCATGCGATCAAGCTCGGCTCATCATAGGGTCCACCACACTGGCTTCCCTACCGTTTCGCTACGAGCGCCAGCAGCGCTGGCGCCGGACGACTGCTTTCGTGCCTCTGCCTGCAGCGGTCGCGCGATTCCTAAGGCGACACTCCGATCGTCCCGAACCGGGGCTGCGCGTGCCGCCGCTCGCTTTCGCAATGGCCCAAATGCAGCGGGCGCGGGAACCACGTTCCGCGCCGCTCAGTTCGCGTGAAATGAGCGGTCTGGGTCCGAGCTATCGGCCCCTCGTCTGCCTTTGGAGCAGCCGTCGAAACCTACGCGGCCAGGGGATATTCCTCGACTATCCGTGCGTCGCCGTTTCGGACGTATCGGGCCGCCTACGCGGCGGCGCGGTGACATAGCGCTGAGCAGGGAAAGCGCTGTTCTGGATCCACGCGATTCGCACCCGCGACACGTCGAGCCACTCGCGGATTGAGAAGGGTCGCACCCCGGTCCGGCGAGGGGTCGTGGTAGCTGAATGTCACGAAGGCGCGCGGGAGAACCTCGGAGAAGTATTCGTCGACGAAACGATCGCTGGTAATCGTTGTTCCGGTGCTCACGCGAGCAGCGGGCTCCTGGTTTCGACCCTAATCCAGCAGGGCACGTTCGGGTCCTCGTACCTAGCTATGCCTATGCAGATCTCTGTGCGGCGCACGGCCAAGCGGCGCTGCCAGTTTCGGCCCAACCTGCGCTGTTGGTCCAGTTGCGCGCTTTGCGAGCGGGAGCCAGGAGTGTTGTGGTGAGCCGGGACAGCGCTGGATTGGCGATGGAGCACGAGCGTGGGTTCAACGGCGGTCACGCAGAGCGGGCGTGGTAGCTTGATGTGCTGGGAGTGCGGACTGGGCCCGCACGGGGGCTAACTGACCAATCGAGGAGGTACCCATGCTCAAGCGCAGTGCTCTTGTTCTGCTGGCGGCGTTGTCGGCGTCGGTAGCGGCGACTCTCGCGCAGGCCGCTAGCAAGCACCATTTCACTCAGACGGTGCAGCTCAGCGGGATCTCGCAGAGCGCCAGCTACCCGAACCCCGGATCGAGTGCTGTTGATGCCGGGATCACGATTGGCTCAGAGGTGGGCACTCCCGGCGCCCTGATCCAGCATGTGAAGATAACCGGCCACCCAAACGCGACGACGTACACATTCACAGGTACAAACACGGCCTACTTCGCCCACGGCACGATCAGGTCCACACTCAGTGGCACCGCCACTGTCCAGACAAACGGCAGCGTGTCGATCAAGGGTCATGGAAGCTTCACCGGCGGCACTGACAGCTATCGCGGGGCGAAGGGAAATGACACCTTCACCGGAACGATCCCGCCCGCCTCGACGACCAAGCCTACCCCGTCCGTCGCGCATGTCTCAGGCACTATCTCGTACTGATTCGCAAGCGCTGCGAAGAGGGCTGCACTCGGCTCGGAGAACGTCGGGAGGCCGCGCGCGGACCGGGGCTGCGCGGCCTCCCGATCTATCGCCGAACGTACCCGGCGAGTGGTCTCCGACGGGCGCACGTCCTGTATGGAGCGCTGCTTAGGAATCCGGCCCACCGAGCCCAGCACGGCCCGCTGCTGGATTCTGCGCAAACCAGAAGCCGCCAACCACACCCGCGGCTAGCGCCGCGCCGCCGGCACCCGGCCGCCGACTGACACCAAGAACGAGGCGTCCAGGGGCCAGTTTTGGCTCCCGAGGGGCCAGTTTTGACCCCCTTATCTCCTATCCCTTGAATTTGTAGGGGGGGCCCGTTCGCCACTCAGCAGCCCACGCCTGGCAGAGAGCTCTGGGGCGCCAGGCAGGCGATCTGGATCCGGGGCGGCTGACCCGCGCGCATCTTGAACGTGTAGTGCTTGCCGATCCAGTTGCGGCGGATGATCTCGACGGTGATCCGGGTACCGACTGCGAGATGGTGTCGGGCAAAACGCGGTCCGAACTCGATCGTCCGGGGAGTGCACCTGTGCTTTGTTCGTTTGCCGCATGACTTGCGTCTGGCCACAAACGCGGTCAGCTTTCGGTATGGGCAGCCACGCCCGTGGCAGGCGACGATGATGCTCGACCCGACGGGCGGCGTCCGCACGGTCAGAGCCAGCACCTCGGTGTAGCGAGGGGAGTAGAAGAACGTCCATCGCAGCTGGGCTGTGATCGTGCCGCTTACCAAGGGCAGAACCTTGACCAACTGTGCGGGCGCGGAGCCCGAGCCGGTGAAGTTGGGATCGCCCGTGTAGACCGCGGTGATCAGGTGCTTCGAAGCCTTCGCGTAGGTGACGGTGCAGCTCGCGGTCGACGATCCGGCGCCCGCGACCAACGGCACGGCGGCGCAGCCGGCGATGGGCGTTCCATGGTCGAAGAACGCAACCGCTCCCGCGGGCAGCACGGTCCCGGGATGCGCCGGTGCCACGATTGCCGTGTAGGTGGCCGGCGAGCGGACCTTGACCGCGGGGTTGGAGACGTCCAGGGACGTCGAGCTGGAGTCGCGGGTGACGGTGAGATCGTCCACCGCGCTCCGTGAACCTGCGACGCTCGAGCCCGCCGCCGGGACGAATACAGCGGTGAGCTGCTCGGGCGAGGCGGCGGCCGCAAATGACGTCTGGCAGGTGACGATCGCGGTCTGAGAAGACGCCGACACCGGAACGTCGGAGCAGCCCCCGATCGGGACCCCGGCATGCTCGAACGCCACGGCTCCGGCCGGAGCAACGCGCGGCGCAGCGGAGGTGACGCTTGCGATCAGCGTGACAGTCTGGTTCGTAACCACGGAGGTCGGCGTCGTCGTCATCGCGGTCGTGCTCGGATTCGGAGTCTGCGTGAGCGTCGCGCGCCCAGATACGTTCGGTCTGACAGTGGTGTCCGTGGCGGTGACGGTCGGGGCTCCGGCCGTGGTGGAGCTGGTGATCGTGGCGCTGTAGGTTCCGGCACCATGGCTCACGGCCCGCCCAATGCGTTCGCCGAGATCGGTCGAGGAGAACCTGACGGCCTGCCCGGGGAGACGGTGCCCGGCCGCATCGGTGACGGTGGCGGTCGCATTGGTCGTGGAGCTGCCATCCGCCGGGATCGACACGGGACTCAGCGAGACTGCGACGACCTTGGCCGGGCCGACGGTTTGGGTCAGCGTCGCATGCGCTGAGAGGGGCGGCGTAGACGAGGAGTCCGTCGCGGTGATCCGTGCCGTGCCGACGGTCGTTGAGCTCCTCACGGTGGCTGTGTACACGCCGTTGGCGTGCGCGATGACCCTGCCGATCACATCGCCGCGATCGCTCGACGCGAAGCTGATGCGCTGCCCGCGCAGCCGGTGCCCAGCCCCATCGGTGACGATCACCCGAGCGCTGCAGGCCGAGGAACCGTCCGCGACGACCGACGATGGGCTGAGAGTCAGCGAAATGCTCGTTGCAGCCTTGGCCTCTCCTTGGAGCACGCCCAGCCCCAGCCCACCTGAGACGGTCAGGGCAGCGATGGTCCACCGCGTAAGTCGGCTCAGCCCGTGGCTCAAGACGGGGCCCCCGCAGCGCCCGCACGCCCGGTGGTCGGCTTCATCGAGGATACGAACACAGGGCGTCCGCGTTCGGAGCGGTGATCGCGTCCTCGCCTCATACTGCGGTGGTGGCGACCGAGAAGTCAACGGTGCATCGAGAGGCTGCTGGCCGTCACGAGGCGGCAGCCGAAAGCCATGATCGAGCGGCCAGATTTTGGCACGGCCAGGGGGATCAGGACCGCGCCGAGCTTCACCGTGACATGGCCGAGTATGAGCGCCATGCGGCGGAGTTGGAGCGTCGATGGGCCGAGCTCACCGAACCAGATAAGGCCCGCGCCGCAGTACAGGCTGCCGAACTCGTAATGAGCCATATGCGGCAGGGTGCGAAGCAGCTCTCGGCGCTGCTCACCCAGGCGGCCAACAACTTGGAGAAGTCAGCTCGCCTGGCGGAGGAGCACGCCCGGAGGCGCGAGCGGAGCGGTGAAAGCGGTGACGCCGCCGCGGAGCGTCACGCTGCTTCGCGCGCCCGCAGGGCTGCTGAGCGTGCTCGTTCACAGGCGGAGGAGTGGCTGAAGCTGCTCGGGAAGTGTGAGGCCTAGAGCTACTCGGGTGCCACCGGCGAAAGCAACAACCTGATACCGGTGATCGGAAACCCGCCTCCGTTCCTTCCGGCGCTACAGCAGCTGGCGGTGGATCAGGCCGAGATCGAGTACGTCTCCACCCAGAACGGCGTCTGCCCGGGCAAAACCAGCCCGCCGTTGTGCGGTTTGAGCGCCGGAAGCGGCTGATCAGCTCCGGAAGATGCTCTGACGACGGCAGGAGGGCGGCTTTATTACGCTCGCATGCGTGCGAGGGATAACTTGAAGCTCGCCACATTCGTCTCGGAGACCGGGGCCCCCGCGCTCGGCGCGGTGATCGAGGGTGACTCGGTCGTGGTGGACCTGGCCGGCGCGCATGAGCTCGCGAGCGGGAAGCGGGCTGCCTCGCTCGAGAGCATGTTGGGGTTGATCTCGCAGGGCGCTGACGGGCTGGCGCTGGCGGTGGATGCGGTGGAGAGGGCAGCCGAGAAGGCCCGCCGGCCGCTGAGCGAGGTCCGCCTGCTGGCGCCGATCCCCGAGCCGCCACAGATCCGTGACTTCTTGTGCTTTGAGGAGCATCTGAAGAACTCGCTTGCCCGGGCGGCAGCGATGACCGGTGAGGAGCGGAAGATCCCGGACGTCTGGTACCAGCAGCCCATCTACTACAAAGCCAACCGCTTCTCGGTGACGGGGCCGGACGCCGACGTCAGGTGGCCGGCGTACTCGCAGGTAATGGACTACGAGCTGGAGCTTGCGTGCGTGATCGGCGAGTCGGGACGCGACATAGCGCGCGACGACGCCGCGTCCCACATCTTTGGCTTCACGATCTTCAACGACGCCTCCGCCCGCGACGCCCAGCTGGCGGAGATGGCCGGCCAGCTGGGGCCGGCGAAGGGGAAGGACTTCGACACGGGCAACGTGTTCGGGCCGTGGATCGTGACCGCCGATGAGCTTTCGGACCCATACTCGCTGGAGATGGTGGCGCGAGTGAACGGCGAGGAATGGAGTCGCGGAAACTCCCGCGCGATGCACCATCGCTTCGAGGATCTGATCGCTTTCGTGTCTCGTTCGGAGACCCTTCATGCGGGGGAGATCCTCGGGTCCGGCACAGTCGGCACCGGATGTGGGCTCGAGCTCGGAAGGTTCCTCAATGGTGGCGATGTGGTCGAGCTGGAGATCGAGGGGATCGGCGTGCTGAGGAATCGGTTCGTCAGGTAATGGCAACCTGGGAGGACGTGCGGCGGCTCGCCCTGAGCATGCCGGAAGCCGAGGAGCGGGACTCGCGGGGGCGGGCGCAGTGGCGAGTTGCGGACAAGCTGTTCGTGTGGGAGCGTCCCCTTCGGGCGTCGGATGTGAAAGCGCTCGGTGACGCGGCGCCCGACGGGCCGATCCTCGGCGCCCGCGTGGAGCACCTCGGCGCCAAGGAGGCGCTCCTGGCCGAGGACCCAGACGTCTACTTCACGACGCCGCATTTCGACGGATACCCGGCTGTACTCGTACAGCTCGACTCGATCCCGCAGGACGAGCTGGAGGAGCTGGTGGTGGAGGCATGGCTGTGCCGCGCCCCCAAGCGGCTAGCCGAGCGCTACATCCACGAGCACTTTCAGGCCGACGCCGAATGAACCGCGGGCCCGCTGCGGATCGCCGGCGTTAGCCGCAGTGGCAGTCGCTGGATGCCGCGGAGCGCGGGCTTGGCGGTCCAAGCGGCTGGACCGGACAGCTCGAATCGCTACGCCGCTCGCTATGGAGACTCTAGCGATACATGCCGGACCGGCGGAGCAGCACAGTTCCTAGCGCCCGGCAATTTGTGCGCTGACGAGTTCCCGCCTGCTTACCGTTCACCGCGAAGCATTACGCTGAGCCTCGCCGCCAAGGGACCGGGCACGCTGACGATGCTCCCATGGTCCCCGCGGATCCGGGTCGCGGTGAGCCGACGGACGCGACGCCGCCATGCGGGGGTCGTATTCCAAACGCCGGGATAGCGGGTCCCGGCCACGAACAGGTCGACCGTCCCGTCGTACGAGAGCGGGCGGTAAGCCGCCAGCGCCTCCCAACCGATCCGCTCGAGCTCGGCAAATCGAGGCGTAAGCATCGACGAAGCTGCCGACCGCTCGACCGCGTCGCCCGCCAATCGCAGTCGAAGGTTGCGCGCGACCAGCTTTGCCCTCGGCCGCGGATCACCGACCAGGTAGCGCGTGTAGCGGAACGGGCGCGTGAAACCGAACCATAGTCTTGCGTGCCACGGGAAGCAGGCCGGGTGAAGCGCGGGGTCGATCAACGCAAGCAGCTCAATACGTTCACCCGCTCCGCCCAGGAGCCGCGCCATCTCGAAGGCGACGAGGCCGCCAAACGAATAGTCCGACGAGCGCGTAGGGCCCGTGGGGCTGAACCATGCGGATCACCTCGACGTAGTGCTGCGCCATCTCCTCGATGCTCCGGTGTGGCTCATAGCCGCGGATCCAGTACCCCGGGCCTGAAGGCCGTAGACGGCCCGGTCGGTGTGCAAGCGCCATAACCAGCGGCCGGAGATGAAGGACGTCACCACCGAGCGCGTGGGCGACGAACAGGGGTCGGTCACCGCGGCCGGGGCGCAAGGGGACGAGGATCGGCGCGCGCCGCTCGGCGCGGGCCGTCGATGAGAGCGGCGATCTGCGCCGGCGTCTGCGAATGGATGAACACCGAGGGTGGCAGCTCGACGCCGATCCGCTCATGGATCATGTACAGCAAGACGTACGGCCATCAGCGATGTCCCCCGAGCTCGAAGAAGTTGTCGTCGGGCTCGATGGGAGATCCCGAACATCACCTCCCAGATCTCGATCACCCGGGCTTCGGTGGGGCTGTCGGGCGAACGGCCCGCGCAGGCCTCGAGATCGCCGCTGGCGCTCGAGCGGCCGAGCCGACCGCGACCCGGATCGCTCTCCAGCGATTGTGGATTTGCGAGCGCCTCGCGGGTTACCGGCCGCCGGCCGTTGACCGCGTCCCGAGCCGCCCGCTCGGAGCGCTTGCCCGAATGGGTGACGGGAAGCTCGTCGACCTGGGCGATCAGCGCGGGCACGTGTGCAGGCGAGGCATTGGTCGCGATCGCAGCGGCGAATCCTGCGTTCTCAGCTGGGAGTCGAGTAACGATGCCCGGGCGCAGGACGACGAGCAGCGCGATCGCGGTCTGACCATCCGGCTGCGGGAGCTCGACCGCCATCGACTCACGGATCTCGTCCACGCCGTGGAGCGCGCGGTAGATCTCGGCCGGGCCGATCCGGACTCCGCGGACGTTCAGCACGCCGTCGGAGCGGCCGTGCATCCGGGCCTATCCGTCCTGCATCGAACTCGATGAGGTCGCCGTGCGTCCACATGCCCGGGTTCTGCTCGAAGTAGGCGGCATGGAACGGCTTCGCCCTCGTCCCCGAAGAAGCCGAGCGGCCGCGAGGGGAACGGGTTCCGGCAGACCAGCTCCCCGACCGTTCCCGGCGTCGCCAGCGCTCCGTCGCCCTGATCGGCCACCGCTTGCACGTCGAGCCCGAGGCTGCGGCACTGGATCAATCCGCGGCGGACCGGCAGATCCGGGATTGCCCGAGGACGAAGCAGCCGATGATGTCGGTCCCGCCGGAGATCGATTGCACCGCCACCGGCCCGAGCTGCTCGTGCACCCAGTCGTACTGCCAGTCGTGGAGGATCGACCCGGTGCTGAGGACGGTGCGGAGGTGGGGCAGCGGCCCGGGCGAATAACCGGCGTCCTGGCAGAGCTGGAGGTAGGGCGGGCTCGTGCCGAAGACATTGACGCCCTCGCGTGCCGACCAAGCTCCCAGAGCGTCCGCGGGATCGGTGACCGGACCGTCGTACAGGACGAGCTCGGCCCCGCTGGCGAGCGCCGAAAGCTGCCAGTTCCACATCATCCAGGCGGCCGAGGTGTGGAAGAACATGCGCTCGCCGGGCCGCAGGTCAACGTGGAGGCGATGCTCCTTGACGTGCTCGAGCAACGTGCCGCCGGCCCCGTGGACGAGGCACTTCGGCTTACCCGTGGTACCCGAGGTGAACAGCACGAACAGCGGATGGTTGAACGGGAACCGTGGCCAGTCTACCGTCGCCCGCCGGCGTCCGGGCCAGCAGATCGCGAGAGCCGTTGCAGCGGAACGGACAGCTGACTGGGGCGCCGGGCCCGTCGTCGAGCGCGATGAGCGCGCGAAGCGAAGGCAATCCGCGCACGAGCTCGGAGACGCGCTCGTCGAGAGCGCGTGGCCCGGTGGTGCCGACCGCGAGCAGGCTCGCCATCAGCACGGCCGGCTCGAGCTGGGCGAAGCGGCTGAGCAGCGCGGGCACGCCCATGTCCGGCGACGCGCTGGAGAAGATCGCGCCGACGGTGGCAGCTGCCAGCCCGGCGATCACGGCCTCGGCGTTGTTACCGACCAGGGCGACGACGCGATCCCCGTCGCCCGACTCCGAGCTCGGTGAGCTGGCCAGCTAGACCGAGTACCCGCGAAGCTAGCTCACCCCGGGTCAGCCGGGTGGGATCGGAGTAAGGGCGGTGGACCGTGCAGCGCTGGACGGTCGCTCCGCGTCGGCGCCGCAGCAGGTTCTCGGCGTAACTAAGGCGTAGATTCGGGAAGAACAGAGCGGTTTCACACAGATCCGAGGTGCAGACGGGCTCGGTGGAGCCCTCCCAGACGAGAGTCGAGACCATTCGAGGAAGTGGCGTCCAGAAGACGATCGCGCTGCTCTACGGAGAACTGGTGAAAGGCGCCGTGATCGGGGAAGCGCTCGCCTACTCGTTGTTCACAGAAGCGAATGAAAGAGCTGAGCTGCGATGAGGCGGGGGCGCGCGGCTCCGGGATCGACCGCGCTCGTTGCGGTCTCACCCGCTCCATACGAAGTACTTTCTGCTCAAGTTGTACGCAGACCCACCAGGAGCGCTCGGAGTCGGAGTCCTCGGCACCAGAGCAGTAGGGCGCGTCCGCATACAGGAGAGGTCCACGTATGGACCGTGGCGCTTAACGCGCCGCAGGGCGGGTTTCTTGTTCCGCTGGAGGGAGTTGAGCAGCTGCCGGAGAGCGAGCTCTTGTCGGCGCGCGAGCAGTTGTCCGAGCGCGAGCGTGCGCAGATGGACCGCCTCACGTTCGCCGCAGACCGCTGGCGATACCTGCAGACGCACGCCGCGACGCGAGCGCTGCTCGGCGAGTACTTAGGGGTAGCCCCGGAGTCGGTGGAGATCGCGGTTGAGAGGTAGGCAAGCCGACGATCGCCGGCGGCGAGACTCGAGCTCAGCCTCGCGCATGCTGACGAACTGGCACTGGTGGGAATCGGGTGGGGCGGGCCCCTAGGAGTCGACGTGGAGCGAATCAGGCGGTAGCCTGATGCCGAGGGGTTGATGCGGACGTACTTCACGGAGCTGGAACGCGCGCATCTCGCGGGTGGACACGAGGAGACCGAGCTGCTGCGGATTTGGACACGTAAGGAGGCACTACTCAAAGCGACGGGAGAAGGGCTCGCGGTCCACCCTCGTAAAGTGGAGGTGGTCGCGCCAGAGCCGCTTCCGCAGTGGCGACTGTTCGACCTGGACCCAGCCGCCGGATATGTCGGTGCCATGGCCGTGGCCCGCGAGGTCAAGAGGTGCTGACGGGCAGCTACGAACACCCGGGTCGGATGGCGCCACCGCCCCAAAGCGGCTAGCCGAGCGCTACATCCACGAGCACTTTCAGGCCGACGCCGAGTGAAGCGCGGGATCGCTGCGGATCGCCGGGCGTTAGCCGCAACGGGAACCGCTGGATGCCGCGTAACGCAGGATTTGCCGTCCACGCCGGAGATCCGGATAGCTCGAGACGCTCCACCCGTTCGGATACCCGGCGGAGCATCGCGGTGGCCTCCATCCGAGCGAGGTGGGCGCCCAGGCAGAAATGGATCCCCGATCCGAACGCCAGGTGATCGGTCGGGTTGCGGTCAACCAGGTAGGCCTCCGGCGAGGGGTACTTCCGGGGATCGCGATTGGCGGCGGCGAAGGCCAGGAGCACTCTGCCTCCCGCGGGGATGGTGGCGCCGCCGAGCCGGTACGGAGTGAGCGCGGTTCGATAGAACGCCTGCACGGGCGAGTGCAGCCGGAGAGCCTCTTCGACGGCGCTCGGAATCAGCTCGGGCTCGTTGCGCAGGCGCTCGTAGGCCTCCGGCTGGGTCGCGAGACTGAGCAGCAGTGAGCCGAACAGGTTGGTCGTCGTCTCGTTGCCCGCCACGAGCAGCAGGAACGCGAACCAGAAGAGCTCCTCCTCGGTCATCTGACCCTCCTCGGAGGAACGAAGGAGATGGCTCAGGAGATCGTCGCTGGGGTCGCCCCGGCGTGCCGCGATGGTGTCGCTGAAGTAGCGATGGAGGCGGAAGATCGCGGGGAGCACGCTGATGCTGGCGCTCACGAGGTTTCCCGGCGCGAGACTGAAACCCGCCACGACGCGGTCCGACCACGCGCGGAAACGCTGCCGGTCCGCGCCCGGAACGCCGAGAAGCTCGGCGATGACATCGACGGGTACGGGCATCGCTATCTCCGCAACGGCGTCGACCTCTCCAGCTTCGACCGCGCCGTCCACCGCCCGGTTTGCAATCGTCTCGACCACCGGCCGCCTTCTTTCGAGGGCCTGGTTGCTGAACTGCCGGGCAGCTATCCGCCGGAGCCGCGCGTGCTCAGGGCGGTCGATCGTTAGCAGCATCGGCAGGCCGCGGCGGAGGAGAATCACGCCCTCGGCCGAGGAGAGCACGGAATGCGCCTGGGCAGCGGCCCGCACGTCGTCGTAGCGGCTGATGATCCACACCCGGCGCCGGCGACTGAATTGAACCGGATCGCCTTGGAGGAGCCGCGCGTACCAGGGGTACGGATCCTTGATCGTCTCGGGATCAAGCGGATCGAAGTCCGTGATCTCGCACCACCGGTCTCCAGCCCGCGGCGGCGGGCCCTCAGATTGCGCACCTTGGCCCGCGCATCCCGCCGCGTTCCGTCCCAGATCCCCCGTCCCACGCCAAGCGCGAGCCGGTGTGCCGGGTAGCGGGCGGCCGGCCATCAGCGCGTATCGCCCACTGCTGCTAGGGCATCCTCGGGACGCGGGTAATGGACCATCTCGACCGCCTTGCCATTCCGGAAGGTCGTGACATTGGCGCTGATTGCCGCTGGCTCGTCGCCGTCAAAAGGGGGGCGCATGAGCACGACGACCCTCTCCCCCGCGTCGATCACATCCACCAGCTCGGCGACGCGCCTACGAGCCCGAGCCGCCTCCATGAAGCTGAGGGCGTCTTGGCGATTCCGACAGGCGCCCCTGGCCTCCGGATCACCGGCGTGCCACTCGACTTCCGGGTCGAGGAATTCCTTGACTGCATCCAGTCGCCGCTGAGCACGGCTTCGTAGCCGCGACGGGCAAGCTCACGTTGCGCTCAGACATGCTGGGATGCTCTCAAACACGCGAGCGAGGCGCCGGACGTTGGACAGCTAGACTGCCCGCCCATGCGACGCGCGATTCTCGTCCTCGTGACATGCGCCGCGATGGCGCTCCCGCTGGCCGCATGTGGGAGCAGCAGCCGTGCCGGCGGCAGCAACCATCGCGTTTTCAACGGAGCCGTCTGCGCATTCAGCGTATGGCGAGCCACCCACGATGCCCGGACCCACCACTTCGTGTTTGCCGCGTTCCAGGCCTACCTGGCCCTGCACCACTGCCCGCGGGCCTTCCGCCACCGCTGAGTCCGTTGCGCTGGGGCGCCTAGAGACTCAGACGTCAGCTGGCTCGTCGCGGTGTGAGCGCCAGATCGTGGCGGTGACAGTCAGGCGGTAGCGCCCCGCGGAGCCACGGTGGTTCCGAAGCCGACGGTTCCAGCTCAGCGCGTTGAAGCCTGGCGTGCCCGCTCCCAGCGGCGACCACCGTCCCGGATCGTGCAGCGCCGCTGACCACGGCAGGACGAGCCTGGCGGAACCCCCGAGCACGCAGCGGACCACCACCGCTTTCGCCGTCACGTCGGCCGTGAACGCAAGGAACGCAACCTTACCCGTCGGCGCCCGGACCCTGGCGACGGCTGTGTCCGGAGCCGATAGCCACCGACCTCGTGGTCCATCGTGTCGGCCACTGCCACGTTGCCCGCTTTGGTCGGCGGCCACCCCGTCCGGGATAGTCGAACCTGGCGCTGGTCGCCGCTCCCCCGTCCCACAGTGGGCGGACTTGCGCACGTCGCGCCGTTTCCGAGCGATCGTGCTGATGGTGCCGTCGCTGACAGCTTGCGTATCTCGTCGTCGCCCTGATCGGCGATGAACAGGTTGCCCGGCGAGTCGAGCGTGAGCCCGTCGGGATAGGAGAGCTGCGCCTGCTTGGCGTCGCTGCCGTCGCCGCAGCTGGGCGGGCTGGCGCACGCGCTGCCGTTCCCCGCGACAGTGGTGATGGTCCTGTCCGGCTGCGACCTTGCGGATCTTGTTGTCGCCGCCGTCGGCGATGTACATGACGCCCGGACGCGGTCGACCGCCACCCCATGAGGGCCATAGAGTTGAGCTCTCGTGGCAGCGCCTCCATCCCCGCAGGCCCCAGCTTTGCTACAGGCGCGCCCGTCGCCCGCGACCCGCGAGATCTTGCCCGTCGCTGAGACCATCCGGATCTCGTTGTCGCCGCTGTCGGCGATGTACAGGTTTCCCTGTCGGTCGACGGTGACCGCTCCCGGAGCGTTCAGCTGCGCCGAGGTCGCGGGGCCGCCGTCACCGCAGAAGCCGAGGGCTCGAGCAGGTCGCCCCGGTCCCGGCCACACGCGTGATCGTCCCGGCGCGCGAGACCTTGCGCACCTCGTTGTCGGCTGTATCGGCGACGTAGAGGTCCCATTGCGCTGATCGACGGCCACGCCCCTCGGGAAAGCCCAGGTGCGCGTCCGTCGCCGGACCGCCATCGCCGCAGGATGGTGGGGCCGAGCAGGACTGTCCCGCCACCGGCCACGGTGGTGATCACCCCGCCGGCCGAGACCTTACGGATCTCGTTGTCGCCAAAGTCGGCGATGTACACCGAGCCCTCGGGGCCGACGGCCACGGCCTGGGGAAAATTGAGCGTGGCGCGGGTGGCAATACGCCTGTCGCCGCAATCGGGCGGCGCCGAGCACTGAGTGCCGTTGCCGGCAACCAGCCAACTGGTGGAGGTTTGCGCCGCTATGGCCTGTCGCGGAGAGCAGCCGGGAAGGTCAGCAGCACAAGGCATGACGCCCTTCCGACGGTATCCTCATCGGACCCATTGTGGTGGGTCCGTCGGTCGTATCGGCGGCGTGCCCGCGACTCAGCGCGGATGGGCCCCGTGACTCAAGAGCTGCGCCCGATGGCAGTTCGCGTAGAACCGCCTGGTGACCTTCTTGTGCCCGGACTTCTTCATCACCGTCACGACCTTCAGGTGAACGCCTTCGGATGGCAGGTGCGTGAGCTCGGATCGTCCCGCGCACGTGATCGCCGCTCGGACAGTCTTGACCCGCTTCCGTTGATGTAGATCACGGCTCGCCGCACGCGCTTTCGGCGACAGGTGGAGGCGGACCTTCAGCGACCGCATCCGCTTGCATGTCGGGGTATGGGTCCCGTCCGGCCGGTAACGGGACGAGCGTCACGCCAGGCATGGTCGGCTGAACGCGCAGGTGCCGTTCGGCGGAGCTGATGCGGACGATGCTTGCCGACTGGGTGATGTAAAGGCAGCCGTGGGAGTCGACCGCGGCGAAGTCGCCTCGGCTGCCGCCGCTGAAGATGTTCTGCTCGGTGAGCTGCCTCCGTTTTGAAAGTCGACGCGGGTGACGATGCCGTCGTTCCGGTTGGCCACCAGATACGGAGGCCTTCCAGTCGCATGAGCTCCGAACGCCAGCCCGTCGGCGCTGGGAACTTTGCCACTGCGGTGGCGAGACCAGGCGTCACACTGTTCGTGCCGTCGATCTCTATGACGTTGCCGTCGCTCGCGGCATAAAGCGTCCCATCTTGATCAAAGGCCAGTCCATCGACCCCGGCGCCGAGACGTCGATACGGCGTCACGGTTCCCGAGCCCGAGCGCGAAATTGGAGATCCTCCAAATCGTGGAGCCACACTGATTCTCGGACACAAAGAGGTCGCCGCTCACGCGGATCGACCGCCAGACCCGTCGCGCAGGGAACATCGCCACCGTGCGAATGACCTTCCCGGTAGCTGGGATTGACCTGGATCACGTCGCCCGTCGTGTCGCGCGCGACGTACAGATCGCCAGATCGGGATATGGCCAGCCCGCGTGATGTCTCCGTTGATCGGGGAAGGAGTGATGCCGAGTCGCATCTGATGCCACGCCTCCGCCGGGGGCAAAGCTGTAAATGTTGCCGTCGACCGGATCCGCCGACGTAGAGATTGTCCGAGTGGTCGAAGGCGACTCCGATTGGCCCCCAGCCGTTGGTCGTGGACTCGGGGAATCCCGTCACGTAATCGTCGGCCTGATAGCCGCTGCCGCGGGAACTCCCTGGCCCATGCCGCCGACGAAAGACCAACAGGGCAGTAGACCGCGATCAGCAACGTGCGTGCAGATTGCTTGAGACCATCCCGCAAACCAACGAATCGAGCGTCCAATTTCTTTCGCCGGGCGGCGTCGTGCCAGCGCGCTGACAGGCCGCTCCGGACCTAGGACAGTGTCACTGTGGAGCCGGCGCCCCAGCGGAGGCGGACCGCGCTGGGCATCCCAAAGTCACGCTCGATCCGCGCCCCGCCCCAATGATGCTGGCCTCAATGCGGTGCCCGGCGTGGCGGATGTCTGCCCCGGCCAGGACAATCGAATGCTCGATCTCGGCACCATCGAGCCGCGCTCCGGGGCCGATCGACGGTGTACGGGCCGATGAAAGTGTCGATCAGCTCGGTTCCGCCGCCAATCACCGCCGGTCCGCGAATCGTGGTGCGCTCGATGTGCGCCGTCGGGATCGATGGCCACGCGGCCCTCGATCCGGACACTCTCCTGCTCCACCTCGGGCGGACTATGGGTCAGCTGGTCGAGAATCATCCGGTTGGCCTCGAGCAGGTGGTCGCAGTCGGCGGCGTAGCACCAGCAACCTTCAAATGCGCGGCTCACGCACCGTTGACTCCTGACTCGGCCAGCGCCGCCACCGCGCCTCCCACCGTCGATGTGTCTGCGACGAACGAGTCGAGTTCACGAAGCGCCGAGGCGGACACGACTGCCGCCGGGGCCACGTGGTCGAGCCCGTCAACTGCCGGTCATCGTCTCGGTCGCGGCCGCGGCGCCGGCCAGAACGGCCGCGGGATAGGCAGTGCGTAGGCTCGGCGACGAGCAGGACATCCGCGCCGGCGCGGGTGAACTCGGCGACCGCCGCAGCTGAGCGGCGCTCCCCGGCGACCAGCGCGTCGCCCGAGTGCACGATCAGCGGGTGCTCGCCCGAGCTCCTGCGCGCGCAGCCCTCAGGCGTCCGAGCGACGAGGCCGGACTCCGGAAGCTCAAGGTAGGGGAAGCGGGCGCCGAAGCGACTGCCGTCTCCAAGCAGCTCGCCCACCTCCACGACGGTCGAGGCGGACACGGCAATGCCGACGTCCGTGACGCCGGACGCGATCAGCGCCTCGGCCGCGTAGCGAACGAGGACCCGGTTGGCGAGGGGCATGGCGTAGCCGAGATGGCCCTGGAGCCGGTAGGCGAGGTCGTCGTCCTGGGAGCAGGCGGCGGCCAGGATCAGGCCAGTCGGGTCGTCATCGAGGACTGAACGTTGAGGAGCGGGTGTTGCTTTCGGACCGGCAGATAGTTTTGGACGAAATTCGGAAAATCCTCGTACGCTCCTGCCCCCAACCGCTCAGGAGCACGATGCGACAGCTGGACACACAGTCTGGAGGGCCCATACTGATCGAGCTGGAGGCGTTCGGAGACGAGCGCGGGTTCTTCTCGGAAACCTACCGCCGCAGCGCCTTTGCCGATCTGGGGATCGTCGAGGAGATGGTTCAGGACAATCACTCCCGCTCTGGGCGCGGAGTCGTCCGCGGCATGCACTTCCAGGCGGGACGCGGGACCTCGAAGCTGGTGCGCTGCGCCCGAGGGGCGATCCTGGACGTCCTGGTCGACATCCGCCGCGGATCCCCGACCTACGGCAGTTGGGAGGCCTTCGACCTGAACGACGAGAACATGCGCCTGGTCTACTGCCCGATCGGCTTCGCCCATGGCTTTTGCGTCGTGTCCGATCTCGCGGACGTCATCTATAAGCAGAGCAACTACTACTCCGGCGAGCTCGAGCGAGGATTCAAGTACGACGATCCCGACGTGGCCATCGCCTGGCCGGCCGGACTCGAGCTAATGCCCTCGCGGCGCGATGCCACGCGCGCCCCTGCTCCGGGAGATTGCGGACGATCTCCCTTTCGAGTACTGATTCGCCGCGACGAGGGCAGCCTGCGGACTACATTTTCCCTTGCGTGAATCACGTTGACAGTGATCACAGCCTCACAGCCACGGTCGGCTGGAGCGCCGAGTCACGCCGGATCACCCTGCACGGCCACTGCGTCTGCTGGGCAAGATACGGCTGGCCGTCGAGATCCTGCTGGTCTACGCCCAGGTCCGCCGGACGTTTCGGAGGGCACCTTGCCGTATGTCCTCGAGCGCCTGCGTATGCCAGGGCGCCGCCAGCGCTCTCCGCGCGGGTCCTCGAAGACGTCGATCCGGATGGTGAGCGGCTGGGCAACGCCTCGTTCGCGTCCTGGAGCCGCTGCCGTTCGATTCACGGTGCCTGATGCGATCGCTTGTGCTGTTACGCCTGCTGGCCAGACGCGGCAGCGAGCGGCGCGCTCGTGATCGCAGTCCAGCGGAGCGGAGCAGCCCGGCTTGGACGCGCACGCGTGGGTCGAGCTCGACGGACGACCGTTGCTGGCTCCCGCCGGTGAGGGCTACGGACATCTTCTGACGCTGTGACCGCCACCACGCGTAGGCCCGAAGAGGGCGCCGCACCGCCCAGTCGCAGGAAGAGCAGTTCAGCCTTCAGCAGTACTTCACCCCCACCAAGAAGCGGCTCCGCCGGTTCCCGCACCTGGTCAAGGTGTCCTTCGTCCTGGTCTGGAACGCGGCAAAACGGGAGCTTCTGCAGGTCATCGCGCTGCAGGCGGTCAGCTGCCGGCGGTACCGCTGCGCAGCTGCTCCTGCTCAGGCGCCTTCTAACCCACCTGGTCGGCACCTCACCGCGTTCGTTCACCGGGACGCTCCCGCCCCTTGCTCGGACTGGCCGGGGTGACGGCCGTGGTCGGGATCAGCAACGCGGTACTGGGCCTGCGGAGCCGAATGCTGGCGCAGGAGGTCTCCCGCAAGGCAACCGACGCCGTGATCCGGACGGCGATCAGCGTCGATCTCATCACCTATGACGCCCCCGGCTTCTATGACCGGCTCCAGCGAGCGCAGCTCGCTGCCGGAAGCCGCCCCATCATGATGGTCCAGCAGCTGGTCGGAGCGGTGGGCGCGCTGTCTCGGCATCGCCGCGATCGGCGCGACGCTGCTCGTGATACAGCCGCTGTTCTGCCTGATCGTGCTGGTCGCCTACATCCCGATCTGGTTTGCCACCAGGCGCGGAGGGCGGCTCTCAGTATCGGCAGACCGTCGAGCAGACCGAGCGATTACGCATGCGCGAGTACCTGTTCGAGATCCTCACCACCAAGCAGCCCGCCCAGGAGCTTCGCGCGTTCGGAATTGCGTCGTTCCTCGCCGAGCGGCACGACCGGGTGTACGGCGGGCTGCTGCACGAGCTGCGCGCGGTGCTGCTCAAGCGCCAGCGCATCGTCCTCGCCGCGGAGGTGCTGGCCGCGTTGTTGAGTGCCGGCGCGATCATGCTGCTCGTCTGGTTCGTGACCAGCGGGAGGATGTCGCTCTCCACGCGCCGGTTCAGCGGCGGGCGCGATGATCCTGCTCGGGTCCGCGCCTGCACGGGATCGCCGGCAGCTCAGCCGGGCTCTATGAGAACTCGCTGTACCTCGAGGACTACGTCAACTTCGTCTCGGCGGCGCCTAAGCTGCAGGCGAATCGGCCGAAACGGCCAGTCCGCCGAGAGCCGGGGGCGCTAATCGCCAGAGGCCGTGAGCTTCACCTATCCGAGCCGGCAGCCGGCCCAGCCTCACGGACGCCTCACTGGTGTTGCGGCCGGGGCGAGGTCGTGGCGCTCGTGGGGGAGAACGGCTCAGGCAAGACCACCTTCGCCAAGTTCCTCGCCGGTCTGTACACGCCGTCGAGCGGGAAGGTGACCTGGGACGGAGAAGACATCGCCGAGCTCGATCCGGAACAGGTCCGGCAGCGGGTGGCGGTCATCTTCCAGGACTTCATGCGGTACCTGCTCCCCGCCCACGACAACATCGCGATGGGCGACCACACTCGGTTCGATGACCGCGCAGCGGTCGAGGTGGCGGCCAGGGAAGCCGGCATCCACGAGACTCTCACCGGCCTTCGCCACGGCTACGACACGATCCTCGGCCCGACATACTTCGGCGGCAGCGACCTCTCCGGTGGGCAGTGGCAGCGGGTGGCGCTGGCCCGGCTGTTCTTCCGTGATGCGCCGATCGTCATCCTGGACGAGCCGGCAGCCTCGCTCGATCCCCGCGCCGAGGTCGACGCTGTACGAGAGCATGCGGCGACTGTTCGCCGGGCGCGGCGTGCTGCTGATCTCGCACCGATTCGCCTCGACCCGCACCGCCGATCGGATCTACGTTCTGCGGGACGGGCGGATCCACGAGGAGGGCAATCACGCCGAACTGATGGCCGGCGGCGGCTACTACGCCGAGCTGTTCGAGCTGCAGGCGAGCCAGTACCGGGACTGAGCCCCACTTGATCGTCCGGGCGGCCATGCGGGCGGTGCTGGCGAGCGGAAGACTGCCGGGAGCGGCAGGACGAGTCGTCCAGGCCACGCTCAGCGGGATATTGCTCGGGATCTTCTCCGAGGCGCGGCTGCGGGAGCTCGACGAGCATTACTACCGATGCGACCACATGTACCGCAGCACCGCCTGGAACGAGCGCGGCCTCGATCCATGGGAGGGTGACGCGATCCACCGCAGCTTTAAGCCGGGGTCCAAGATCGCCGTGGTTGCCTGCGGAGGCGGCCGGGAGGTACTGGGACTTCTGCGGATGGGATTTGATGCGGTCGGTTTTGAGTCGCATCCGGACCTGTGTGCTTATGCGCAGGCGTTCATGGCGCAGCGCGGCTATCCCGGTCGGATCATGCCGATGGACCGGGACCACTTCCCCCCGCACGTTTCGTGCCGATGGCATCCTGGTCGGCTGGGAGGCGTACTCCCTCATCGCCGGGAGCGGCCAGCGAGTCAGCTTCCTGCGACGCAGCGGACGCGGCAATTGCGTCCGAAGGTGCCGTGATCCTCTCCTGCTTTGCCAGGCAATCCCATGGGCGAGACCTTCGCTTGACCTGCCGTTTGGCCCGGGTCCTCCGGCGGGCCCTGCGCCGGGGCTCGGTGGAGCTCGGGGATACCCTCGCCCCAAACCGCGTTCACGTGTTCACGCAGGACACCTTGACCAGGAGATCAGTCAGGCGCGCATGGTTCTCGACACCTGCCGCGTGTACGCGCCAGCTGATGGTGCCACGAGCTGCGTGTATGCCGTAGCTCGTGGCTCGCGATGAGCCGGCCGGTCCCTCGTCCGGGAGAGGTCGAGATGATGGCGAGCAGCATGCTCGGCCGCGACCGCGATGTCGAACCGCTGCCGCACCCGGATGGGAGGGGTGTCCACGCCGCGCTTGAGGAGGTACTGCTGCAGGCCTTGTCCGAGGGACCGTGCTTCGTGAGCTTCTCGGGCGGCCGTGACTCCAGCGCCATCCTTGCCCTGGCATCCGACGTGGCCCGGCGCCACGCCCTCCCTCTTCCCGTGCCGGTGACCATGCGGTTTCCGCGCGCGCCTGACACCGAAGAGACTGTGTGGCAGCAAGTCGTGCTGGAGCACCTCCGTCTTCCGAAGGCCGAGGTCGTGGAGCTGGACCTTGAGTTGGATGCGTTGGGCTCGGCGGCGACTGACACCCTGCGGGAGCACGGCATCCTCTGGCCAGGCAATGCCTACATGCACCGCCCCGTGTTCGAGCTGGCGCGAGGCGGAACGCTGTTGACGGGCATAGGCGGAGATGAGGTGTTCGGGACGCGCGTGCCCCGCCGCTCGGCCCGGCAGCTGGCCGTCGCCGCACTGCCTCGGCGGGCACGCGAGGCGCTATGGCTGCGCCGAACTCCCTTCGCTGAATACGGCTGGCTTACGCCGATCGGGCGCATGCGCGTTTACCGTAGCCTGGCCCGCGAGGACATCGCATACCCCCATCGCTGGGATCGCGGCCTTCGATTCTGGTATTTGACCCGCGCCTTCGGCGCACTGGTGGGAACGCTAGGGCTGGTAGCTCGCGGGTGCAGCGTGGAGGTGGTGAATCCGCTGCTCGATCGTCAAGTGCTGGCCGAGCTGAGCGCCACGGGAAACGCGCGGGGATTTGCTAGCCGAAGCGCCGCGCTCAGCTGGCTGTGTGGCGATCTGCTGCCGGAAAGAGCCATCACCCGGTCCGGTAAAGCGACGTTCCACGGAGCTGTCTGGGGTCCGGCGGTGCGTGCCTTCGCGGCCGAGTGGGCCGGAGAGGGATTGGATCCTCGCAACGTGGACATCCAGCGGCTCAAGGAGGAGCTTCAGCGACCTAGACCCGATTTCCGGACAGTCCTCCTTCTACAGAAGGCATGGCTCCACACCGCTCAGCGCGAAGGCTGACTTTCGGACCAAAACTCCGCAAGAAGTGGTCTGACCACGCGTTAGCTCTGCTAAAGCTGGGTATCACCCATCTAGTACGTGGCAACTGCTCGATTTGCAGGAGAATTAGGATGAAGAAGGATTACGAGGCGCCGGCCATTCGCGAGTTGGGCTCTTTGGCTGAGCTAACGGCCCAGCCTTACAACAAAGTCGGGTCAAATCCCGACACCTACAGTCAGGTCACGCCAGAGGTGATCGGCAGCCTGATTCCGGCCCCCTAAGGTTCGGACGTAGGCGAGTTTGGTACTGGCTGGGCCGAAGGACGAAATTCGGCCGATCGTCCCATTGGGGGGTTGTCCGACGGTTGCTCGCTTGCTAAAAGACATCCAGCGACCACTATCTCCGCGCGGGAGGAATCCGATGAAAAGAGAGTACGAAGCGCCAACGCTTCAGGAACTGGGCTCACTCGCCCAGCTCACGGCACAGCCTTTCAATAAGGTCGGGGATACCCCCGACACCTTCAGCCAGATCACGAACAATCAGGTCATCGGAAGCCTGACAGGAGCACCGTAAGGTGTCCGGGTCTAGAGGCTGATCGCCTTCGGTTAGTCAGTCGTTTTCGGCCGCGCGATCACCGCCATTCGGTCGCGGAAATCCGGCGCCCAGATCCGGGCGGCGATGCCGGCCGACGCTGCGGCACGCGACATCGCTCGACTCAGGACGCGCGAGTACCCTGCCACTCGTCCCACGTAATAGTTGAGTGTGAAGGCCTTGGGGGCCGTCCTCACCTCGAGAAGCTTCGAACCCCTTTCGCTCCAGCAAGGTTGCGATCGACTGACGCGTGAAGTACTGGACGTGCGTCGGTATCACAGACCACCACCGGCGCCCCAGCACGCGCGCAGTTAGGCTGCCCGCATCCGGGAGGGCCATCCACAGGACGCCGTCGCCGGCCAGCAGCTCGTGAATGCGGACAAGCCCATCGTCCGGCCTGGGCAGATGTTCGATGACATCCCCGAGCGTCACCGCGTGGAGAGCCGCGTACCGGCACGCCGCGTCATGCCGATTGCTATGCGCTGATCACGGAGATAGCAGCTGGGCTGCTATCTGTTCCAAATTCTCGAACCCGCGCGGGCGCAGGTACTCCCAGGCGGGAAAGGTCGCTAGCCCGAGCAGCTGCTCTGCGTCCTGAGCTTCGGGGCGAAACACGCTGCTGTCGACGAGTCCCTGCAACCTGGCCTCCGCTCGGAGCGGCGTGAGGCGGATCTCTTTCCCCCACCGGAGCTGGACGATGCCGCCGAGCGGCAGAGCGGGCGGACATGCCGGCGGGTGTAGACGCCATCGCTGGCGCCTGCCGACTACGCCTAAAGGCTCACCGCCCAACTTCGCGGCATCCGCCCGTAGATCGACCGAGCGGGGACCGCTGAACATGGTGCTCCCGGTGACGGTGAGGATGTCGTCGCTGACCACAGGGTGCCCCTGGGAGAGTAAATAGCCTAGGGTTGAGCTCTTCCCGGCACCGCGCCCGCCCAGTAGAGCCCATGCCTTTCCCTCGTGCACGAACGCGCCGCCATGGAGGGAGAACCGACCGAGCCAGCGGCTGGCAATTGCCGCTGGAAGGCCAAGCAGGGGATGCACCACAGCAGCCGGCGGAACTGGCTCGCGGGTCATGAAGCGCACCGTCAGGGGCTGACGCAGGAGCTCAATTCGATCGCCTGCGCCGAGGCAGATCTGAGCGTAATCATCCCGAACACTGACGGTCCCAGCCGTGTCTGACGCCACGCCGCGCCCTTGGTGGAACTCGACGTGCAGATGTGGCCACGACTCCGGCACTTCGCATAGCCTGGCCGCGTGCGCATCGAGCCCGGTGATTCTGAATCCGTACGTTCCGACGTGGCTCGCGCTCAGCTTGGCTGAACCTCGTCTCGGGGCGGGTCCTCCTCCAGCAGACCGCGCCGCTGGCAATCCTCCAAGAACGCGTCAACGTCGGCCGCCGCCTGCTCCTCACTGACCTCGAACTCCTCGAGCAATGCGCGCACCAGCCGCGAGCGGGTTGTTCCTGCCTCGAGCTCGTGCCACAGCACGGTGCCCGCCGGGTTGGTGGACAGATAGGTCGAGCTGCGCAGATCAAGGACGATCGTCTCGTCCTTGATTGCACGCGACGCTACGTCTGCGATGCGCAGCTTAAGGTGTGGCTCATCCGGTCGGGATTTTGCGGACACGGTGGCGTAATCGTATTGGCCAAGCCGGTGTACCGCCGGGAGAATCGCCGTGCGGGGGAGTCGCGTTCCTCGCCAGTCGGCAGTCCACCAAAAACTAACGGAGCGCTCAGGAACGGCGGCTGGACGCGCGTGTGCGGGAACTAAACCCTCGGGCTGGAGTGGCCGATAGTCCGCGGAGTGCCACCTCGGCTACTGCATTCCTCGATCAGCAGTCTGGCGCGCATGCTGCCCACGGCATGCGTTGCGTTTGCTCTCGTATTCCCCGCGTGCGCATATGCCGGATCCGGCAGCGCGCAGTCGCAAGGAGCCTCCCTGACAGATGTCGCGACGGGAAGATCTTCACCGGCTGGCGCGCAGCCCTCAATGCCGCCCGGCGTGATCGAGGGGATGAATGGGTTTTCCGCGCTCCAGGCGTTACCAGCCTCGGAGCTCAACCAACAGCTCGCTGCCATGCAAGCCGATGGCGTCCAGATGGTGCGCTCTGATGCCCCCTGGGCAAACATCGAGCCATCGCCACCTGGCCCGAGCGGTCCGACGTGGAATTTCGCTGGTATGGATGCCTGGGTGACAGCGCTGGCGAATAACAACCTGACGTGGGAGCCGGTGATCGATTACTCGGTGTGGTGGGCGGGCTCATGCGGAACGTTCTGCGCGCCGGACAGCGACCAGACCTTTGCCACGTTCGCACAAGCCGTAGCAGCTCGCTACGGCGCGGGCGGCAGCTTTTGGTCACAGCATCCCGAACTGCCGTACTACCCGGCCCAGATCTTCGAGATCTGGAACGAAGAGAACAGCTCAGCGTTCTACGTCAGCCCAGATCGCTACGCCACGCTCTACGCGGCTGCGCGCGACTCGATTCATGCCAT
Source organism: uncultured Solirubrobacterales bacterium (assembly GCA_963756965.1). Taxonomy (GTDB): domain Bacteria; phylum Actinomycetota; class Thermoleophilia; order Solirubrobacterales; family Solirubrobacteraceae; genus Palsa-465. Next base: position 496,419 of record CAVWPT010000010.1, read on the forward strand.
TGATTCACAAGCGCGTGTCATCGTCGGCGGCCTAGCCGAAAGCGGCGGAATTTTCGATCCGACCGCCAACTCTCCGGCCTCGTACGTGCAGGCCATGCTCGCCTCCGATCCCGCCCTCAAGGGTCAAGTCGATGGATACGGACTGCATCCGTACGGTGCCAGCGCGGCTGACGTGGAAGATTGGGTCGTGAACTTCCGCCTTGCTCTGGTCAACGCGGGCGAAGACTCTGCGCCGATCTACATCACGGAATTCGGTTGGCCCATGAACAATGCGGCCGACGAGGCATACCGGGCCACTCAGATGACGGCTCTGTCCTCGACGCTGACGCGATCGAACTGCGGAGTGGCGATGGTCGCGCCTTACACCTGGATCAATCCCGGGAGCCGCACCGAGCGACGACTTCGGCCTTGTCGACAGCAGTGGAACGAGCACAGTCCTGCGTCCGTCCGGAGCCGCATGGTTCAACGGACTCATCAACGCGGCTTCCCTGCCCGAGCTGGAGCTGTGCGTGAATTCGCCACACGGCCCCCTGGCATACACGGGTCCTTCATCCCAGCCGACTGCGGCTCCGCCGACTTCAACCGCTCCGGCGGCGTCTCTGGCCGACGTGGGACAAGGAGTGACTAACGCCTGGGGCACCACGAACGGAAACCAAGGCGCGGCCAGCCCTCCGCCCAACGGCCAGGGACAAGACAGGCGCACGAAGCTGCGGGCAGCACGAACGGTGGTCAAAGCACCAGCGGAGCCGACGTCCCGCGTCACCTACCACGCCACAGCCGCTAGCAACCTCGATGATGCCAGCGGAGCATGGGCCACCTAGCAGTAGCGGGCCGGCGGCGCGGGCCTCTACTGTCGGGCGTGGTCACGCCACGCCGGGAGCGCCTCGCGATCAGTTCCCGGGTGGAGCTCCTCGGGAACCCCGAGCACGAGCCGGCGCGCGATGTCGGTCCCATCTTTACCGCGTGATCCATATTCCCGATCTCGTAGCGCCACGAGCCGAATCTCCCTCGCGAGTAGATGTCCCGCTCCATCAGCCACGGCTGAATCGACTCCAAGCGCGCGGTCTCGCCCGTACGTAGGAACCGGATACGCGTATGCGATGTCCTCGACGTGAATCGAGGCGATCGCCGGACGACCCGCGACGACACCGGCGTCGCGCAGCCCGGTCTCGACGCGCTCCTCCAGTCCTTCACGGGGCAAGACCTTGCAGTCCGAGTAGGACGACTCGGTCATGTAGGAGCAATAGCGGTTCACCTCACCTCCCGGCACGTTGGCCGGCGAGTACTTTGCGAAGTTGGTCGCGCGATAGAAGGGAGCGTGATCCTGCGGGAAGTACATCCAAGACTTGTCGTCGACCAGCGGCTGCTCGTAACCGACCCCGACCATGTAGACGCCGTTGTGCCGCAGCTGCGAGGCCGCTTCACGAACCGGCGGCGGACACTCGTCCACCGCTGCGATCAGCTGGTCCACCGGAGCCGTTGAAACCAGGCGGTCGTAGCGCTCCTCACCTCCGTCTCTCAGCCTGACGCGACGCGAGCGCCAGTCGACGCCGACAACCTCCCGGTTGTACTGGATGTGGTCGCCGAGCCTGGCCGCCGCGCGGGAGTAGATCTCGCCCGTGCCTCCGACCTCCGGGAAGACGAACATGTTGTTGGGGCCCCAGGCCAGGTCATCGCTGGCTTCACGAACGTTCTTGAGGGCGCGCTCATAATCTATGACTGCAACGCGTTCGGCGATCCACGTCGACGCCATCTCCTCAGCGGGCGTGGCCCAAACCTTGAAGTTGTACGGCTCCATGAAGTGTCTCGTGATTCCGTCTCCGAACACCGCGCGCATCCAGTTGGCGAAGTCCATCCCCGGATGGCCGCCCCGCGCTCGCGCCAGGCCGCTTAGGCATTCCTCGACCACATCCCCGGGCAGATGCCGGAGGTTGTTCTGGAATGGATAGGGCACCCAGCGATCGCCGTACCGCACGTACGAGGAACGTTCGTGACGCAGGGTCTCTTCACCCATCGTCTCCTTTAGCAGGGCGTCGAACTCACCGAAGTGGCTGAAGACGACGTGCCCGCCCAGATCCCAGGTGAACCCCTCGCGGTCGACTACGGAGCTCGCGAGTCCACCGGGATGGCCCGCCCGCTCGAGAATGAGCCAGTTGCGATGACCGAGCCGCAACAGCTCGCGCCCGCAGGCGATGCCGCACGGACCGGCCCCGATGATTAGGATGCGCGGCTCAGCGGCCATCGACTGTGGCCGGAGGGAGGCTGAGCTGTCGGGGCTCCTGGATCGAGTCGACGCTGGGCATGTCACGCGCCCAGTCCGGGAGGTCCATCTTGCGGCGGAACGAGATTGACTCTCGCAGAGCGGCAAGCGAGAACCGGACAAGGCGAACCGGGATCGGCGAGCGGGCACGCCGACGCCACATTGTCCCCTGCGCTGAGCGCCCGCGTCTGACGCGATGACTGACATCGACCTCGAGGAGCGGGACCCCGCGTCGGCAGGAGAGGATCGTCAGGTACAGATTCGGAATCAGGCAGTCGGCGTCAAGCGCGGAGAGCAGCTGCTCAGAAGTTGAGCCTCCCAGCCGCGAAGCGGGCAGTTTGCATCGCGGCAGCGCACCGCGAACCCAAGGCTCATCCATAGCCGGACGAGGCGGCTCATCGTCATGCGGAACCACGGGTCGACCCGGAATCTTCGGACGCCCGACACCGCGTGGGCGTCGTCCATCAGGAGGATCAGCACGCGGCGAAGGTCGCTGCCATGGAACTGCCCGTCACCGTCGACCTGAAGGACGAGCTCGGGATGGCATTCCAAAGCCCGGCGATATGCCCTCATCAAACTGGGGCCGTGACCTAGGTTCTCACCGTTGCGGATCACCTCCAGGGTGCCGCCAAGCTGGGTTTCGAGCTCCCGCAGCACCGAGGCCGTGTCATCGGTCGATGCATCGTCAACCACAACGAGGCGGAGGCTCGACACATGTGGCTCGAGCGAGGAGACAATTTCACGCAGGAAGCCTTGGATACCGTCGGCTTCGTTGTAGGCGGGGATCGCTACCGCTACGGCGGGCTTGACCATGGTTCATGCTCTCTCGCGCCGCGTCGACGTAGCGGCGTATGACTCACCAAAACAACGGTCGACGACTGCCAGCCCTTTTGCCAAGCTCGCAAAATTTGCCCGACTCGCTCCACCGTCCCCTCAGTGACAGGCGAGATCACGTCGGTCGAGTTGGCGACGGCTAGACGGCAAGGACTCGCTCGGCGACCCGCGGGTGCGCGGGCCTCGCCCGGTTAATCGAGCCCCGTGGTAGAAGGCGCCTCGGGCGACGCCAAAACGCGACCCAACTGCGAGTCCGACCAGCCCCCGCACAGATAGATCCAGTTCAGGCCGGGAATGCGTTCACTTAGCCTCACTTCAGCCGCGCAATCACCGCCATGCGGTCGCGGAGATCCGGCGCCCAAACTCGATCGGCAATGCCGACAGACGCGGCGGCCCGCGCCATCGACCGACTTAGTCCGCGGGAGTATCCCGCCACTCGCCCCACGTAATAGCTAACCGTGAAGGCCTTGGGGGCCGTGCGGACCTCGAGTAGCTCGAATCCCTTCCGTTCAAGCAGCGCCGCTATCGACTGGCGCGTGAAGTACTGCAGGTGCGTCGGAATCACCGACCACCACCGCCGTCCCAGGACACGCGCCGCCAGGCTTCCCGCATCGGGAAGAGCAAGCCACACCACCCCGCCGTCGGCCAGCAGCTCTCGAATGCGGTCAAGCCCATCACCCGGCCTCGGCAGATGTTCGATGACATCGCCGAGCGTCACCGCGTCGAACTCGCGCTTCGGCAGGTCTGCCGAGAAAAGGTCTGCCTCGATGACCTCACCGCCCAGCCGCTCACGCGCGAACCTCGCTCCGAACGCGCTCGGCTCCACCCCCACGGTGGACCAGCCGCGCTCTCGTGCTTCCGCCAAGAGGAATCCTACCCAGCAGCCGAGATCCAGCAGCCTTCCTCGGCGGGGCGCGTGGGCCTCGATGCGCTTGAGCGCCCGGCGTGCCGTCATCCGTTGGCCCGCCTCTTCCTCAATGTAATCGTCCGACTCGGCCTCTTGATAGCTCTCGGCCAACAAAGCTTCGGAAGGCATCGGATGTAGCTGCATATGTCCACATAACGAGCATCGCCAGATGTCTTCCAGCGAAGTGCCGAAGGACTGCGTGCTCGGGACGAGCCCTTCTTGTCCCATCGGACCCGCAACCTTCAGGTGCAAGGCGAGGCTTTGCGCCTCACAGACCGCGCAGCCGGGCCTCTCGGTCATGGATCGATTCTGCCCTGAGCCGCACCGCGCGGGCGCCCGGCCGTGAGCTGCTGCTTGAAGGAGGCTCCAGCACCACGGACGACAGTCAAAGCAGCAAGCGGCGCCGGCGCAGTAACCGGCCTCGCCACACACCCACTAAGGCGACGATGGCCGCGCTCGCACTGTCGCGTGCGCGATTCCCCGCCGAAACAGGACAAGCTCTTCCCATCCCTTCGGGCCGCGCAGGCTGCGTAGGATATCACGGACGCCGCGCGACGGAACCTCGTACCTCCGGCCGAACGGCACGAAGTAAGGCTTGCTGGCCTCCAGGATCTCGAACCCAGCTTGCTCGATCATCGATAGCACCGCAGCAAGGTTCGGCTGCCACCACCACACCCGGTCGTCGGCATCCAGACGGGCCATCGGCGTACGCGGAAGCAGTTTGGTGAGGACGTACTCGACGCACTCGTTGAACACGATCTCGCCGCTGGTCACGGTCCGGATCCGCTCAAGCGCGCCGACAGGGTCTCGGAGGTGAAGCAGGATCGACCCGACGAACACGAAGTCGAACATTCCGAGCGCGTCCGGCGTGATCTCGTACACGGTCATCTCGTGGCGCTCGACCGCGAGAGCCGAGCGCTTCCCGCGCAATTGGGAAGCCGTTGCCGTTGCGCTTGATCTGCTCGAGGTTCTCCTTGCCGCCGTCGTAGGACTCGCGGATCCGGGCCCGCGCCGGCCAGTCCCACCGGTACGGATCAGGCACGTCAACCGCGTGTACCTCGCCTCCACGGCGCTCCATCTCAAACGCCCAGAATCCATCCCAGGTGCCAAGGTCGAGGCAACGTTTCCCGGTCAGCGAGGCGGGAATCGGCACCTGCGAGACGATCGGGCGCACGTCGACGATGCCGGGCGTGAGCTACCCCCGGGGCCAGCTCGATCGTGTGGTACCAGTCGTGGTTGGAGGCGATGCGCCGCTGGATCTCAGCGCGGTCCAAAGCTGGGCTGCGTAACTCCCATGAGGCGCGGCGAACGGTAGCGCACCACCGTGCATCCGAGCCAATGGCTAGGAGCCCGGCCCCAGCGCGCTACCGCGAACAGGGGAGAAGCGCATGCCCGATGGTGTCGCGTGCCCGCAGCGGAGCGCCACCATCGCCGGAACATGTACAGGCCGCCGGTCTCGATTGTGTTGATGATCCGCGATGGTTGAGGAGCTGCTCGCTCGCTCGGATTCGGCCAGCTCAAGGGCCGTGAGACACCACGCCTGCTTTGCGAAGCCCTCCCCCATGCGCTCCTCTAAGCTCTCGCGTGGCTCAGGCTTCTCGGCCGAGTACGAGGTCTCGGTCATATACGCGCGGTAGCGCGAGACATCCGAGTCGGGAAGTTCGCGGGCGAGTACTTTGCGAAGTTCGTCGCGCGGTACAGCGACGCATGGTTCTGAAGAAGTACATCCAGCACTTGTTGTCGGCCAGCGGCGTCTCGTCGCCTACGACCACCATGTAGGCGCCGTTGTGGCGTAGTCATACCATCCGAGGCGCTCAAGCTCCCGAGCACAGCCGAGGCCGCACCGACCCGCCCCTACGATCACCATCCGTCGTGGCTCCGTTACGCGCGTACACAGTAGCTTTACCACGTGGACGATGACGCCCCGGCACGCGTAACCATCGCGTGCTCAGGGCTCGAGCACGCCCACCGTGGATACGAGTCGTTTGCCCGAGAGTGCTTCGATCAGCTCCGCGGCGACTCGGCTCTGGACCTCGAGCTCGTCAAGGCGACCGGTGCCACCAACGACCACGAGCACACTGTCGCCGCCATCACCCGGGAGAGCTGGTTCGCAAAGCTGGCGCAGCGGCGGTTCCATCAGGGGGAGCTGGTGGTAGAGCAGCTAGCGTTCGCGTTCAGCCTGCAGCCGTACATCCTCCGCCGCCGGCCAGACGTCGTGTACTTCAGCGAGTGGTACACCGGCGTCGGACTCAACTGGCTGCGAACGATCAGCCGGCAGCAACACGCACTGGTCCTATCTAACGGCTCAATGGCAGGGGAAGGATTCGAGCCCTTCGACAGAGTTCACCAGCACACCCGACCCGCGCTCGAATACGTGCTGGCCCACGGCGCGGATCCTAGGCGGCAGATACTGCTGCCGGTGGCATTCGATTTCTCGGCCGAGCCCAAGTTTCCGTCCCCGGGGGAGCAGAAGGACTTGCGCAATCGGCTCGGACTCCCGCAGGACCGAATGGTCGTAATCAGTGTGGCGGCGCTCAACCGATGGCACAAGCGCCTCGACTATTTGATCGAAGAGGTGGCGCGCCTGCCTGAGCCGCGCCCGTTTGTGCTGCTGGTCGGCCAGCCAGAGCGAGAGACCGGAGGCATCCGGAAGCTTGCACAGGAGCTCCTCGGCGAGAACGGCCACAGTATCCGCAGTGTGCCGAGGGAGGAGGTGGACCTCCTGCTCGACGCTGCGGATGCGTTCGTACTGGCGTCGCTAGCGGAAGGTCTTCCTCGTGCGCTTGTCGAAGCGATGGCGCACGGCCTCCCTTGCCTCGCCCACGACTACAGCGTCGCCGACTATGCGATGGGCGGACACGGACTGCTCGCGGACTTCATGCGGGAGGGGGCGTTGGCTGGGCTTCTACGACAGATCGCAGGAGCAAGGCCCAGCCCTGAGCAGGCGCGCGAGCGGCACCGGTTCGTGTACGAGAATTTCAGCTGGGACCGGCTCCGTGGGCAGTACATAGAAATGCTTGTAGGCGCGGTAGGCCGGGCGGACTTCTCAGCTTCCCCGTTGCACGAGTAGCAGCAAGCCTGAACCCGTCGGGAGTGCTCAGGCAGGCTGGTGCTAGCGCGCGGGCTTCCGAAGCTCTGCGGTCATGCTCGCGGTTCGGCCCGTGATGCGGCGCAGCATCACGTCCAGCAAAGTAAAGACGGATTGGAGCGCGAATGCCCGGACGGAGGGCGAGAAGATGGCGATAGGAGGGAACAAGCGATCGGGCCAGCGCCTTCCGGGAAATCGGTCCAAGAGCCACGAATGACAGCTCCATATCCAGAAGATTGGATTCGGCTGGTACTCGATTCGCTCGAGTTTCCAGGCCAACCGCCTGGGCAAGGGCGCTTAGTGTCTTCTCCTCATAGAGCGTCCAGTGACGAGGGAAGTGATTCCCGCCCCAGTGCTCTCGTAGCTTCCGTGCATCCGCCGAGTTCCAATTCGGCGTTGCGACGACGAACAGCCCTCCGGGTGCCAGCAGCTCGGCGGCGCGTTCCGCAAACCCCTTCGGGTCATCGACATGCTCGATCACGTGCGCCGCGAGGATCAGATCGAAGCTCCCTGGCTCGAGTTCATGATCGACTTCGAATCGCCCGGTGATAACTCTGTGACCACGACGGCGCGCCGTGTCAGCCGCGGATTCGCTGATCTCGATCCCGTGGGTTTCGAGCCGGTCTGCAAGCACGCTTTGCCTATACCAGTCGAGTAGCCTTCCGTCCCCACAGCCAACGTCAAGTAGACGGATCTTGCCTCGCTTGGCGAGATGGTCGACTGTGGTCGTAAAACGGCGCTGGTACATCCGCTTCTTTATCCGATCAGTGAGGAAGAGACGGTCCTGGCCACCGGCGACCAAGTTGTAGGCGTAGTAGTTCGGCGGGTAGATCCGCGCAAGCTCGCTTACGTCAGGCCGTGGGTTTAGTCGAACGACCTTGCAGCGGCGACAGCGGACAAAGGTGAAAAGCTCGTTGGTGGTGTTGTCATACTCGTGCTCTCGGCCCGTCCAGAGCGGCTCGTCGTCGTGTGCGCCGCATTGCACGCATGGAACGTCGATCTTGTGGACGGGACGTGCCCCGGCGTTCGTCACGCGCGCTGGCGATTCTGGAGAGCGGCGGCGTACCGTCGCAAGGCACCACTGTAGGAGCTGCGAACCAGGACTGGCGGAACGTCGTCGTTCTGAGCAAGTCGACGCTGCAGCTCGGCCAGTCGGGGTGCTGGCACGGATGGCATCAAATGATGCTCGGCGTGATAGTTCATGAAATAAGGAGCAACGAGGATGCGCTCGAGCCGGTTGCTGTGGATGGTGACCAGCCGGTTTCCGTGTCGTTTGGCTTCGGCATCCGAGATCGCGTGCTCGCCGAAGCTTCGGATCAGATGACATAGCGCCGTTCGTCGCAAGCAGCACCAACCACAGAGACGGATAGACCCACCAACCAAATCCCAGCGTTAGGCCTACGATAAGCGCCAACTGGGTGACGGCCAACGACATGGCGTCTCGGAACGGGGAGTCGCCCGCGCGAGCTGCGCTCGGCGCTTTTGGCCCCATCAGCACCATTCCCGCATAAGCGCCTGTCAGGCCGCGAGCGAAGTACCGAACCAGGCCGCCCACGGTACGCTGTCGTCGCCCGAGTAGAGGTGAACGTCGGGATCCTCAGGCGTTCCAACTAACCGATGGTGAGTGAGGTGCCTCGTTCTGGCAGCTTCGTAAGGCGAGCCGACGGCGGCCGCACATAGGTAGGTCCCCACTAGGTTGTTCCACCACAGGTTGGGCAGGAACTTGCGGTGCTGGGCCTCGTGCTCACAGTTGAGCAGCGCCTGTTGCCGCGACGATACAACCAGGAACGCGAGCACGAAGCTCCACCAGGTGCGGTAATGCCCGAAGAGGGCGATCCCGCCGATCGCGACTAGCCAGGTGAGCGCCAGGTATCCGAGATTGTAGAGGGCGAGTCGTGGCGTGAACTGAGTCATTTCTCGCGCATGGCCGGCCAATCCACGGACTTGCCCAGGCCCCGACACCACAGCTTGTCTCGCAAATGCCACGACGCCCACATAACGCTTCTATGACCGGGTTCTTGCACGCAAGCAGCTGCGTCTGAGAGAAGCCGGTGTACGCCTCGGCGCGGCTACGGCCGCGGCTCCGAGAGGCTCGGTCGATCACACGCACGTTCGGGTCCTGCTCGACTCAGCCTTTTGGGCGCGGGGTGAATACGGGCCACGAAGACCGATTGAAAACTAGGCGCCTCGGGCGCGGGGCTAGTGGTGTCCGACGGCACCCTCACCTCGCTCTATCGGCGATCCGGCGAGGAGGAGTATGTAGTCGGCGTCGTGCAGCGCGCTGAGATCAGGCGGATGGTGCTCGTCGAGGCGCCGTTCAGCGCGAGGGGCCGCTGAGCGGCCTGCGAGGGGCAGTGGCGCCCACGGCCGGAGTGCGGGCCGGATGGCCGAGTGACCGATCCAGATCAAACCCAGCTGGGCCAACGTGCCTGAACCCACCCAGCTGTGGACACCATTCCGGACCCTTGAGATGAGACGACTAGCGCCGTTGATCGGCACCAGGAGCGGCTTCCCATTCGGCCAAGAACTCGGGGGCCAGTTGCTGAGTCCGGACGAGGTCGTAGCTTCGCCACACCCGCCGCCCCAGCCACGGCATCGCCAGGGTTGACCCACCGGGCCAGGCGGGCGTATCGTCCGCGGGAGGGAGGCGCTGCGGCGGCGGCTCGAAATCGATCGTAGAAGTAGGCCGGCTCGTCCGGGTACAAGGTCGTGAATGCGCGTTCGGCCCGCGCGATCCGGCGGAGGTTGCGCCGCCAGGTCTCCGGCGACTCGACCTTCAGATGCTCCGCCACTGCGTCCCGGTTATAGAGGAGCTTGAATCCGAACTCCGACATCCGCCGGGCCAGCTCGAGATCCTCGTAGCCGTAGGGGAACCGCTCCTCGTCAAAGCCGCCCACTAGCTGCAGCATCTCTCGCTTGACCGAAATGTTGCAGCTGTAGAAGCGTTGCCACTCCACTTCGACACTGCGGATCGTCCCGTAGTCGAACTGGATCCCGTTCTCCAGCCAGCGCATGAACGGCGTGACCTTCACGCGGTGAGACCACCGTACGTGGCCGAGAACGCCGACCTCGCGCTCCGGATGACGCTCGTGCCAAGCGAGGTGGTGGGTCACCAGATCCGGCCCGGGAACGATGTCGTCGTCTAGGAACAGGATCAGTGGCGAGGTGGCGGAGCGCCATCCCGCATTTCGGGCTCCCGATGCGCCGGCCATCGAGGCCTGGACGATCGCTCGTCACCGCGTCCGCGGACCGGAGGTTGACGACGGCCTGCTGGTCTGCCAGGGCGTCGAGCGCTATTACCACTTCGGCCCCGACCGGAAGCGCCTCGGGTCTACGCAAGGTGGTCCAGCACCTCTCTGAGCGCTGGCGTGCGCCCCAACGTTGGGATCACGATACTCACTATCGCCATGAGATGGTGAAGCTAGCGGATCCCTGCGAGGGTCCGCCGACTCCGGATGCCCTCGAATTGGCGGCGCATGGCCAGGATCGGTCGGCTAGGCGATGCGCTACGGATGCCGGCTCGCGTGGGTCGCGATGACGCGCGGGCAATGAGGTACTCAGCGCACGTTCCGGAGCTCGGCGGTGGAGCGTAGGCCGACGGAGTGTGCGCGGGCGATGTCGAGACACCGACGACGCGCCAGGCGGGCACGGTCGCTTCCGAGAAGCACCCCCAGGGTGTGGACACCAGCTCGGAACGCGAACCCGCTCATGTTCAAGACCGCGATCAGCCGGGCCATGGCTGGCCCGCGGCGCCGGAGCAGCCATGCGTAGGTGCTCGCATGCCAGCGCGCGTATCGCTCGTTCCCCCAAGCATGGACAGCGGCGGCGGACTCGGCGTGATGCATGCGCGCAGCGGGCTGATACCGGGTCGTCCATCCGGCACGCCGCAGACGCCACCCTAGGTCGAGATCTTCGGCGTACATCCAGTGCGCCTCGTCGAAACCCGCCACCTCCTCCCAAGCCCTCCGTCGCACCAGCAGAAACGCTCCCACAGCCCAGTCGACCGTTCTGCTGTGGTCGGGAGCGAAGCCAGCTTCTATCCCCCATACCCTGGCCAATCGGTGGCTCAGGCCCGTAATGCCGAACGCATAAGCGACTGTGAAAGGAACCGTCGGGAATGGAAGCACCGAATGCTGGGTGGCGCCGCTCGGGAGTACAAGCCGCGGCGCGATCGCCCCCGCCTCCGGATGTCGTTCTCCCTCGGCCGCCAGGGTCTGTAGCGCGCCGGGAGTAGTGCGGATGTCGGCGTTGGCGGGGGCAAGCCACACCGACTTCGTCCGCCGCGCGACGAGGTTCACTGCCGCGCCGAAGCCGAGGTTTTCCTTCGACTCGATCAGATGGGTCCAGGGAAAACATCTCCGCACAAGGTCCGCGGATCCATCGGACGACGCATTGTCGACCACCCAGACCTCAACGAGGCCGCCCCTGGCGTCGTCTTGGAGCGATGACAGGCAATCGGCGAGCAGCTCGCGGGTGTTCCAGGACACAACCGCGACGGTGATGAGAGCCATACTTCTAGTCGCGGGGTTTGCCCGGAGCCCGGCGGGTGAGCACGAGGCAAAACCGAGCACCTTCGCCAACCAGCCGCTGGACCGTCATCGATCCCTTGCAGACCGCACGACGGACGTCGTCGAGCTCGACGGTCGAACCGAACCAGCGTCGGTCGTGCTGCCCTCGCGGCGCGGTGCCCACGAGGGGGCCGACCGCCTGCCGCAGGCGAGCGGCGATCGGCTTATTAGCATGGACAAGGGAATTGTTGAGACGTGGAGGGCTGCCTACCGGCGGGGCACAGCACGCGGCCGATCTCACGCGCGTGCCCGAGGGTGATCATCGGGTCCGGGATGTGTTGAAAGACGACGTGGGATACACGGGCGTCCAGACTTCCAGTGTCGATGCCAGTCAGCGTCGAGCCGTCACCGAAGATCCACTCGACGCTCACCAGGCTCGGATTGTGGCGGCTCACTAGCTCGAGCATGCGAGCGGACACGTCCAGCACCTTCACCTCTGCGCCGCGCGCCGCCCAGCACGCGAGTGAGGCGACCCGTCGCAGCCGATCTCGAGCCTGCGGTCGCCCGGCCGCACCACAGCACCCCGCGCTGTCAGCAACCGGTCGAGGTCACGTTCTCCGTCGGCCCAGAACTGCTCCAGATCGGGATCTCGATACGACAGCAGGTTGTCAACGAAAAAGAACGCGTCCTCGTCGGCCCGGCGGTCCCAGAAGCTTCGCATCCGTGAGCTCATGGCTTCGGCAGTGGAGGCATGTCTCAGGTCCCTAGCCAGCGGCAGGCGCCTGTGCGGATATGCCGGGCGAGGGGCGGCGGATCAGGTAGCGGATCGCCTCGCGCAGCAATGAGCCCTCTAACGCCGCGGTCGCGACGACCGTGAGGAGGACGTATGCGACAAGAGCAGCGAGGGCGGCGAGCAGTGTTTGCTCTCGGCCAGCGACGAGGCGGATGGCGAGGATAGGCGTCACCGCGACCAGCGTGGGCGCGAACGCCCGAAGAAGGTGACGGAGGATACGGACGTCGCTGAAGAACTGACGCAGGACGATCCCCCGGACGGCCAGGGTGACCACCTCCCCGATCGCCCACGCATAGCCGAGGCCGATAAGGCCGTAACTGTACATAAGCGGGATACCGGCTCCAAGCACAGCCACGACGCTCGGGAGTGCGGCGATGGCTATCGGCCAGGTGTTGCCGCGTGCCTTGACGAACGCGGCCCAGTTGTAGCCGACGTGATCAACGGCCATGACGATCCCGATGATCTCGAGGATGGGGACGGCGGGTTCCCACCGCACACCGAGCACGAACCGGACCAGATCGGATCCGAATAGCGACATTCCGACCCCGAACGGCACAGCCCACATGAGCGATAGGCGATTCGACTTAATGAAGATCTCCGAGAGCAGCAGCACACGGTCCTTGACGGCGCAGATCCCGGGATACAGCGTATCCGTAATGATCGTGTCGGCCTGGGTGGTGAACTGGAGCATGTTTCCGGCGAGCGTGAACGCTCCCAGGCCGGCCAGTCCAAGCGGTGCCACCCCTACGAGGTAGATCGCCTGGAACATCGCTAGCTGAGAGCAACCCGCGATCGCCAGGGGAGCGGAGAACCCCACATAGCGCCGAAGCGTCGGGCGGTGGAACCGCAGCGAAAGCCGATAGGGGGACATGACCAAGGCAACGACAGCACCGCTCCACGCCCCAATGAGCGCGCCGATCACAAAGCTCCAATAGCCGAAACCGACGACAGCTAGGGTGAGCATGGCAACTGCTCCCACCAGCGGCTCGATCGCCTGGAGTGTTCGCTGTCGCCTGTAGTTCAAGTGCCGGTAAAAGCTGGCCAGCGGGAACTGCAGGGCGTACGCCGGGAGCAGCAAGAGCAGCGTGAACGCCGGGGCGAGGACGACCGATTTCCCGGTCACGAGAACCATTCCCAGGGTGACCAACGCAGCAATGGGAGCGACGGCTGCGGCAAACACTGCGTCCACGGTGAATGCGCGTTGGAACGCCAGCTCCTGATCTTCGTCCGACTGCTGGACGTACTTCTGCCCTGCGCCGAAGACGCTCTGCAGCCCAAGGGCAGTCCAGAGCGTGAGTCCGATCAGCCCCCACACGCCGTAGTCGTAGCGCGTCAGGAATGCCGCCACCACAAGCCCTCGTAGCGCACTCACGGCCACGAGACCAACCTGAAAACCGGTGTTGATCAGCATGCCGCGGGCGACATGGCGCCGGACGTCGACGATCCCGCGCAGCCGATCGTCGTGCTGGCGTTTAGCGGGCACTAAATCCTCGACAGCGGTCATCAAAAGATCAACGACACCATGCCCTCTCTGCTTTCATCCGCGTTGAAGCTTGGTGGAGCGCTGCGAGCGCTGGCAGCTTCTCGCGATGGTTTTGTCGCAACAACCCGTTGAGGCCGCACCCGGCTACCGGGCGGCTATCAAGCCGCTGCGGGGCGAGCCGCACATCATAGTGCGGACGCTGCCGCTATGAGCGATGTTCAAGCCGTTCATCGTTCTCGCCGCCCAGCGGACTGGCGCGAGATGGGTTCAGGAAATGCTCAACAGCCATCCCGACTTGAAGGTCTACAACGAGCTCTTCCAGCCCAGACGCGAAAGGCCTCTCCATCTGGGAGCCAAGGGACATGGAGTTCTTCAACTCCTACCTCGCGCAGCAGCCGCCTCGATCGACCCGTTCCGCCCATTGGTTTCGGACAGTGAAGTTATCTGCGCCGCGTCTTTGGCCAGCCAAACTTTCAGGCTGTTGGGTTCAAGTACATGTACAACCAGGTGCCACATAGCAGAGCCGTCCTGCCGTACGCGGCCGTCGCCCGCGCCGGGGTGGTACATCTGATTCGTCGGAACCTGTTGGACGTGGTTATCTCCTACAAGTTGGCCACTGTCAACGGGATCTATCACCGTCCGGATGATGGACGACCGCCGATTCCATGGCAGCCTCCGGCCCCGACTCAGCGGCAAATCGAGCTTGATCCTTCCGAGCTGCTACCGGAACTTCAGCGGCTCCGCGATGAGCGGCAGAGGTTCCGAGGCTGGTTGCGGCTCTCGTCCACACGGAGCTGTGAGGTCGACTACGAGATGCTCTCCGCCGACCTGTCAAACTTTGGACGAATCCTCGCTTTCTTGGGCTTGCCGGCTCGGGACGCCGCGCTCCTGACCTCAGGGCTAAAGCAAATTCGCAGCTCATCGCAATCGCAGATGATCACGAACTTCGCTGAGGTAGAGCGCAGCCTCGCAGGAACCCATTCGAAACCTACCTGCAGGATTAAGCCGAGGCGCGGGAGCATTGGTCTGTGCACGCAGGAAATAGTCGCGCAAGCGCTCATAGCCCTCGAACCCACCACGGACGCGCGACGCGAGAGAAAAGCGGCAAGCTATCCTGCCCAGGCCAATGAGCGGAGTGGGTTCGGGTTGTGAGGTCAGTGCGATTGTCCCCGTGCGCAACGGAGCACAGCTCACTTCCGGCACTTCTGGGAAGCCTTCGGGCACAGACGCTCGAGCCGGACCGTTACGAAGTCATCATCGTTGACAACGCATCCACTGACGACACAGCTGAAATCGCGCAGGCATTCGGCGCCCAGGTCGTGCATGAGCCGCTTCCAAACCGCTCGCGAGCACGTAACCGCGGAGTTGCTGCAGCCTCGGCCCGGCTCTACGCGTTCACGGACGCTGACTGCATTGCTGATTCGGGCTGGCTGAAGAATTTGCTCGCAAACGCCTCTGAGGCTCCGCTCATTGCGGGGGAGGTGAAGCTGCGAACTGGAGCAAATCCCAACGTGATCGAGCGGTTTGAGTCACTGTGGCGCTTTGGCCAGGAGTGGTGGGTGCAGCAAGGGTGGGCAGCGACAGCGAACCTGCTCGTACACGCTGAGGTCTTCGATGCGGTCGGGGGGTTCGATCCTAGCTGGCGCCATATCGGAGAGGACGTGGATTTCTGTTTCCGGGCGAGGCGGGCCGGATACTCGCTGGCGTATTCTCCGGCGGCAGTGGTGGAACATGAGGGAGAGTGTGACCTCGTGCCATTCCTGCGCCGGTGCTTTCGCCACGGCTACTCCGTCAATCAGACCTACTATCGGCTCGGCATCGGCTACAGGGCCTGGCGACGGCCCGGCCCAGCGCTGCTGGGCGACGCGGCACTCCGTGAGCATCGGGCACTCCCCAGACCGCTTTGATCGGCGGGAATGGCGAAGGATGGCGAGGATGGCGCGGGTCGGTTACGCGGCGAGGGTCGTGGGCTCAATGTGGGCGGAGATCAGGCGGCGTGCGATGACGCCACCCCGGCCCGCGGCGTGACGGTCTCCGCGAGATTCTCAGGACTACCACCGAGATGCCAGCCATCGACTAACGAGGGCGGCATCGGGCCTCGGCCATCGCGGGCTGGCACCGGTATCCGGTCGCCCAAACTGAGAAGATTCCAGCAATGCCCATCACGAAGAGTTTCTCGGCCCAGGATCTCAAGGCCGAACTGGAGCGCGAGTGGTACCACACGATAGAGCTTGCCCCGGGGGTCGTCACGCCTGGCTGGTTCGACACACGTCCGGTCGTTCATCGGCTGCCTATCCCTGCCTCCCTAGCCGGTATGAGGTGCCTCGACGTGGCGACTTTCGACGGCTTCTGGGCATTCGAGATGGAGCGACGAGGTGCGGCTGAGGTAATCGCCATCGACATCTTGGATCCAGAGGCCTGGGACTGGCCAGTCAACAGCACTTCGGAGGTAATAGCCGCGCTCGAGCGGCGTAAGAAGGGCGGCCATGGGTTCCAAGTGGCGAGCCGTGCGCTTGGCTCGTCGGCTGAGTTTCGCGAGATGAGCGTGTACG
Organism: uncultured Solirubrobacterales bacterium; assembly: GCA_963756965.1. GTDB lineage: Bacteria > Actinomycetota > Thermoleophilia > Solirubrobacterales > Solirubrobacteraceae > Palsa-465. The sequence continues at coordinate 512,844 of CAVWPT010000010.1, forward strand.
ACCTCGATCCATCGATGGTGGGTGAATTCGATTTCATATACGTAGGCAGTCTTCTGATGCATCTGCGCGATCCAGTGAGGGCCTTGGAGCGTGTGAGGTCGGTTTGTCGCGGAAATCTTCTTCTCCTTGACAACATCAATCTGGTTCTCTCGCTGCTACGCCCTCGCAATGCCTGTGGCAGCGCTCGACGGAATAGGACGCCCCTGGTGGTGGAAGCTGAACCTCGCCGGGCTGGTCCGGGTGGTAAAAGCGGCGGGCTTTACCCTGGTTCAGCCGCCGCAGCGCGTGTACATGCCTGCTGGTCGTGGTCACCCACGGCCAGGCCTGAGCCGGCAACTGCTTGTGGATGGAGAAACGCGCCACGCCCTGTTCACTTGTCTTAAGGGAGACCCCCATGCGGCGCTCCTCGCCAAGCCTGTGCGGACAAATTAGGTCGACTTTGAGGCGATGAGGGTCAATCTGAGGCGTCGGGCCCACGCGGTGCGGCAGGAACAGCAGCCGCGACTACATCCGATCAAGCTTCGGGCGATAGATGCTGCCTTTCAGCGGCGGCGAATGGCGTCATTCGCCGACCTTGGTGGGGTCTGGGCTGTCGACGCGGGCTACACGTTCTACGTCCTAGAACAATATGGGCCTCTCAGGGCGGTCCTGGTGGACGAACAACCGACGTCGACAGTTCTTGCGCGCGCCAATGAATGGCCAAGTCTGACACTGCTTCAATCGAACTTTGGTGACCGGGCAACGCTCACCGCGCTGGGTCGCACCGACGCGGTTTTGCTGTTTGACGTCCTGCTGCATCAAGTAAGTCCCGATTGGGACGAGATCCTGCGCATGTACAGCAACATTACGGACTGCTTCATCGTCGTGAATCCTCAGTACATCGCTGAGCCACACACGACTCGGCTCCTTGAGCTGGGACGTGATCGGTATCTAGCAACGGTACCTGCTCAGCCAGGCTACGAGGATCTCTTTGATCGACTCGATGAGTTTCTTCCCGATCGCGCCCGTCATTACCGGGACATACACAACGTCTGGCAGTGGGGAATCGTGGACACGGACCTGCGGAACGTCATGCATCACCTTGGCTTCGACCTCGTGTACTTCGAAAACGCGGGTCAATGGCGAGATAGGCCCGCATTCGAGAACCATGCTTTCGTCTTCATGCGTAGCGAAGGCGGTGTCGGAGCCCGCTAGTCTGGGGCCTGCGTGGTCTGGGCGCGGCGTCGCCGGACGATCAGCTCTGCTTGTACCCGCTGGTTGCCGACAAGGAAGGTTCTGCGCGGCGCTTTCGCACCCACAGACCGGCACCGAGGTGCTCGCCAATCGTTACGCCCAGACCTCCTAGCTTCAAGCAGTCTCATATCACTCCCCCAGCTTTAGAAACGAGGTCGGAGTGCCACTTACTGTGAGCAGAATCTGGACACGTGATCTCCGGGCTTACTCAAGAGGTTGCGGAATACCCACCCCGATTCGGCACGCAGCGGTGACACGCATCACCTCGATCACCGCCTGTGACTCGCGCAGGGCGGCGACCGCAGTGGTGAGGTCAGGAACGTTCCTATGACTCTAGAGTTCGCACCAAGGACGGCGTCGACCAATCGGGCCGTCCTGCATAGCTACGTTTGGCTCCAAGCCGAGGCCCGTCGAGCGCCGGACCTTGCCTCCGCGGCCTGCCGCCCCGGTGTCGGACAGGTCTCCGGGATCGCCAAATCCTGCCACACATCCGTGAGCTCCTCTCGCCTGTAACGCATTGGCGGGCCTGGCGCTTGCGGTTGGCGACGGCCAATAGCGCTAATGGACGCGAACCAGCTCGTAGGACGAGCTCCGGCTGACGACTGGAAAGCCGGCTTCGAGAGCCCACCGAAGCTGCGTGAGGGGAGCTGGTGGACGCTCGCGCCGGAGCGAGATCTCCACCAAGTCGTAGCGACCGGAATGAACTGCGCGCAGCCAATCGTCAGGCTAGCGGGCTGAAACAGTCTGTCGTGGTACACGCGCCCGACGAATGCGACATGGTTTTCGACCCTTGGTCCAAACATGGGCCAGACCGGCGGCAGAATGCCGAAGAAGTTGTCGGAGGAGGTGAGGCCGATCCGGCTGGATGATGGATGATGCTGGATCCACGCGAAGGTGGGGTCGTACGGCGCGTAGCGGTCCCGGTTCAGGCGTCGTTGCACCTCGTAACCTCCTAGCACAATCACTGCGATACCCGCTCCTAAGCCGGCTACGAGCGCAGCCTGCCGAACAGCGAAACGTCTGATACGCCAGAGGAGTACGCCGGCGGAGACAGTTAGCGTGATCGCGAGCCCGACGGCCAGCGCCGTCCTGCCGGTATCGAGCAGCGCGTACGCGCCATGCAGCCCCTGGAGCGTTGCGACGACCGCCGCGAACTCTGCAACAACGCGGATGCGTGGCCCGATCGTCCCGACCGCGGCGCCGATGGCCGGCACCGCGATGCACAGAGCCGGGATGAGATAGCGGACGTTGACCGCAGCCAGGAACGGCTGCCCCCGCGGACCGAACGCCGAATAGGGCGTGATTGCGTAGACCACGGCGAGCAGACACGCGGAGGTCGCGAGCAACCCTAGCACGCAACTCGAGCTCCCGCCATCGCGATCGTAGCTGGCGAACACGAACGAGCGTCCATAGCAGGCCGACCAGCGTTAGCAGACCTGGCAGCCCGAGGGTGTCCCGGAATGCCGGATATAGCCAGTGCCGAATGACCGACAGATCCGTGACGTAATGCGCGACCGTGAACCCAAGCGCGCTCAGGGCCGGATCGGGCGCTCCGCTAAGAATGGGATAAACCGGATCACCCGTCTGGGTGAGATTGCGAATCAGCCAGAAACCCGCCGCCAGCACGACCACGCCGACCAAGTGTGCCCAGCGCGCGGCCGCCACCCGGCGAGCACGGGCTACCGCCAACGGTCGGCCATCGACGAGGCTCACCAACAACCACAGGACAGCCAACGCTACGACTGAGGACGTGAAATACCACTTCGTCCCGGCTGCGAAGCCAAACCGAGACCCGCCAGTACGAGGTCGGATCTGCGCTTTGTCCGGGTCTGGCGGATCAGGAACAACAATCCTGCAGCGAACGCCGCCGACCCTACCGTGTCAGGTAGCCAGTTCTCCAGGTCGAGCCCGTTCATCGGCAGGCTTACGAACATCGCCGCGAATACAGCCGCCGTCGAGCGTGGCGCGCGTAGCTCCCGAGCGATCCCGTACGTGGTCGCGCCAGTTACTCCGGCGTACAGATATCCCGGTAAACGAACGAACGCGTCGTTGTGAAACGGCAGCACGAACGCCGCCAGCAGGAGATGGCCGCTCTGCGGGTAGGTGCCATGAGCCTGGTACGGGATCAATTCCGTTATGTGCCAGACAGACCCCGTCTGGATCCACTGGCCGATGATCGGCAGATCGAACGCAAGTGCGTCTCCACCGGTCACCGGATGCCCCCCGGTGTGCACCAGCTCGGCGAAAACCCAGGTAGAAACGGCGATAACGGCGGTCAAGGCAAGCACGATGTCCGCGCGATTCTCGCCTCGGTTTACGCGATTTTCTCGTGGGTGAGCGGCGACCGCCGGCACAAACCACGCACTACCACCCATCGCCAACGAACAGACCAGAAAGGTGCCGCGTGACAGGACACCGAACATACCCGGGACCAGCACGGCGGCGGCGAGCCCGCACGTCGTGACCAACGTAACAGCCGCAAGGCGGGTTGCGCCTTCCAGGTCCGGTAGTCGAGCGCGACAGACTCGTACCGCTCCGAAAACCACCGGTCCGAAGCTCGCTACGAGCACCGCGAGCCCAAAAAGGTACCCCCCTGCCGTCATCTCCGATCGTCATGCTAGTGACGAAAGCACGGTCCTCGTTCTGCACGAGATCGTCCTCCCAGCCACAGACGCCAGTTTCGTAGCTCCGTAAGAATGCTCAACCGTGGGGTAGCAGCACGGACACGGGGACATGCTCCAACGGCATCGAAGACAAGCATTCCGCTCGGCGCAGGAGCGTCACCCACACGATGCTCTCCGGATTTGGCGCGGGTGACGCGAGCTGGTCATCGCCCACGAACGACATCCACTAGCGCGGCCATGCCGAGTCCCGCCGGAATGTGCGTGTAGGGGCCTCTAGTCCTCCTCCGGCATGGACAACCCCTGGAATTAGGTGCTCGAATGCGGCCAATGCAACACCTGGCGGAAAGGCGCACAGCATCGCGGGGCGTCGCTGCCAGATCACGGAGGCAGTCCCACCTCGCGAAACGCGAGGCTGACAATGCGAGGATCGCGCACCTGCGCTGATCCTGGACGATACCCTCCGCCGGGTGTCCGTCGGGCCTTTCGCCGCTGGGTGGATGTTTCTAGCAGCGACGCTCGCGTTCACGGGCTACGCAGCGGCACGTATATGCAGGATACGACTTGCGCACTTACGAGGCGCTGAGCTGGCGATCGCCTTCGGACTGATTTGCACGTGCTTTTTCGCGCTATCGGTGCTGCTGCCTGGTGTGTTTGGTGTCCTCACTCGCGGAACCCAAGTGTGCGCCGCACTCCTGATCGGGCTAACTGCGACGTTCGTGCGCCCCGCAGCCCGAACGAGGGAAGCGGCAGTGAGCACCGGTCGCACCTACCAGGAGGAAATCATTCTCGTCGGGCTCGCGGTGCTGATCCTCGCCGCCTGGGTGGTGGGAGAGCTGATCCACACCTGGACCCACGTAACGCTATCTGTGGACACCATCGCCTATGACTTGCCAGTGATCGGCCACTGGATTCAGTCCGGGAGTGTGTGGCCGGTCACCGAATTGTTTCCGCTGCAAACGCACGGGACCTACCCACAGAGCAGCGATCTCGTCCTCGCCGCGGCGATATTGCCGTTCCACAACGACGCGTTCCTGCGATTTCCGGCCTACGGAGCATTTGCGCTGACCTGGGTCGCCCTGTATGCCGCCGGACGGGCGGCCGGAGCCGTCAGGTCCCTCGCGGTTCTATTCGCCACCGCATTCATGGTGCTGCCGACGACTGCCTGGCTGCCGGAAGTCGACCCGCCCGACGTCATCGGCCTGGCGGCCTTCGCGGTGGGACTGCTGTTCTGCCTTCGGCGTGCTCGCACTGGCCGTACCAGCGACCTGATGTTGGCGGCCGTCGGTCTGGGCTTTGCTGCCGGTTCGCGCTGGTACTTCTCATCAGCAGTGGCGGTCTTAGGACTGGGATGGGCCTTGCTGACAGTGCTGAGAGGGTTCCCCCTGGCCGGACGCGTCGTGAGGGTGCGGTGGCACGCCGCTGCGATCTTCCTCGCCACCGTCCTTGTGACCGGAGGCTTTTGGCTGGTCCGCAACTGGGTGAAGACCGGCGATCCTTTCTTCCCGGTCCGGATCGCTCTCGGGAGCTTCACGGTCTTCAACGCGCCGCACGACATCTATCGGGCTGAGCAAGGGTTCTCGATCGCCCATTACCTCACGAATGGGCCGGTGCTGCGGCACTACTTTCTCCCCGCTTGGCGTGAGACGCTCAGCCTAGGTGGTCTGATACTGCTGATCCCGGCGCTCGCCTGCCTCGGGATCCCGCGCTTCCGACGGAACTCACCTGCGGCCAGCCTGCTCCTGCTCCTCGCAGCCACGAGCATCGTGCTGGCAGGGCTCTACTTCCTGACACCGTATTCGGCCTTTGGCAGCGCAGGACACCCGACGCAGGCCTCGGACAACGTCCGGTATGCCCTTCCGGCGATGTGTCTGATGGTGCCGATTGGCGCCGTGCTGGTCGGCTACTGGCCTCGCTGGGCTCGTCTGATTGTCTCCTTCGCAATTGTGCCCGCAACACTGCTCGGAGCCGACCGCGCTTACCGAGTGCTGAACACCGGGCGCTCCGCGCTGGCTTTTGGGATCACATTCGTGGTGGCGGCAATGCTAACGGCGTTCGTGGTCCCTCGCAGGTTCGCGCTGAGTCGCCTACGAAGATGGTCAATTATCGGAGCGGTGACAGGTTCTATCATCGTGACCCTAGGCGCTTACGCGATACAGCATCGCCTTAATTCATCCCGCTATGCCCCGTACGACCCCACCTTCGCCTGGGTGGGACGGCAGAGCACACGTATCCGGATCGGCCTCGCGGGCTCATTCAATTTCAAGACCGTACCGCCGGCGTGGCCCCTGTTCGGGAAGCACATCGAAAATACGGTCGAGTTTGTTGGCCGGCTTCACCAGGGGCATCTCACACAGTTCAGAACTCGTATAGCTTGGCTTCGCGCAGTGCGCAGTGACCGATTGGATTTCCTTGAGATCACGCTGGGGACGCCCCCGCCCCCGACGAGCGATCAGGAGGTGAGCTGGGCGGCGGAGTCACATTTCCCAGTGTTGGCTCGAAGCTCACACTTTGAGGTGGTCAAAGTTATTTGGGCGACTCCCAGTCGCGGCATAACAAGAGACTCGTGATTGGCCAAATCTGAGGTTCCGTCCTGATGCGCGATCTGATGCTCCAAGGCACCCTCTGGGCGAATTACGATCGCTTCTTCGCCGGACGATTGGACCATCGCTTTTAGCAAGGTTCCACACTCGCGCCGGAAGCGGTTGCTTCGCCCCGGACCGCGGAACTCAGGGTTGGCACCAAGCTGCATTGGTCCGATCTGGCCTCACGCGAGCTCAGGGAGACGGGCTGTCAGTTCATCACGAGTGACCGCGCAGTGCCCACCTTGCTAACGGCGATGCCGGCAGCGACGTTGGCGGCACGTACCGCGGCGGGGAGCCCGATCGTTGATCCGAGGCATACGGCTAGGGTCGCGACCGCTGTGTCACCGGCACCTGTGACGTCATATACCTCTTGGGCGTCGGCAGGAAGACGTCGATCCGGCGACCCTCGGTCCAGAGCTTCATCCCTTCGGCACCGCAGGTGATCAGCAGCGCTGATCCCGGCACGGTCGGCGCAAGGCGCTCGATCAGCTCGTCGAATTCCACAAAAGATTCGGCTGGCGATCCCGATCGCCCGTTTCGCGTCCCGCAGGTTCGGTGTCAGCACAGTCGCCCCGCGGTATTTCGTGAAGTCCTCGGCTTTCGGGATCGACAATCGCCGGAATGCCCGATGCCGCGCGACATCGATGGTGTGGCGTGCCAGGTTCTCGGTCATCACTCCTTTCGCGTAATCGGAAAGCACCACGGCATCGGCGTTCACCAGCACTTCGTTCAGCCGATCCAATAGCCGCAAGCTCCAGCTCGGTGCTGGATGTCGATCCAGGCATCCCTCGGTCGACTCGGACCACTTGCTGGCCCTGGACAATCACGCGCGTCTTAGTAATCGTCGTCGACCGCTCGGAGTTGAGACCAACCCGCCACGATCGATCGCCAACGGCTAAGCGACGCCCGGAGCCTCGATCCGGCCTCGTCGTCGCCGACGGCCAGCCAGGGACACTGCTCCCTCCCAGAGCAACGATCCCTGAAGCGACATTGCCTGCCCCGCCCGCCGCATAGGTGCGATCGCGGACCTCGACTACGGGCACCGGTGCCTCCGGTGAGATCCGGCGCGCTGCGCCCCACACATGCTCGTCGAGCATCAATCCCCCAGCGACCAGCACTCGGGGACGAACTAGACGCCCGTTCGCCGTCAGTGCTACCACGGAAAAGGATAGGAGTCACGTAGTCCATCCGGCGGGCAATGCTCATCCCATGGCACCTCCCGAGCGCGGTCAGTAGGGCGTGGTCGAAATGTCTGGGACGAGAGGCAGAAACTCGACCGGCCGCCATAGCGCTCGACCACCTCTCGCTCTGGCATCGGCTTAGTTCAGATAATCGGCGCCTTTTGCGTGAACATCGGGCTCGAGGCGCTCAAGCGCGGCGACTGGAGTGGGTTCGTCGAAGATGACTACCCGATCGACAGCGCGAAAGCGGCTAAGAGCTCCGCTCGCTGTCCGCCGTCACCAGGGCCGGTCCGGTCCCTTCAGCCGACGGACCGAGGCATCACTGTTGATCCCACCACGAGCACGTCGCCTAGGCGGCTCGCCGCCTCGAGGCTGCGGACATGTCCAACATGCAATAGGTCGAAGCATCCATTGGTCCAGACCACTCGAGCCCCGACTGACTCGCCAGCGTTCCCGCTCCGCGAGCAACGCGTGTCCAGTCGACTAGTTTGTTCCGAGTGGCCGCGCGCTCCGGGGGCATCACCGATGTCTCGATCGCCGCTGAACAGCTCGGACTCGACAGCTCGCATAGCGCATGCTCGGCGACGAGCTGAGCTTCCTGGATGGCCGCGGTCCTGTCGGCGGCGACCACTGCCAGTGTCAGGAGATCTCAGCCAGCGGCGATTCTGGGCCGCCAACGAGCCCAATCGTTCGCATGCCCGAGCCGCGGCGACACCGAACGCCCTAAAGGACATTGGGCGATTTTCCACTGGTCGAGATCCCGATAGCGACATCCCCGGGCGGCCAAGGGCCTCGATCTGGCGGGCGAAAACACATGCTCGAAGCCGAAGTCGTTGCCGATCGCGGTAAGCACCGAGCTATCGGTGGTCAACGCAATGGCCGGCAGGCCCGGGCGGTCGAGCAGGAATCTGCCCACCAACTCCGCCGCCAGATGCTGCGCCTCGGCAGCGCTGCCGCCATTCCCGAACACGAGCACTTTTCCACCGCGGCGAAAGCACTGGACCAGCTCTTCCGCGGCAAGACGCACCTGGTCTATGGCCAACCCGAGCATGCATGCGCACGCCCCAGAGCGGTCTCGTGGTCAGGCATCCGCCAGGACTCCCGTCAGTGTTTCCATCACGTGTTCGACGGTAATGCCTCGCATGCAGTCCTCGCGCTGACCCTCGTATTCCCACCCGTAGTGCAGGAACCCACAGCCTTCGAGACACGAGTTCACCGAAGTGCGCGCTCGCCCAGCGGTCCCCACCGCACCTCGGAAGTGGGGCCGTTGAGGCCGACCGTCAGTGCTCCCGTTGCCGCAGCCAGATGCATGATGCCGGTATTTACGCTGACCACGCCTCGGCTGCCGGCTAGGAGATCAACCAACCTCACGAGGTCATACTTGCCCGCGCGTATCGGTCACGTCCAGGCCCTGCGTGCGGCAGCGGGCGGCAAATTGCGCGAGCCCGCGACATCGCCGGGGCCCCCGGTCAGGACAATCCGGAGGCCGCGCCCATTCAGTTCCCTGCCCAGCTCCATCCATCTCTCCCACGGCCATTCCTTCAGCTCGCGGCGGAAATCCGTCGGCCAAAGGTGGAATACCACGTATGGCTCCGTCGGTAGCTCGGATGGCGCTAACAGACCCGGTGGATCGAACCGCGGCAGCGAGGCCGAGTAACGCCTAAGAGGCTTGCCAACCGGCGATAGTTATCAAGCTCATGGGCCTGTATGGTGAGTGGTCGACCACTCCATCGTATGAGTGATGCCGGTGCTGATTACCCGAGCGAAAGCCTCCACGTCCACCGAGCGCCTGAGAGCAATAGGTACAGCGGTTCAACGCGCGGCCACTGATCAAAATCAAGCACTACATCGAGCCTCTCGCGACGCAGTGCCCGGATCGCCTCCCGCGGGTTGCCGATATCGAAGCGGATCGGCCTGAGGCCTTCGATCAAGCCCAAGCAGCCCACACATCGCGGCACCGGCGAAGACGACAACATCCACATCCGGCATCGCTTCGTGCAGGTCACGGAGAACTGCCGAAAGGAGGACGGTGTCGCCGATATTGGTGGAGTTGACGATCCCCAGGCGTTCGAACCGCGTCGGTAGGGTTCGACGTCGCTTGACGGCGCCGACCGCGGTCAAGATGGGGATCCCCAGGTAGCGGTCTGCCGTCCGGAGCATCACATTTCCTCGCGTGCGACTCACAGCGCGGGATTTTGTCCGCTCCACCAGACCGGGCGCGGCAGACCGTGTCCTCCGAACCGCTGATAATGCAATATGGCCCGATGCGCGCGCGATCCTCGATGCTCGATACCAGGGCCCCACGGCCCCCGCGCAACGGTCTGTATTGAGACGGACGTTATGGCCAAGATCCATGCGGTCAGCTGACACACGCCTAAGTGCCCAGGACCGCGCAGCGCGTAAGGAACCACATCCGGGACGCGGCCGGACGCGGACAATCCGGACATCAGCACCACTCTAATAGCCAGTGTAATGGCTGCTGAGCCCGCACTCAGCGTGATCATCGCGGCGCGAGATGCCGCGCCGACCCTGAATCGGACGCTCATCGCGCTGCGCGAGCAAGAGCTCGAGGCCCCTTTCGAGGTGGTAGTCGTCGACGACGGTTCGCGCGATGAAACCGCTGCCATCGCCCAAAGCCATGCGCCCTTCGTCTCGGTAGTCAGCCTAAAGGAGAGCGTGGGGCCTGGAGGCGCGCGCAACCGCGGTGTTGAGGCCGCGCGCGGAGCCCTGCTGGCGTTCACCGACGCCGACTGCGTTCCCACCCCGCAGTGGCTGTCCCGGGGGCTCGAGGCGCTCGAGCACGTCGATCTCGCTCAGGGTCGAGTCGAACCCGATCCATCCGTCCCCCGCACGCCATTCGATCGGTCCTTGGCGGTAGATGGAGACGGTGGCTTCTACCAGACAGCGAACCTGTTCGTGCGCCGCGAGTTGTTCGACGCCGTGGGGGGCTTCAGGGACTGGGCGTTGGAGCGGCCAGGGCGCAGACGCTGGTCGGCCGACCGCAGGCGCAACCGCGCGATGCGCACGCCAATCGGCGAGGACACAGCTGTTTGCCTGGAGCGCGCTTCGGGAGGGTCGCCGCAGCTCGTTTGCCTCGGACGCGCTGGTCTACCACGCGGTCGTCCCGGGCGACATCCGCGACGCGCTGGCCGACCGGTGGCATTGGACGCGGGACATGCCGGGATTGGTGCGCATGGTCCCCGAGCTGCGCCAGGCCGCGTTCTACCGCCGTTGGTTCTTCGCTCACTGGACGGCTCAGTTTGACCTGGCGCTAGCCGGAGTGGCGGCAGCGCTTCTGACGCGGCGAAAGCTATTGCTGCTGTCAACCGTTCCTTACCTCGAGCGTGTATACGGGGAAGCCGGCACATATCGAGCCCAGACGGACTCGCGAGCCGAGGGTTTGCGCCGCGCCGCGCTACACGCACTCGGCGCTCCCGTCGTCAACACAGCGACGCTGGCTGGGTTCATCGCCGGAAGCGTCGCCTGGCGGTGCCTTGTGCTCTAGGGGTGACGATGACCTGCGATGACGCGTTGGGTGCGCACGCGCGACACCCGAGGCTGGCTGGAGGCAGGGGTCGTATGGGCCTTGCCGTTGATCGTGATCTGGGCGATCTACTTCTCGCCCCGCCACGTGCTCTCGGCGCAGACCGCACTGACCATCCTCATCGCGTTTCGGTTTGCTCGTGCTGGCGGCAAAGCGCCCGGACCGCAGCCTCCTGATCCTGATCGTCCTGTTCCCATTCCAGACGTTCATTCTCTCGCTGCTCTACAAGGCGGGGCTGCCGACGTCGCTCGTGTACCACCTCGGCTCCTGGAAGGAGCTCCTGGCCGTAGGAGTGGTGATCGCCGGCATCAAGAACCTGATCGCCAGTGGTGGGCGGCTTGACAAGCTTGACCAGCTGGCGCTGGGGTTCGTCGCACTGGTTGGCCTATACGCCCTGCTTCAGCCCGAGATCGTGCCCAGTGCCCCATCCACAAGCAGCCTTCGGCTGCTCGGCTTCCGCGAGACCGCGGGGTTCGCGCTAGTCCTGTTCGGGGCGCGTCACGCGCCACTGGGGCGCGGATTCGCCAGACGCGCTGGAAGCGCGCTGATCGCCGTCGGGGCGATCGTGTCGGCGGCCGGTGTGTACGAAGCGATCGATGCATCCGGCTGGAACCAGTTCGTGGTTCAGACGGTTCACTACCCGCAATACGAGATGGGAGTGCTCAACACGCAGCTGGCGAACCCGAGCAACATCACGATCTATGGGTCGGTCGGCGGGGGGAGCATTGTGCGTATCGGCTCAGTATTCGTCGACACGCTCGTCCTGTCGTGGTGGCTGGTGCTCCCCTTTGCTGTCGCGTTTGAGCGAGTGGTGAGGCGGACGGCAACGCCCGCGGTGCTCGTGTCAACGATCCTGATCGGGGCGGCGCTGCTTCTGACCCAGACCCGCAGCTCGATTCTGGCCGGGCTGATCGTGGCATTCCTCGCGCTCCAGCCAGCGGCCGGCCGGCGCAGGCACTGGCGGACCCAGGTCGCGCTGATCCTTGCGGGATTGGCATTGCTGGCCGTGCCTGCCGCGTTTGCCTCGCATCTCGCCACCCGCGTCGCAGAGACGGGTACGGCAGCCGACCAGTCCTCAGCAGGCCATCTCTCCGGCTGGTCTGCGGGTGTGAGAACGCTTGCGGCCCACCCCCTTGGTCAGGGTCTCAGCACCGCCGCGGGTACCGGGCAGAGGTACCAGGTCACCAGCGTGACAATCCCGGAGAATTACTACCTCAACGTAGGGGATGAGGTGGGAGTGCTGCCGATGGTCGCGTTCGTCGCGCTGACCGTCGTGCTGCTGGTGAGGCTCCGTCGCAGCGCTCGTGAAGACGCGGACCCCTTGATAACTGCCGCATGGGCGGGAGGCATCGGTTTGGCCGTCAGCGCGTTGTTTCTGCAAACGTGGATCAGCTTCGACGTTGCCTGGACGTTTTGGGGGATCGCCGGCGCGACGCTCGGGTTAGCCGAGCGCTCGCGAGCCACGGTCGCGCAGCCGAAGGCAAAGCTCACCCCGGGTGCTCTGCTCGCGCCCCTTGCTGGTTCGTAGTCGCGATGAATTTCAGTACACCCACGATCACGCGCGCGCGAGCCCAACGTGCGCCCTGGGTCCAGCCTCTGTTCCGCGCCAAGGCACCTCTCCGCGTCAGTTTTGCCGGTGGTGGCACTGACGTGGCTCCGTTTCCCGAACGCGAGGGCGGGCTGGTGCTGAGCGCGACGATCAACCGCTACGCCCACGGCACGCTTCAGCCCCGGACGGATGGAAGGATCCGGGTGGACTCTCTCGACCTCCAGACCGCCCTCGACTACGGAGCAGAGGAGAGCGTCGACTACGACGGTGAGCTCGACCTCGTCAAGGCCGCCATCCGGCGGGTCGCGCAACTCGAGGAGCCGCGGGGAATCGACCTGTTCCTGCACACGGCCGCTCCGCCTGGCTCCGGGTTGGGGGCCTCCTCAGCTCTGGTGGTGACGCTGATTGGCGTGCTCAGCGATTTTCACAAGCTCACGCTGAGCGATTACGACATCGCCCAGCTGGCCTGGGAGGTGGAGCGACTCGACCTCGGGCTCAAAGGCGGGCTCCAGGATCAGTATGCGGCCACATTTGGCGGCTTCAACTTCATCGAATTCAACGAGGACGGCGTCGTCGTAAATCCGCTCCGGATCAAGCCGAGTCTGGTGAACGAGCTCGAGGCAAATCTCCTGCTCTGTTTCACTGGGGCAACACGAGCTGGGGACCGCATCATCGACGATCAGACCCGTCGATACGAGGCGTCTGACTCCGACGCGCTGGAAGGTCTGCGGATGCAAAAGGATTTGGCGACATCGATGAAGGACGCCCTGCTCCGCGGGCGCCTTCACGAGTTCGGTGAGCTGATGGGCACCGCTTGGGAGTACAAGAAACGCATGTCATCCGCGGATCACAACGCCGGCGATCGATGAGGCCTACGAGGAGGCTCTCAAGCAGGGAGCCATCGGAGGAAAGGTCACCGGAGCCGGCGGTGGCGGATTCATGCTGTTCTACTGCCGTCCCGGTACACAGCATCGTGTCGCCGCCCGACTTCGCGAGATCGGGTTGAACGAAACCGAATTCGCCTTTGACCAGGAAGGACTACGAACCTGGACGTATGTCGAGGGCTGAGCTCCCGTCGGCCGTCTTCCTGGACCGAGACGGAACCATCAATGAGAAACCGGCCGAAGGCGACTACGTAACGACGCCGTCCGAGCTGCGTCTCCTTCCCGATGCCGCCAGAGCGATAAGACGCCTTAACGACCTTGACGTTCCGATCATCGTCGTTACCAACCAGCGAGGGATCGCCCTCGGCCAGATGACAGAGGCCGATCTGGCCGAGATCCACGCAGAACTCGCTCGCGGGCTGTCTGAATCTGCCGGCGCCCGGATCGACGCGTTCTTTTATTGCCCGCATGATCGCGACCAATGCGATTGCCGTAAGCCGAACATCGGCATGTTCGTGCAGGCCCAGCGACGGTTTCCCACCCTTGAGCTGACGGAAGCGGTCATGGTCGGAGATTCGACGACCGATATTGAGGCCGCTCACCGGGCGGGAATGGCAGCTATCCAAATCGGCGGTGAGGCGGGCAGCTTGGGCGAGGCGGTCGGCCAGTTGCTGGACATCTAGCCCGCGGCGGCGAGCGCCATCCGGTAGGCGGTGAGCGTGTCTCCTGCAGTTCGCTCCCAGGTGAACATCGGCGCCCGACGCCGTGCCTCGGACGCCTTACGCTGACGTAGGCCAGGGTCTGAGACGAGCGCCTCGATCGCCTCGGTCCACGCGCTTGGCTCGCTGGCGGACGGATAGATCGGGACGTCCCCGGCGACCTCGCGCGTAGGCGGGATGTCGCTGGCGATGATCGGCAGCCCGGCACCTAGCGCCTCGACCAGCGGGGACCCGAAGCCCTCCGCGACGCTCGGGAAGCACAGTGCGAGCGCGTTTTCGTAGAACCACGACAACTCGGACTCGCTGACTGCGCCAACCCGCGTGACCCGCTGATGCAGGCCGAGTTGTGCGATCAGATCACGCACTCGTTCCTCGTCGCCCGCTGGGGGTCCAACCATCATCAATGGCGGACTGTGATCCAGTCGCGCAAGTGCCTTCAGGAGTACCGGATACCCTTTGCGAGGCGAGGTTTCCCCGACCGTCAGCAGATACCCTGGAGCCGGGGCGTTGGCCGGGACTGTCGGTTCTGGCAGCGGCGTGCGGCCCACCAGGCCGACGACGATCCGCTCGCTTGAGATCCCAGCATGCACGAGGTCGTCGGCCGTAGCAGCGGACACTGTCAGGATCACCGCCGACCGCCGGAGCGCCTTCACCAGTGCTTGCTGTTCCTGCACGTACCGGCTGGGATGCAGCTCCGGGTGCCGGATCGCGGCAATGTCGTGGACGGTAACCACCAGCGGTCGGCGGGTGGCGGGGAGCGCCGCTCCGGTGGCGTGGGTGAGATCGGCTCCGCGCACGATCCGCTCGGCAGTCGGCCAGGGGATCTAGTCGCCACCACGGCGTCAGCAATCGGGCCGGAACCCTCAGATGCTGTGAACGTTCCGGCAGCGGGAACGTGCTGCGGCCTATGGCAAACCGCCTGAGGTCGATGCCCTCGCGCTCCAGGGCCTGGGCAAGCTGGGTGACATATCGTGCGATCCCGGTCCGGCCTGAGATCACAGGTGTCACGTCGAACGCCACACGTGGCCCGGAGCCGGCAGCGCTCGACATTTGCCCTACAGTAGCCGCGCAGTCGAGCAGACGAGTGAACCGACCGAGACGTGATGCAGGAGGTGCTGCCGGTATACGAGTCTGCCTGTTCGCACATCGGACAGCCGAGCCCCACCCCACCGGTGTGGCCCGCTACCTGCGCGAGCTTGCCCGCGGACTTGCCGACACCGCTGCGGAAGGCGACTCGATTGTGCTCGCCTCGACCCCTGAACCGAGCCACGCCGACTGGCTGCCCGGTCGGATCGAATCACGCGTGCTTCCGTGGCCGCGCGGAGCCGCCCAGGCAATGTGGTGCCTCGGTGCTGGCCCGCATCTGGAGCGAAGCCTGGGTCATCTCGACGTCGTCCATCACGTGCAGCCGTTCCCTCCGGCCTCCGCAAGAGCGGCACAGCTGGTAACCGTCCACGACATGTTCCCGTTTGATCATCCTGAGTGGTATCGCCCCTCCGAGCGCTGGACCTACCGTCGCAGCATGGCCCTGCTGGTGCGGCGGGCCCACCGGATCATCGTCCCATCGGCGTATGCGGCCGGCCGCGTTGAAGGCGTGCTCGACATGGATCCGGAACGCATCGAGGTCGTTCCAGAAGGCGTCAGCGGCACGTTTCTGCGGCTTCCGCCGAACCATGACCCCGAGCCTACGTGCGCTCGGTTCGGAGTGACCCCGGGACACTTTGCGATCTGTATCGGCGCGATCTCGGTCCGTAAGAACCAGCTGGCACTCGTGCGGGCGATGGCCCGGCTGTCGGATGCCGGCTTCGCCCTGGTGATGGTGGGGCCCGACGGATACGGCGCAGAGGCGGTAACGGCCGAGCTCGCGCGAGGCGACGCATGGAAGCAGGTGATCCGCACCGGCTACCTGTCCGAGCCAGATCTGGCGGCATTGGTTCGAGCCGCCGCCGCGGTTGTCCATCCTGCCCTGGCCGAAGGGTTCGGGCTCGTGCCGCTCGAGGCGATGGCAGCGGGCACTCCGGTGATTGCGGCGCGCAGCTCCTCGATTCCCGAGGTGGTCGGCGAAGCTGGTGTGCTGGTCGACGAGCCGGAGGAGCCGCACGCGTGGAGCGCTGCGCTGAATGCAGTGGTCGGAAGCCCCGAGCGCAGGAGCGGCTTAGCCGTGGCGGGCAAGCGGCAGGCCGCGAAATTCAGCTGGCAGCGATCGGCCCAGCGAATGCTCGAGCTCTACCGTGATGCAGCTGGTGAGACCTGACCCACAACACCCGGAGGCTGATCGCCCGCTTTCGGTGGTGATCGTCAACGACTTTGCCACGATCACCGGCGGGGCGGATCGCGTGGCGCTGGCTGAAGCCGTGGGTCTCGCTCGCCGAGGGCACCGGGTGACGCTGATCGCGGGTCAGGGTGAGCCAGCCCCGGAACTCCTCGAGGCCGGGATCGACGTCCGCGTCACGGGGCAGCAGACCACCTTGTCGGATCCCAACCGGCTTCGGGCGGCGGCCCAGGGCGTCTGGAACCGCCAGGCGGCCGGGCTGTTGCGCGATGTTCTCGCCCAGACCGATCGGGACCGCACAGTGGTCCATCTGCATGGCTTCATCAAGGTGCTCTCTCCCAGCGTTGTCCGGGCGGCCGTGCGGTCCGGTCTGCCAACGATCGCGACGCTGCACGACTACTCGGTCGCCTGTCCCAACGGCGGCTTGTTCAACTACCAGACGAACGAGATCTGCCCTCTGGAGCCGATGTCGGCGACGTGCATCGCAACTCATTGCGACGCGCGAGCGTATTCCCACAAGCTCTGGCGGGTCGGGCGGCAGGCGGTTCAGCTCCGGTTCGGCACCATGCCGGCGGGGGTCGGACAGCTGATCGTCCCGTCTGGGACGGCCGCCGAGATCGTCAAGCCATTCCTTCCTCCGGGGACCAGGGTGACCATCCTGTCGAACCCCGTCTCCGTGTCCCGGATGGGGCCCGTCGATGCCGCCCGCAACGAGCCGTTTGTCATGGTCGGCCGCCTCCAGCACGACAAGGGGGGTGTGCTGCTGGCAAGAGCGGCCCGGACTGCCGGTGTCAAGGCGATCTTCGTGGGGGCCGGTGCCGATGCCAGCCTGATTCAACGCGCCAACCCGGACGCCGAACTCACCGGCTGGCTCGAGCCCGAGCAGGTTCGTGCGGTGGTCCGGAGCGCCCGCGCCATGGTCAACGCGTCGCTCATCTACGAGACGCAGGGGCTGACGCTGCTCGAGGCCGCAGCGGAGGGTGTCCCGGCGGTCGTGTCGGATTCCACGGTGGCGCGCGAGGCGGTGGAGGACAACCGGACCGGTCTGTGGTTCAGGGCCGGCGATGCCGATGAACTGGCCGACAAGCTCGTTGCGCTGCACCGTGACCCCGGCCTCGCCTCGAGCCTGGGCAGGGCGGCGTACGACCGGTTCTGGGCGCAGCCACCGGACCTGCCCAGCCACCTCGAAGCGCTCGAGCGCGTCTACTACGGCGCAGCGGGGCGATGAGCCATCAGCGCCCGCGCATCTCGGTGGTGGTGGCGAGCTTCAACGGGTCCGAGCACATCAACGAGCAGCTGACCAGCATCGCGGGGCAGACCCTCGCGCCGCTGGAGATCATCGTCAGCGATGACGGGTCCACCGATGGGACCGTCCAGCGTGTGCGTGAGTTCGCGACCCGATCAGCGGTGCCGGTCGTGCTGGTGGAGAACGAGCACCAGCTGGGATATCCGGAGAACTTCCTGCGGGCGGCTCTGCGCGCGGAAGGCGAACTGATCGCGTTCTCCGACCAAGACGACGTGTGGCTGCCCGAGAAGCTGTCGCACGGCGCGGTCGCATTCGCGGATCCATCGGTGATGCTGTGGGTCCACGAAGCTCGCGTGGTCGACGAGCAGCTTCGTCCGCTGCCGGATAAGCGCTTTCACACCGGCTTCGCCAAACGGACCGGGCGCGCTGATCCGCTCCACCCGCTGCACGGATCCCATTCGGTCTTCCGAGCCGAGCTGCTGCGCTACCTGCCGCCCATTGACCGGCCGGCATCGGTCTACGGCGTCCATCCCGCCGAGCACGACGAATGGATCAAATTCGCGGCGGCCGCGATCGGACGAATCGCCTGGCACCGTGATCCGTTGATGCTCTACCGCCGCCATAGTGGCGCCCTCACCACCAGCGCCCCGGTGCTACCTCGTGCCCAGGTGCTCAGGGGCTGGACGAGAGGCGGCACGGCTATGCGATCCGCGCGGCGCGGGAGCGCAGCTCCTATCTCAGACGGCGTAGCGACGCGCCTGAGTGCGCGGCGTGCGCGGACGGCTGGCCGCCGCAGCGGATCGGTACGAGCAGCTCGTGCCGCGGCTGGTGCGGCGGGTCCAGACGCGGCAGGCCGACAGGCGGCTCGGGCGCTCACTGTCGCTGGCCGAGGCGATCGCCCGCGGCGACTACCGGCCGGTTGCGCCAAGGAGGACTCGGGCTCTGGGCGCTCGTCCAGGATCTGTACTGCGCCGTGTCCGGGGGAGCTGCACTGTCGTGAGACCCGACGAGCCTGGAAACCTCTGCGACGAACTGCTCGCCGATCCGATCCCAGCCGAACCCCCGCTCGACGTGGTCCCGGCCGGCGGCTCCCATCGCGCGCGCGATGTCATCGGATTGCAGCGTCTTTACAACGGCGGCGGCAAATGCCTCCGGCGCGTCGGCCACGAAGGCCTGGCGGCCGTCGACGATCCCGAGGCCCTCCAGCCCCACCGTCGTTCCCACCACCGGCCTGGCCATCGCCATCGCGTCGAGCGCCTTCAGCCTGGTCCCTGCCCCGACGCGCACCGGCACGACGACCACGCGCGCCGCTTCAAAGTATGGGGTCATAGAGGGGACGTCACCGTGCACGCTGACGCCGGGCAGCCGCTCGAGCCCGCGCACCGCGGGACCGGGGGCGCGTCCGGCTAGCACGAGCCTCGCCTCGGGCACCGCGGAGGAGATCCGCGGCCAGATCTCCATACAGAACCACACGGCGGCCTCGACGTTGGGCTGATAGGAGAGCGTCGCCGGAAACAGCACGCACGGCTCGGTGAGGATCGGTGCGGGACGCAAGCGCTCCAAATCGACCCCATTGGGGATCACCGCGATCGAATCCCGCGCGCCGCCACCGACCCTCGCATAACGCCTCGGCGTCCTCCTGGGAGCAGACGACACACCGGTCATATCGCAGTGCGTGGCGCTCGAGCCGGTGGGCCTTGCCCAGCTCGCGGCGCCAGAACCATCGCTGGTACCCCTGGTCCGCGAGCTCGAGCTCCCGGCGAATGATCTCCGAGTACAGCGCGTGGAGAGTCACGATCCAGCGCCCGGTCCTCGGCTCCGGCAGCAGCGGGACCAGGGCCTCGTGTTCGACACAGACCACGTCGTATCGACCGCGGCGCTGCGCTGATCTCACGCGCTAGCGCCACACGGCGGGGGGCCGACAGGTACGCGTGCAGCGGGTAGCGCGACCCCAGGTTGATCGCCAGCCCGAAGCATCCGGCGACCGATCGGATGCTCGGTCCAGAGCCGCTGGTCTGCCCCCACCTCGGTGACGCTCGCCGCGGTCGACCTGATGCGGTCGTCTCCCACCTCGCCGGCGACCAGCACGTCCACGGAGAACGCCGTGGAAAGCGCATCGAGCAGATACGCCTGCCGGATGCTTCCACCTCCCCCGGAGTGGTCCGGTGCTTCCTCGGTCACCCAGAGCACCCGTGGGCGGTCCGCGTGGTCAGGCATCTGAGCCGATGCTAATCGGAGCCTGCCCGTAGCCCGCGTCGCCAGCGATCGATCGCATGCTCATACGCTGCCAGCGCCAGCTCCGCCACCCGTTCGGGGCACTGATTCCGGCGATCCGCTGCGCACCGGCCTCACCCATCGCGCGGGCCCGATCCGCGATCGGAGAGGATCTCAAGCAGCGCCTGCGCCCAGGCGCCCGTGTCCTCGAGCGGCGCCAGGCGGCCGGTGACCCCATCCTCCACGAGCTCTTTGAACGGCGGGATGGGCGAGGCCACCACCGGTCGTCCGACCGACGACGCCTCTGCGAGCACGTTTCCGAAGCTCTCCCACCGGGAGGGGAACGCGCAGACCGTGGCAGCGGCCGAGCTGCTCCATCGACCATCCTGCGGTCGAGCTGTCCAGTCAGCTCGACAGCGTGCGACGACTCCCAGCCGTTCGGCTTCGCCGGTCAGCCACGCGCAGATGGGAACAGTCCTGGTGGCGACGGCGTCTCGCCCGACGAAAGTGAACTTGACCTCCGGCAAGTGCAGCGAGCACCGCGGGCGCGGCCCGGAGGACCACCTCAGGCGCCTTGCGCGGCTCGAGCCGCCCGACGAACATGACCTGCGGCGGAGCGTATCCGGCATCGGCACCGGTGGTGGCAGCCGCACCGGGATACGGGATCGCGTGCAGCGCGGATGGATTGAGCCGCATCCAGCCGGCCACCTCGTCGAGGTTTGAGCGAGTGCTCACCACCACGTTCGCCCGCCGCGCCGAGCTCTCCTCCAGCCACATGGCCAGCCGGCCGTCGTTTCCTCGTAGCTGCATCTCCCTGACCGGAGTGGGGAAAGACCTGTCGAGCGGTCGAGTGCAGCCGAACTACGAGGGGAAACATCCCGCGAAGGCCCAGCGCCAGCCCCTCG
The DNA here is from genome assembly GCA_963756965.1 of uncultured Solirubrobacterales bacterium. Taxonomy (GTDB): domain Bacteria; phylum Actinomycetota; class Thermoleophilia; order Solirubrobacterales; family Solirubrobacteraceae; genus Palsa-465. The sequence goes on from CAVWPT010000010.1 coordinate 533,797, forward strand.
GCCATCCATTCTGGACACTCGACCACGTCCGGCTCGATCCGGAGCCGCTTGACCAAGCGGGCCACGTTGAGCGCGAGCCATGCCCGCCACCACACCTCTGGAGCCGGTCGGTGTGCTCCGCGCACGTGAGGCAGGGGCCGGCGGTGAATGGTCACCCTGCCCACCTGGCGCGTCCTCGCCGCTTGTCGGTCGACCACCGACAGCACATGAACGTCGACACCTGCAGCGCCCAGCGCCTCGGAAAGGACGTCGACATACGTGCCGATGCCGCCCCAGCCGGTCTCCGGAGGGAACTCCTGCGAGACGAGCAGAACCCTCATGACCGCGTCACCACGCTGGTATCGAATGGGCGCCCAGCGGCGCTGATGATCTCCTCAACCGTGCTCGCGGCGAAGCCCGCGGACGGGTACGCGGCAGCGGTCCGCTTGCCGCCGGCACGTAGCTTGTCGCGGAGCTCCTCGCGTTCGGCCAGGAGCTTGACGGCGTCCGCGAGCCCGGGCGGATCGTCAGCATCGAACACCAGCGCGTTAGCGCCGTGCTCGAGGAACTCGGCCGCGCCGCCTCTCGCTGTGGCGACGACGGCCGGCCAAGTCCCATTGCCTCGAGCGGGACAAGACCGAACGGTTCATTCCAGCGCACCGGGAACAGCACCACATCCGCCCGCGCGTATGCCGAGACGAGGCCATCGTGGTCGGCAAACCCCTCGAAGCGCAGCTGCTCGTCCACCCCGAGCCGCTTGGCTAGTTCCTGCAGCTCCCGCGATGTAGCGCCGGTCTCCGCTGCCCCATACCGTGAGCGTCGCTTCGCGCAGGCAGCTGCGCCAACGCGGCGACGGCGGTGTCGATCCCCTTCTGGCGGTCGATCCGCCCGACGTACGCCATCCGCCAGCACCAAGGCTCGGGCGGGCAGTTGCTGCAGGAAACGATCGTCGATTCCGGGGTATACGACGACCATCCGGTCGGCGTGTACGCCTGCCGCCCGCGCCTGCTCGAGCGTGTAGCGCGAATTGAAGACCAACGGCCCGGCCCGCCCGATCTCCACGTGGGCTGGGATGCCGGACAGCTCGCTCGATGAGCCAGCCCGGCGAGCGCGCGCGCTGGCCGACTCCAGATCCGGATCCACAGATCACGATGCCATCCATACACGAGCCAATCGTCGTGGACCACGAACACGGCAGGGAGCCGGCGCGCGTCTGACCCGCTCGATCATCGAGAGCGACATGCAGCCCATCGACCACCATGTGACCACGTCCGGCTCGGAACTCGCGCAGGTGACGATCGAGCTCCGCGGCGTTGTGGCGCTCGAGCACTAGTCGCTGGAAGCGGAGACAGCCTGGGGAATTCGTACCGGATCGGGTCCCAGTACCAGCGCAACGTACGGTGAACGTCATCGTCCTGCTCGACGCGCGCGGCATCCTCGACGTGGTCGGTAGTCAAAACGCGCACATGGTGCCCGAGCGCCTCGGCGTGCTGCACCGCCTGCTGCCACGCCAGCTCGTAACCCCCGGAGTGCTGGGGCGGATACATATTGCCCACAGCCAGAATCCGCACGCTCACCCTGCCAGAGTATGCAGCCGATGCGTCTATCGGCGATCGTGCCCACTCACAACCGTCCGAAAGCGCTGCGCGCTTGTCTGAGCACCCTTCAGCACCAGAACTCCGATCCGGGCGCCCTCGACGTGGTGGTGGTGGATGACGGCTCCGAGCAGGACATGGGCGCTCTCGTGGCCGACGTCGCAGCAACCGGGCCAATCCCCATGCGCTGTGAGCGGCAGCCGGCGAGCGGGCTCAACGGCGCCCGCAACCGCGGCGCGGAGGTGTCGTCGGGTGATGTGCTGGCTTTCCTGGACGACGACACGCTGGTCTCGCCTGGGTGGGCGAGCGCGTTGTTGGCCGCGTTCACCGGCCATGCTTGCGCTGGCGTGGGAGGAAGGGTCGAGCTCAAACTCGATGGGCCTGAGCCCGACTGGATGCACACACGGCGCAACTTTCTGGCCGAATACGACTACGGCTCCGAGCCCTTCTGGCTCGATCGCGAGCCGGTTCCAGTCGGGGCCAACTGCGCGGTGCTCCGCAGCGCGTTCGACCGGATCGGCGGGTTTCGGTCTGGGCTCGACCGGATCGGCACCTCGCTGGTCTCGAACGGGGACACGGACTTCTTTCTTAGGCTCAAGTCGAAGGACGGTCGTCTGCGCTACGAGCCGGCCGCGCACGTCCTCCACTGCGTGCCGGCCGACCGGTTGACGGTCAGATACTTCGCCCGGCGCTACTACGCGCAGGGCGTCAGCGATGAGCTGCTATTCGCCGACCGGGGCGTACCCGTCAGCTGGCGGGGCAAGGTGGGCCGGCTGCGATTCCTCGCCGGCGGGGCTAAGTGGCTCCTCGTGGACCTCGTGCGGCGGCGGGAGGTTCTGGACGGATGGTTCAACATGAACTATTGGACGGGCCGCCTGGTTGCCTACGGCAAAGCCGCGCCACCTGCATAAGGGTCTCGACCCCTCCCGGGTATGATTCCCCCGGTGGGCGCCGGTTCCGATGGCTACAGAAGTTCTCGGCCATTCCAGCGTTGTTTGCCTGAGAAAGGCTAGAACCGCCTTGGTGACACGCACGAGAGACTGAGGAATCAAGACATGGACGGCACGAGTTCGACTGGCCGGTATCTGACCCTGCTGGATTACTTGCGGGTCCTTCGCCGTTACCGGGTGGCGATCGTTGCGATCACGGTCCTCGGCGCGGTGGCTGGGTTCGTCACGGCCAAGAGCCAGACTCCGACCTACCAGGCGTCGGCGATCGTCTCAATCCAGGATCCGGAGCAGAACATCGCGTTGGCCGGGCTCAACCCAGGGACCGGTCAAGCGCCGGGCGCCCTTGCGACGCAGAGCGCGGAGACGCTCACGCGCCTCTCTGTGATGCTTCCCGTACAGCGCGCGCTCCATATTCGCGGACCAGTCTCAGCGCTTTCGAATGCCGTCACCGGCCAGGTAACGAATGGCGGACTGCTCCAGATCACCGCGACTGCGTCCGATCCGGCATTTGCCGCACGGCTGGTCAACACCGTCGCCACGGTCCTGGTTTCACAGAACAACCAGGCGGCGCAGGCGCTCTACCGCGCCGATGCTCAAGCTGTGGCTGGCGAGATTGCCAGCCATCCAGCCAGCCAGAACAGTCTCAACAACGCCGGGTTGCAGACGCTCCAGCAGCAGCAGGCTCGCCTCGCGGCTCTCGGCCGCTTCGCGCACACCTCTCAAATTGCGCAGACCGCGACGCAGCCCACATCTGCCTCGTCGCCCAACACGCTGCGCAGCGCCCTGATAGGGCTGGCCCTTGGGCTCTTGCTGGCCATCGCGGTCGCCTTCCTGCGTGACACCCTCGACCACCGCCTGCGGACTCGGGAGGACGTCGAGACGAGCTTCCACATCCCGGTGCTCGCGCACGTCCGCACCCAGGCGATGGGGAAGATCGTGCAGATCGCGGCGACCACGAAGTCTGACCACGTCGCCGACGTGGAGGCGTTCCGGGTCCTGCGTCGCAACCTGGAGACCCTGAGAATCGACTCGCCTCCGCGATCGATTCTTGTCACGAGCGCCACCGCCGAGGAGGGGAAGAGCACCGTCGCCGGCTCGCTGGCGTTCGCGATGGCGACGGCGGGAAAGCGCACGCTGCTCGTCGACTGCGACCTCCGTCAGCCCGCACTGGCCAGCCGCCTTGGGGTTGAGCCTGCGCCGGGAATGAGCGAGTTCCTTTCTGGTGCCGCCAGTCCACAGGAGATCATCAAGCCGATCAGCTTCAGCGGAGCGTCATGGAACAACGGCGACTGGCCCGACGGCGGGTCGGTCTCGCTCGTCATGATCCCGGCAGGCACGCCGAACTCACATTCGGCGGAGCTGCTTGGCTCGAGCAAGTTTCGCGAGTTCCTGCAGCAGGTCCTCGAGGCCTATGACGTTGTGGTGTTCGACTCCAGCCCGCTGCTCTCGGTCGCCGATACGCTCGAGATGATTCCGCACGTGGATGCGGTCCTCGTCTGCGCGCGCGACTCTAGAACCACCCGCGGAGAGGCGCAGGCAGTCAAAACGGCGCTCGGGCGATTCCCAACCGTGTCGGCAGGGATCGTGATCACCGGCATCAAGCCGCGACACAGCGAGTACGCGGTGTACGCGCACGCCGTCACCCTGACGTAACACATCGACATGAGCGTGCCGGAGCGCTCAGCGCTGGTGGAGACCGCAAAGTGGCTTGCGGCTGATGCTGTATGCGGCGAAGTGGTTGCGGCCTTCAAGGCCAATGGGATCGACCCGATCCTGCTGAAGGGCTCGACGTTCGCCGACTGGCTCTACCACGACGATGTACGCCCATGCGGCGACGTTGACCTACTAGTCGATCCAGCCCAGGTAATGACGGCCGCCGCGGCGCTCACGAAGCTCGGGTTCGCCCCTTACCCTCGGCACGTCTCCCCCCACGCCCATCCATGGGTGCGCAGCTCTGATGGAGCCGAGCTAGACCTCCACATAAGCCCATTCGGCCCTCACCGATCCGCCGAGTATGTCTGGCGTGTGCTGCAGGACTGGACGGAAGCAAAGCGAGTCGGCGGGATCACCGTGCGCGTCCTCAACTTGCCGGCGCGAGCGCTGCACGTCGCGCTTCACGCCGAGCAGCATCGCGAGCACAATCCCGACAAGCGACGCGAGGATCTCCGTCGCGCGCTCGAGCAGACACCATTCGAGGTTTGGGTGAGCGCCGAGCGGCTTGCCGACCAGCTGTGGGCGCTCGCCGAGATGGCGATCGGTCTTTTGCTGGAGCCGGCGGGAGAGAAGCTGGTGCAGCGCCTGCCACTCGTACGGGCAGCTGCGATGGTTGAGCATGGGCACGCCCCGCTCGCGCTCGGCTTCGCCCGGATCGCCACGGCCGGCGGCCTCGCGGCCAAGCTCAGGATGGCGATCCGCTTGACGTTCCCGCCTCCCGCCGAGCTCAACACGTACTCGAGGCAGCCCGCTCCTACAGGGCTGGCGCTCGTGCTTGCCTACCCCCGCCGTTTGATCTCGCTTCTGGCGCGTGCCGCACGCACGGTGATCGCCCTCAAGCGAGCCAAGAGCGGGACGATCAGGCTTTCGGGCCCCTAGCGCGCCTCGGCCACTGGTACGGCTGCAGCGCACGACCTCATGTGGGCCGTCTGCCTGGGCGAGCCCCTGGAACCAAGCAGTCCCAGCCGGTCTCAGGGCGGTATTCACCCCAGTGCGGTCGACGAAGCCAAAATCGCCGGGCTCGCGCGCTACCAGCGGGTTGATCCAGTCGTACGGAGCAAGCATCCGGATGCCGCAGTTCGAGCCCGACGAGCCCGAGCGCTACGTCCCGCATGTTCTGGGCCCGGACGACCTCGGCTCCCGCGTCACCCGCTGGCCATCCGAACTCGGTGATGTCGATCGGGACCGAAGCTTCGCCAAGTCCAACCAGCACCTGTCGAAAGTGCACGACCCAGCCGAGGACGTCGTCGGCGCTAGTACCGTAGGGATGCAGCCCGAACCCGTCAACGTGGCCTTTCAGGCCAGGCTCTGCCGCGAACATTCGCTGCACGAACTGCCCGGCCAGATCCTCACTCGAGTCGTAGCTGGCGCCGCCGTTGGTAAGGCCGCCAACGATCACGCTCGCTGACGGGTCGATGGCTCGGATCGCGTTCCGTGCGGCGACGTAGAGCCTGGCGTATTGCGCTGGGTTCGGGCCGGTCGACCAGTAGGTCCTGCCATTCTCCTCGTTCCAGATCTCGAATATCTGGGCTGGGAGATACGGCAAGCCTGGGTGTTCTGACCAGAAGCTTCCCCGTGAGCCATATCGCGCCGCGACGGCCTGAGCAAAGGTGGCATAGGTGCCATCGCGGCTCGGAGGACAGAACCCCGAGCAGGTCCTAGCCCATCCAACCGAGTAGTCGATTACGGGTGCCCAACGGAGGTTGTGCGCCGCCAGCGCCGCAACCCAACCGTCGAGAGACGAAAACTGCCAGTTCGGACCGTTGGGTCCGGGCGGTTGCGGCTCGACGGACGCCCATGGGGCATCTGAGCGCACCACCTGGACTCCGTCAGAGCGCATGGCGCGAGCTGGCGATCGAGCTCGGGACCCGGCAGCACATGTGCGGAGAACCCGTTGATGGCAAGAACCAGGTCCGGGTTGGCGCCCGTCGCATGCGCGACGCGAGCTGCGACCTCAGCCGCCGATCCGCTCGTGCAGCCCGAGGAGCACCACCGGCAGCACGACGCAAACCATCGTGTCGAGCCCACCTGGCGAGCGCCGAGCGCGTCGCACGAGCCCATTATCGGTCGCCGCTGAGCCTGTTTCCAGCGCCGCTGTGACCGCGCCCGCGGTCGGAGCCACCTCCATGGGACTCGCCGTGTTGCCACACGGCCCTCTTACCCGCCTCCCGGCCTGCGTGCACATGCTCGCTAGCCCACCCCGCCAGGCCAGGTTCGTTTCCAACATCCCTGAAAGTAGAGCGGACTACCTCCGTTGATTGGACAGAAATGTCCAGGCGTGGAGATGGCATGGAGGCGGCAGCAGTTCCGAAAGCGATCGCCCCGGCGCGGCAAACGCTGGGAGCCCTATCGCTTCGCCTCCCGTCAATGCGCCACTTCGCATCGCGCTATGCGCCTCGGATGACCCGATCCAGAGTCGAATCGAGGAGATCCTCGCCGGCGCGGGTCACGAGCTAGTCGACCTCAACGACTCGCTTGAAGATCTGTTTGCGGCGGCGCCCATTACCGAGCCTCACGTCGTTGTTCTGGTCTGGGGCTTCGAGGCATTCGGTGCAAGCTCGGCAGATTCGGCTGCTCCGCGCCAAGCACTGGGAGATTCCCTTGGTAATTGTGGCCAGTGGGCCGTTCGGCCGAGCCGCGCGCAAGCGTGCTTTCGCAGGCCGACGGATTGTTGCATGAACCAGAACTGGAGGCGGCGCTGGTGGCGACCGTCAACTGCGCCACTGGCCGGACAGCTGTGCGTTCCGGCGGCGCTGCGTGAGCACCTGGCTCAGCCGGTCTTCTCCTACCGGGAGAAGCAGGTTCTCGAGCTCGTGCTGGCCGGCCTGACCAACGGCGAGATCGCCGGGCGACTTGTTCCTCTCGGAGAGCACGGTGAAGAGCCACCTGGCGTCGAGCTTCCGCAAGCTCGGCGTGTCGTCTCGGATGGAGGCAGCGAGCCAGCTGCGGGACTCCGAGCTACGACTCGGTTTAGCCCCCTGCTCGTCCTCTTGGAAATCAAGCCGCGACGCCGTCGGAGGAATCGTATGACCGATCAGGTCCAGACCATTCCAACAGCGCAAGCCCATGTCGATTCGACCGGCCACCATGACGGAACTGAACAGATCGCGCCTGTCCGCCGAGGTCGTGGTGATCACCCGTGACTCCGAGGTCGAGCTGGCGAGGTCGCTCAGCGCGATACGCGAAGCGGCGCGCGTCGCCGGCGCGGGAATCTTGTTCGTCGATCTCGGATCATCAGATGAGACTCGGGAGTTCGCGGCGCGTCACTCTCCGGGAGAACAGGGGATCTGGCTAGGTCGGCACGATCGGATCTCCGATGCGCTGATCGCAGCTGCCGCCTCCTCGACCGGCCGACGTCCTCGTGGTTGTCAGGCCCACCCTGAAACCGGCGTCTCCCGACGCAATCGCGCGATTGGTGTCTCACCTCGCGGCACATCCGTACGCGGCGATCGCTGCCCCAGCGCTGCGCGGGCACACCGGCCGCGTTCTCCGCAGTACGCATCCGAGACCACGGGACGCCGCATTTTCTCGAGTGGAGTGCGTCCTCGGAGAAGCGATCGCCATCCGGCGAACCGAAGTCCAGCGGACTTTCAAGGCGAACCGCGCCAGCACGAGCTCGCCCGAGGTAATCGAGCTGTGCCTTCGGCTGCGCCGGTGCGGTCGCGAAATCCACTACGTCAAGGCCGTCGAGTGGCTCGACGCGCGAGGAGCCGTGGCATCCCAGGTTGGGGACGCGACGATCACACGTCATGTCGCCCGACTGATGTGGCGCCGACCGCAGCATGCGCTCCGGCTCGCGGGACGGCCCGCTGGACTGGCCTGGGTCTCCCATGTGCTCGCCCGGGCGTTCGATGCGGCGGTCTCGGCGCTGCTGATCCTCATGCTCGCGCCACTATTCCTTCTGATCGCAGTTGCTGTCCGACTTGACTCACCTGGCCCAGTGCTATTCCGGCAGCGCCGCGTGGGGAGGAACACACGTGAGTTCGATATGTACAAGTTCAGGACGATGATCGACGACGCCGATCCGAGCGTCCACCAGAGTTTTGTCGAGAACATGATCGTCAACCGCCTGCGCGCCGACGCCGCTGGTGAGGTGCAGGTTTTCAAGATCCATCCGGACCCCCGCGTCACGCGCGTCGGGCGGGTGCTGCGGCGCACGAGCCTCGACGAGCTGCCGCAACTGTTCAACATCCTGCGTGGCGAGATGACGTTTGTCGGCTTCCGGCCGCCGATTCCGTACGAGGTCGGCGCGCTATCCGGAGTGGTACTTCCGCCGCTTCGACAGCAAGCCCGGGCTTGACTGGCCTGTGGCAGGTGAGCGGTCGAAATGAGCGAAGCTACGAAGAGATGGTCTGTCTGGACATCGAGTACGTCAAACCGGCGAAGCTGGCTCTTCGACATCCTGCTGCTGATCCGCACCATCGGCGTCGTGATCACGGGCCGCGGCGCGTACTGACGACAGCCGGCGCCGTCAGGACACGTGCAGATCGGCCAGCGTGAACCCCGGCTCGGCCTGGAACTCCTTGGTCAGCCGGGCGCGGAACGTCGAGTAGCGTCGGAGCGCGTCGCTGCGGCGTCCGGCGGCGATCATCACCCGGAGCAGCTCCTTGTGCACATCGGAGTCAAATGGCTCGAACTCCGCTAGCCGCTCCAGGTGCTTGGTCGCTGCCGGGGTGGTCGGCCTTGACGAGCGCAAGCTGAGCGAGGGTCCGCAGCGTGTCGGTTGCCATCGCCCGAAGGCGATCCCGGTCGGGCATCGCCCACTCGGCGTAGGGCTCGTCTTCCAGGAGGTCGCCGCGATAGATCGACATCGCGAACTCCAGCAGTTCGGCAGCCACGTCAGCTTCACCCCGCGCGTTGGCCCCGAGGCCGGCACGAACGGCCTCGGTGAATGTGTCGGCATCGATCCGCACGTGCCGGCGATTGATGGCGTAGCCACCGCGGACGGTGACGATGAACGTCGAGCCGCCGCGTCCCGTGCGCCCGGGCTCGAGCTTGTCCCGAAGGCCGTGGATGAAGTGGCGCACGCTGGAAAGGGCCTGCCGGCCTGAATGCGGCCACAGCGCCTCGGCGATCTCCTCGGCCTGGACGACTCGGTCTCGCTCGCAGATCAGGTATTTGAGGATCTGTCCGGACCGCTGCTGCAGCCAGTTGCCGCCGAGCGGCCCTTCGCGGCTGTCGACCCTGATGCGTCCGAGCGCCTTGATCGTCAACTCTGGGCCCTTGATCCAGTGCGGGTCCGAGCGGCGCCGACGATCCCGGGAATCACCCGGCCGCAGATGGAAGACGACTCCGGAGCGCTCCCCCAACGGAGTCGTCGTCACCCAGACCGCGCTCACCGGGCTCCCCGGAAGCGTGTCGATTCGGATCTCCGGCAGGGTCTCACCCGACTGCGCGGCACGCTGGGCCAGACAGCCATGCTCGCAGGGACCACCGCGGCGGCGGCAGGCGAACATCTCGTGGCAGACGACCGGTGGGGAGCCCTCTCCGGAACGCCATCCCATGTCGATCGCCGCGCCGTTGGCGCTTAGCACGTTCCCCTGCTCATCGACCACGACCAGCGCATAGGGCAGGTGCTCATAGACGGCTTCGGCCAGATGTGAGCTGGGCGCGCTCGCTGTAGATGGACTTGTCTGCTCGACCGCCATTTCCCCTCCTTGGACTACCGCATTGCTCCGGAAAGCTGCACTCATCCAACTAATTTCGGCCTAACAAGGATTCTAATCGACCAGCGATCGGCTGCACGTACCTTGCGCCACCGCAACTCCCGCCGCCCACGGACCGGGTGAGGACCGGGGAGGCGGAGGGGTCCACGGATAGAGGTCAAGGATCAGGAGGAGAACATGGCGCAAGGTTGCTTTCGGGGTAAACGGACACTCGAGGCGGAGCGCCGCCCAGGAGAAGTGTCGCGAGCCGTAGCGCGGGCCAAGCAGGGCGATCGTCAGGCGATTCGCTTTCTTTACCTCCGCTATGCCGACAACATCTACGGCTATGCGCGCTCGATCGTGCGCAACGATCACGATGCCGAAGACATCGTGCAGCAGGTGTTCACGCGGATGCTCACCGCGATCCGCACCTACGAGGAGCGCTCTGTGCCGTTCTCAGCCTGGCTGCTGCGTATCGCCCACAACATGGCGATCGATCATCTTCGCCGTCGTAGCCCGGTATGCGATGAGCCGGAGCTGGCCGTCGCGACCGGATGCTCCGGCCCACGAAAGCCGCGATCTCCGAGCCGCGCTCCGGGAATGCTTGGCCGAGCTGCCGGAACCCCAGCGCGAGATCGTCGTCCTGCGCCACATCGCGGGGCTTTCGCCGCGTGAGATCGCCGAGCGTCTGGGACGTTCGGAGGACTCCGTTCATGGCCTGCACCACCGTGGCCGGCGCGCCCTCCAGGCCGCTCTGGTCCAGGCGGAAGCCAGCCCCGTGACAGCCGCCGCCTGAAAGTTCTCCGCCCTCCGGGCGTTCTTTGAGCAAGCGGTTCGACGGCCGTGAAAGCCTCGACACATGGTCACGCTCACAGCCACAGATACAGCCCCGAGTACGAACGCACCCACTCCTCCGGCGGTCGGAGTCGTGGCGGACAGCGTTACGAGACGCCGCATCGGAGCTCTCCTTCCGTTTGAGCTCGCGGCACACGCAGCAAGCGTCGAAAGACTGCTTGACCAATCACTGAAACCGCTTGACCTGGCGGTACTCGTCGGCGCCGAGGGCGTGCTGGCCCGTGGCGGCGCGGTGGAACGCCTTCGGAACCTCCGTCCCGCAATGCCGTTGGTCCTGGTGTCGATGAGCGAGAGCCGCGGGGTCGTCCGCAAGGCGGTGCGGGCGGGCATCTGTGGAGTTGTCGGCCATGCCCACCTGGAGGAGCGACTTCCCGCCGCCATCGAGGCGGTCCTGGCGGGACAGATCGTGGTCCCCGAGACGATTCGCACCCGCATCGTGTGGAGCAGTTTCTCGCTACGTGAGAAGCAGGTGCTCGGACTCGTCGCCGTGGGTCTTACCAACTCAGAGATAGCCGCACGGCTATTCCTTTCCGAGAGCACGGTGAAGAGTCACCTTTCAGGCAGCTTTCGCAAGCTGGGCGTCTCCTCACGGGCCGAGGCTGCGGCCTTGGTCGCAGATCCCGACAATGGCTTCGGACGGCCCACGGCACCGCCGGACCTCGTGGAGCTCGAGCAACAGCTGCTCGGCTTCCGCTAAGCCCGAGCTCCACACAATTGACCAAATTTCAGTCGGCGGTGTGCGCCTCGCGCGTATATAAGTGCCTGGAGGCGGGAGGCGCTGGATCCTGCGGGCCCGGATAGCGCGGTCTTCGCACATCGGGACGGGCAGCCCTTCTTAGCTGGGAGGAGCGCAGTACCCAGGACAGAGGGCGCGGGAGACCCCCGCGCCCTTTGTTTTTTCACGCTCGTGTGGGGCGTGGACGAATAGGCAGGCACCTTGCCACCATCGCCCCTGCGCCCTGTACCCTCAATCTCCACACATGGCGTACGCGGAGGAGAGCAGAAGGTCGCCTCGCGTGGGGTTTGACTCAACCATGCTTGCCGGGGAGTGGCGGCGGCTTCGCCGTGCCGCCACGGCTGTGGCCATCTTCACCAGCCCCATGTTCTTCGTGGTGCTCTACGACCGCCTGGGGATGTCGCTGGCGGCCGCGGCCGCGGCGACGCTGGGATCTGTCATCGCCTTCCGAGGGCTCGTGGACGTCGCGGCCCGGCGACTGCTGCCGTGGCCGAGCATGTACGGCGTCTCGCGGGATATCGCCGAGGAGGACGTGGTGGCGCGCCGGCGCACCTGGTTCTGGCGCTCGATGTACCGCAAGGCGTTCTTCCTGGCGGCGTTCATCTTCGCTATCGGAGGCATCGTGGCCATCGCCGGGCATCACAGCTGGCTGGGCGGCGTCTCGGCCATGTTCAACTGGCTGAGCTCGATCGGCGGGCAGCTGCCGAGCTTCGCCATCAGCATGGTGATCCTGTTCTTCGCGAACATCATGATCCTTTTCGGGCCGCTGCTGATCGCCAACCTGCGGCAGGTACGCGGCTACGAGCCAGGCGACGCCAAGTGGGGCGTCGAGATGGAGGACGTGCGCGGGCAGGCCGAGCCCAAGGAGGAGGTCGCACGGGTCGTCCGGCTGTGGCAGTCAGGCGAGCAGTTCGAGAAGGCCGGCGGTAAGCGTGAGCGCGGTCTGCTGTTCCTGGGCGCGCCGGGCACCGGCAAGACGATGCTGGCCAAGGCGCTCGCCACCAACTTCAATTCCCCCTTCGTCACCATCCCCGGCTCGGGCTTTGCCGCCACGTTCATCGGGATCGACGTGATCGTGGTGATGTGGCTGATCCGCAAGGCCAAGAAGCTCGCCCGCAAGTGGGGCGGGCAGTGCATCGTGTTCATCGACGAGATCGACGCGGTGGGCATGCGGAGGGCCAGCCTCGGCGGCGGCACCGGCGGCGGAGGGATGGGCGGCCACTCTGAGATTGCCAGCCAGAGCTTCGAGGACTACTGCTTCTTCGGGCCGTGGGGATCCCTCACGCCGAGCGGCGATCTGATCCTGGAGACGCGCCGGTGGCGCGAGCGGCTGTTCGAGTCCCGGTCGGAGCCCCGTCCGCCGCACATCCCGCCGTTCATCGCCAAGCCGGCCGAGTGGGTCCATCGATTCATGTTCCCGGGGATGATGGGAGGCGGCTACGGCGGCCTGGCCCTCAATCAGCTGCTGGTGCAGATGGATGGGATCGGCGAGGCGCCCATGATCCGACGTGCCGTCTCCAACCGGATCAACACGCTGCTCGACGCCGTCTACCTGGTTCCTCGGAAGGTCGGCAACGTGTCGATGCGGCTTCCCCCGCCGGGCCCTTCCAACGAGGAGGTGTTCTTCATTGGGGCGACCAACGTACCGATCGACCGCCTGGACCCGGCGCTGATCCGGCCGGGGCGGATGGGACGTCACGTGTGGTTCCGCACTCCCACGCTCGAGGACCGCAAGGACATCTTCAACCTCTACCTGGGCAAGGTCGACCACGACCCCGGCCTGGACAGCGACCGGCGCCGCAACGAGCTCGCTCGGATCACCAACGGCTACTCGCCCGCGATGATCGAGCAGGTCTGCTCGCTGGCGCTGACCTACTCGCACGCCGATGGCCGCCAGGAGTTCGGCTGGGGCGACATCGTGGAGGCGATGACCACGGTCGAGGCCGGTACTGCAGTTGCCATCGACTACGTGCCCGAGGAAACCCGCGCGGTCGCGATCCATGAAGCCGGCCACGCGGTCAACGGCCATCTGTACATGAAGGACGTCCTCTCCACCCGTCTGTCGATTCGCAAGCGTGGCGAATCGCTGGGCCACCACCAGGCGATCCAGACGGAGGAGCGTTTCTCCTCGTGGCGCAGCGAGGAGTTCGCCAAGCTCGTGTGGACCCTGGGCGCGATGGCCGCCGAACACGTCTTCTACGGTGAGAACTCGACCGGCGTCGGCGGTGACGTGATGAGCGCCACCGCTCGCGCATCGTGGATGGTCGGCATGTGCGCGATGGGCCCCAATCCCATCGACCTGAATGGCCGCTTTGCCTCTTCCGAGGACGCGACGGCGGAGCGAGAAAAATTGCTCGCTCGCTTCGAGGACATCGGCGTTCAGATCATGAACCGAGCCAACATGGGCGGGCCGTACATGCAAGATCCAATTGCTGCGGTGCTGGGGGATCGCGACAAGCGCAAGGGGGTTGCGGCCCTCTTGGGCCAGGCGTACGTGACCGCTTACGCCACGGTCGCGGCCAACCGGTCCAGCGTCGAGAAGATCGCCGACGAGCTGATCCAGCGCAAGGAGATGCACGGCGACGAGGTGGTTGAGCTGCTCAATCGCGTCGACCTGGTCCGGCCCAAGCTCGATCTGCTCGAAGAGAAGACATGGCCGCCGGCATGAGAAATCCGTTTCGCCGCTCGCCGCGAACAACTGCCCGCCACACCGCCGATGAATCGATGGCCGAGGAACTGAGAGACATCATGGCGGCGCCGGCGCGCGCGCGCCGCGCTCCTCAGGTGCACAAGATCCACCGCTTTCGTACGGCCCTGGTCGCGCTGTTCGTTTTGGGCCTGGCCTCGCTGGCGGCCGCGCTGGCGCTATCGGGGTCTGGACGGTCGACCGGGCACGGCGACTGGTCGGCATTCAGTCCGACCGATGGCGGCCTGGCTGGGGCTCAGGAGATCGCCGACTTCATTGCGCCGCTGTACCGGGCCACCGCGGCCGACCAGCTGGCGGTGGTGACGGCCGTCAACCTCAACAACCCCAACAACCCGCTTCAGGTAGTGGTGCCGGCGCCAACCGGCTCTAGCGGTTCGAGTGGCTCGAGCGGTTCGAGCGGGGGCTCAAGCACTTCCCTGCTGCCGCTCCCCCCCAGCAGTACGATCGTCTACAACCTCTGCGGCGAGGGATCGACCAATTGCTCAATCGGCGTCGGTTCCGCTTCCTCCTCCCGCCTGCTGCTGCTGCGACGCGAGGCGCTTGAGCTGGCGCTCTACTCGTTCAAGTACCTGGGCGGGATCGATACGATCGTCGCGATCCTCCCGCCCGGGCACACGGTCCAGGGCTGCACCGGCATCTGCCCGAAGCCGCAGAGCACGCCTCAGACGAAGACGGTCGGACCTGGCGCTGGCGTTCGATCGCAACGAGCTACAGCCGTGGCTCAGCCGTCCAATTCGGGAGACACTTCCCGAGGACCTCCCCCCCACAACGGCCGAGATGCCCAACGCGCCCGAGGCCGAGCTGGTCAGCGTGATCACCGCCCACGGGATGTTCCAGGAGCACACCGAGCAAGGGCAGGACGGGAGCTCGGTGCTCGTGCTCAGCCCGGTGCCGCCGCAGTAGCTGCCCAGGTGATCAGGGAAGCTTCTGGATGACCGAGCCGACGGTCTGGGGCGCGCTGTTGACGACGCTCTGAACCTGCTGGACCGGCCCGCTGTTCTGCGGAGGCGGGCTCTGCGGCGGCTGCTGTGGCGGGGATCCGCCACCCGGGCCCTGCTGGGACCCGGACGGGCCGCCCGAACCCGAGCCACCCGCTGTTGGGCTGGTGGGACCACTCGTCGGCGACGACGAACCGTGGCCCCCGCCCGCTGAGCCGCTCGGCGCCGACGGCGAAGCCGGCTGCGAGGTGGACGATGACGAGCCTCCTCCGGAGGGAGCCGAACCGGAGGATCGCGCTCCCGTGGAGGTGGTGGTGCCCGCCCGCGGCGCGGACGTGCTGGAGCCGGGGTTCCGGGCGGCGGCGCTTGCGCTGACGGCGTGACCACTCTTACCTGCCCCGCTCCCGCCTGGGGCCGGGGCAACGCGCTTCGCCGGTGCCGCGGGCGCGACCGCTGCGGGCACGTGAGCCTGAGAAGCCGTGCCGCTCAGGCTGGAGCGCAACTCGCCGATCACGACCGGCGTGGCCAGCGCCGCCAAGACCAGCGCCGCCGCCCGGAGCTGGCTCCGCTTCGGCCAGCCCAAGGGCCGGACGCGAAGCCAGGAAATGCTTGGCAATACGAAACGGAGCCGGCGCGGCTCCCGCTCCGCCACCTGTACCGCGCCGACCGCTGACGGAGGCGGGGTCCACTGGGCACCTGGCTGGATCTCGAAGATCTCAGCGCGCGGGCTCGGGGCCTCGAGCACTGACTCGACCCAGTCGGCAGGAAGCCACTCAGACCACCGGTCCCCGCCCACATCGGGCTCTGGTGCGCCCGCGTGGGCTCGGGATAAGGCTCGCCGGCTTCTCTGAATAGCGGGACCACCGCGTCCTCCTTGCCTCGCGGCCGAGGACAACGCGCCTCGGCGTTGAGAGCCGTTCCGTTTACCTACTGAAGGAACGGGTCAGCGATGGCTTTCTTTCGGGTGATTTTCATACCCGTCGCAGTCGAGTGACGGGGAGCCGCGGGTAGCGCGGGTACCGCTCGGGCTCCGTGCGCGACCGCAGGCACAGGGAAAACACCGACCCGCGAGTGTTCCGGACGACCTGCTGATGGGAACAGGAGTCGCACAGGCCGGCATCTGGGTTTCCATGCGAACCCGTCATGCCGGACGCCGAGCCGCTACTCCATCCACATCCCGGTCGCCACGCGTGCTTGAACCAGGCGGGGGCCGTCACCTGCGGCGATCCCCTCCCGCAGGGCGTCGACCAGCTCATCCGGCTCGGAGACGTCTCGCGCCTCCATCCCGTAGGCGCGCGCCACCGCCGCGGTGTCGAGACCGGGCAGCTCCAGCCCGGGCGCGCCCGAGACCTGCTCCATCGCGGCAAACCACTTGAGGATCATGTACTCCTCGTTTCGCATCACCAGGAAGGTCACCGGGGCCTGGTAGGCCACCGCGGTCCACAGCGCCGTGATCCCGTACTGGGCCGACCCCTCCCCCACCACGCACACCACCGGCCGCGAGGGCTCGGCGAGCTGGACGCCGACCGCGGCCGAGATCCCAAACCCCAGCCCGCCGCTCGCGCCGAAGTAGTAGCTGCCGGGCTTTGAGATCCGCAGGCGGTTGCGTAACGCCAGTGTGCTGGAGGGGCTCTCCAGCACGGCGATCCCGTCCTCGGGCCAGACCTCGGCCAGGGCGGCCATCGCCGCCGAGCCGCTCATCGGATCAGCCTCAGGCGGATCGCCGGGCGCGGGGCGCGGGTCCGGTGCAGGGCCGCTCTGACGCTCCACCAGCTCCACCAGTTCGGTCAGCGCCAGCGCCACATCGCCGACGATCGCCTCGCCCATCGGGGCTCCGGCGGCCTCCCCGGGATCGCTCGTCAGCGCGACCAGCGAGGCGCCCTCGGGCAACAGGGTTCCCGGGAGATAGGGGTAGTACGGGAAACACCGAAGACCCGACCACGAGGATGAGATCGTGGCCCGGAGAGCGTCTCCGAGACCGCGCCGATCGCCGGGCGGAAGAATCCCCTGGAACTGGCGGTGACCCTCTGGAAAGCCCAGGCGGTTTCCACCCGTCGCGGGCGACGCCCATACCGGCAGCCGCTGCTTCTCCGCCAGCGCCACCGCCGCGTCCCATCCCCCGCTCGCGTCGATGTCCGGGCCGGCGATCAGCACTGGGTTTCGGCGCCGCTCAAGCGTGGCGGCGAGCTGGGCCAGCGCGGCCCGGTCAGGCGTGGCGCGGCCGTTGACCACTCGCCGCAAGCGCCGACTTGACCCGGTCGGGGTCCGCCTCGGCGTCCCAGTCGTCCATCGGTACCGACACGAACGCAGGGCCGCGCGGCGGCAGCGTCGCAAGGTGGATGGCCCGGCCCAGCGCCCCGGGGCACCTCCTCGGCGCGAGGTGGCTCGTGGGCCCACTTGACGTACGGCTGCGCGCCCACGTCGCGTCGCGGTTGGTCAGGTTGGCCTCGATCGTTATGTGCGGGCGCACCTGCTGGCCCGCGGTGATCACGAGTGGTGACTTGTTGGCCTGTGCGTTGAAGATCCCGCCTACGGCGTTGCCCACACCCGGTGCGGTGTGGAGGTTCACGTGGGTCGGACGGCCGGTTGCCTGGGCGTACCCATCGGCCATCCCCACGACCGCCAGTTCCTGCAGTCCCAGCACGTAGGTGAAGTCATCGGGGAAATCGGAGAGCATGGGGAGCTCGGTGGAGCCCGGGTTGCCGAAGATCGTGGTCATGCCGTGGGCACGGAACAGCTCGAAGGCGGCTTCGCGGACGGTGGCCATCGCGGGCTCCTAGCTCGTGGTGGCCCGCTAGACTAACCGGAGGCTGCCGCGCGCTGCGGCGTCGCCCACCGCAGTCGCCGGGGCGACGCTCCTGCCAGCGCTCCACGCCCTCGAGCTGGGCGGCCAGCGCGATCAGCCTGGGCTCCTTGCCCGCCGGACCCAATCAGCTGCGCCCCCACGGTAGGCCGTTCCGGGTCAGGCCGGCGGGTACGTTCACCGCCGGCCAACCCGTGGCGTTCCAGGGCCAGGTGTAGGGGCAGTAGGACGCCATGGTCTTGTCGGTCTCCCATCCCGGAGAGGCCGTCGATCGTGCCCACGGGCATCGGGGTCCGCGCCGTGGTGGAGCCAGGACGACGTCGAAGCGGCGGAAGATCGCGCCGACCTGCCAGCGCATCGGCCGCTCGAGGCGCCCGGGCCCGGCGCCAGAACGAGGCCGAGAGGAATCGCGCCACGAGCGCCGCCTCGCGCGTGC
Source organism: uncultured Solirubrobacterales bacterium (assembly GCA_963756965.1). GTDB lineage: Bacteria > Actinomycetota > Thermoleophilia > Solirubrobacterales > Solirubrobacteraceae > Palsa-465. The sequence continues at coordinate 552,154 of CAVWPT010000010.1, forward strand.
GGCGGTCAAGCGCCGAGGGGTCGGCCAGCTCTCGATCCACCGGGCCAGCCCGTCGACGGACCGAGGAATGACCCCAGCGCCGAACAGCCCATAGCCGGATCGGCCGCTCGACCTCATGGCCCAGGCCCGGCCAGCGCATCGCCGATCCGTGTCGACGGCGCGCCGAACCTGCGGGTCAAGCCGGGTACGGATGATCGTGAGCGGCGGCTTGAGCGAGAGCGCTATCCGCAGGCGGCGGCCTGGATCGGCTCGCTCGGCCACGCGCAGGTACGGCTCCGCGGGCGGGGGCGGCTGGTCGCGGTCCGCGGGATGGTTACCGGCCGCTGACGTCCAGCAGGAGCGCTACGTCTTCCACGCTGCGGGCGAGCGGCCCGACGCAGGTCAGGCCGTTGAACGCGTCGTGCGTATGGCCACGTGGAGATCCGGCCTCGTTGGGGCTTGATACCCGACCAGATGCGTCCACGCCGCCGGGATCCGGACCGAGCCGAGCCCATCAGAGCCCAGCGCGGCGGGCACCAGTCCAGCGGCCACCGCGGCTGCAGACCCGCCCGAGGAGCCTCCGGGCGTATGGTCGAGACTCCACGGGTTGCGCGTGACCCCGAACGCCGGCCCCTCGGTGATCGGCCACTGGCCCAGCTCGGGGGTGGTCGTCTTGCCGACGATGACCGCGCCGGCCAGCCCTGAGCCGCCGCACCACCTCGCTGTCCTGGGCCTTGGGCTCGAACCGGCCCGGGCAGCCGAACTCGGTCGTCTCCCCGGACAGGTCGGTGTCGTCCTTGATCGCCACCGGGACGCCCAGCAGCGGCGCCCGGTCGCCCGCCGCCCGCCGCCGGTCGGCCTCGGCGGCCTCGGACCGGCGCCGCCTCGGCGCGCAGGCAGCGAAACGCGTTGAGCGTGGGCTGGGTGTCCTCGATCCGAGCCAGGGCCAGCTCGACCAGCTCCTCCGAGGTCGTCTCCCCGGATGGCCAGCAGCTCGGCCTGACCGCGCAGGCCGGCGAACGCCAGCTCCGGTCCGCGCTCGAGCGGTCGGCGTGCTCATAGCCGCCGACAGCACCTCGGACGCCGCGCGCTCGCCGGAGCGCACGGCACCGTCCATGTACCCGTTCCAGTAGTCGGAGGTCTCGGTGCCCGCCCAGTGGATGCGTCCGATAGGCTGGCGCAGCCATGGGCCGTAGGCCAGCAGGGCTCCGGTGGCGGGAATGCCCACCGGACAGCCCGCGGGTCCACTGCTCCTGCGGACCAGAACGTCTCGAAGAAGCCCTTGCGCCTTCAGGGCCTGGCTGCCGAACAGATTCGAGAACTGGTTGAGCACCGCCTGCTGGCGCGCCCCGGCCGACATGTTGGCGTAGGAGCGCGCGTTATCGCCGCCCACGAAGCCGAAGATGACGCCCGGTCCCTTGCTCGCAGCTGGCATCAGGTGGGGAATCGTCGAAGGTGGCGCTGACCGGGCCGCCAGTGTCCACGGCGGTTCCGTTCAGGCCTTCGGCCCGCCACCACGGCGTGTCATACACAGCCGCCACCTTGGTCAGGGTGCCCTGGCCGTAGCGCTGCGTGAGCTGGTCACGTTGGAAGGGCAGCAGCGGCTCGTACTCGATCCGCCCGGCCAGCGCGGGCGGAATGGCCACGATCGCCTGCTTGGCCTTCACCGTGACGCGGTCGGAGTACACGGTCACCGCCGGCCGAGCCCTGGAGGATCCTCCGCACCGGAGAGCTGAGCACCACGGACCACGGCCCGGGCGCCCGAGCTGCTGTGCGATCTTCAGCGCGATCACCTGTGAGCCCGCCGATGATCCGGTTCTGCTGCGCTCCCGCCGCGGGTGTCGAAGTTGCGCTCGAACGTCCCTGGATTCTGCTCATCGCCCGAGGACGCGATGTAGAAGAGCATGAACAGCAGCGAGAGCTCGCGGGGCTCCACTCCGAAGATCGGCCGCGTGGCGAGCGGGCACCAGAGCCTGAAAGCCCGGCGAGGCACTGTTCTCCTTGACCCAGCGGTCCAGCGTGTAGCTCTCCCACTGCGCGGCGTTCGGATGCCTCCCATGGCGCGTCAACGGGCACGCTGACGTCGACATCTGGTCAAGCTGCGCCACCACCGCTGCGGTCTCAGCGGCGGTCGTGGGGTCAGGCGGGGCGGTACCCAGCGGCCCGGTGTCGCTGTAGGTGAGCTTGGTCGAGCCCGCCACGTAGACGTCGTTGCCGTCATCGAACGTGGGGAACGTCTTCATGCCGAGCGCCGAGATCAGGGCCAGCACCCGGTCCTGGGTCGGCCCCACGAATGTCGCCGCCGCGCTCGGAGACGTGGCCGCCGCCCAGGTCGTGGTTCCACGACCCGGCCGCCGACGCGGTTGCGAGCCTCCACCACGATGACTGAGTGGCCCGCCTTTGCGAGTTCCGCGCGGCGGTCAGCCCGGCGAAGCCGGCGCCGACGACGACGGCGTCCGCGCGGCGAGTCGTTGCCGGTTGCGGCGGCCTTGCATTTCTCTGGCGGCCTCTGCAACATCCGGCGCCGCAGCCGCCGCGCCACCGGCCAGCGTGCCAGCCACGAAGCTGCGGCGGCTGACGATGGGAATCCTTGCTCACCTTGAGACCACCTCCTCGGTGGTTGGAGTGGCGGCCGCGAACGCGTCGGCGGCCTCCAGATCGAAATCTCCGTGATCCGAGCCGAGCCCGCCGGCCACGAGCCCCGCCACCGCGCACCCCAGACCGCCGCGTCCCGGCGCGGTCGCGGCCCTCCGAGAGGCCGCGCAGGAACCCGGCCGAGAAAGCGTCGCCGCACCCGTCGTGTCAACGACGTCGGTGCGGAAAGCGGGAACGCGCTCCTCGCTCTCGGAATCGACCACGATCGCCCCCTCCCCACCGCAGCGTTGCGGCGACGCAGCCGACTCCGGCGGTCAAGCAGCGGCGGGCGCCCGCGGCGAGTCGTCGGCGCCGGTCAAACCAAGCACCTGTTCCTCGTTGGGAGCAGGTAGTCGAGCTCGCCCAGCGCCGGGGCCGACCCAATCGACGATGGCGCCGGCCTGCTCGCCAGGTGCCAGCAGGTCGGCGGAGGTGGTGACGCCACGCTCGCGGGCATAGCAGAGGATCTTCGCGGCCTCCTCTCCGCCCATGAACTCGGGCGCGCCGAGGTGCAGGAACTGGATCTCGGCGATCGCCTCCCACGGCGCGTCCGCCGAGCGTAGCCCGCATTGGCGCCCACCACGTGAAACGCGGGACGCGAGCCATCAGGACGGATCGGGAACACGCTGGCCGAGGTCTGCACCTCTGAGCGCCGCACCATCAGGGAAGTATCGACTCCGAAGCGCTCTAGTAGCTCCACTAGGACTCTGGCCAGCTCATCGTCGCCGATGGCACCCGCGCTCCGAGACCCGCGCGCCGAGCTTGGCCAGGGTGATCGCCGTCCCGCCGGCCGAGCCTGCGGGCGTGATCCGGATCTGCTCCACCAGCGCCCCGCCCTGGCCTGCGGGGATCCGCTCCACCGGCCTGACCAGCACGTCGACCACGTGGACGCCCAGGCGATCGCGCCATGGGCTCGTCATGGCGCTCACGCACCTGCCCATAGCTGCGCTCGAGTCACGGCGTCGATCACGGCCTGCTGCTGCTCGGTGTCCCAGCGCCCGGGGTGGCCCACCGCGTGAGCGTGCCAGTACACGCTGCACGCCCACTCGAGCAGCAGGGCGGCCTCCACCGCGCCCTGCGGCGCTCGTGCTGAACGTGACGGCCCCGTGGTTGGCCATCAGCGCCGCGCTGCGGCCCTCCAGCGCCTGGAGCGTCGTCTCGGCGAGCTCCGTCGTGCCGAAGGTGGCGTAGGGAGCGACTCGCACCGACCCGCCAAGGGCCAGCATGCCGTAATGGACGACCGGCACCTCATCGAGCACGCAGGACAGCGCGGTGGCCATGCGCGGAGTGGGTGTGGACGACGCGCACCGGCCCCGTAGCGCTCGTACATCGCCCAGGTGCAGGCCCAATTCTGAGGTCGGCCGCGAGCTCCCCGTCCACTGGGCGCCCTGGAGGTCGATCACGCTCACCTGCTCAGCCTCGAGCCCTTCCAGCCGCCCGCCGGTGGGGGTGATGGCCACCAGCTCGTCGCATCGCTCGGACACATTTCCGGCCGTGCCGAGCACCAGTCCTTCGGCCGGCCAGCCTCCGGGCTGCGGCGGCGACATGCTCGCGCGCGGAGGCAGCAGTTGAGCTCGGCATGGCCGACGGTAACATGAAGCGTCGCTCAGCTTTCCGCCGGAAGGCGGGCTAGAGGCAACGGGCCGACATGCCCTCACCTTCAGCTACGTAACGCTCCGGCCCAGGCCCGGAGCCGCGAGCGCCTGCGCCGCGTGCTCGACGCCGCCGACGAGCTCCTCTCCGAACGAGGGCGCCGTCGCGTTCACCACCACACGGATCGCCCGGGCCGCGGGCGTGTCGGTCGGCACCGTGTATCGGTTCTTTCCCGACAAGCAGACGATCGTCGAGGCGCTGGCGGTCCGCTACTGGAGTGACTTCGACGATCTGGTGGCGGGCGTGGCGGAGGCCGATGCGCTGGAGCCGCTTGGATGATCCCGCCGGGACCGTGCTGGGCGCCCTGGCCGCCGGCTTCAGGGCCCGGCCCGGGTTTCTGGCGCTCTGGTATGGCGGGCTGCGCACCGAAGCGGTCCGTGATGCGACCCGTCAGGCCCGAACCGGGATCGCCTCCTCGATCGAGCGGATCTTCGCCGTGCATTGGCCACACGCGCGTCCCGAAGCCCGGCAGACGGCGGCGATGATGGTGGTGCTGGCGGGCGATGGTCTGCTGCGTGAGGCCTTCCGCCGCGAGCGCGACGGTGACGAGGCTCTGCTTGCCGAGGCCAAGCGATGCTTGACGCATACATCGCGGCCGGCTGGGAAGCGCCCCCCCACCCGCGGGTGAGACTGAGGCTCGCTACCGCCGTGGTTGCGGCGGCGCTGCTCGCCGTGTTGCCGGCTACGGCGCTGCTCGCTGTGGCGGCCGCCGCCGCGCTTGCGCGCGCGCCGGGCGACGTCCAGGTGCTGGCGCTAGTCCCACGCCCGGCTACCCCGCACTGCCCCACGTGATGGGCGGCAACATCTTCGAGGGCACCTACGACAACCCGCAGGGCTCGAGCCTCCCCTCACGCGTGCTCGAGTACACGCCCGGGGGCGAGCTGCTGAGCTCGTGGACCGTGCATGGTCAGGACGTATCGAAGCCCCACGGCGTGCAGGTCGCGGCCAACGACGCCCGCGGCCGGCTTGCTGCTGTTCGACAAGACCAGCGGGAGGATCATCCGGCTCGATCCGCGCACGGGCGCCCAGACGCTGTACTCCACCGTGCCGGACCTCCCGACCTGCTCCAACGCGCCCGCCGGGCGCGCCGTGCAGCCACGAGACGCAGGACATGGCGCCCGTTTCCTGACTACGGCGGCCTGGGGACCCGACGGCAGCCTCTACGTCACGGACTACGACCAGGGCGTGATCTTCCGGATCCCTCCCGCCGGCGGCCCGGCTCAGGTCTGGCTCTCCGACCCGAGGCTCGACGGAGGGATGTTCGGGACGGCCTGCATCCTGCTGATGCCGGACCACCACACGCTGCTGTTCGACCAGGCCTCCAACGGCGACGCCGCCTCGGGTGCGGCCAACCCCACCACCGGCAAGCTGTACGAGGTGGGGATCGGGGCGGCGGCAAGCCGGGGCCGATCAAGCAGCTGTGGGAGAGCGGGCCGGCGGAGGCGCCCGACGGCTGCGTGCTGGCTCGCTCAGGCCACATCTACATGGCGCTGGCCGGGACCACCAACCAGATCGTGGAGCTCGACTCAGACCGGCCACGAGCTGGCGCGGTTCGGCCAGCAGTACACAGGCGCGAACAACTCCTCCATGCCCTTCGACACCCCCTCCGGCCTGGCCTACCTGGGCACCGAGCTGATCGTGGCCAACCAGTCATACATCGACGGCAACACCGCCAACATGGCGCTGCTGAACGTGGAGACGGGCGAGCCGGGGCTGCCCCTATACGTGCCCGCGAACGCCGGGCCTAAAGCCCCAGCCGAAGCACAAGAAGCGGCAAAGAAGCGGCACAAGCGCCATCGGCGGCATAAGCGCCACAAGCCCCACCCGCCGGTGGACACTGAGCTGAGGTTCTAAAGCCGGCGTGGCTCCCAGGCGGGGGCTCCCAGGCGGGCGGCTACCAGGCGGGCGAACTGCACAGACGCGCGGCGCGCCCGGCCGAGTGTGCAGTTAGCCCGCCGAGCGCGGGCAAAGTGCACGCGCGAGGCGGGATAGACCCAGAGTGTGCAGTTAACCCGCTGCGCGCGAGGCCGGCGCGCGACGCCGCCACGCCTACCGCTGCTTCGAGCCGGCCGTCACATGCGGGAAGTAGCGCACGAGCCCGTTCCACAGGAAGCCAGGCTGCTGCCGGCACGGGACGTTCGTGAACCCGAAACCCGACTGCGAGGGGTTGCCGGTGTTATTGCAGTTGGCCGAGAGCAGACCCCCGCGGCCCGCGTAGGCAAGGCTCGCCCGGCGCAAAGTAGGTGTTCGAGCGGTTCGTCGGCTCGCGGATCGACTGCCCGAACGGCGTCTCGTTGCCGATCACCGCGAGCGAGCGCAGATAGGGCGCCGAGCCCGACGGCGTGAAGCCGGGGCGGTCGCCTCCAGCCTGGCGGCCAGGTTGGCCATCGCGGTCACCAGCTCCTTCCTGGTATTGGCCGACGAAGTTGATCATCGGCGCTGATCTGCCGCAGCGTGGGCACCAGCGCGTCCAGCGCCGGATGGAAGGCGCGGTTGAACCGGGTGATCGCGGGAAGCGCCACGATCGCGTCATGCAGCAGCCGCGGCGCGCTGTGCAGTAGGGCGATCGTGGGGCCCGACAGGGAGATCACGTCGGTCAACGCCGGCCGGAGCAGCGGCGCAGCGGGAGCAGGGCGTCCAACGACGGCTTGGCCACGCCCAGCGTCGTGTTGACCACCGCCAGCGTCGATCGCAGCTGGGCAAGGAACGGCGGCAGTGCGTCGATCGTCGCCGAGAGCGCGGTGTTGCGCGAAGCAGTGGCCGAGAGGACCTGATCACCCGCCGTGATCAGAGTGGGCAGGTCTGCGTTCGCTGGCCGAGCGTGCTCAGCACGATGGCGGTGTCGCGGACCAGCGAGCCCAGGTTCGCCCGCTGCCCATCGAGCGTTTCGAAGACGGCCTCGAGGTCGGCGGCTGCCGGGTCGAGATTGCCGATCGCGTTGCTGAGGTCGACTGACCGTCCGGCAAGTGATTCCGCGCTGCCGGTGAGGAACGCCTGCAAGGTCGGCCTGAGTCGGCTTGCCGAACGCGCCGAGGACCTGGTCGAGCTGCTGGGTCGGTGCGACATGAGACCTGGGGATGGCGCCGCCGTCGGCGACCATGGGTCCCGAGTGGGCGCCGGGGGACAGCTGGACGAAGGCTTCGCCCAATAGCGTCTTCTGGCGGAGGATCGCCGTCGTCGAGGCTGGGAGCGGCGCGTACTGGTGCTGAATGTCCATCGTGACCTCGGAGTTGACGCCGCGGTGCTCGACGCCAGCCACCTTGCCCACGTTGACTCCAGAGATCCGCACATCGGCGCCGGGGACCAGCAGTCCGGTCTCGGCGAACTCGGCATGAACGCCGGTAGCCCTGGGCCGCGAACGGAACCGGTCCGGAGAACTGGGTCCAGACGAAGATCATCAGCCCGATGCACGACAGCGCAAAGCCGATGGCGGCAAGCACTGCGGTGCGGTGCGGGGGCCTGGGTGACCATCAGCTACATCCGAAGGTCGTTCCGACACCTGCTTCAGCAGGCCGACCCGCGGGCAGCGTGTTCAGCCCCCGACAGCTGGTTATGAATATCGAGCGCCAGACGGGCCCGTTGGCATCGGAGGTGGAGATGAACGAGGCGGAGTTGTGGGCAAACCAGGCCAGCCAGTAGAGGAAGCCGGGGTTCTTGCCTCCCGGGTCGTAGGCCATCTCGTTGGTGGCGTAGGCCAGAACCTTGAACGCGCGATCAGTGTCGGGCACCTCGACCCGCAGGTTGCGGCCAGCGGCGGGAAGGTCACGGGTGAGGGGGCGAGTGGCGTCGATGAACGCCGGGATCTGGTGTAGCGGCAGCAGCGCGGCGCCCTCGAACAGGGTCTTGGAGTCGCGCAGCGTGGCGGGCAATGCGCGCGCCACTGGGGTGAGCGCGGTAGCCGCTGGGCCGAGGGCATTCGCAAAGCCGACAAGGTCGGCCAGCGTCTCCGGGCGGTCTGGAGGGTGCCCGGCAGCGCCGCGATGGACTGGCGGAGCGCCGCGTTCTGGTCGGCCAGGGCTCTGATGGTCTGATCTCCGCCCTGTACGGCCATCCGGAGCTGGGAGTCCTTTTGGTTGATCGCCTGCAGCAGGCGGCCGAAATTGTGGGTGATCTGGGCGAGCTCGAGGTGGCGCTGGGCCATCAGGTCCGAGACCTGCCTCAGCTGGACGGATGTCGGGCCCAGCGTGCGGAGCAGCCCGCGGAGGTCGGAGCCGCGGCCCGAGGTGGCCTCGCCGAGCGAGGTGATGAGGCTCTCGAGCCAGGTCCGCGTGTCGGTGTCCAGCGCGCTCAGCACCTCGTCGGAGTCCGTCGGGCTCAGCGTCTGGCCGACCGGGATCGTTGAGCCTGAAACCAGGGCCCCCGCCGCCCGATGCCCCGGCGAGATGTCGACCTCCATGTCCTTGAGCGGCGTCCGAGGCACCAGGTCGGCGTGGGCGTCGCGGTACATCGGCCCGACCTTCCCGGGGTCGATCTGCATGTGGATGACGGACTGCCCCTGCTGGAGCGATACGCCGGATATCTGCCCCACGCGCACCCCAGCCACATTGACCGGCTCGCCCAGCCCGGGGACCACGGCCGCCGCGCTGGTGAAATTCGCGTTCAGCGAGTAGTAGTGGGCAAACGGGTTGGGGAGGCGCTGGTTGAGCAGGATGAAGAGGCCGCACGCCGTGCCCACCACCATCAGCACGATGAGGGTGAGAAAGTGCCGGCCGTAGCGGCGGATCTGAAGCGCGGTCCGTCCCCTCACGGCTTGTTCGGACCGGGCTCATGCGAATGCTGCGCCTTGCGCGTTGCCCAGTCTCGCCCGAGAGCAGGCCGGGAGGCCAGGAGCCGGCGATGAGCTGGGCTGGAGATCGGGCGCTGCGGTGGCGGCCGCCAGGCTCGGGAGCTTCTGGCTGGAACACGGCACATCCGGCCGGAAGTCGGAGGCGGTGAGATCGCCCACCCACTGGGGACGGGACCCTGCAACGAGGTGCCACCGGGCGGAGCCGTGCTGAACAGCGACTGGCCGGGCAAGTTGAACGACAGCGAGTTGGGCCCGCCCCGACCAGCAAACGCGTATAGGCGCCGTTGGCATCGAAGGCTCCGCTGGCCCCCGCCACGTTGGGCAGGAAGTGCATGAAGTCGATCAGCACTGATTCATTGCCGTTGACAGGGAGCCGTCGGGCACCTGCGCGTTGAGATCGGGACCACATGGGTGCGCAGGCAGTCACTGATCTGCTTTCCGATCGGGAAGGCGCTGGCGAGCTGGGTGAGAACGGCTGGTAACTGCTGGAAGGTCGCCTTGAGCGAGGCCAGCAGCGGGCCACGCGAGCCGGGGGCGAGCACGGCGGCGAGCTGCTCGGACCGTGGGGACAGCCGGTCAAGGATCGGCGGCGCTGACTTGAGCGAGGGATCGAGCGCGCGGGCCAGAGTCTTCAGCGGCGCCAGCGAGGCGTCGAGCGCGGTCAGGGCCGGCGGGGCGGCGATCAGAGTCTGGTCGAGCCCCGACGACGGTCTGCGCGAGAGCGCCGTCGGAGGCGGCCAGCGCGCTGGAGGTCAGGTTGAGGCTGATGGACGAGGTCGGTCAGCTGGGCCGAGCTCTGAGCCAGCGTACTGGGCCACCCCAGCCGAGGACGACAGGAGGGTGTGGACATCCGTTGCGGTGGTCCCGCGCAGTCCACGAGTGATGAGCGCGGTGTCCTTGAGCAGGGGCGGGAACTGGGGTGCTGCCTGCTTGAGGCCGCCGGCGCCGCCCGCCGCGGGCGATTGGCCCGCCGGGTACCGAAGGCCTGGTCAGGTTTTCCACCGGGTGGTCAGGTTTTGCCGGGCGTTCGCGCTGAACAGGGACAGGACCTGGAAGAACTGGACCGGGATTCGAGGTCTGCGAGCGGGGAAACTGTCGCCGCTGTGCAAGACCGGGGCGCCGGGCGTGCCGGGATCGAGCTCGAGGTAGTAGCTGCCCTCCAGGAACAGCCGATCCCGAATGCGGATCGTGGCGTCGCTGTGCACGGGCAGCGCGCGAGGAATCCAGCGTGAAGTCGATGCGCGTGCCCGATCCCTCCGGCACGACGCTCCTCACCTTGCCCACGTTGACGCCCCCGATCCGAACCGGGTCGCCGCCGCGGACGTTGACGCTGTTGGTGAAGATCGCGTGGGCGGTGAACGGTTGCTGAACGGCAGCGTCTTGTTGAACGAGTAGTAGGTGATTCGATCGTCACCCCGATCACGATCAGGGCGATCGCGATCGGGTGCATGCGGCGCGCGGCGGACGGCGCCGGCTGGCCGGAGCTGCCTGGACTCATGGCACCAACCCCGCCTTCTGGCCGCGCTCCAGGACGCCCGGCGGAGGCGTCGTGTTATCGACCACAGTGGAGGTCGTGGGCGGGGAACCAATCCGCTGCTTGCCCGAGTAGATCTCGTTGCCGGCCTGGCACTGACTCGCGTCTTCGGTCGGGTAGTAGTTGAGATGCAGGTCGGTGGCGGGGGTGCCGGCCTGAGGTGATCTGGTTGGAATCGAAAACCGGCATCGAGCGCAGCCACGAACCCGCGCTGTCGCCTTCGGTGAGGCCGCCGGCGAAGTTGCGCAGCCAGAGCACTGCGGCGTTGCACGCAAGCTGAGCCGGAGCCGCTGCGCGCAGGATCGCGCCCAAACCCCGAAGGCGGAGGCGCCGAAGGTGGCCAGGTCATTGGCGCCGAGCGGCTTGAAGAACTGCTCGAGGCCGGATCCTTGGCAAGGACCTCGGTGCCGAGCGAGTTCTCAAGCTCGATGGACAGGCGCGGGAAGGGCGCGAACACCGGCGTGGCGGCGCGGACGATTGCGTCCAGCCGGTGGGCGGCGGCGGGAAGGAGGCTGCGGCCGGGCGAAGAGCCGCCACCACCTGCGCGGCCTCCGTGAGCACGGGCTGGTTGGCGTCAACACCGTGGTGGCCAGCGACTCCGTGGCGGAAGCTGATCGAGGTGGTCCCAGGGACGGCTGGTCGAGTGCCCGAAGGTGGTGGCGGCGTCGTGAGCAGTGCGGTCGTCGTCGGAGCGACCGAGGCCAAGGCGCTGGTCGTCTGCGCGGCCCCGCTGATCAGCTGGGCAAAGCCGGTTGGGCGGGATCGGCCAGAGTGCCAGGACGTTCTGGAGCGGGGCAGCAGACCGGCCAACGGGGGCAGCGCGCGTTGAGCTGGGCCGCCGCGTCCGGCGATCGCGGCGGAGAACGGGCGAGCGAAAGGCGCAGTGGCGCTGAGACCTTCGGGCCGAAGACCCCGAGTGCAGTGTCGAGATCGACGAAGGGGATCTCGGGTTGCTCAATGTCAGCGTCCCCCCGTCGGGCACACCCGCGCCGCGTGACTGACCCGGAAGGAGCTCCAGGTACTTGCCACCGAGCACCGAGGCCAGGCGGACCCGATACCGGGTGTCGGCCGGCAAGGGCTCGAGGCCCGACTGGAGCTGGAGCCGCAGCTGCGCAAACGGGCGTGGGGCAGGAGCCATTGGCGGGCTCCGGGCTGACCGTCAGTATCTGACCTACACGCGCTCCGCCGATACGCACGTCGGCGTTCTTGTTCAGCTCGTCCGCGTTGGCGACCTGCACGTTGACCGCGTAGGTGTGGAGAAACGGCAGGCCGTTCTCGGCGATGTACAGAGGTACACGGCGAGTCGCCAGGATCGCCATGGTCAGCGTCCCAATCAGAACCAGGCTCGACCACGTGCCACGCTGTGCTTCTGGTCGCTTTCATTTGAGCAGGTAGTCGCTGAGGCTCTGCAGCGCCTTGGGGCGTTCGGGCTTGTAGGCCGGCTGTGAGCCGTAGTGGGCGGAGCACCCGGCGACCGGGCCGTGGCGTAGCTGCCGCAGGCGCCGTTCTGGGGCGCGATGAGCAGGATCGGCAGGATGTGGGAGGTGGAGTCGAACCGCGCCAGGGACGCCGCTACGTAATAGAAGACCCCCAGGAAGTACTCCGCGAATCCGTGGCGCTGGAGGTTCTTGTAGAGCTGGGCGGCGAGGATGGTGCTGGGCTTCGACTGCCTCGAGTAGTGGGTGATGGCGTGGATCAGCGGCGTGGAGGTGCGTATTGCGGGGATGGCCTTCCGGAGCGCCGTCGAGAGTCGGGCTAGTCCGGGCTTGGCGGCCTGGACAAACGGCCCCAGGTCGGCCGAGACCTGGTCCAGCGAGGGTGCCGCCGCCTGGAGCTCTCCGAGCAGGGGCGTGCCGTTGACCGCTACCGCGTCCAGCTGACGAAGGGAGGGCTGCGCGACCGCCAGGAGCCCGGGTAGTCGCGCGATCCCGGCGGACAGCGCACCTGCGTGTCCCGCCGTGAGCTCACTGAGCGCGCCGGTCCGGTCAAGGAACGCCTGTACGGACCCGGTGTGGCTGGCGCCCTCGGCTGCGATCGAATTGGTCGCGTCCAGGATCGTGCGGAGCTGTCCCAGCTGGCGGTTCAGAACGCCGATCACCGCCGCGCGAGGCCGAGCGTGGGATTGGCCCGCAGCAGGATCTGGTTGATGTCCTGACCGCGCGCCGCGGTGGCGATCCCAAGCTCGTCCAGGAGCACGGTGAGGCGCTCCCGCGTGGGGAGGTTGAACGTGTTGAAAAGGTCCAGCAAGCTCACCGGTTCGGTGGTCCGGGTCACCGGCACGGTGGGCGGATGCCCGGCGGTGGATCGCAGGATGGGGCTGCCCGGGGAGCCTGGATCGCACTCGAGGTAGTTCTCGGCGATCAGGCCTTCCGGCCTGATCGTGCACGTTGCGTCCTCGTGGAAGGGCATGAACCGGCTGTCCACCGTGGCTTCGATCCGGGCCTTGAAGTCCGGGGTTACGACGACGTTGGTGATGCTCCCGGCTCGCGCACCCGCGACCTTGACCAGCTGGCCGCCGACCAGCCCCCGGGCGTCGTCGAAGATCGCGTCGAAGCGCGAGCTCCCGCCCTGGGACCCTGCCGAGCCGAACACCGGCCCGGCCACCGCCGTGGCCACCACCAGGACTGCTCCGAGCGCGATCAGGCGTCTCATTTCTGATCGTCCGCTGGTTTGCAGATCGCAGATACCCCCGGTAGGACGTCCGGCGAGGTCCAGGGGTTGGAGGCGTCCCACGCCGGCGGGTTGCCGCCACCCGGACAAGGAGCGACCAATCCGGTGCGCTCGCCGTTGAAGGGGCCGAGCGCGGGCAAATGTCCGGAGAGCAGGTTCAGCAGGCCGCTGAGAGAGCTTCCGCCCCCCTGGACGGTGAGATACCCGTGCAGGTAGTGACCGTTGGCGTCATAGCTGCCGCCCGTGGCGCCGCCGACGCCGTTGAAGAACCCGCTGATGACATCGGGGACGTAGGGCCGGACGACCGATAGCTGCGGGCTGATCTCCTTCAGCGAGGCGGTCAGCGACTCAATCGCCGGCGTGGCCAGCCGTACCACGGGCGGCAGCCCTTCGAGCGCAGCTTCCGCCCCGGGCACCAGCTGCCGGACCCCGATCACGGTTGGCAGCGCGTTCTGGGCGGCCGGCAGGAGCGCCGAGAGCAAGCTCGTCAGCCGGGGGGCCACTGGTTGCAGGTCATGCAGCGCCGGGTTGAGCACCACGAGTGCCGTGTTGAGGTGCCCCAGGACGCGCGTGGTCTGACCCAGGACGCCCGGCGCGCGGTTCAGAGTGTCCTCGAGTGCAAGGCGCTGGGAGGCGATCTCACGTAGAGCTGCTGCCGTTGAGGTCACCGCGCCGCCGAGGTCGGCGCTGTGTGCCGCCAGCGCGCGTGACACTTGGCTGCCGTAAGTGATCAGCTGCGCCAGAGTCGCCCGGTCCGCCACGAGCTGCGATCCCAGGAGCGAGACCTGGCTGAGCGCCGGGCTGAGGTACCTGTTGGAGTCGTTGAACTGCTGCGCGGTCGGCTGCGCCACCAGGTAGGCGCCAGACCTGAGAAGGCCCTGTAGCGACGCGCGCACCTTCGGCGTTAGCGCGTCGAGAAGCGTGTCGAGATCGACGATGCCACGCGTCTGAGTGGGCGGTAGAACGCCGCCGTTTGGAATCGGGGCACCTGTCCCGGGGTCCAGGCCGACGAAGCGGTTGGCAACGCCGGTCAGGCTGAGCTGCCCGATCGTGGCGATGGTGCCCTGCCGAAGCGGCGAGGTCGCTGAGTCGTTGATGTCGAGCTCGACGTCGGCGAGGCCGTTGCCCGACAGCCGGATCGTCCCCACCGATCCGACCTGGTGACCGCCCACGGTGACCTTGTCCCCGCCCACGAGCTGACCGGCGTCGTAGAACTGCGCGTGGATCACGTACTGCGAGCCCGAGGAGGTGAGCAGGAGCACGACGGCGACGACCGCGAGGATGAGTGCGCCCAGGGACACGATTCGCGCGGTCTGGGGGCGCGTCCCGGCGCGTGTCGAGGTCGCCACGGACTAACCCCCGATCGGAGCGCGCGCGTTGCCTCCCCAGAACAACGCCGTGCCCACCATGCCGATCAGGTGGATGCCGAGGATGTTTACAAACATCGAGCGCGCAGTTGCGCGGCCTACCCCCACCGGTCCACCCGTCACGTGGTAGCCGTAGTAGATACAGACCAGCACGATGAACGTCGACATGGCCATGCATTTGATCCCGGAGAACAGGAAGTCGATCGGCGACTGGTACTCCCAGAAGAGCTGCAGGTATCCCCCCTGAGACACCTGGCCCAGCTCGATCACGTCGGCTAGGTACGAGGCGACGAATCCCACAGCCACCGCCAGCATGTACAGGAACGGCAGCACCAGCCAGGTCCCCAGCAGCCGTGTGGACCCCAGGTACAGCACCGAGTCGAACCCCATGACCTCCAGCGCATCGATCTCGTCGGAGATCCGCATCGAGCCAAGCTCGGCCACGAAGCCGGTGCCCACCTTGGCGGCCATCATGTAGCCGAACGCGTACGGGATCACCTCTCGGAGGTCGCACAAAGCCGTGATCGCGCCGGTGTTGGAGGGGCCCCAACCGTCTTGGCGGCATAGGCCCCCTCGATCCCGCATTGGAGCCCCAGGATGAACACGAGACCCAGCACGATCACCGCGGAGCCGATGATCAGGATGCCGGCCTGGCGCAGCGTCTCCCCGATGAACCGGAACACCCGCCCGTTGAGGACCTGGCCAACGATCCGCAGGCAGAAGCGCGAGGCCTCTCCAAAGGCCTCCAGCGCCTGGAGGGGCGGGCCAGGGCGTTCATCGCGGCGTGTTCAGGGCCGGGTGTGGTGGCTAGCAGCGTCTGGGTGAACACGTAATCGATCGCGCCGATGCCCATGAACGCGATGACCACCGCCAGGTTGACGGCGCGCCCCACGCCCTCGGCGCCGCCCGAGGCGGTAAGGCCCTTGTAGCAGCAGACGATCGCGATCATCGCGCCGAAGATCGTCGACTTGACGATCATGGCCTCGAACTCCACCGTCGAGGCCTGAGCGAAGAAGGTGGAGAAGAACGGGCCCACCTGGGCGCCGTCGGACAGTGTGACGAGGACGCCGCCGAGCGTCCCGAACAGCAGGGCGTAGATGGAGAACAGGGGCGTCAGGAGCATTAGCGAAAGGAAGCGCGGGACGACCAGGCTCTTGACCGGGTCGACGCCCAGGACCATCAGCGCGTCAAGCTCCTCACGGATCTTGCGGGCGCCCAGATCCGCGGTCATCGCGGTCCCGGCCACCCCCGCCATGACGATCGCGCAGACGAGCGGCGCGAACTCGCGCATCACGATGATCACGAAGATCCCTCCCAGCCGATCCATGGCGCCGAGCAGGTTGAGGAAGTTGCCGACCTCGACTCCGGCCGGACCGTAGGTGAAGGCCAGCGAGGCCAGCATCATGGGAAACCAGCCCAGGCGCAGGGCGAACAGGAACTGATCGACCAACTCCGGGCCGTAGTCGTAGGGCGGGGTCAGTGCTGCCCCGAGCGTCCGCCGGAGGAGCACGACCATCGCGCCGATCGTCTGGATGAAGCCGCGGAGGGGCAGGTACGCCGACTCTGAGAACGACGTCCATGTTTCCGCCCCTCTCCTCCTCTCCTGGCGCGACTGCTGTGGTCCGTACCCGGTTCGGATCATATGAGCGCCACATGGGGGTCGCAACGAGGAACCGACGCGTCGTGGCAGGGCCGCGCGGGAATCCCGCGCCGTAGGCGGCGCACCCCGCGGCGGGGGCCGTTAAATCTTTCGGGCCGATGGTTCACGGAAGAACGCTGTCGATTGTGGGCGCACTCGCCTTCTCGCTTGCGCTGTCGGGCACCGGTGTGGCGGCACCACAGCGCGCTCAGCGAGCCCCCGTGATCCCAAGCTCGCGCTACCTCGCGCTGGGGGACTCGGTCACGTTCGGCTATCAGGAGCCGACGGTCGTACCGAAGCCCAACTACAAGGATGCCGCGAGCTTTTTCGGCTACCCCGAGCAACTGGGTCCTCAGCTGAAGCTGAAGGTCACCAATGCCGCTTGCCCCGGTGAGACGAGCTCGAGCCTCATCAATGTGAACGCGGTGAGTAACGGCTGCGAGAACATCCTGGGCAAGCCCGCCGGCTACAGGAGGTTGTTCCCGCTGCACGCCCGGTACAGGGGGCCCCAGCTGGCGTTCGCCGTTGCCTTCCTGCGCTCCCACCCAGATGTGCGGCTGGTCTCGCTGATGATCGGCGCCAACGACCTCCTCGTATGCCAGGAGACGACCAAGGACGGGTGCACCAGCCGCTCAGAGCAGCAGCCGGTGCTGGCCATGATCCGGCGCAACGTCCACCGCATCGTCTCGGCACTCCGCAGGAAGGCGCACTACCGCGGACAGCTCGTGATCCTCAACTACTACTCCACTGACTACTCCAACGCCACGATAAGCGGTTACTCGCGCCTGCTCAACCAGGCGCAGGACTCGGGCGCCGCGCCCTTCGGGGTCACGATCGCCGACGGCTACGGGACGTTCCGCAAGGCGGCGAAACGCTCAGGCGGCAACCCCTGTACGGCCGGCCTGCTCACCCAGCTGGGGACCCCCACCAAGTGCGGCGTGCACCCCAGCTACGCCGGTCAGGCCTTGCTGGCGCAGGCGATCGCAAGGGCGGTGCGGTTGTAGGCAGCGGGCCGGTGCGGGAGGCCCGGGCGGCCGCGCGCCGCGCCGCGCGCGGCGCGGCGGGCGCGGGGTGTCGTGGGCGGGCGCGGGGTGTCGTGGGCGCGCGCGGTGGGCGCCACACGGCACACCCCAGCCTGACGCCTGGACCAGCTGAGCTCAGCCGCTAACCGTCGCGCGCAGGTTCTCGAGGCTGGTCCCAAGGATGTGGCTGAACTTCCGCTTGCTCAGCCGCACCAGCAAGGCCTGCCTGCGTCCGCGCAGGCCCTTAATGCGAACGTCCAGGGCAGTCTGACTCTCGTTCTCGGCGAGCTCGAACGTCCACAGCATCAGCCCGATCGGTCCCTTTTCCTGGTAGCTGAAATAGCTGAATGGCCGCCAGTCAAGGATCTCCTCGTCGTAGGTCTTGCGGCCGTGAATGCAGTGGGTGACCGAGCCCACGTCACGCGCTCCGGAAGGGTTGTCCATCTTGACGTCCGTGGCGCCGAGCTTCCATTGGAGGATCTTCTCCGGCGCCGTGATCGAGTCCCACACCGCCGCGGCTGGGGCGTCGTAGATTGCCGAGAAGCTGAGATCGGCCTCCTCAGGAGCGATCCGGACCTGATCGCGCTGATTGGCTTCAGTCCAGCGCGTGCCGAGATCTCGGATCCATCCCGGAATCTCGCCCATGTCGTCGTAGCGCTCCGTGTGGGGCTGAAGGCTAAGGGCGTGCGGATCGAGCTCGACCGCACGGCAGCAGGCATTGGTGATCAGCGCGAACGCGCTGCCGTCGATCTGGTTCTTGAGCAGCCGGTGGACGGCGATCACGTCTGGTCCCAGGACCTCGGGGCGTCCTGCCACCGTGTGCTGGATGAACTCACCGTGATGGACGATCAGCTTGAGGTCCAGGGAAGGTATCCGCGCGCATGCCTGACATGTGCAGCTCGAGCGCCGTTCGATCGTCCGCCGCCGCCGCGCGAACGCGAAGTAGGCGGCGTCGAGGCACGCCAGCACAGCCTCGCCGTCCGCGCTGCCGGTGCCATCGCACACAAAAACCGCGTCTCCCTCGAGCTTGGCGACGGGCCCAATTCCCGCCTCTAGCTCGCGGGCCACCGTCGCCAACAGGTCGGCCAGGACGTCCTGGGAGTGCTCGAGCTCAACCTCCGACAGGTAACGCGTGTATCCCGAGATGTCGGCGACCGCAAGGCAGCCGTGCCGAAGCTCCGTCACGTGTCGAATGTAACGCCCCTTCTGCACTCGCCGATTCGGGCCGGAGCACTATACTTTATGAAGCATGAGGACGTTTTGGCGGCTGCTTGGATTCCTGCGCCCGTACCGGGGCGCGGTCTTGTGGTCGTTTGCGCTCGCCTCCGTGGCGATGGGGGCGACGGTGCTGATCCCTTTCCTGACGGGCCGCGCAATCAACGGGATCCGCGCGCACAGTCATCACACGTTGATCGTGTGGGCGATCGCCATCGGCATCGCAGGTGTTCTACGTCTGGCTATGAGCGTGACGCGACGCCTCGTGGCCGGGCGCGTGTCGCTGGGCGTCGAACGTGATCTGCGCAATCGCCTCTACGGCCATCTTCAGCTGCTCGAACTCTCCTTCTTCGATCGCCAGCAGACCGGACAGCTCATGTCCCGTGCCACCGTGGACCTCCAGTCGGTCCGCTTCTTCTTGGGCTACGGGCTGATCTTCATCGGCCAGTCGCTGCTGTCGATCCTCCTGGCGGCAGCGGCGATGTTCGCGCTCAGACCGGACCTTGCGGCGCTCTCGCTCGCGCCCGTGCCGTTCGTGGTACTCATCGCCTGGCGCTACGGACGCCGGTCCCGCCCGGCGCTCCAGGAGGCCCAGCAGCGAATAGCCGAGCTGACCGCCGAGGCCGAGGAGAACATCTCCGGGGTACGCGTGGTCAAGGCGTTCGCTCAGGAAGCGCGCCAGCTGGAGCGCTTCCGCGGATCGGTCACGCGCGTATTCGGTCAGCAGATGGTGGCGACGCGGATCCAGGCTCGCTACACGCCGATGATCAGCTTTCTGCCCAACCTCGGGTTGGCCGTGATCCTGCTGGTGGGCGGGCGTGAGGTGATCAACGGCACCCTCTCGGTCGGCGACTTCACCGCTTTCTACGCCTACCTGCTGATGCTGATCTCCCCGATGCGAACGCTGGGCTACATGCTGAGCGCGGCTCAGCGGGCGACAGCATCAGGAGCGCGGATCTTCCAGATCCTCGACCGGGCGCCCGAGATGACCGCGCCCGCCGAGGCGCCACCTCTGCCGTCCGGCCCAGGGCGCGTATCGCTGCACGATGTAGGCCTCACGTTCGAGGGGTCGCCACGCCCCGCGCTACACGACATCAGCCTCGAGGTGGACGCCGGCGAGACGGTCGCCCTGGTCGGCGCGATGGGATCGGGCAAGACTGCGCTGGTTTCGCTGCTGCCGCGCCTTTATGACGTAACCACCGGGGCCGTGCGAATCGACGGAGTCGATGTGCGCGAGGTGGATCCCGCCAGCTTGCGTCGCCAGATAGCGGTGGTGACCGACGACCCGTTCCTGTTCTCGGCGACGGTCGCGGAGAACATCGCATACGGCCGTCCCGAGGCCAGCCGGGAAGACGTGGAGAGGGCCGCCCGTGCCGCCCAGGCCGACGGGTTCATCCGAGCCCTTCCAAAGGGTTACGACACGCTGGTCGGCGAGCGCGGCCTGACCCTGTCAGGAGGGCAGCGCCAGCGGATCGCCATCGCACGTGCGATCTTGATCGATCCGCGGATCCTGATCCTGGACGACGCCACCTCGTCGGTCGACGCATCAACCGAGTACGAGATCAAGGTCGCGCTGCGCGAGGTGATGGCGGGACGGACCACTTTCGTGATTGCGCATCGCCTGTCCACGATCGCGCTCGCCGACGAGATCGTCGTGTTGGAAGACGGCGCCGTTGCCGCGCAGGGCACCCATGACGAACTCGTCGGTTCATCGCCCCTCTATGGAGAGATCGTCGAGAAGGGGATGCCCGACCAGGTGTTCCTCAACCGCAAGCCGCTCGAGGCCGAGGTGGCGGGCTTGTGATGCCGGCGGCCGCTCGCCATCCGGGCTCGCAGACGTCCCCGCCGGCATCACGCCGTCCGGACCGGTTCCAGGACATCCGCCGCCGCTTCAAGCAGACCTCCGGTCGCCGCCGCAAGCTACGTGGGCTGGCCGAACTACTGGCGCCGTACCGGTGGCGCGTCCTTGCCATGATCGTGTCGCTGGTGCTCGCCACCGCGGCCGCTCTGGCTCCGGCCCCACTTGCCAAGCTCGCAATCGACGACGGGATCCACCGCCACGACGTGACCACGCTTGATCTGGTGGTCGGCGCTTTCCTGCTTTCCGCGATCCTCTACGCGCTCGCCTCCGCCGCCCAGACCTATCTGGTCGGATGGGTTGGACAGCGTGCGCTACAGGATCTGCGGGTGCGGCTGTTCTCGCATCTCCAGCGGCTCTCGATCGGGTTCTATTCCCGCAAGCGGGCCGGCGTGATCATCTCCCGCCTGACCAACGACGTAGAGGCGCTCGACCAGCTGGTGGAGGACGGGATGGCCACGCTGTTCCAGTCGGGGCTGACGCTGATCGGAGTCGTCGTGATCCTGCTCGTGCTTGACACGCACCTGGCGCTGCTCACGTTGCTGGCGTTCCCGATCTTGGCGATCGGCGGTGTGGCGTTCCGGATCGCTTCGGCTGATGCTTACCGGCTGACCCGGGAGAAGATCGCCGCCATCACGGGCTACCTGCAGGAGTCGCTTTCCGGGATCCGGGTGGTGCGGGCGTTTGGCCAGGAACCGCGGCATATCAGTCGCTTTGATGGGCTCAACGAGGAGAACTTGGCGGCCAACATGACGACCGTAAAGCTGAATGCCGCCTACTTCCCCGGGGTGGAGTTCCTGTCGGCCCTGGTGACGGCGGAGATACTGGTTATCGGAGGGATTGAGGCGATCAACGGGCACACCTCCACTGGCGTTGTGTTCGGGTTCATCGCCGCGCTGAACAACTTCTTCGACCCCATCCAGCAGCTATCGCAGCTCTACACCGTCTACCAGTCCGGGATGGCGGCGCTCGACAAGATCTTCAACCTCCTCGACGAGCAACCTGAGCTCGTCGACTCGCCCGATGCAGTTGACCTTCCCCGGCTCCGCGGAGAGCTGCGCTTCGAGGACGTCTCGTTCCGTTACGACTCCCCGCCTGGATCTTTCGAGGAGTCCTCGCCAGACTCCACCACTGCGGACTCGTGGCCCCTGCGGGACATAGACCTCGTCGTGCCCGCGGGCCAGACCGTTGCCCTCGTCGGCGAGACCGGGGCCGGCAAGTCGACTTTCGCCAAGCTTGTGGCCCGCTTCTACGATCCCACCGAGGGACGCGTGCTGATCGACGGGCACGATCTTCGTGATGTGTCGATGCATTCGCTCCGCTCGCAGATGGGCATCGTGCCTCAGGAAGGATTTCTGTTCAGCGGGACGGTGCGAGAGAACATCGCGTTCGGACGGCCCTCCGCCTCCGATGAGGAGATCGCGGCCGCGGCCCGTGCGGTCGGTGCCGAGAGCTTCATCGCCGCGCTGGAGCACGGATACGACGCGGAGGTGGGCGAGCGTGGCGTTCAGCTGTCAGCCGGTCAGCGCCAGCTGATCGCTTTCGCGCGCGCGCTGGTGGCCGACCCCCGGGTCCTCGTGCTTGACGAAGCGACCTCCAACGTCGACATCCACACTGAGAACCTGATCGAGGATGGCCTCCGGCGGCTGCTTGCGGGGCGCACCGCGGTCGTCATCGCCCACCGCCTGTCGACGATCCAGCGAGCGTCGCGGATCGTGGTGCTGGAGCACGGCCAGATCGTCGAACAGGGGACGCACGAGGAGCTGCTCGACGCCCAGGGCCACTATCACAGGCTGTACCGCGACTGGGCAGAGCAGTCAGCGGCAGCGTAGATGCCAGCTGTCGTCGGATTGGCGCTGACGCCGGTGAAGGGCACCCGGCTCCATTCCGTGGAGGAGGTGGAAGTGGGCCGCGGTGGGGTCAGAGAGAATCGCCGGTTCTACCTTGTGGACGAGTCCGGGCAGATGCTCAACGGCAAGCAGCTCGGAGAAATGAACGCCGTGGTGGCGCGCTACAGCGATTCGGATCGTCGGCTGAGCTTGAGCTTCCCCGGCGGTCAGATCCTGGAGGGCAAGGTGGAGCATGGGGCGGAAATCGCGACTCGCTTCTTCTCTCGGACCGCGTCCGCCCGGGTGGTGAACGGCCCCTGGGCCGAGGCCCTGAGCCGTTTCGCCGGACGGACGTTGCGTGCTGGTCGAGGGGGGCGAGACGAGCGCTGTCGATCGCGGGGCCCGAGGAGCCGTGTCGCTCATCTCGCGTGCGTCGCTCGACGCCCTGGCTAGCGAGGGTGGATATGACGGCGTTGACTCGCGTCGGTTCAGGATGCTGATCGAGGTCGATGGCCTATCCGCCCACGAGGAGGACGCCTGGGTCGGCCGCAGGTGTCGGGTTGGGCAGACGCTTGTGCGCTTCGGGGGGCACGTGGGGCGCTGTCTGATCACCAGCCGGGATCCAGACACCGGCCAGGTCGATATGCCGACGCTCGACATCCTGGCGAATTACCGGAGCGACTTGGATACCACTGAGCCGCTCCCATTCGGTGTCTACGGCGCTGTCCTAGAACCAGGGACGATCCGGGTGGGCGACAGCGTTAGTCTGTGCGAGCCATGAGCGCGTCCCCCACGACCGAGCAGCGTGTCCGGGTTGCGGTCTCGGATCACGTCGCCACGGTCACGCTGGCGCGCCCGGACAAGCACAACGCGCTGGATCTGGCGATGTTCGAAGGGATCGTCGCCGCGGCCGAGCAGGTGGTCTCCGAGCCCGGCGTGCGAGCGGTGGTCCTGCATGGCGAAGGTCCGAGCTTCTGCTCGGGGCTCGATGTGGCGAGCGCGATGTCTGGCGACGCGGGTGTCAACGGCGGCGAGAGCTTGGATCAGGTGGTGCCGAATCGATTTCAGCGGGTGGCATACGACTGGGTGACGCTGCCCGTTCCGGTGATCGCCGCGGTGCACGGCAACTGCTTGGGCGGTGGCTTGCAGATCGCCCTGGGGGCGGATATCCGGATCGCCACGCGCGACGCCCGGATGTCGGTGATGGAGGCCAAATGGGGGCTGATCCCGGACATGTCGATCACCCAGACGCTGCCCCGGCTGGTGGGGATCGACGTGGCCAAGGAGCTCACCTACACCGCCCGTGTCTTCAGCGGCGAGGAGGCGATGCGGCTGGGCCTAGTGACACACCTCGCCGATGATCCGCTGGCCGCTGCCCGTGAGCTGGCGGCCGAGATCGCCGGACGATCGCCAGACGCGGTGCGCGGCGCCAAGCGGCTCCTCAACGAGACCTGGAATGCGACCCCGGAGGAGGGGCTCCGGCTTGAGGCGCAGATCCAGCTGCAGTTGATTGGGTCGCCCAACCAGCTCGCGGCCGTAACGGCCGGCTTGACCAAGCGTCCGGCCGCGTTCACGGACCCCAGCTGACCCGCCGGCCGAGGGTTCGCCCTCCTACGAGTTGTCGACCTTGGAGCCGTTTGGCTTCAGCACGTACCAACTCGCCCCGAACGCCTTGACGCCCTCGCCGTAGGCGTCTCCGTTGTCCTTGTCCTTGATGAAGTAGTAGAGCGGGTGGCCCTTGTAGGTCAGCTGCTTGGTGCCGTCGGCGCGTGTCGTCGTGCTGACCAGCGCTGTCTCTGCCGGCGAGGTTGCTGTCGGTGTGCCGGAGACCGTCACCGGAGGCCACGCCTTCGCGCAGGGGCCTGTGCAGTGGCTGGTCGAGCCCGAGTCTCCCTCGAACAGATAGACGGTCAGGTTCTTGGGACCGGCGGCCAGGATCGTTCCCAGCTTGCCGTGCTTCTTGGTAACGACTGTGATCGCGGTCCCGCTCGCAGCCGCGGTGCTCGTGGTTGAGGTACCTGTCTGTGGCGTGGCCGGGGCTGCCGCCGCCGGCGTGCTCTTGGTCGAGCTGCTGCTTCCGCACGCCGCGACAAGCAGGCCGGTAGCGACCAGTGCGGCTAGCCGATAGGGCTTTGGCTTCACGATCCCTCCTAGGAAGAGTTGTCTCAGCCACCAAGACGCATGATTCGGCCGTTTCTTCCCGCTTATGCCGGTCCTGCACCTGCGGCCGGTGCGGAGGGTCGAGCCCGTTCGGGCCGTCTCGTGCGTCGAGACGAACCATTCGGGCGCAAGGAGGAGAATTGGATCCATGAGCAGACGACGTTGGGCCACGGGGAGCGTGGTCGCGGCCCGCCGGTCGCGGTCCGCGATCGTGGGGGCCACGCTGACGGGCGCTCTTCTCGTGTCTGCCTGCGGCTCGAGCGGCCAGAGTCGGACCGCCGCGGCGACCTGGCTTGGTGCATCGCCGGCGCCGCCCTCGTGGCCGGTCGCCCGGATTGCCAGCGGTGGTGCCTTGCCCTATCCCCCTGGCTGGCGCCGGACACCCGGCGACCCCGGTACCGCAACGGCCGTACTGCTAGACGCAAACGGGCGCATCCTCGGCTACCTGAACCTCACTCCGCGCCAGGGCGATGAGACGCTGGCCAACTGGTCGTCGTTCCGCATCGCCCACAACACGCAGGAGGGAGAGCGCAGCGCCAGCCGCTTGTCCGCGGCGACCAATCTGGCGTTTCCCACCGGTCGCGGCAGTTGCGTCAAAGACAGCTACACAACGAAGACCGGTTCGCGCTACATCGAGATCGCGTGCCTGGTGAGCGGCCACCAAGGGTTGGTCGTGATCGTTGGTGCCGCATCGCCGAGCGCGTGGCCGCGCCTGGGAGGAGATATCTCGCGGGCGCTTGCGGGGGTTAGGGCTAAGCGGGCATCCCTCCGCGGTTGAATGGGTTACCGGCTACTGCGGATCCTGGACTCGAACCAGGACTAACGCATCCAGAGTGCGTCGTGCTGCCAATTACACCAATCCGCATCGACTGACTCGTCGCTCGGCAGTGCGCCAGTCGGGCGTGACGATAGCGCGCGCTCATCTCCCCGGGAGGACTAGTTTCGTCCGGTGCAAGCGGAACATATGTTCCCATGGCGAGCGCGCCATGTCACGTTCAGCTGCGTCGTTTGAAGTGATCGCGCACCACGGCGTAGTGAGCGGCGACCCCGACGCCCCAGCCGAGCAGCGGGAAGATGAACCACGGGTAGTGCGCGCCGGAAGTGGCCCACACCAGCGCCCAGATCGCGACGAGCAGCAGCTGGACCGCGACGAACACCGTCGCGTGGATCCTGAACGCCTTGCGCTGCCCAGACGCCCACCGCTGGGCCAGGTGCACGCGCCGCTCAGCGTCCTTCTGTTTCTGCGCGGCTTCGGCCCGCTCCACCGCGCGTTCAAACGGATCGTCGTTCATCTCCCGCCGCCTTTCCCGTTGAGGTTCTCGATCTCCGCCGCCGCCCGGTCGAGCACGGCCGTGGCTGCGTCAACATCCACCCGGCCCGACAGTGGCCTCACCCGCGCGTTGAATCGCGCCAGCACCGGGTCGAGCGAATCGTCGCGCCCCAGCCGCACCCCGGTGCGTAGCTCAAGTGCGGCGACCAGCTCGTCGCGCGTCTGGAGGGCTCCGTCCCCGGCAGGAGTGCTGCGGTACACCTTCTTGCCAGAGACCGCCTCGCCTTCGATGAGACCCTCGGCCTCCAGTGCCTCGATCGCCGGGTAGATGCTTCCGGGCGAGGCTCGATAGTGAGGACCGAATAGGCGCGTGAGGTCGGCCATGATTTCGTAGCCGTGCTTTGGCCGCTCTGACACCAACGCCAGCAGCACCAGCGGCAGCTCGCCGTGACGGAAGAAGCGCCGCGACATGACGGCTAGGCCGCTGCGGGGACGAATGCCATCGGACTCGGGCTCCGCGGGCGCCAGCCACCGAGGGCGCTCGCGCGAACCGGGGCGCTCAGCCCCTTCAGCGCCAATTCCCCGACGGACTCGAACTGTTGTGTCCCGACAAGCTGCTGGGCCGGCTCGGAAACGAGCGTCTGGCCGGCTTGGGCGCGATCGCATAGCCGCCGCGCGATGATGACTGGCGTGCCGAAGTAGTCGTTGTGTTCGCGCACCGGCTCGCCGGCGTGGACCCCGATCCGCAGCCCAACGTCGCCGCCCTCGAAAGCCACCGCAGCCTGCATCGCCGTCGCACACGCAATCGCGTCTGACGCCGCTGCAAACACCACCATCAGCCCGTCTCCGAGATTCTTGACCTCGTGCCCGGCGTGGGCGGCGATCGCCGCGCGCAGCAGCTCAAAATGGCGGCGCAAGAGTCGATGCGCCTCCCGGTCGCCGAGACGCTCGACAAGCCCTGTCGACCCTGCGATATCGGTGAACAACACTGCCACCGGCCCCGACGGCCAAGGCCGCGCGCCGCGATCTTCGAGCGCCCTGAGTCCCGCTGCGGTCGCCCGATATGCGTCCCCTTGGAGCTCGATTAGCCCCTCGGCCTCGAGCGCTCGCACAAGACCATCCTCCTTGCCATGATCGATGACAGGCCGATCGTCCCTCGCCGCACGCTCGAGGAGGCTCAGCAATAGGTCGCGAGTACGAGTTGGCATCCTTAACGGTCCCTTACGAAACTGCTACGGAACTATATCGAAGCGGTTACGAAAGTCAAGGAGCCGGAAGAGCGGCCGCCCGTCCGAACCATCTCTTCCGTCGACGCGCCGGCTCCTCGTCCAGGGCGAGAGCGGACTCTTATTGCGCAGGTGCCGGGCCGCCAGAGCGCCGGAGCTCGTCCTTTCCATCAGAGATTTCGCGCGCTGATACGTGTGCTTCCCCACGTCGGGCCGCTTGCTCGCCAGCCGGCTTGGTGGCCCGCAGCCGACTTATGCTCAGTCGAGAAACGAGGCGTCAACGCGGTGCAGCTGAGCAGAGTGCGTGGCCTCGTTCGGAGCGGTCACGTCTCAGTGGACGGTCTTGGCTAGCGCACGCGCAGGAGAAACGGGCGCGCCCCGCTTTCCGCGCAAGGCGAGACGCGGGGCCGAGCCGCGCGAAGTTGCGCCGTGCGAGGAATGGAGGTCCAGCCGGCGCGGCGGCGTGCGTCGTAGATGGGGTTATCGCGTTGTGATCGAAGCTGGACTGGCGCGTTGCGTGCTGCGGCCGGCCCGCCGTAGGCGGCGGCGAGCCGCGTGGCTATAGGGCGGTTCACTCGCTGGCGAGTGTTCGGATCTCGCCGGACGGTTTTCCGACGAATCGTCGGTGGAGGGTTCGAGCGCCGCGACCCGAGCATCCGTGGTGGTTCCGGGCAAACGTCGCCCTCCGAGGGTGCGTACGAGCCTCGGAGGGGTCGATGATCCCCGGCTGTTCGGCGGGATTGAGGTGCGCCGGGCTTCTCGGGGTCCGTCCGTCAATGCAGCAGGTCCCAGATCGCTGCGGTGCTCGAACATGACGCTCTGGATCGCCTCGGCTTGATCAGCCAACAGACCCTGGTGATTACTGGAGCGCAAGATGCCGTGATCCCGGCGGAGAACAGCAAAACGCTGAGTGATCCCATCCCCGGCGCGCGCCTGGAGGTGATTCCTCGTGCCGGTCACCTCTTCTTCATCGAGCAACCCGACTTGACGCTCGCGGTGATCGAGAAGTTCCTTACCGAATAGAACCTGCCCTCAGTCGTGCCGAGCACCGGAATCGCCACCGGCCATCGGGTGGCATCGCGGAGCACGGGGTTCGGCGGTGCCGCGTGGATGCAACAGCCCGCGCGTGCCACTCTGTGTCGGGGCGTGGATCGGGTCTCTGCCGGGCCAGGCGCGCGCTCGCAGCCATGTTCGCCGCCGCTCGCCCCGGACGACCGCGGTCAACTGTTCTCAGGCGTGGCGATCAACCGCTCAACTCCGGTGATGAGAAGATCGAGCCCCAGCTCGTAGGAGGGCGTTCCGACCAGTGCGGCTGCCAGCTCTTGGGCGGCCTGGATCACCAACGGAAACTCCTCGCGCGTTAGGGAGAGCACAGAAGCTTGGGCGCGCGCTACGAGCTCCGGGTCCGCGTCCCCGCGGTTGAATGCCGCATGTCCAAACGTATATACGAATAGGGGCCGGAAAGCCTCGGCTGCCCGCCCCGGCTGGAGGCCGGCGTCTTGAAGGATGCTCAGTGCGGCCTCGGTCCAGCGCATCGCTTCAGGGCTCATCAACGGGCGGCGCAACCGCAGCTCCACCAGGAAGGGATGGGCCACAAGCTGCTCGTGCAAGGCGAGCATCAGCTTGCGGATCCGTTCCTGCCAGGCCTTGCCACGGACGCGCGGAACCAGCCCCGCGCCTGTTGTATCGATGACCGCGTCGAGCAACGAGTCCTTGTCGCGGAAATAGCCATAAATCGTCATCGTCCCCACACCCAGCCGCTCTGCGACCCGGCGCATCGTCAAGGCCTCCAGACCCTGCTCATCCAGCAAGCCAGCAGCCGCATCGACGATCGCCTGAGGGGTCAGCCCAAGCCGGGAACGACCGGCAGCCTTCGCGCTGCGGTTCATGATTGCAATAGCGATCCGTACGTTGTACCGTACACGTACGGATGGTGGGAGTTCCGACAACAGTCTGGATTGGGCGAGCACGGCGCCTGGGCCTTCTGCTCGTGGGCAGCTTGCTCCTCCTCGCCCCGGTGGCGGCCGCCCAGCAGAGCGATTTCTCGCTGCAGTTCAGCTCCCAGACTCCAGACACGGTCTCTGCGGTTCATCTCTACATCGTCTACCGCAACCCGGCTGACCCCAGCGGCAAGCCATCTCCCATCAAACACCTCGTGATCAGCGTTCCTGGTCTTCACGTCAACCTCGCGGTCCCGCGCTGCACGGCCAGCGACCAGCAGATCATGGCCAACGGACCGGCGGCCTGTCCTGCTCAGTCGCGCGTAGGTGGAGGAGTTCTCACCGCCGACACCGGTTTCGGACCCCCGATCGACCCCTATCCGACCGATGTCTCGATCTTCAATACAGGACAAGGGATCGTCGAAGTCGTTCAAGATCACAACACCGGCGCCACCCTCGCCGACGACCGGATCGCGATTCAAGGCGACACGCTGATCGGGAACCCTCCTGCCACCCCGGGCGGGCCCCCCGACGGCCAGACCGCGGTCCGCACAATCGACTTCACCTTCCCCGCCGCATCCGGCTACTTCACCACCCCCAGGCGTTGTCCGTCGAGTGGCTGGGCTGCCCAGGCAGCCTTCACCTTCGCCGATGGCACGACTCAGCACGTCTCGAGCACCAGCGCCTGCCGGGGCACCAGAAGCGCAAAGCCGCCGAAGCGCAAGCCCCGCCATCGGCATCCCCACCCGTCGAAGCACCATCACCACCACGGTGCTGGCCGGAGATAAGCAGACGCCGTACTTGGTCGGGGTCGCGGCCTGCGCGCCGACGGCGGAATGATTAGCGAGCTGGTGGGCGAACGGCGCTGGGTCTGGATGAAGCACCCTCGCGCCGGTGGCTGCGGTGTCGCAGCTCCTAAGCGCGGCACATACCAGCTGCCTAGCGGGCTGCCATGTCGTCGGTTCGCGTACCGCCTCGGGTCAGATGCGTTGTTCGTTTCGAGTGCCGGGCGTTGGATGGGCCGGTATGGCGCTTACGCGTCACAGCAGACGTGACTGACTTCCAAGGTGGCGCCACTCGGATCCTCGATGCGGCTGAGCGCACCGCCATCCCCTCGAGGCTCGCGCCGGGCTCCGGGAGTAGCGATGTCGGAGGAGAACGTAGAGGTCATTCGAGGCGCGTGGGAGGTTGGAACACGGGCGACATGGAGGTGCCCCGCGATCTACACGATCGGGAAGTGATCCTGCAGCCACGCCGGCGTCCTCAGCTGCGAATACCCGCGCAAGCACGAAGGCAGGTGTCGGCCCGGCCTTCACCAGCGACGTGCATCTCGCCAATACCAGGGCGCCTGCTTCGTCTGCGTGATCGTTAGCCTGCCAGGTGGTCACGAGGTGACCAACCTTGGCGGGACTTACATCTGGCGGTTCGGTCTAAGCCGTTGGATCGCCGGAGGCTCGGGAATGGCGGTCCGGGACCGGTCGTCACGTGTATGTCCGGACTGTCGCTGTTGGCAGAGGCGCTCGGTTATGCGATCGAATTCGGCGGCCCAGCGGGCCTTGGCGCGCTCGTATTGCTCGGGGGTCCCGTGGCCGTATTGGCGGAACAGCATCTCGGTACGGGCGTCGCCGAGGTCCACGAACGTCACCGTCACAACGTCCGGCGCCCGTTCGCCTCTGAGGCCGGAGATCGTGAACACGAGTCGGCTCGGTTCTGAGACTTCGAGATACTCGCCCGTCCAGCGAACGTCGCGACGATGGGTGCCGTAGGCCAATGTCGTCGCGCTCCAGGCGCCGCCGGGTCTGAGATCGAGCGAAACCGTCGACAGGGGAACCTCGCTTTCCGGTCCCCCGAACCAAGCCGCGAAGCGCGCGGGCTCGGTCCACTCCCTCCACACCAGCTCGCGGGGCGCCTCGAACCGTCGAGTGATCGTGATCACCCTCTCGGGCGCAACTAGCGGGGCTGATTGGTCAGCCACGTTGGGATCCCTCCTGGATGGATCGCAGGCGAGCGTCGAGCTCGGCGAAGCTCGCCTCCCAGAAGTGGCGATAGGCCTCGACCCATTCATCCACCTCCTTCAGCCGGGCCCCCTGGAGACGGGATGGCCGGCGCTGGGCGCTGCGCCCACGCTCGATAAGACCGGCTCCTTCCAACACCTTGAGGTGCTTGGAAATCGCCTGAACCGTGACCGGAAACGGTTCGGCCAATTCGTTGACGGTGGCTTCTCCTTGGGCGAGCCGGGCCAGGATCTCCCTCCGCGTCGGATCAGCAAGGGCGGCGAACGTCTGACTTAGCCGATCCATCTTATTCAGCCATCAAGTTTACCAACTATCTGGTTTACTTATGTCGGTCCCGGGACTGGGCCATTCGAGGCTACGACAGGCAGCGGTATCCGATCGACCCATCAACGAAAGGAGCGGCCAATGTCCCCAATCGTCACCACGGTTGAGATCTTGCGTCCGGCGGAGGAGGTCTTCACGTACGCCATCGACCCGAGGGGGTTTTGCGAGTGGCAGCCTGACGTCGTCGATGGCCGCATGGATGACTCGCCCATCCGCGTGGGTTCTAGATGCATAACCACCCGCAGGATCGGCGGGACCGAACGCGAGGTGGTCTCCGAGATCACCGAGTACGACCCACCTCGGCGATGGGCCGACCACGGCATCTCGGGACCGATCCGGGGAATCGTCTCGGTAACAGTTGAGCCGCTCGACGACCCCGCCGGCTCGCGGGTGACGATCGAACTCGACTTTGAGGGCCACGGAATCGGGAAGCTGCTCGTCCCGCTGTTTGTCCGACGGCAAGCCCGCCGGGACATGCCACGCATCCTGCAGGCTCTCAAAGAGCGGCTCGAGAGCAGATCCGGAGGCGGCCAACCTTCTTCCGTGGGCGGGATCGAAAATCGAGCTGAGCGTCCACTTGGAGGAGACCGACGATGACAGCTACGCGCCCTGCTCGAGACGCCGAGGACGGCTTCGAGCCGTTCCGGATAGAACTTCCCGAGTCTGAGCTGGAGGATCTGCGCCAGCGTCTGGATCGAACGCGGTGGCCGGACGAGCTGCCCGATACGGGATGGGATTACGGCGTGCCGCAGGCTTATCTTCGAGAGCTGGTCGACTACTGGCGCGCGAGGTACGACTGGCGGGCCGAGGAGGCACGGTTGAACGCGGCGCCACAGTTCTTAGCCAGAATCGACGGTCAGCGGGTGCATTTCCTCCATGTCGGCTCGCCGGAGGCGGGAGCGCTACCGCTCTTGCTGCTCCACGGCTGGCCGGGATCGGTGGCGGAGTTCCTCGAGATCATCGGCCCCCTGAGCGACCCCGGAGCGCACGGCGCGGATCCGGCCGACGCGTTTGAACTGGTGATTCCATCGCTGCCCGGGTTCGGGTTCTCCGGTCCGACTACCGAGAAGGGTTGGAACTCCACCCGCATGGCCCAAGCGTTCGCGGAGCTGATGGGTCGCCTCGGCTATCCGCGCTACGGCGCTCAGGGCGGGGACCTCGGTGCGCTGATCGGACCCGAACTCGGGCACCTCGATACCGAGCACGTGGCCGGGATTCATCTCAACGCGGCTTCGGTCGGTTTCATCCCGTTTGGCGAGATCGCCGAGTCCGAGCTCGCCACCTTGAGCGAGCGGGAGCGCGCCCGCCTGGAGCGGATCAAGCGGTTCCTGTCGCCGGCCGGCAATGCCTACTTCCAGATTCACGCCCAGCGGCCGCAGATGATCGGTTATCCGCTCACGGACTCTCCCGTCGGACAGCTGGCCTGGGCCGTCGACCGGATGGCCGACTGGGCCCACGGCCCGATCGAGCAGGCGCTGACCCGGGAGCAGATCCTCACCAACGTGATGCTCTACTGGACGACAAGGACGGCGGCGTCCGCGGCACGCCTGTACTACGAGAACATGCATGCCCGCGCTTCATGGGGCCGGTCACCGTCCCCCACTCCGGTCGGGGTCGCCGCCTTCGCCGAGGACGTTGCCATCCGCCGCTACGGCGAGCAGGCCAACAACATCACCCACTGGACCGACTTCGACGACGGCGGCCACTTCGCCGCGATGGAAGCACCTCAGCTGCTCGTGGCCGACATACGAAGCTTCTTTCGCACAGTTCGCTGACACCTCAGGACCGAAGAACTACCGCGCCGAGCAGCCTCGCAGCCCGCCGCCGGATGCCTCTGGATGGCCAGGTGCTGCTGCTAGCCGCCGCGGTTGTCGTGCTGTTACTGGCGTTCGCCTCGGGCTACGGGTATCACCGCGACGAGCTGTATTTCCTGGTGGCGTCGCGTCACCTGGATTGGGCATATCCGGACCAGGGGCCGCTCACGCCGCTGATCGCTTGGGCGATGATCCATATATCCCGCGGCTCGCTCACGGTCTTACGAGTGCCATCGGCGCTGGCCTCCGCGGGCACCGTGATCGTGACCAGCCTGCTGGCGCGCGAGCTCGGTGCTACCCGGCGGGCTGAATGGATCGCGGCGGCTGTGGCCGCGGTCGCCGTGATCGTGCTGTTCAGCGGCCATCTGCTGAGCACCTCGACGTTCGATCTGCTGGACTGGACCGTGCTCAGCTGGCTCGTCGTCCGCGCCGTGCGGAACGCCGAGGGATGGCTGTTCGTGATCGCGGGTGGGGTGCTGGGGATCGGCCTGTTGAACAAGCCGCTGCCCGCGTTCCTCGCCGTCGGCCTGCTCGTCGGCGTGGTGATGAGCGGCCCGCGACGCCTGTTGACCAATCGGCACGTGTGGGCCGGGGCTGTGCTGGCGCTGGCGCTCTGGTCTCCCTGGCTGGCCTGGCAGTCCGCCCACGGCTGGCCGCAGATCACCGTCAGCCAATCGCTGGCGGCCGGCCATTCCGTCAGCTCCCAACCCTGGTGGGCGGTGGTGCCGTTCCAGGCGCTGCTGGTCAGCCCGCCGCTCATCGTGGTGTGGACTGCCGGGCTCGTACGCCTGTTCAAAGACCCGGAGCTCCGGGACGCGCGCTTCCTGGGCTGGACCTGGGTCACGCTTGCGGTCGTGTTCATGGCCAGCGGCGGCAAGCCCTACTACCTCGCCGGGTTGCTGCCGCTGCTGATCGGCGCGGGCGCCGCGTCAGTCGATCGCTGGCTCGAGCGTGGAAGCGTCGCCCGTGCTGTGCTTCTCGCAGTGGTGATCGCGCTGTGCGGGATCGTCGACGCGGTGATCGCGCTCCCGATCCTTCCCGCCCGCGACGCCGGTCCCGTAGTAGCCGCCAACGCAGACGTCGGCGAGACGATCGGCTGGCCCCAGCTCGCCCGAACCGTCGAGCGGGTGTACCGGCGCCTCTCACGTCAAGACCGCCCAGTGATCTTCACCGCCAATTACGGCGAAGCCGGCGCGATCGACCGGTACGGCCCGGCCCTCGGTCTCCCCGCCGCGTACAGCGGCCACAACGCGTTCGGCTTATGGGGGCCGCCCCCAGACGGAAGCCGACCCGTGCTGACGATCGGCCTGAGGCCCAATCAGCTGGCCCGGCACTTTCGCGGCTGCGCAACCGTCGCCCGGATCAACGATGGGGTCGGCATCGACAACGACGAGCAACGCCAACCGGTCAGCGTGTGCGCCGCGCCACTGCGCCCCTGGGGGCAAGAGTGGCCCTCGCTGCGCCACCTCGGCTGAACGCGCTCAGCCCGCAGCCATGTAGGTCTCGACCGCGGCGGCTTCGCGGGCAACCGCGGCCGCTGTCGCCCGGCTTGGCTGCTCCCACAGCTCCACTTCGACCCGGCCGCCGGGCATCGTCCAGGTGCCGGCAACGCGTCCGCGGACCAGCGCCGTCGCCTTGATGATCCCATTCACCAGGACGATCTCCTGATTCCGTTCAACCACGAACGAGCGGGAGCGCCAGCCCAGCAGCAGCGGGTCGAACGGTCCGAGCAGCCGAGTCGGCGGTGGGGGCGGCACTTCACCGCGGTGCAGGTCCAGGAGGCTGTCGAGGCGCTGATCGAGCTCGGATGCGATCGCGTTCAGGCCGGCACGCGTGTCGCGCAGCGTCAGCTGTGCCCACTTGGCCAGGTCACGCTCGTCCGCGGGCCCATGGCCGGCGAGGTAGCGCCGCGCCAACTCCGCCAGCGCGCGACCGCGCTCGACCTTGGGTCGCTCGCCCAGCCAATCGGCGACCAATGCGAACGCGTGCTCGCCTGCGATTAGCGGCCCGCGGATGATCAGTCCATCCAGTGTGGCGCGGAACAGGACGTGAACCATGGCCTGGCCAGCCGTGGGCACGCGCGCTTTCTCTAACACCGCCCGGAGCTGGGCGCGCGTCATGGGGCCGTTTTCGCCCAGCGCCTTGGTAATCGCGCTCACGCCGCGTTCTGCCAGGGCCGGCGTGACGCCCTCCTGGCTCAGCCGGCGATCGCTGGTGCGGCGCAGCTGGGGCGTGGTCAGCGCGTGTAACAGCGGCTCATCCTCGGCGGCAATCAGGTGCAACGTCCCGCGGTTGACCCACGTTACAAGGAGCGAACGCTCATCCGTCAGTGCGGAGTCGACTGCCGAGGCGTGCCCGCCAGCCGTACGAGCACGCAGCGCCAGCCGCGCACCGCGCGGGTCCTGGGCCTGCACCGCCAACAAGTGGCGCGTCGCCTCAACCACGCCAGCGGCCGGCGGCCCTGATAGCCGCTGCGCAGCCAGGCGCGCCGCCAGCACCGAGCGACCTGCGTCACGGCTGTAGGACATCTCCTCGACGGTAGCGTCAGCCGCGCGGACCAGGATCACTCTCGGAACGGATCGGCCGAGGCGGCGAATTACGCCTGGTCGTCATCCAGAGCGGTCACCTAACGAGGCTGCTCAGCTATTGACCCGATGTGTCGAGCTCGGCGATGAGGGCGCGTACTCGCCGATCGATGTCGTCGCGGATGGCGCGGACTGTGTCGAGCGGTTGGTTGGCCGGGTCGGCGAGGTCCCAGTCGATGTAGCGCTTGCCGGGGATGAAGGGGCATTCGTCGCCGCAGCCCATCGTGATCACGAGGTCGGCCTGGTCGGCGAGCTCTCGGGTCAGGGCGGTCGGGGTGCGGTCGGAGAGGTCGATGCCGATCTCGTTCATGACCTGAATGACTTCGGGGTGCACGTGGTCGGCGGGGGTGGTGCCGGCGGAAAGGGCGCGGTGTCGGTCGCCCGCGGCTCGTTCGAACAGCGCTTGGCTCATCTGGGAGCGCCCGGCGTTTTGGCGGCAGACGAAGAGGACCGTGCTCATGAGGGGTGGGGAACGACGACGGTGGCGGCGTCGGCCGGCTCGATGCTGGGTAGAGGATGCGGATCGCGGCGAGCGGCGATCGCAGTGCCGACGAGCTGGGCAAGGATGAAGCCTGGAACCGAGGCGGGAGCGATTCCGGCGAAGGTGTTGGAGAACATGCGCCCGACGGCGATCGCGGGGTTGGCAAAGCTCGTTGAGCTGGTGAAGAAGTAGGCGGCGCCGATGTAGGCGCCGACGGCGGCCGGCCGCTGAGCCGGCGCGTCTGGTGCGGGCCAGGGAGAAGATCACGAGCAGCAGCCCGAAGGTGGCGACTGCCTCGGCGAGCAGGTGCGCGGGGCTGGCGCGGTGGTGGGTGGAGATGCTGATCGCCGCCTTGCGCGAACATGCCGTTGGCGAGGACCGCGCCGAGCGCGCAGCCGACGAACTGCGCAGGGAGGTAGCCGAGGACGTCACGCCACTTGATCCCGCCGAATAGCGCGTCAGCGATCGAACGGCCGGGTTGAAGTGCCCGCCGGAGACCGGGCCGAACATGAGGATGATCGCGTACAGCCCGGCGGCGGTCGCGGCGGCGTTCTCGAACAGCTCGAGTCCGGCGTCGTTTGGTGAGAGATGCTGGGCGGCGATCCCCGAGCCGATCACCAGCGCAGCGAGCAGCGCAGAGCCGAGGAACTCGGCCAGCAGACGACGGTAGAGCGAAGCGCCGTTCATCGGCAGGGGCGAGTCTATGGATTGACAAATGTCTCTTCAATTGATATCTGTATATTGATGTCTGTCGATCTGGAGCTGGTGCCCAAGCAGAAGCGCCCCGCAGGTGAGCGGTGCTGCGAGCCGGTCGTCTATCCGGACGTCGAGCGTGCCCAGGCGGCGCGTATGGCCGAGGTCGCCAAGGCCCTCGGCGACCCGATCCGGCTGCAGCTGGTGGACGTGCTTCGAAAGCACGCCGGCAAGGTATGCGTTTGCGAGCTCGTGCCGCTGTTCGACATCTCCCAGCCCACCCTCTCGCACCACCTCAAGAAGCTGCGCGCCGCCGGCATCGTCGATTCGGAGCGGCGCGGGTCTGTGGGCCTACTACTACGTCAAACCAGAAGCACTGAAGGAGCTGTCCGAATGGCTGAGCTGACCGACATCCGCGAAAGCGTCCGCGAGCGCTACGCCGCGGCCGCCAGGCTGCCACCGAGGCGCGCAGGACCGACGGGGACTGGCTGCTGCGCCTCGCCGGGCTCAGCTGACCCCGGACGGCGAGCCGGCGTGTTCGGCGCACGCTACTACGCAGGCGCTGCGACGAGGATGTGCCCGAAGCGGCGCTCAGCGCGTCCTGGGTTGCGGCGTGCCCACGGCGGTCGCCGATCTGCACGAGGGCGAGACCGTTCTGGATCTCGGTTCGGGTGGCGGCGCCGACGTGCTGATCTCGGCGCGTCGTGTCGGTCCGACTGGTAGGGCGATCGGTCTGGACATGACCGACGAGATGCTCGAGCTGGCCCGCGCCAACGCCGCCGAGGCGGGCGTTGAGAACGTCGAGTTTCTCAAGGGCTACCTCGAGGACATGCCTCTCGCCGACGAGAGCGTGGACGTGGTGATCTCCAACTGCGTGATCAACCTGTCCGGCGACAAGCCTCAGGTGATCCGCGAGGCCGCGCGCGTGCTGCGGCCCGGTGGCCGGTTCGCGGTGTCCGACGTGATCGCCGACCCGGAGATGGATGAGCGGACTCGCGCCGACATGGCGGCCTGGACGGGCTGCATCGCCGGCGCGCTCACCGAGGACGAGTTCCGGGCAGCCCTTGCCGACGCTGGGTTTGAGGACGATCGAGATCCGGGAGACCCACCGCGTCCACGAGCACGCCGTCGCGGCGATCATCCGCGCGCGCAAACCGCGCTAGCCGATGGCCGCCGAGCTGCAGCTCAACGATCCACGGACCCTTTATCGCCACTGGGAGGACTCGCAGTGGTCGCCCTACGCGGTCTCGGCGTATCTGAAGATGACCTGCGACAGTTCGCGCTCGGCGGCCTGACCCGGCGGCTGCAGATCATCGATGTGCCGCTCGAGACGGTCTTCGCCTGACAAGGGTCTCCTCATAGCCAGCACCACCCAGCCCATCGACAAGAACTCCGCGCCCGGAACCGTAGCCTCGGGAACCCCAGCTTCGGCGATCCCTGGCCCGGGCGGGCCGCGCCTGCTCCAAACCTGGCTGGGCGTAGTGCGGCCGGTCGAGACGAGGCTGCTGGCGCGCCGTCGCTACGGACCGGTCTTCCGCTCCCGGGACGCGTTGGCCGGCGAGCTGTTTCACATCGCCGACCGAGATCTCATCGAGCAGATGTTCAAGTGGAAGCCGCCCGAGTACAACGTCGGCGAGCCGCGAGAGGTGATGGAGCCGGTGACCGGACCATCCTCGATCCTGCTGCTCGACGGGCAGCGGCACATGCGCATGCGC
This sequence comes from uncultured Solirubrobacterales bacterium, assembly GCA_963756965.1. Taxonomy (GTDB): domain Bacteria; phylum Actinomycetota; class Thermoleophilia; order Solirubrobacterales; family Solirubrobacteraceae; genus Palsa-465. Next base: position 590,563 of record CAVWPT010000010.1, read on the forward strand.
AAGCTGATGCTGCCGCCGTTCCACGGCGCGGCGATCGCCCGCTACGCCGAGCTGATCGAGCAGGTCACCAACCGCGAGATCGACACCTGGCAACCTGACCAGACGATCCGCATGCGTGCGGTCGCCCAGACGATCACGATGGAGGTGATCATCCGCGCCGTGTTCGGGATCACCGACCCCGCCAGGGTCGCCGAGCTCCGAAGGCTCCTGCCTCGGCTTTCGTCGCCCAGCCCGTTCCTGCTGATCTTTCGCAAGGATCTGGGACCGCTCAGTCCATGTGGGGCGCTTCATCCGTCTCCGCAACCGCATCGACGCCCTCATCTACGAGGAGATCGAACGGCGCCGCCGCGAGTCTGATCGCGATCCCCACGAGGACATCTTGGCCTTGCTGCTCGCCGCGCGCGACGAGGACGACAAACCGCTTACCGACCGAGAGCTCCGAGACCAGCTGATCACGCTCCTCCTGGCCGGCCACGAGACCACCGCCACCTCAATCGGTTGGGCCTTCGAACGGCTTCTGCGCACCCCCGCAGTGCTGGAGCGCCTAGTCGCCGAAGTTGAGGCAGCCGACGGCAGCGAATACCTCGAAGCCGTGATCAAGGAGACCCTGCGAGTTCGGCCGGTAGTCACCGAGGTCTTCCGCGCGCCCACGGCCAAGACCGAGCTGGGCGGTTACGTGTTCGAGCCCGGGACGCAGATGGCGGCGTCGATCATGCTCGTTCACTACGACCCCAACCTCTACCGGCCGGACCCGGAAGCGTTCCGGCCCGAGCGATTCCTCGATGGCGCGCCGGAGCCATACACCTGGGTCCCATTCGGTGGCGGCGTGCGACGCTGCCTCGGGGCAGCGTTCGCGCAGCTTGAGATGAAGGTGGTCCTGGCAACGATCCTCAAACGGACGGAGTTGCGGGCTCCGACGCACCGAGACGAGAAGGCGCGCTTCCGGGGAGTCACCCTCCTACCCAGTCGAGGCGGACAAGCAATCGTCGAACGAATCATCAGATCGTGACGCGCCGCTTCGCTCCGGCCACCGAGCCCGGCTCACTCACGAGACGTACCCCACCCAACAGATCCCCCCGGCTCAGGCACCGCTTATGAACGTGGCTATCGCTCTCATTCAATGGCCGGCCGACCGCGACTGCGGCGCGGCCCACTAGGTAGGACCAGCGGCGCGGCCAAAGGTCACGCGGGGCCCGCGGCAGCTCTACACGGCCGGCCCACCGCGGGTCTCTGTCCGCATAGCGGCGCCGCTAGATTCAGCGACAGATGTTTGATCTGGACGCCTACCTGGAGCGGATCGGTCTTCAGGACAGCCCGTCCCTGGCGGACGTGCACCGCGCCCACGTCGCTTCGATCCCCTTCGAAAACCTCGATCCGCACCGGGGAATCCCACCGTCGCTTGGGCCCGAGGCGCTCGCTGAGAAACTGATCGAGCGCCGGCGTGGCGGGTACTGCTTTGAGCAAAACCTGCTGCTGGGCGCGGCGCTCGAGCAATTCGGCGCCCAGGTCGAGCCAATGCTGGCGCGAGTCAGGCTGGGCGCGCCGGCGGGGAGCGTCCGTCCCCGGAGCCACCTCGTCCTCCGGGTCAGCCTTGATGGGGATGAGTGGCACGCCGACGTGGGCTTCGGCGCGGGGACGTTGACAGAGCCGATTCCCTTCGGGCCTGGGGAGATGCACGAGCAGTCCGGATGGCGGTTTCGGGTCATCCCCGAGGGAGACGAGTTCGTGCTCCAGGCTGAGGACGCCGGCGTATGGAGGGATCTCTACGGTTTCGTCCCACAGCCGGTGCCGCTGGTCGATATCGAGACCAGCAACTGGTTCACAGGGACTCATCCCCGCTCGCCGTTCGTCACGGGCCTGGTCGCCTCCATCCAAGGCCAGGACGGGACTCGAACCCTGCTGAGCGATTGGAGCGGATTGGCTTTAGTCACCCACAGCCCCGGCAGCGACCCGGTAACGACGCCGGTCGAGCGAGAGGAGATCCCGGAACTGCTCGACCAACAGTTCGGCCTTTCTGGTTTCGCGCTCAGCGACGAGGGCCGGGTGATCGAGGCCGGCGGCTGACGGCCTGATCGAGGCAGCGACACCGACGTGTCAGATATAGCCCTGACCGTTAGGATCCCGGGTGAGGGGGAGTACGAGGAGTAGAGGAAAGAGGTAGCCGGTGGGTGTTCGTCGAGGTTCCTGGCTTTTGGGGGTTGCTCTGATCATCGCCGCTGCGCTGGCTGGTACTCAGGCGATCGCCCGCGAATCGCGCGCAGGCAACTCGAGCGCGACCGTGGTCGGAAGGCTCTACACCGAGACCAACGCGAAGGCGAACCAGGTCATCGTCCTCGATCGCCACGCCGACGGGACGCTGGCCAGAGAGCAGGCGGTCTCCACGGGAGGCGCCGGTGGCGCCGGGAGGCGGGGCTGCAAGACTGTCGAAGTCTGTCCGTTCGTCGATTCGGAGGGCCAGATCGACATGATCCAGCCTCGCCATCTGCTGTTCGCTGTGAACGCGGGAAGCGACACGGTCAGCTCGTTTCGCGTAACGGCCCACGGGTTGAAGCTGGTTGACCAGCAGCCATCCGGTGGCCGGTTCCCCGACAGCGTCACCGCTAAGGGCAACCTTGTGTACGTCGTGAACACCGGAAGCCTGAGCGTCACTGGTTTCCGGGTCTCGGCCGCCGGCAAGCTCACGCCGATTCGCGGGGACAATCGCAAGCTCGACTCCCATGCGCGCCCTGGAACCGCAAGGCAAATTGGCCTTGACAACAGGAGCAAGCTGTTGGCCGTCACGCTGCTCAACCCAGCCGAGATAGAGACGTTCAGGGTGAGCGCGAGCGGCGCGCTAGGGGCACCGCGAAAGTTTCAAACGAACGACACGCTGCCGTTTGGGTTCGTGTTCGACTCGGCCGACCGGATGGTTGTCACGCAGATCCACGACTTCTCGGGCCCCCACGGCACGGTGGCGGTCTACAAGGTGACCGCGTCGTCCGGCGCGGCCAAAACGATCGACCTGAAGCCGGCCAGCGGATTTGGCCCTTGCTGGATCGTCTTGGCCACAGGAAGCCGTTTCGTGTATGTCGTCAATACCGGCGCCGGAACACGCACAGGCGCCACGATTGCGGCGTACCAGCTCAGCGGCGCCGGGGTGCTTACACAGATCCAGGTGACGTCGCCGCTCAAAACCGCCGCGGGCAAGCCTGAATACGAGCGGACCAACGCTCTGCTGAGCTCCGATGGTCGTTACCTGTACGTCTTGGTGCCAGGCCGGACGTCCTCCACCAGCCGGCTCGACATCTACGCCGTGCGCAGCGACGGCAAGCTCACACTTTCGGGCGAGACTCCGAGCACGCTTGCGCCGGGCATCAGTGGCCTGGCAGGCGGGTAATCCCGCCAACTCGTATCGGCTTACTGAAGCGAGGTGAGCTCGGTCGAGAGGTCGCCCAGCTCATCAGCCCTCCCACCGAGGTCGGCGCCCGACTTCATCAGCCGCGTCGCCTGCTCGATGTCGTCCGAGCGGCCGACCGAAAGCGCAGCGGCCACGTGGCCTTGATCGAGATAGAAGATCGAGAACTCACCGTCGTCAATCGACCCTCGCACGACCTCCTGGTCCCACTGGAGCGCGGGCCCTACGTACTCCAGCGACGCCCAGTCCGAGAGGTCGGAGAAGAAGTAGGGAACGACATCGTGGGGCCGGTTGGCGACCCAGCATGTTCAGCGCCGCGGTCTTGCCATGATTGAACGCCACGTCCCAGTGCTCGACGCGGATCGGACGCCCATGAATCACGCTGTCGTAAGCCGCGATGTCACCGCCGGCGAACAGGCCCGGTACCTGGGTCTGAAGCCGCGAGTCCACTCGAACTCCTCCGCTCTCGCCCAGCTCCAGCCCGGCATTCCGCGCAAGCGTGACGTCGGGGCTCACGCCGGCCCCAATCACCACCGCATCGGCCTCGAGCTCCCGACCTGACTCGGTGATCACCTTGGTCACCTGGCCGTCGGTCCCTTCGAACCGGTCCAGAGAATCATCCCCGTACACCTCGATTCCGTGCTCTCTCGAGCCGGCTCTCGAAAAACCGGCCCGCCTGGTCGCCGAACACACGGCTGAGCAGCACCGACTCGAGCATCACCAGCGAGCACGAGCTGCCCAGCTCCGCCAGCGACGCAGCAACCTCACTGGCGATGAAGGAGCCCCCGATCAGGACCACCCGCTTCCCCGCGGCGCCGTCGCGAATGGCGTCGCTGTTACCCAGCGTGCGCAGGTAGTAGATGCCCGCAAGGTCACAGCCGGGCACGTTCAGCCTCCGCACGTTGGCGCCCGTCGCCAGGAGCGCATTTCCAAAGCGGAGCTCGTCGCCGGTTGAGAGCTTGACTGGTCCGCTCGCTGGGGTCGATCGACGTGGCAGAAGACCTTGTTCATCACCTCGATGCTCTGGTCCTCGTACGAATCCGGCGGACCGGAACAGCACCTCCTCTCGCGGCTTCTCGCCCCGGAGGTAATCCTTCGAGAGGTCGGGCCGGTAGTAGGGCGAGATCGGGCTCGCGGGCGACGACCACCACAGCTCCCATCGGCGCCTTCCTCACGGAGCCAGCGAGCGCAGTTGAAACCGGCTTCCCCGCCGCCGATGATCGCGTAGTCGACCTGGCGTTCAGCCATCGGCCTGCGCCACCGTCGCACTCGGCGCAAACGCGGCGTTATCTGTGACTCCAGGCCAGGATCCAGGATCAGCAGCACCTGGTCGCCGGCATGGATAACGGTGTCCTCCTTGGGAACGAACCCGGTACCCGCCGCGTAGGACCGAGATGATCAGAGCCCCCTCTGGGAGCGGAACGTCCTGGACGCGGCAGGCCGCGGCCTCCGATCCCTGGCCGACCTCCACCTCGATGATCTCCAGATGCTCCTCTTCGAGCTCAAGGAGCTGGACCAGCCCGTACTCGGGGACCTCGTGCTCGATCAGGCGGAGGATCAGATCGGTCGCCGACACCGCCGGCTGCACGCCGAGCAACCGGAAGTGCTGAAGGTTCCGGGGATTGTTGACCCGGGCCACGATCCGGCCCACCCCGTATTTCTCCTTTGCGACCTGGCAGATGAGGATGTTGTCCTCGTCATCGCCGGTCACCGCTATCACCAGGTCCGCCCGCTGGATTCCTGCGCGCTCGAGTACCCATAGCTCGGTGGCGTCGCCGTACTGCATGGCGTGTTCAAGCTCGTCCTCGACCACGCGGAAGCGGGCGTGGTCGGACTCGATCAGCGTGACCTCCCGATCGCGGCCGATCAGCTCTCGCGCCAGGTTCCAGCCAACCTTCCCTGCGCCCGCGATGATCACATACATGCCGCTCGGCGCCTCCTCAGGTGGCGGCAGCTGCCGTCAGCACGAGATCTGAGGCTTGCTCGATCGCGCGCTGGGTGGGCGACACGGTGAGAAGACCCTGCTCGCCGTACCACGCGGCACGCCCGGGATCGGCGACGCGGACAACGACTCGCGGAACGTGGAACCGGCGCTGTGCGATCTGCGCGATCACGAGGTTGGTGTTGTCGCCCCGCGTGGCGGCCACAAACACTTCGGCCTGCTCGATGCCGGCCTCGAGGAGTGCGTCGATCTCCAGCGCGGTGCCGACCGTGAAGCGGCCGCCGACGTCCTCCCACCCCGTCGTCTGATCCTTGTCAAGCCGCTCATGGGACAGCGGGTCGGAGTCCAGTACCGACACCTGGTGCCCGGCGTCGAGCGCCCGCTTGGCGACCGCTGAACCGACCCTGCCGCACCCACAATCAGAATGAACATTGATGCTGGAGCGTATCGATTGGGGTTTCAGAGGGGCGCGGCTCACCGAGCGGGTCAGCCGTACGGCGCGGCGGCGTAGGGGCGTACGGCCGGAGCCGCCCGTCAGGTGATGATGGGGATGATCAGCAGGGCCACGATGTTGGCCACCTTGATCATCGGGTTGATCGCCGGCCCGGCGGTGTCCTTGTAGGGGTCGCCCACGGTATCGCCGGTGACGGCCGCGGCGTGGGCCTCAGAGCCCTTGCCGCCAAACGCGCCGTCCTCGATCAGCTTCTTGGCGTTGTCCCATGCACCGCCTCCCGAGGTCATCGCGATGGCCACGAACAGGCCGACCACGATCACCCCGATCAGAAGCCCGCCCAGTGCCTCCACGCTGATCACGCCGACGATGAGCGTGAGCACAATCGGGATCAGCGCTGGCAGGATCATCTCCCGCTGCGCGGCCCTGGTCACGAGGCGGACCGCGGTGCGCGTACTCGGGTTCCTCGGTTCCTTCCATGATCCCGGGCTTCTCCCGGAACTGGCGGCGGACCTCCTCCACCACCGCGCCACCAGCGCGCCCGACAGCCTCCATCGACAGCGAGGTGAACAGGTATACCATCAGACCGCCGATCAGAAGGCCGATGAGCACCGGCGGGTTTCCGATCGAAAACGTCCCAGGGTGCTGTACTTGGACAGGCAGCTCGCGCTCGAACGCGTCGAACAGCACCAGCGCGGCCAGCGCTGCGGACCCAATCGCGTAACCCTTCGTCACCGCCTTGGTCGTGTTACCCACGGCGTCGAGCGGGTCCGTGACGTTGCGGACTTCCTCAGGCAGATCGGCCATCTCAGCAATGCCGCCCGCGTTGTCGGTGATCGGACCGAACGCGTCAAGGGCCACGATCAGACCCATCAGCGACAGCTGCGCCATCACCGCCACCCCGATCCCGTAGATCCCCTGGGTTCCCCCGCCGGCCAGCTTCCAGGAGCCGAGGATGCCCATCGCGATCACGATCGCTGGCGAGCGCGGTGGCCTGCTGGCCCGCCGCGAGACCCTGAATGATGTTGGTGGCGTGACCGGTCTGCGAAGCACGTGCCGTCCGCTTCACGGGCGAGAACCGGGTCGAGGTGTAGTAGTCGGTGATCACGAACAGAAAACCGGTAATGGCCAGGCCGATGAGGGCACACAGATAGAAGTGCCACCAGTGCGGAGCGGCGCCGCCGCTCAGCTTCGTCAGCCCTCGCATCATCCAGTAGGTGGCGGGGATGAACGCCGCCGCCGCGAGCACTCCGACAGGACCAGGCCCTGATACAGAGCGCGCTCTACATTGCCCGAACGTGAGCGAACCGCGAACGTGCCGATCAGCGACGCCAGGATCGAGATGCCGCCCAGAACCAGCGGGTAATGCGCCACGTTGGTCTGTTGGGACGAACAGCAGGACGCCCAGCAGCATCACCGCCACCGCCGTGACCGCATAGGTCTCGAACAGGTCCGCGGCCATGCCGGCGCAGTCGCCGACGTTGTCGCCGACGTTGTCGGCGATCACCGCCGGGTTGCGGGGATCGTCCTCGGGGATCCCGGCCTCGATCTTCCCCACGAGGTCGGCACCGACATCGGCAGCCTTGGTGAAGATGCCGCCGCCCAGACGGGCGAATACGGAGATCAGCGAGCCGCCGAACCCCAGGCCCACGAGCGCATCAACGGCGTGGCGCTGCTCTCGCCGGCGACAAAGGTCAGGATCCCGTAGTAGCCAGCGACCCCGAGAAGCGCCAGGCCAACGACCAGCAGGCCTGTGACTGCCCCGCCGCGGAAGGCGGTGGCCAGCGCCAGCCGGGACGCCGCAGCGGGCGGACTCGGCCACCCGCGCGTTGGAGCGGACCGAGACGTTCATCCCGATATAGCCGGCCGCTGCGAGAAGGACTCCGCCGATGACGAAGCCAATCGCGACCCGGATGTTCTGAACGGGGATCAGCAGCGACGAACACGACCAGGCCGACCGCGGCGATGATGACGTACTGACTGTTCAGGTAGGCGGAGGCGCCTTCCTGGACGGCGGCCGAGATCGCGCGCATGCGCTCGTTTCCCGGCGACAGCGCGAGCAGCGCCCGCGAGGTGAGCACGCCATAGACCAAGGCGGCGGCGGCGCAGGCAGAGCGCGATGGGGACGCCGTGGTGGGTCAGAAAGCTCGACAAGAGAGGGCCTCCGAGAAGTCTTTAGGTCGTGGGTGCGCGTCGGGCCGCTGCCGAAAGAACGGCAACGGGCCGCCGCACCGGGTGTGCCGAGGGGGGCCGCGATCAGGACGGCGCGAGTTTACCGGTGCCAGGCCGCTCCCGGCAGGCTCACTGGCCGGGGACCCACAGCCGGCCGCTGCGCTGCGCGGGCCCACGGTCCCCGGAAGCGGGACCCGGTTGGCCCGGACTCCGCAGGTGCGGGTTGCCCGGGCTCGGCCGGGACCCTCGGCCGCCTCTTGCTCCCCGGACTCCGCTCCCGGAGGCTTCGCCTGCCGACCGCCGATCTTGACGAATGCCAGCTGGAGCTGGGACAGGGCGTCGCGAATCGGGCTTGATCTGATCTGGAGCGGCCGGCTCGAGCAGCGGCAGCAGGGCGCGTATGGATTCGATGGCCAATCGACCTGGGCCGGGTCTCGTTCGGCCTCGGTGCCGGGAACCAGGCCGGTGCGCCGCATACCGAGATTGATCAGCGTGACCACGTTCTCGAGGACGACGTGCTCGACGCGGATCTGCTTGATCTGCTCTTCGTATTCGGCGCGGAGCTCCTCTTCGCTCGGCTGCGCGGGATTCTCGCCCGTTGTCGATTCCTATCCTCGTTGTGCTTGCAGGGCGGCGCCGTAGGTCTCCCGGGTCTCGGTCACCGTCGCGCCGTAGGTCTCTTCCAGTGACAGGCCAGATTGAACCATCCGACGCTGGCGCTGGGCCCCATTGAGGCCGGCAGCGAGGCCACGTCTATGCCCAGCTCGCGCCGCATCGGCGCGGTCCAGGCCATCAGCCGCTCGAGTGGCTCCGCGGCGGGAAAGTGTCGCCAGAGTGCAGTTCGATCAGGTTCCCGTCAAGGCCGAACCGCACGGCGCGCCAGAAGTTCTCCTCGATCAGGCGCCCAGGTATGCCGCTCGTGCGGCACGCCCTCGTCGATGTCTCGGGCCGCCTGGGCGACGCACGCCACGGTGAGGCCGGCCAAGCCCTCCGATTCGGCGGCAGTGATCTGAGAGTCGCAGATGCGCAGCTCGACGGTCCCAAACGCGAAGTGCGGGCGGATCGACCACCAGACCTGCGTGTATTCGACGATCGAGCTGGTGCGCGACCAGGAACTCCACGTAGCGCGCAAACGCATCCCAGCTGCCGAACGGCTCAGGGATCCCACAGCGGGGAAAGCTCTTTGTGAAGATCTGGGTGCGCGCGCTGTGAAGGCCGGAGTCGCGACCGTCCAGGAACGGCGAGCTTGACGGAGATGGCCAGCAGCAGCGGGAGTACGGCTCCGCAGCCGGTCGCACACCAGCACCGCACGGTCCGGCGCCACGGATCCCCACATGGACGTGGAGCGAGAACGTGTTGTTGCGCCAGGCGACGTACTTCAAGCCCCTCCTCCACCCTGCGGTAGTGCTCGGTGTCGATGATGCGCTGCCCCGGTAGTCGGCCCAGGGATGGGTGCCCGGTGGCGCCCAAGCCGAGGTCCAGCTGCTCGGCGCAGGGTAAACAGCCGGCGACGGCGGTCACGCTGTGCGGAGATGGCGCTCGCCAGATCGCGCGCCGCGGCCAGAGCGAATCTCGATCTCGGAGGAGATCAGCTCGCCGGAGATCGACTCCGACAGCACTGGGTCGCGCGTCGGCGGCACGGCGGAACTCGTCGAAGCCGGAGTCAGAGCCAGATTGCTCATCGAGCAGCGCGAACTCCTCCTCGAGTCCCACGGTGAAGTCGTAGGAGGACTCAAAGGTCGCGTGGCGGTGTCGAGGTCGAAGGACCACGGGCCGGCGGGCCGTGGCGGAGCTAGGTCAGGTAGAAGTAGAGCGCGTAGAGCAGGTCGACCGCAGGGCTCGAGGTATGCACCGTCACCTCCGGCGGTACCTGGAGCAGGGCGTCGGAGTAGTTGAAGATGATCTTCACTCCGGCGTCGACCAGGTCATCGGCCAGGGCCTGGGCTGCGCTCGAGGGGACCGCCAGCACCGCCACCACGATCTCGTCATCATCCACCACCTCGCGGAGCTCCGAGTTGTTCGCACCGACAGCGATCCGATCTCGGTCCCCACCTTCTCACGTCGGTATCGAAGACAGCGACCACGCGAAACCCGTGGTCGGCGAAGATGTCCGATGTGGCTATCGCGGTACCGAGGTGGCCCGCGCCAAACAGCGCGATGTTGTGCTGGCCCGAGGTACGCAGGATCTTGCGGATCTGGGTGACCAGCGAATCGACGTTGTAACCCACTCCGCGCTTGCCGAACTTGCCAAACCCGGATAGGTCACGACGGATCTGGGTGGAGTTCACGTGCGTGTAGTCGGCCAGCTCCTGCGAGGAGATGGTGTCCTTACCCATCTTGCGGGCCTGCGTGAGCACCTGTAGGTATCGCGACAGCCGTGCGGCGACCCCAAGGGACAGCTTCTCGCCCGGCCGGTCGACGCCCGGGACTTCGCCGGTGTACGACCGCTCACGGTCCGTCGTATAGCTCATCCGCTTTGCACAATACCGAGCCGCTGCTCGAGCTCGGACTCGTCCACGAACAGCTCGAATTCCTCGACTCCGTCGATCGCCACCACCGGAATTCGCTCCAGGTAGCGGCCGTGAAGCTCGGCGGATGACTCGATGTTCCGCTCCTGCAGGACGAAAGTCCCTGGATGGCGCGAGCTCACCCCGTCCAATACGTCCCGAGCCTCGTCGCAGAGGCAGCAGCCGGGCCGGGTGTAAAGCGTGACGGCCCTCATCACGCCGCAGCCGGAAGTTCACCGGACGCGTACACGTCGAGGTCCAGGTATTGCGGATACGGCATCGGCGGCACGTACCGGGCCGCGCTGGCGATCATCGCCGCATTGTCGGTGCAGAGCTCCTTGGGAGGGATGTTCAGAGATACGCCCAGCGCGCTGAGCCGCTCCCGCAGCGGGCCGTTCGCCGCCACCCCGCCGCCTACCGCCAGCCGCTCCAGCCCAGTCTGCTCGAGAGCGCGTTCGACCCTCCAGACCAACGACTCAACGATCGCTCGCTGGTAGGCCGCGGCAAGGTCGGCACGTCGTCTGCCGGCCTCCTCCTCGCCCAGCTCCCGCACCTTGTACAGCAGTGCTGTCTTCAGCCCTGCAAACGAGAAATCCAGGCCCCGAACCCGTCTGGCGGTTGGGAACTCGAACGCAGAGGGGTCACCCTCTGACGCAAGGCGCTCCAGCGCGGGGCCCCCGGGGTAGGAGAGGCCGAGCAGACGCGCGCCCTTGTCGAATGCCTCTCCGGCAGCGTCATCGAGTGTTTGGCCGATCACCTCGAACCCGGGGCCGCGTCCTTCCACGTGGGCCAGCAGCGTATGGCCGCCACTTGCGATCAGGCTCAGAAACGGCGGGTCAAGCGAAGGCGAGGAGATGAACTGGCGGCGACGTGCCCGTGCAGATGATCCACCGCAGCAAGCGGCACGCGGCGGACCGCGGCAAGGGCTTTGGCGGTGGCCACCCCGACAAGCAGCGCTGGGATCAGCCCGGGGCCCCGGGTCACGCCCACCAACTCGACTGAGTCGAGGTCGACGTCCGCGCGGCCCAGTGCGTCGTCGACGACGTCGTCGATCAGCTCCAGGTGCTGCCGGGAGGCGATCTCGGGGACCACGCCGCCGTACCGGGAATGAACGCCCTGCGAGGAGATCACGTTGGAACGGATCTCCCCGCTCGGAGTGATCACCGCCGCGCACGTGTCGTCGCAGCTTGTCTCCAGGGCCAGGATCACGGGTGAGCGCCTGAAACGGTGTCGGCGGTCCGCCACATGATCAACGCGTCCTCGCCGGTGTCCCGGTAGTAGCGCGGCCTCATACCGGCACTTCGAAAGCCGAATCGCTCATAAAGGGCGATCGCGGGCCGGTTGGACGGCCTCACCTCAAGCGTATAAGTGGCGTCTCCTCCAGCGCGCTCGAACAACCGCTCCATGAGCGCGGTTGCGATCCCTCTCCTGCGCACCGGTGGATCCACGGCCACGTTCATCAGGTGCCAGGCGTCCGCGTAGCGCGAGCAGATGAGGTAGCCGACGAGCTTCCGCCCGCTGTCGCCCTCGTCGCTGACAGCGGCGAGGCAGACACTCGAAGGCTTCGACAGCTCCAGCACGAACATGGCCAGCGACCAGGGCGTGGGGAACGCTCGACGCTCGATCGCGATTACCCGCGGGAGGTCGGAGTATCCAAGTGAACGTACGGTTGTCAGGTCAGTGCTCATGGGCGGCGCGCAGCGGTGAAAGAGAGGGCTCTTTTGCGTCCGGGGGGCGGAGGTATTCGGGACGGATCTGGTTGGGGCTCGACGCCGGCAACTGCGCTGCGAGCCGCAGGTGAGCGGTCGCCGTCACGCGGTGAAACTCTGAGTCATCCTCTGGAATGAGCGCCCCCGAGCGCTCGAGAACGCCTCTGAATTCTACCGCCCCGTCTCCCACTGCCAGCACACGCAGCTGCGTTTGACGCAGGGTCTCGGCGAGGTCCCCCGGCGCGACCGCGCGGGGGGTCACGACCAGCACGTCCCCTTCCGGCTGCCATGCCGCCGCAAACACCTCGCCACGGCGGGCGTCGATCACCGCCGACACTGCGTCGGTGCCGACGGCCTCGGGTGCATCCGTGGCGTGCAGCGCCAGCGAGCGCAGGGTCGAGACCCCTACCAACGGAAGCGAGGCGGCCTTCGCGAGCGCTCGGGCGGTGGCAACGCCTATCCGCAGGCCGGTGAACGTTCCCGGGCCCACGCCCACCGCGATCCGGTCCAGCTCGGCGAATCCAAACCCTCCACGCTCCAGGAGCTCGGCGATAAGCGGCAGGAGGCGTGAAGCATGTCCGGGACGCTCGCCCTCGAGCGGATCATCGCGGCCGGAGAGCACCTGCCCCCCGTCCGCCGAAAGCGCCACCGCAGTGGAACGCGTCGCGGTATCGAACGCCAGGATTCTCACCGCTGGGGTCCGCGCTCCACGCAAATAATTCGCCGGTCGCCTCCGCCGTGCTCGATCCGCACGCGGGCAGCAATCGATCCCAGCCGGGCGAGGATGTTCTCGCCGACCGAGGGCCATTCCACGAACGTGATCGTGTCCCGGCGAATGTATTCGTCCAGCAGGTCCGCTTCTTCGTGGTCGAGGTTCTCGACCCTGAACAGATCGACATGGGCCACTGCCACAGGAGCCCGGTAGCGCTGCCCGATGGTGAATGTCGGACTGGTCACCGCAGCGGTCACCCCAAGCGCGCGGCACGCCCCACGGACGAACGTCGTCTTGCCCGCCCCCAGCTCACCTTCCACCAGTACGAGCTCCCCTGGCGCAAGCTGCTGAGCGACCTCGGCGCCCACCGCCTCGGTCTCAACCGGAGCTGAGGTCTCGTGACGGCTTGACATGGCCACAGCCACTGTATTCGGTACCGTCAGAGCCGATATGACGGCTTCGCTGACCGAGAAGCCAGCGGGTCGGTGGTCGGCGCTGCAGCGTCGCTTCGAGCCCCGGTTGGCCAAGCTGCGCACCTCCGACACCTTCAAGGCGGGGGGCCTGGCCGCGGCCATGATCGCCAACAACGTGATCGCCCTCGGCTCGACGGTGGTGTTTGCGCGCGAGCTGACCGACTACGGCTCGCTGGGTGCGCTGATCAGCTACCTGCTGATCTTGACCGTCGCCGGTCAGGCGATGCAGGTGGCGACGGCACGCGAGGGGGTACTCGGCCACCTTGGCGTCGGCCACGGGCTGACCGCCACGCTGCGTTCTTGGACCCGCACCCTGCTGGTGGTGACCGCGGGACTGACGGTCGTATCAATCCTTTTGCGGCATCCGATCGCATCCGCGGTCGGAGTGGGGAAGTACCCGTGGGGAGCGGCGCTCGGCATTCCCACCGGTTGTCTGTATCTGGAGGTTTCGCTGTTGCGTGGAGGCCTGCAGGGCGTTGGGGACTACAAGGGCGTCGGGCTGAGCCTGGTCTTCGAACAGCTAGCGCGTCTCGTGACGGGCGCGGTCCTGGCATTGGGGCTCGGTGTGACCGGGGCCTACCTCGGCTCGATCCTCTCGTACGCGGCGATGTCGCTCTACTGCGCTGTCAAGCTCCACGCGTATGCGCGGGCGCACGCGCACGACAGACCGCCCTCCACCGTCGTAGGGCCCGCTATCTCGCTGGGCCGGCATGTCTGGCGGGCCTGGGCACCGATCGCAGGGCTCGTGGTGATCGCCGTCCTGCAAAACATCGACATCATCGCCGCCAAGCACCGCTTCTCCACGGCCACCGCAAGCTCCTATGCCGCGACCGCGGTGGCTGCCAAGGTGCTCATCTGGGTGGCGATGGGCGCCGCTTTCTATCTGGTTCCGGAGGTGTCGCGACGGCGAGCTGCTGGCGAGGACACCCGCTCCGTGCTCGGCCAGGCGCTGGCGATCGTGCTGGTCTGCGCCGTCCCCTGCCTGCTCATCTTCGGCTTCGCATCGCATCTGCTGCTGAGCACGGTCTTCGGCGCCAAGAAGGCAACTGCCTCTGACTCGCTGCTGATGCTTGGACTTGCCTTCACCGTCCTGGCCTGCACCTACCTCGCGATCCAGTACATGCTCGCGCTCAAGCGGACCTGGTTCCTGGTTGTCCTCGGGGCGGTCGCGGTCGCCGAGCCCGTGCTCTTGCTGCAGGTATCTCGCAAGCCGGCCGGCTTCGCCGCGGCGGTCCTCGCGATCCAGGCGGTTGGCGCGTTGCTGGCGTTCGCGCTGGCGCTCAGGCGCCGCAATGCCCCGCCGGCTGCCATGGCCACGCCCGAGCCGGCCTAGCCACCACTACCGGGCGCCACCTTCGCGGCACCCGAACAGCCGAGCCGGCCGCGGCGGACCTGCGCGACCGATGGCGGGTCGAGCGCCAGCAGCTCGGGGAGGCTGACGGAGCGCAGATGGCGCCGCTTGAGCTCCGGCAGCAGCGTCGTCAACGCGCGGATCGTCTGCCCGTGGTTCTCGTGCATGAGGATGATGGCGCCGGGGTGTAGACCGGCCTCGACCCGGGCGATGATCTGGGTCCAGTCGGCTCCGACCGAGTCCCGGGAGTCGACATTCCACAGGATCTCGAGCAGACCCAGGCTCCGGGCGATCCTGTCAGTGGTCGGGCTGTGCAGCTCGTAAGGGGGTCGCCAAAGGTAGACCGGCTGGCCGCTCTGATCCTCGATCTTCTGCTTGGTCGCCGCGAGCTGCCACCTGATCTGCGGCGCAGACAGCGCGGGCAGCTCTGGGTGGGTGTAGGTGTGGTCGCCGAGGACGCCCACCTTGAGCTCGCGGGGAAGCCAGCCGGGCCACGCGTCGATGCTCTTACCGACCACGAAGAAGGTGGCCCGCTCTCGTGCCCGTTCGAGCTTGGACACCGCGTAGTGGGTGTAGACCCCGGGCCCATCGTCGAAAGTGAACGCCACCGCGTTTCCGCGGGCGCCGCCGCAGTAGATCGGCAACCCGAGCGCGGTCAGCCGCTTGAGCGAACGGGCTTCGCTGGTACCCGCGTGCGCCGCGGCGCCACGCCTCACGGGCTCTCGGCTATCGCAGGCTGCCCCAGCGCCGCAGTTGGACACCCGCGCCGCTTGCGAGCCTCCGCCCGCGGTCCTAGCGGCAGCCACGAGCCCGACCGCAACGACGACCAGCACGCCTAGCGCTGTCAATCGCCGCCGCCCAAGCGGGCACGCCGAGCCGCTCGTTGGCCAGGTTCAAGTGCCACCCGCGTTAGAACAGACCGAGCTGGGGAGCGGCTGGCTCGGGTACTGCGTCCAGTCCCGGCATCTCCGGCTCAGGAAGTGGATCCTCGAGCTCCGGTAAATCATCGAGCGGCTGCGGTTGCTCCGGTGGGCCGAGTGCCAGCAGCTCCGGAATGCGATGAAAGTCAGCCCGCAGCATCTCGAGCGTGGCCGGCGTGTAAAGAGCCGCCGCGGGGTGGTAAAGCGGATACAGGCGGACCGCCCTCGGCCCAACCATCCGCACCTCCTCGCGGCCGTGAAGGCGCGAGATTCCGGTGGGATCCCCTCGCAGCAGCTTGGTGGCGAAGTTGCCGAGCGTGCAGAGCATCGTCGGCTCGATCAGTTCGATCTTCGCCCACAGGTGATCCCGGCAGGACTCGATCTCCTTGGGGTGAGGATCGCGGTTGTCCGGAGGCCTGCACAGCAGCGTATTGGCGATGAACACGTCCCCCCGTGCCATCTCTATCTCTTCCAGCAGCTTGTCCAGGAGCTTGCCCGCCTGCCCCACGAACGGCAAACCCATCCGATCTTCATTGGCTCCAGGGGCCTCGCCCACGAACATCAGCTCAGCGTCGGCGTCTCCTGAGCCGAAGACGACGGTAGTGCGCGTCTGGTGGAGCGCGCACCGGGTGCAATCGCGGGCCTTGAGATATTCAGCCTTCAGGAGCTCCCGGCGCTCGCCCGCGCTTCTCACGGAGCCCGATGGTAGCGGCGTGCCCGGCGGGGTATTATGAGAACCAGGCCGTCACCGCCCTGCGGGACGGACCAACACAACTCCCTCTCTTTCACCTTCTAAGACCGACCGGTATCCATGCGGGAACTGGAACGGGATTCCGCCTCTCCCGACTCTGCCTGTCGCCTGACCATCGTTGGTCCAGGCCGCTTAGGGCAGGCGCTGCGGCAGGCGTTTCTCTCCGCCTCGGAGCTTGACGTCACCGGCCCGCTGGGCCGCGGAGCTGACGGGTGCGAAGCCGATGTCGTCCTGCTCTGCGTTCCCGACCAGGAGATCGCGGCAGCCGCGGAGGTCGTGGCGCCCGGCCGGCTGGTGGGACATTGCTCGGGCGCCACCGGCCTGGAGCCGCTCGGTGATCACGAGAGTTTCTCGCTTCACCCGCTGATGGCCGTGACCCCGGACGGTGCGCGGTTCGACGGCGCCGCCGCCGCCATCGCCGCGAGCACGCCCCGGGCGCTGGAGATAGCGCGCAAGCTCGCGGGGGCGCTCGGAATGGTTCCGGTCGAGATCGCCGAGGACGACCGGGTGGCCTATCACGCCGCCGCCTCGATGGCGTCGAATTTCCTGATCACGCTCGAGGCTGCGGCCGAGCGGCTTGCCTCCGACGCCGGGCTCGAGCGGCATCTGCTGGTGCCGCTTGTCCGAGCCACGGTCGAGAACTGGGCCCGGCTTGGCCCAGAGCATTCGCTCACGGGACCGGTCGCCCGCGGCGATCAGACCACGGTCGACCGTCAGCGCGCGGCAATCGAGGAGCGGGCGCCTGACCTGCTGCCTCTGTTTGACGCGCTCGTTCAAGCGACCCGCGCGCTCGCCGCGGTCCCGGAGCCCGCATGAACACTCTCCGCACGATCGCGGGGGCCCGCGAGGCACTGAGCGAAGCGCGCGGCGCGGGCCGCCGGATCGGGCTTGTCCCCACGATGGGAGCGCTTCATGACGGCCATCTCTCCTTGATCCGGCAGGCGCGGCAACAGTGCGATGTCGTGGTGGTGTCGCTATTCGTCAATCCCGCCCAATTCAATGACTCCCGCGATCTCACCGACTATCCGCGGGACATGGACCGGGACGCCCAGTTGGCCGATACAGCCGGCGTTGATTACCTGTTCGCGCCCGAGGCCGAAGAGCTTTATCCGGAGGGCTTTGCCACGACCGTGTCGGTGTCCGGTGTGACCGAGACGCTGGAGGGAGCCAGCCGGGGGCAGGCCCATTTCGACGGCGTGGCAACTGTCGTCACCAAGTTGTTCAACATCGTGATGCCTGCGGTGGCCTACTTCGGCCAGAAGGACGCTCAGCAGGCCCTCGTCATCAGGCGCCTGGTGCGAGACCTCGACCTTCCGGTGGCGATCACCGTGTGTCCAACTGTTCGAGAACCCGATGGCCTGGCACTGTCCAGCCGCAACCGCAGGCTCTCAAGCCAGGAGAGGGACCAGGCAAGATCGCTGAGCCAGGCGCTCACCGCTGTACGCGAGGCGGTCATCGCCGGCGAGCACGATCCCGCCACCGTCCGCGCAAGAGCATTGGCCGAGCTGAATCGCTGGGGCGTGGAGCCCGAATATCTCGAGCTGGTGACGCCGGAAACGCTTGAACCGGTGGACGCCCTCCAGGGCGAGGTCCTGGCGGTCCTCGCCGCCAGGGTCGGCGCCGTACGGCTGATCGACAACGAACTCATCAACCCGCTCTCGACCGCGACCGCGGCGGGAAGCACTGACAACGGGAGACCCTGAATGCAACGCACGATGCTGAAATCGAAGATCCATCGGGCCACCGTGACCGATTGCGATCTCCACTACGTGGGGTCGATCACGATCGACCCTGAGCTGCTGGAGGCGGCCGACATCCTCGAGTTCGAGCAGGTGGCGGTGGTGGACGTCGACAACGGCGCCCGGTTTGAGACGTACACGATCGCCGGGGAGCGGGGCTCCAGGGAGGTGAAGGTAAACGGCGCAGCGGCGCGGCTGGTGCACCGCGGCGACCGGATCATCGTGATCTCCTACGCCGCCTACGACGGAGCCGAGCTCCGCGACTACGAACCCCGCGTTGTCCACGTGGACTCGGAAAACGAGATCGCGAGTGTCGACCGAGAGGTGGCCTCACTGCTCACACAACCCGTGGCCGCCTGAGAGGAGCCAGATCGATGTCAGCGACACCCCACACCCCAATCCCCCAGGACCTTCGCGATCCCGTGCCCATGACCCTGCCGCGGCTTGCTGAGAAGAAGCGGCTCGGCGAACCGATCGTGATGATCACGGCCTACGACTATCCGTCCGCTCAGGTTGCCGAGGAGGCGGGCGTCGACCTGGTGCTGGTCGGAGATTCCGGAGCCATGACGGTGCTCGGCTATCCATCAACAGTCCCCGTGTCAGTCGACGAGATGCTGATGCTTGCGGCAGCAGCGCGGCGCGGCCTCAAAAACCCGTTGCTCATCGGTGATCTGCCGTTCGGCTCGTACGAGGCCTCGGACGAGCAGGCCGTTGCCACGGCCCAGCGGTTCATCAAGGAGTCGGGCTGCGATGCGGTCAAGCTCGAGCGAGGCGGCACCAGCGCCGACCGGGCTCGGGCGATCGTCGAGTCCGGCATCCCGGTGATGGGACACGTAGGCCTGACCCCGCAAACGGCCACGTCCCTCGGTGGCTACCGCGCCCAGGCCCGGACGTCGGATCGCGCGCTCGCCGTGGCCCAGGATGCGATCGCGCTTCAGGAGGCAGGTTGCTTCGCGATCGTGTTCGAAGCCATTCCGGCCGCAGTCTCAGAAGCTCTGATGGAGCGCCTGGACGTGCCAGTGATCGGTATCGGCGCGGGTCCGTCCACCGACGGCCAAGTGCTGGTGTTCCACGACCTGCTCGGAATCTACGACGGGCACGTGGCGAGGTTCGCCAAGCGCTATCAGGAGGTCAAGGCCCAGATGGTCGCCGGGGTGGCCGAGTTTGCGTCCGAGGTGCGCAGCCGCGCGTTCCCCGGCCCCGAGCACACCTATTCGATCGACGAGGACGAGCTCGACCGGCTCAGGTCTTCGCTGCGCTGAGATATCACGGCCCGGTCACGTCCGCTGCGCTTGGCTTCGTATAGGGCTCGATCGGCGCGGTCGAGCAATTGGAGGGCCAGCTCGTCCCCATCCCAGCACGCTATGCCGGCGGAGCAGGTCTGACCTGAAGGGATGACCGCCCGTAGGCGCTCCACGGTGACCAGCGCGTCTTCGACCCCGCAGCCCGGGAGCGCCAGGGCAAACTCTTCCCCGCCATACCGCACGAGGATGTCGGTGGCGCGGAGCTCGGCGGTCCACGCGCCCGCGACCCGCTTGAGCAGCCGGTCGCCCGCCTGGTGCCCTTGCTCGTCGTTGTAGCGCTTGAAGTGATCGAGGTCGAGCATCGCCACGCACAGCGGGAATCCCGAACGCCGCGCCCGGGGCAGCTCGCGGCTCAGCTCCTCTTGCCACGCTCTCCTGTTGGGCAGTCCAGTCAGCTCATCGGTCCTGGCGATCGCCTCCAGCCGTGCCAGCAGGCCCACGCGCTCAAGCGTGACAGCGGTCTCCGCGGCCAGCAGATCGGTGAGGCTGAACACCGAGCGATCGGCCAGCGCTGAGGCCGACTTCCAGTAGCACGCCAGCACCGCAATCGCCCGGCGCTCGCGCATGATCGGCTGCCACAGGCAGGCGCCGGGCTGCATCTCGCCGGGCGCGAACTCCGAGCAGGCCGCGCTTGAGGCGTCAAGCGAGGAGATCACCCTGCCGGTCGTAAATGCCTGAGGGAGCCCTGCGGGAGGCCCGGTGAACGCCACCGCGTGGGCAGATGGCTCCCAACCTGATCCCGCGGTGTAGCCCAGGCCGCTGCCATCCGGCGCCGGCTCCCACAGCGCGATCCCATCGGCGTGGGTGACCCGGGCGGCGGCCTCACACAGCGCCGGCCGGGCGGCGGAGCTCTCGGACACGCTGGAGAGCTCGTGCGCGAGCTGCGCCACCCGCGCCATCAGCTTGGCGCTGGTCGCCGCAGCGGCGGCCTCACGCCTCGCGCGCCGGACGAGCATGTCAATCAGGACGCCGGCAACGATCAGCGTGGCCACCGTGGTCAGCCACCGAGCGACTCCGGAGCTGACCTGGCCATCGAGCAGCGTCCATCCGTACAGGCCTGACACCAGCGTGACGTGGGCGAACGCCACCGAGCGGGAGAAGAAGTAGAACGCGTAAAGGCCGATCCAGATGAACCACACCGAGTAGAAGCTGACCGGGTCGCCACTGAGGAACACCGCCCGGGTGACCAGACCCGCCCCCACCGCGATCGCCAGGTGAAGCAGCCACTGAGGAGCCCTGGCGCCCAGTAGCAGGAGGCCCAGGCCACCCGCGTAAGCCAGCCCCACATTGGACCACAGGCCCGGCAGGTCAGCCGACGCCGGTAGCGGCAGCAGCAGCGAGATCATTCCGATGGTCGCACCCGCAAGGAACAGCGAGCCCAGCGCCCGCGCCGGAAGGGCGGACGAAGCCTCCATTCCCTCAACCGACAGACGTATTGAAGATCGGCGGTACCGCCGGCTCCCGCCCGGTGCAGGCCGGCTCATCATCGAGGCTTAGCCCCCAGTCGCCTCATACGGTGCAGAATCGGCAGCGTGGCCCCGTAGCCTGAAGCGTTGGCGTCGCCGTCCAGCGGTTCCACCTTCACATTGCGCGAGGGCTGATGTAGGTTCCAACGGTGGAGGCCGCTCCGCGGGTGGACACAGAGCATTCAGACGCAGCGGGGCTGATGGTTGAGGACGTCACGGTCTCGTTTGGGGGCATTACCGCGCTGGACGGGGTCTCGCTTGAGGCGGCCCCGGGCGAGGTCCTGGGGGTAATCGGACCCAATGGCGCTGGCAAGACAACGCTGTTCAACGTCATCTGCGGCTTCGCCCAGCCTGATTCCGGCCAGCTCAGTTGGCGCGGCACGCCGCTGCGGGGTGTCAGACCACACCAGCTGCCCTCCCTGGGGATCGCGCGGACGCTCCAGGGGGTCGGGCTGTTCCCTCGCCTGACGGTGCTCGAGAACGTGATGACGGGCGCGCACCGGTTTCGCCGTGCCCGGATTGTTCGGTGCCGTGTTCGGACTGCCGTGGTCGGACCGGGACGAGGCCCAGCTGCGCGAGCGTGCGCTGGGGGCTCTCCAGCGAATGGGATGCCGGGAAGTCGCGGGGCGCCTCCCAGCAAGCTTTCCTATGCCGTCCAGAAGCGGGTCGCCCTGGCCCGCGCGCTGCGTCTGTGAGCCCGAGCTGCTGATGCTCGACGAGCCCGCCGGCGGTCTCGACGCCAGCGAGCTCTCCCGCCTCGGCGAGCTGATCGACTCGCTGCGCGGCAGCGTCGCGATCATGCTCGTCGAGCACCACATGGACCTCGTCACGTCGGTGTGCGACCGGGTCGTCGTGCTCGACTTCGGCCGTGTGATCGCCGCCGGCGTCCCTCCGGCAGTCCAGCAGGATCCAAAGGTCCAGGAGGCCTATCTCGGACAGGCAGCCGAAGCGGCTGGCGCAGGTGTCTCACGGGAGAGCGACTGATGCTTGCCGTTGATTCGATCACCACCGACTATGGCGCCGTCAGGGCGATCGACTCCGTGTCGCTCGACGTTGCGCCGGGCTCGGTCACCGCGGTGCTGGGGGCGAACGGAGCCGGGAAGACCTCGCTCCTGCGAACGATCACCGGGCTTGTTCGCCCGACCTCAGGCCGAGTGATGTTCGAGGACACGGACATCACCCGTCTATCGGTCGAGGACATCGTCCGGCGCGGGATCTCGCACGTCCCGGAGGGCAGAGGGGTGATAGCGGAGCTCACCGTGGCAGAGAATCTCCGCCTGGGAGGCCTGTGGCGCCGCGGCGAGGCGGCGCCCCTGACGGAGATCTACGAGATGTTCCCGCGGCTTTCCGAGCGCCAGACCCAGCCGGCCTCGCGGCTATCTGGAGGGGAGCGGCAGATGCTTTCGATCGGCCGCGCGTTGATGGCACGGCCGCGCGCGCTGCTGCTGGACGAGCCCTCGCTGGGGCTCGCCCCTCGACTGGTGGCACAGATCATGTCGCGCGTGCGCGGGCTGGCGGACAGCTTTGGACTGGCCATCCTGCTGGTAGAGCAGAACGCCCGGAGCGCGCTGTCGATTGCGGACCGCGGAATCGTGCTCAACCTCGGCAAGGTCGTCGCCGACCAGGATCCCCGTTCGCTCGCCGCCGATGAGCGTATGCGCCATGCCTACCTGGGGTTCTGACGGTGACCAAGTTCCTGAACCTCACGCTCAACGGGGTCTCGATCGGAGCGGTGTACGCGGCGGTGGCGCTGGCGCTGGTCCTGATCTGGAGGGCCACGCGAATCGTCAACTTCGCCCAGGGGGCGATGCTGATGGTCACGACGTTCATCGCATGGGCCGTCAACAACGCCACCGGCTCCTACGTGCTTGCGTTCTTCGTCGCGCTGTGCGCCGGGCTGGTGTTCGGCGCGGTGGTGGAACGGCTGCTGATCCGGCCGGTGGAGGGCAAGCCCCCTCTCAACGCGGTCATCGTCACGCTGGGTCTCTACACGCTGCTGGTCGCCGTGGCCGGAATGATCTGGGGCACCAGCCCACGGTCGTTTCCCGCGGCTTTCTCGTTGCGCGGTTACCGGGTCGGTCACACGACCCTGCTGTTCACGCCCAACGACACGTTCATCGTTGGGCTGGTTGTGGTGGTCTCGGTGGTGCTGGCCCTGCTGTTTCGAGCGACCACCCTTGGACTTCAGATGCGGGCCGCGGCGTTTGCACCGGAGATGGCCCGGCTCCTCGGCGTGCGCGTGGGTCGGATGCTCACCCTGGGATGGGCGCTTGCGGCCGTGGCCGGTGCGCTCGCGGGCGTGCTGGCCGCACCATCGACCTTCGTCGCCCCCAACAACTTTGATCCGATCTTGATCTCGGCGTTTGTGGCCGCCGTGCTCGGCGGGCTGGATAGTCCGCCAGGCGCGGTCATCGGCGGTCTCGCACTCGGCTTGGCGCTGTCGTATGTCTCCGGTTACGAGGGGTCGCGCTGGAGCCGCTCGCGGCACTCGTCATTCTGATGGGGGTGCTGATGGTCCGTCCCGGCGGCCTGTTCTCGGCCAGCAAGGAGCGGAGGGTATGAGGTCGCTCCTGCGACTCACCGTGGTTCGTTCGCTGGGATCGTGGTGGCCACTGGGCTCGTCCTTTTTCTGGTAACGGAGGCGCTTGGCGACTACCGGAACTCGCAGATCGCCATCGGCACGTATTACTTCGCCGCGCTTTCGGGGCTCACGGTGCTGGCCGGCTTGAGCGGCCGCATCTCGCTGGGACACGGTGCGCTGATGGCGGTGGGCGCGTACACGGCGCTGCTGCTGATCAGCAAGGAAGGCTGGTCTCTGGCGCCCGCCCTGGCGGCCGCCGCTGCCGCCACCGCCGCCGTTGGTCTTCCGCTGGCGGTCGCCACAACCCGGCTGGAAGGGCCTTACCTGGCTGGAGCCACGCTGGCGTTCGCCGTCGGGCTGCCCGCGCTCGCGGACAAGTTCCCCGGCCTCTTCGGAGGCGAGAACGGGCTGGCGCTGAACACTCCCCCGATCCCGCCTTCCTGGCTTGGCTCGGGTTTCAGCACATTCCGCTGGGAGGCGTGGATCGGTGGCATCGGCGCGCTCGTCGTGCTGTTCGTCCTCTACAACCTCGTTCACAGCGGTATCGGCCGGTCGCTGCGGGCCGCCCGCGACGATCAGATGCCGCCTCCCTGTGCGGCCTGCGGATCGGACGCCTACAGACCACGGCGTTTGTGATCAGCGCCGCATGTGCCGGGCTAGCCGGCGGGCTGCTGGGGGCCGTGGTGCAGCAGCTCGCCACCCCCAGCGCGTTTGGGATCCAGCTCTCCCTCTTTCTGCTGGCCGGAGTGGTGGTCGGCGGCCTGGGCTCGTTGTGGGGAGCGATCTGGGGCTCGGCGCTGCTCGTGCTGTTGCCCAACTGGAGCAACGACCTGGCGGGCACGTTCTCGCTCTCGACCAACGTGAAGAACAACCTGCCTCTCGCCATCTACGGCGTGGTCCTGATGGGCGCGATGCTCCTTTGGCCAAGCGGCATACAGGGTGCGGTGCGAGCGCTCGGCTCATTCGCCACCGGCGGTTTCCACCGGTATATGGGACAAACGAGGACAGACGTAACGTAATTAAAACTGCCGTCTTCACACGGGCTTGGTATCTCGGTCTAGAGCAACCCAAAGGAGGAGTAGTGAGGAGACATCGCATCTTGGCCGCGGCGGCGGCCACAGCACTCGCGGCCGGGCTGGCCGCCTGCGGCTCGTCGAGCAGCAAGAGCGGGGGCGGCAGCACGAGCTCGCCCGGGGTCACGCCGACCAGCGTCACGTTCGGCACCCACACGCCGCTTACGGGCCCGGCGGCGCCCGGGTATAGCGAGATCGCGGCGGCTTCCCAGGCGTTCCTGAACTACGTGAACGCCCACGGCGGAGTGTTCGGACGCCAGATCCACCTGATCATCAAGGACGATGCTTACAACCCCACCAACACCGTCAACGTGGTTCACCAGCTGGTCCTGCAAAACAACGTGTTCGGGATCTACGAGGGGCTGGGTACGCCCACCCACACGAAGGTCGTCGGCTTCCTGAACGCCGAGAAGATTCCGGATCTGTTCGTGGCCTCCGGATGCCCGTGTTGGGACAACGGCTCGGGTCAGCCTGACACGTTTGGCTGGCAGCCGAACTACACCATCGAGGGAAAGATCCTCGGTCAGTACATCAAGCAGCACCTCGCCGGCAAGAAGGTCGGGGTCCTCTACCAGGATGACGATTTCGGCAAGGGCGGACTGGCCGGCATCCAGGCGGAGGTCCCTGCTGCCAGCATCGTGTCGAAGCAGCCCTACGAGGTCGGCACCATGTCGCTCGCGTCCGAGATCACCGCGATGAAGTCCGCCGGTGTTCAGGTGCTCGTCGACTTCACGGTCCCGATCTATACGGCGATCGGACAGCTCACGTCGTTCACCCTGGGCTACCACCCGCAGCTCGTGATCTCGAGCGTCGGCATCGACCCGACGACGGTGGGCACGCTGCTGAAGACCATCTCGAAGGGCAAGGCGTCGGGCACCGCGCTGATCGAAGGTGCGATCACCGACGGCTACCTACCGTCAAACACCGACACCTCGAACCCGTGGATCAAGCTGTTCATGAAGGTGCACGCCCAGTACGACCCAGGAGTTCCGTTTGACGGAAACGTGGAGTACGGGATGGCCAGTGCGTTCACGCTGGTCCAAGCGCTCGAGGCAGCCGGGAAGAACCTGACCCGTCAGGGCCTGGTGAACGCGGTCGAGCAGGCCGGTGCCGGGTGGAAGGGTCCGGGGCTGGTTCCATTCCGCTACAGCACGACCGACCACGGCGGGTACGGCGGCGGCGAGATGGGCCAGGTCCGGGGCGGCAAGATCGTCCTGTTCGGCGGACCGCAGGTAACGGATCCCACCGCCGGCAGCGCAATCACGGCCTACCACGGAACCCAGCCGGCGCCACCGGCGAACGGAATCCCAACGGCTCCGTAAGGGCGGAACTACGCGCGTATAGCCACCGCTCGGGAACGCTCGTGCACTAAGCGGCGGGTTCCCGAGCGGCGGCATGCGCCCCGTGTCCTGAGAGTGGTGGCGTCCCGGCTCCGGCGCTCACGTACAATCGCCTGCTCTCGCGCCACTTCCAGGTTGGCGCGGGTCCGGCATCCGGTGGCCACCCGGAGCGCCGTCAGTTGTACGTACCCATTCCCAAGGAGGGACCGAATGCTCGACCGCTGCCCGACATGTGGGCGGACGACCGGCACGTTGATGGAGATGAAACCGGATTCGCCGGGCCTGATCGAGATCCTCACCGACGAGCACCGCGTGGCGCGTCGCGTGGCGGTGACGATCGCTCTGTGCATCCTGGCAGCGCTCGCGATCGTCGCCACCGAGACGCTGTTCAGGTAGCCAGCCGCCCCTCGTAGGAGATCTGCCGCAGGACCCGGGCCGGCGCACCGGCCGCGACCGAGAACGGGGGGATGTCGGCCGTCACGACCGAGTTGGCGCCGATCACGCAGCGCTCCCCAACGGTCACGCCGCTGGTGATCACCACCCCTGCACCGCACCATACGTTGTCACCCACTCTCGTGGGGCCCTTGGTGACGAACCCCTGCCAAGGCACGGGCATGTCCGGGTCGTCGAAGCGATGCCCGGCGTCGCTGACGAAGCAGTGGTTCGCGAACATGCAGTGCTGACCTATCTCGACCAACTCCCGGGCCGCAAGCATCACCCCCAGGTTCAGGAACGTGCCCGCGCCGATCCGGATCCGCGCGGCGCCGGGTGCGGTGATCCAGACGCCTGGCTCAAGCAGCACGTGGGGGCCGATCTCCAGCCGGCCCTCGCGCAAGGCCGTCAGGACGTTGCCGTGGACTGGCCAGCGCACGAACGCCCTGCGCCGCATGAACTCCAAGTGAATCCGGGCCCGGTTCCACGGCAGCGAGTTCTGCTCATACCAGAGCCACTTCTGCGCCCACAGACGAATCAGGGCTGGGTCCACGGCTTACAGCACCACTCGTGTCAACCGGCCACGGAAACGCAATCTGATCAGAACGCAAACCTCACGAGCGGCTGCGGGCGCTCGAGCACGCGACGGGCGACCGCGGGCGCCGCGTACCAAGTCCCGACCACGAAGCGCATCACCGGGCCGAAGCTCCACGCGGCAGGCGCGCCGAGGAAGTGCAGCCCCTCCACCGAGGACTCGAGTCCCGGCCGGAGACGAGCGTAGCCAGCGGTGGTCTTGAGCTGTGCCGTTAGATCGGGCGCCAGGAACGGATACCGCCCTACGTCGATCGCATATCCGGTGCCGAGGAGGACGTGGTCGACGACGCGCTCGGAGCCGTCGTCGAGTTGCAACCGGATGCCGCCGTTCGTTCCTCTGCGGCAGTCGCGAAGCGGCCGCAGGAGATCGTTACCTCCCTTACCCGGGGTCGGAGCCACCCTGATCCGGCGGGCTTGATGCACCGCGCGGAGACCCATTGCTGTGCCTCGGCTGGCAGATGCCTGAACGCGTCCGGCGTCGCCGCTATCCATCCCGTCAGCCTCCCGCCCACGGCGGTGGGGGGCCGGGAATCGGGATACGTACCGTGTTGGAGTTGCGCACGGGCAGGTGATCGTTGCCGAGCCAGGTGATCCCGGGGGTCCTCGCCAGCACTTCGACGGTCGCGCCATGCTCGCTCAGCAATGCGGCCGATTCGAGCGCGCTCTGCCCGGCGCCAACCACGGCCACACGCTTTTCGGCGAGGAACCCCAGGTCGGCATGCTCGCTGGCGTGGCTGACGAGCGACGGGGGGAGCGATGCGAATGCCTCCGGCCGCCTCCCGAACGGAGCCAACCCAGCGGCAACGATCACCCGTGAGCACTCGAGCTGCTCGCCGTCCTGGAGCGTCACCGCAAGCGCTCCGTCCTCGCGAGAGACCTTGCTCACCATGCGCTGATCCAGATCGGGCACAGCCAATCTCTGGAACCAAGTGCCGTAGTCGATGAACTCTTCGAGAGTGAGTGTGGGCCGATGACACTGCCGGTCCGTCTCCCGCTCGAACCGATCGATCGTCAAGCGCCGATTCGGATCCGCGATGTGGCTCGCGCGGCGTGGCGAGCGGAGAATCATCCCCGCGGGCATGTTGTGTCGCCAGAAGTCAAACGGTCTGCCGAAGCTCCGGACCGGGACGCCGGCGGCCCGCAGATACAGGGCTGCCGCGAGGCCATAAGGCCCCGCCCCGATCACCACGACCGGCAGCTGACGACGGCCGCTCCTTGCTCGGAACTGGGCGGGGGCGGGCCGGCGCTTCAAGCACATCGGGATCCCGCACGTCCTGCTCCCTCAGGCGCGGGCGCCAGGTCGCCGCCCGGCGCCAGGTGGACTTAGCCAGGAACACGGCGCGGGCAACCAGCGGGCCCGGATCGCCGGGCGCAAAGTACGCATGCACGACCCCGCGGTGGACGCGGAGCACCTCGGCCGCCGCCCTCGTCTTCCGCCGCCGAGCCTGCCACAACCCGTGACGTAGGTCGGCGTCCTCCCAGCGATAGAGCACCCCCTGCTTGGCCGACACGGGATCGGGGCTCAGCCCCAGGACGTGAGCGCACCAGACCGCGGGCAGATTGGCGCCCGCTCCGATCGCGAGCGCCAGGGATCCGTATGGGCGCGGGTTCAGGTCGATCGCGGCCCAACCCCCAGGCTTGCGCTCGATCAACTCCAGCTCGAACAGACCCTCCCAGCCCAGCTCCTGGAGCAGGCCTACGATCCGCACTCGTAGCTCGTCGGGTACCGCAACGGTCTGGGAGAAGGAGACATTGCCAGCCTCCGGATGCCAGGTGCGCCGATATCGGGACATCGCCTCCCCCAGGAGGCGGCCCCCGGCAAATACCCCGGCGAACGAAAGCACAGGCCCTTTCTCGATGCCCTGGACGAGGTAGCGATCGCCGAGCAGCCGCACGGCCGTCGTCACACTGGCCTCGTCGTCCACGCGGAGCTGCCGACATGCCGGCGGGTGCCGGCTCGCTCAACGATCGACTTCATCGGTTTGACGAGCACCGGAAGCCCAAGTTCTCGCGCGGCACTGATTGCGTCATCGGTCGTCGAGCAGACCGCGGTCGGCGGCGAATCAAGCCCGTGGTGCGAGGCCGCCGACGCAAGCGCGAGCTTCTCCAGACACCGTTGGACCACCTCGTGGGACTGAAGGCTCCGCGGCTCGTACTGCCCTAGGACATCTCCTGCCGCCGATAGCGCCAGCAGCGACGCGTCGCTGCCAGGCATCAGCACGGTGCAGCTAGACGAGGCCAGAGACCGCCCGATCGCCTCCACGAACGCCGGCTCGTTCTCGAGCGGATGGGGCACCACCAGCCGCTCGTCGACCGCTCGTGACCAGTGGGCGGGAGCAGGTCGCGCCGACTTCGCCGCCGCAGCCACCACCGTGAATCCAGCCGCGCGCAAGCCGCGGGCGGCTGCGACGACCGCTCGCGTTTCCGCATCGGTGATCAGTACTCGGGTCCCCCTCACTGGAACCTCCTCCGTCCACGCCCCATATCGGGAGTCCGAGAATAACTCCTTACGAGGCGGCGGCCGCGGGCCATGCCGGCTTGGACGGGGCAATTGCCCGGTGCCAAGGGGGCAAGGGCGGCTGAGCGAACCATGCGTTCGCTCAGCCGCCCTTGCCCCTCGTGAACGCTGGTGACCGCATCACCAATCGCCAACGCAACGAAGGGGTGACCTTCTTATGCCTTCCTGAATCTCGTCATATAGACGCCTAACACACCGCGCCCACGCTTGATCGCATGGCGATCGGCCATGGCATTCGGAGAGGGCAAGCTCTCATCCCTATCGTGCTGCTGGCTGTCTCGTGGCTGGCGACCTCTGCCGCGTCGGGCTCGGCGGCGACCGGCGACCTCAGTCTCCTCGACGATACGCCGTTCCCACCGAGCAAGGTCATCAGCGGCGCCACTTGGACCACCGAGCGGTACGACCCCCCGTCGAATCAATTCGGGGACATCCTTGCGACGTCCTCGCTCTCAGCGGACTCGCTCTACGTGTTGATCAACGACGGCGGCGTGGGAACCAGCCAGCCCGCGCGGTGGCGCAACTCGCTTGCCCAAGTGACCGGCCTCCCCGGAAACCTGACGTTCACCAATGTCGGCGATCCCGGTCCAGCCAGGACGTATGCAGACGTCGACTCAAACGAGGACCGACTCGGTGGCGTCCTGGGCTCCTACTACTCGAACGGGTTCACCGCGGTCGGGGGCGTGCTCTATGCCACGCAGGTCCTCAACTACGACTGGAATGCCAACGCGCCGTGGAACGGGCTGGCTGGCATTGCCTACTCCACCGACCAGGGGCAGACGTGGAAATCGCCGGGCAAGCCCTTTGCCGGCCCCACCGGGAACCTCAACTTCGTCCAGTACGCGCCGAATGCCACCGGCCCGCAGGGCTACGTTTACGCAATCGCCACCGAGCGCGAGTTCAACGCCAGTACGCTGATCCTCGGCCGCACTCGGGGCGATGTCGCTGACATCACCGACCCCTCGCGCTGGCAGTGGGCGAGCGGGACCCACACCTCCGGCGGCAAGACGCAGACCACGTGGACGACCTCAATCGCCCGCGCCCGGCCCGTGCTGACGTGGAGCGACCACATCACCTATCCCCGGATGACCTATGACCCCGGGCTCCAGCGTTACCTCCTGACTTTCAGCTTCTCGTACTCAACAGTCCTCCCGGGATCTGGAAGGACGGTTCAGAGCTCGTGATCCTGGAGGCCCCGACCCCAGCTGGGCCGTTTTCGTTCGTGGCCCGCCAGCCGTACTTTGGTCCATCAAACGGCTACGACCCCACGTTCCCGGTCAACTGGATCAGCTCAGATGGAACGGACCTGTGGATGATCTGGGCGGCCAACTTCGACGGATGCACGGCCGGTCTGGACTGCTCGGGCGCGTACGGGTTCAACTACCGACAGCTGCACCTGACCGTCAACTCAAGGCCGACCTCGACGAGGCAGCTCGCTGCCTATCGCGCTCACCTGCCTGACAGGCGACGGCGACGTCAGCA
>CAVWPT010000011.1:0-57574 GCA_963756965.1 uncultured Solirubrobacterales bacterium
GAGGCGCCAGGCGGGCGCGGACCGTACCTCAGTTGGCGCCAACACCCAATCAGGGTGGCTTCCCGGCAGGTCCCTCACGGCGGGCTCGTGACGACGACACTCCAGCGCCCGCGTGGGCGACCGGAGAGCTGGCGCGGGAGCCCTGCAAAGCGCGGATCTCGAGCATCTCGCAGCTCCCGTGACGGCCACGACGCCCGGTCCGGTCGCTGGGTAGCGCTTGCCGCGCGTTGGGTGGGCAAAGCAGGAGCCGGCCGACGGCCCGGCCGGCTTTCTGCGCCGGCTCACCGGAGAGCAGCTGCGCGGCGCAGCGCACGGCGCTGCGCAGACGCGCGGGCGTCATCGCGCGGCCTTCCGCGAGCGCTCGACGTCGGCGCGCACGCGGCAGCCCGCGAGGTGGTCGTTCACCAGTCCGCACGCCTGCATGAGTGCGTAGACCGTTGTCGGACCGACGAAGCGGAAGCCGTGGCCCTTGAGCTCCTTCGACAGCGCGGTCGACTCGGGCGTGAGCGGCGCGACGTCGTCCCACGACCGCGGCGCCTTCTTCCGAGCGGTTGGCGCGTGGTCCCAGATGAGCTCGGGCAGCGGCTTCGGCCCGTCGCGCAGGTCGATCGTGGCCTTCGCGTTCGCGATCGCGGCCTCGACCTTCAGCCGGTTGCGGACGATCCCGGTGTCGGCGAGCAGGCGCGCCATGTCGCGCTTGCCGAAGCGCGCGACCTGGTCGGGCTCGAAGTCTGCGAACGCCGCACGGAACGCGTCGCGCTTGCGCAAGATCGTGATCCAGGCTAGCCCGCTCTGGAACGCCTCGAGGCACAGCTTCTCGTAGAGGCCTCGCTCGTCGCGCACGGGCCGCCCCCACTCCTCGCTGTGGTAGCGCTCGTACAGCGGGTCGCCTGCGCCAAAGCAGATCACTCCGCCAGCCTTTCAGACAGCGATGATGCTTCCCGCGAGCAGACGCCTCAGGCCGCGACCGCCGCATCGCGCGCGACGAGCTCCGCGTAGCGCCCTCGAGTCCAACGAACTCGGCGTGCGTTCCCGATTCGGTCGACGCGATCGTGATCGAGTGGAACGATCTGATCAGCACGGCGCACAGTCCAGAGGCGGTGAGCGACCACGATCGTGGTCCCGCCCTCGGCGGGCGTGTCGAGCGCTTCCTGCACGGCACGCTCGGTACCTGTGTCGAATCTCCAAGAGGCTTCGCCCACCTCTGTTAGCTGTCCCAAACGCGTGGCACCGACAGCCCGCGTTCCGCGCATTCCGAGACGGTCGCCGCCGACTCCAAGATGCCTGTCCGACAACGAAGGCAGGGCTTGGCCCGGCGGTCGTCGCCGGGGTCAGGCGCCGCTGCTTCACGCCTGAAGCGGCCACAACGCGCATCGCTGCTCCTAATCGATCAACCCACCACTCTGCTTGCGCTGATTACGGCTTCTGGTTTCCGATCTGAATTCGGAAGACAGTCGTTCCGGGGAGGCGGCGCCCATCTGGATCTCGAATTGGCCCCGCTAGTCCATAGCCCTTATCGGCGCGAGCCGGCTCGGGCTTCGTTGCGTTTGTGGCTGGGGGGTATTGGGCAGAGGTCGTAGGCGCTGCGCCTTTACGCGCGCCAGCTTCCGTCGCAGGCGCCGGTACTGCCTCTCCTCTGCCGGGGTTCGCTTGTATCGCGCCGCCCAGCACACAGCGTATCGTCACCCGCCTTGCGGCGACGAGCAACCGCCAGGTTCTGGACAACCGCCAAGAGCGACGTTGTTTTTCCGCTGCGCGGGGCACCAGGGTTAGGATGCGGCGGGATGAGGGGGCTATTACGGCAGTTCTCGCGTTACCGAGGTGGGTTGGTGGTTCTGACGCTGGCTGCGGTGTCTCTCTGCCTGCGGTGGCCAAACGTACCGCGTACCTTCGGGTTCGATGGAACCCACCCTGAAGATCGGCCAGACTGTCACCGTCGACACGGCGGCGATGCGCGCTCACCCGCCGAAACTCGGCGACATCGTCGTGTTTCACCCGCCGGTCGGCGCGGAGCAGCCAGACGGGGGTGTGGAGACCCGAACGAGGGTGCCGGTCATTCGCAGCCCTGCGGCGTTCCGACCCCCCAGGAATCCAGCACGACGGACATGTTCAATTCCGAGTTCATCAAGCGCGTCGTGGCGGGCCCCGGGGACCGGGTGTCGATCATCAACGGGCACGTGATCCGCAACGGTGTGCAGGAGGAGGACTCGTACATCGCGCCCTGCGGCAGCGACCCCTCCTGCACCTTTGCGAAGCCGATCGTCGTTCCGCCCGGCGATTACTTCATGATGGGGGACAACCGTGGTGAATCCGACGACAGCAGGTTCTGGGGCCCTGTACCCCGAGCTTGGATAGTCGGACTCGTCCAGCCGTAAGCGAAGCTGAGCAACTCGCCGGACTCGCGTCCGCAGGAGTGATTCGCATCGGCCTGCACAGCTTGACCAGCGCCTCCGGCTCTACGTGACTCGCTCGCAGCTCCTGGTGTCGCTCGCCCGTCGAGGTCCAAGCAGTCGATCGCTCGCCACGCCGCGTCGCCGACCGACACCCCAACCAAGACCCTCCAAGACGGGGGACACACTCTACGCACTGGGTGCTGATGCCAAACGTCCCGACAAACGTCCCGCCGGTCGGCGGCAGCTCCGGGCCTCCTGACGCTTAGGCAGCGAGCGATCCTGCGGGTCGGACGTGCGGAGACAAAGGCCCGTGCCCACTGGCTGGACACGTGCTCCAGCGGACGCAGCCCGAGACAAACAAAAGCCCCGAATTACCGGGGCTTCCCAAAGCCGACGCCCGGACTCGAACCGGGGACCCCTTCATTACGAGTGGGCAGCGGCTTGCGGACGTTTGCGGCTGTTTCGCTTATGCCTGCAAATCCGCGGTTTTAGGGGTCTGGACGGCCGCGACTTCCACGGCTTTTTCAGGATCGCTTCTTGCCCATTTCTTGCCCTTAATCGCCTCAGCCTCTTCATTCGGAATGCCGCGGCGAGCCCGTCCAAGGAAGCCGCGTCGCCGAGCCCCTCGTCCATCAGATGCGTGTAGGTGCGCAGCGTGAAAGCCGGGTCCTCGTGACCGAGCCAGGCCGCAACCTGGCGGATGTTCTTCCCCGAGTCGAGCAGCATCGACGCGCACGTGTGCCGGAAGGTGTGGAAGCCGATCTCACTCGCACGCCGGCCGCCTCGCTCGCGGCGGTCGAGCACGCCGGCGGAGGTTCGCGGTCCTGTAGCCGGCCGCCGTCGCGCGTCGCGAACATCGGACCCGAGGCGCCGTCGAGCCGGTCTCGCCGCCCACAGCAGCCGCGCCATCTCGGCGAGAGCGGCAGCGTCCGGCGGCCCGCGTCCGTCTTGAGGTCGCCTTCAGCTGCCGCGGTACTACTGGCGCCGCACGTGAAGCTGCGGGTCGCGCCAAGCTCGACGTCCTCCCAGCCGAGCCCGAGCAGCTCCGAGATTCGCAGCCCGGTGTGCGCGAGCAGCTCGAACAGCAGCCGCCAGCGGTCAGGGACCGCGGCAAGCACCGCCTCGAGCTGTCGCGGGTCATCGCCTTCGCGTCCTCTTGCGCTGTCTCACCAGCGCTGCGCGCGTGCGTTGATCCGCACTCCGAGCGTCGGGTTATGCGGTAGATCCCCGTCCTCGACCGCTGTCGCGAACATCGCGCTTGCAGCGGCGCCACATACTTGCGGACGCTGCCGGCAGCGAGCCAAGGCCTGAAGATGCGCGACGAACCGGCGCACGTCCGGCCGCTCGACATCACACACCCGGTAGCCGTCGAAGAACGGGATCGCGTGGTGCTCGATCGCCTGCCGGTAGCTGTCGCGCGTCCCGTCATCGAGGCCGCGCGCGGTACGACCCTGGTAACCCGTCGAGCCACGCTCTCGCGTAATCCGCGAACGGCTGACGCGCCGAGGGTCGCCGGCTGCCCGTCTGGCGCTGTCCCTTCGCCTCGCGCGCCTCCGCGAGCGTGCGGTGAAAGCTCTTGTGCTGCCGGCCACGGTGCGTCCACACCAGCACATACCGGCCGCCCCGCTTGTAGATCCCCGGTGTGCTCGTCTTGACGAGTTGGGCCGCCTTTCTGGTCCCGCCGCTCGCCTCGCTAAGTTTCTCGTCCTGCATGGGAGCCATGTCCTCCGTGCCGTGCCCCGGACGGTTGCGCGTCGCGGGGCTTTCAACTTGGAATTGGGTCTAACAGACGGTCCGGTCGACAACCGCGCGTCAGGCATCGCCTGGGTAGAGCACAACCTGCTCCTGGAGGCGTCCCGCACGGTTAGGTCGTTTCTCGGGCGTCTCCCGGACCAGGCCGGCGTTGCGGGCGAAGACCAGACCACGTTCCAGTCGTTCGACTCCCATATGAGAGAACACGTCTCGGCACTGCTGGAGCGTCAGGCCATCCTGACCAGCCAGGCGCACCGCATGCTCAATCAGCGGGCCGGGTTCAGCAACGGCCAGCGGCAGACGCCCCCATTCGAAACCGAACGCGAGTGAGTACCCGCGGTTATCCCGCGATACCGCGCTCCCGCTCGCGCGATAGCCCTCAAGGATGAAGCGGCGCACATCGTCCAGCGTTCGCAGCTCAGCAAACTCGCTCATTTCACGCCACCTTCTCGATCGCGTCCAGCAGCGACGCTCCGTTGAGCACGTTGAGCAGACGCCGGAACGCGGCTAGGTGGTCGAGGTCGACGTCAACCCGAGCGCGCATGTCAGCGAGCTGCCACGCCCGCTCCTCCTCCGATGTCGACTCGCCGGTGTGACGGGCCAACACCGCGAGCTCGTGGTCGAGCTGGGCTTCGGTCGTCACGAGCTCTTGGAGCATCCGTTGCTGCACGTCGATCTGGCGTCGCAGGAACGAACGAGTGCGGCGCACGTTCAGATCAACACCGAACACTCCAAGGTCAGTCTCCGGTTCCCAGCCAATCTGGTCGAGCAGGGGACCCGCCGCTTTCAGCTTGCGCCAAAGGTCGCGGACACGACCAGCGTCGCCCTCCGCAATCCGGAGGTCCGACACCCCCTCGATCTCTGACGCGCACGCTTCGTACAGCGCGTCGCGCGCCTGGCGGTCAATGAGCAAATACATTGCTGCTCTCCCTTCGGTCGGGCACCGAGGGGATGAGCCCGCGCACACTGCCGACAGTGAATCCGAGTGTCGGCCGCTGTAGGTTGCGGGATGCATCAGGACTTCACCTCCTGGTGCCATGGGCCCGGCCGTTCACGCGGTGCGGGCCCGCTTATTAGGTCGTGCGCGATCCTACGCCTCCGGGCGGTCGCTGTCTACGGTCGGGTGGACCTCAGAGGATCGTGTTGCGGTGCTCTGGGCAGCGGGATCGCCTCGACCTCGCCGCTCGTGTTCACGAACACCGCCCAGCGTTCGCCGTCGTGGTCTAGGTCATAGTTCCGGCCGATCCAGGGCCGCTCGGCTGGCAGGACGCGCTCCGCCTCGGCACATGGCAGCCGACGCTCGCATTGGCCCTCGTTGCCCGAGCATCGAATGACGCTCATCGACTCGACAGTAGGGCCGCTCTCGGACGCGCCCACGTGCCAGCGGATCGATCCTCGCGGTCGGACGAACCCGGGAACCGTGATCGGGCTTTGCTGCGCGAGTCGCTCCATCCGAGCCAGACGGGCTCGCACCTTCTCCCGCGCCTTCTCCGGGTTCTGACTCGCCAGCGAGCCACTTCGCGGGTACGTCCGCCAGCATGCTGCCGTGCTCATCGATGAGCGCGTCGATGTCGGCGAGGCGAAGAGTTTTGCGGTCAGCCATCATCAGCGCGGTAAGGCACGTCTAGGGTTGCGCAGCCAGCCAGGCAGCCTCGGCCCCGCTAAACGAGGTGTACGTGGCTGCCTCGTTAGCCTTCAGCGCGCGAACAGGTCTAGTGCTGCTTGCACGGCTTCTTGGGCGAGCGCCTGTCGCCGCTGAGCGACGGCTGCTTGGGCCGCCGCGTCGGCGTTTTTCGCGGCGGAGTCGACCTGCATGGCCTGCTGCGCGGCCTGCTGTCCGGCGGCGAGCACGCTGTTCGGATCGTTCTGCTCATCGATCATGAACAGCGCCTGAATGTCCAGGCTCCCGTCCGCGCGGTTAGCGGCCTGCACCAGCCGCGCCATGAACGCCTCAAGCGACTCGTTGGGGTTTGATTGCTTGATCCCGCCGACAGTCGCGTCGATCTGCCTGAGCCCCGCGGCGATCTTGTCCTCGAACGTCAGCACCACGTTCGCCTCGCTTGACTGCGGGTCCATCGTGGCGGCCCGGACGGCGCACAACTGCCACTCGGACTTGAACGCGTACGGCGGGAAATGCACCATGATCGGTGGCGCGAGATACCCGTCATCGGCGACCTGAATGAACGTCGAATACGGGTCGTCCGCCACCGCCGGCAACGTCAACAGCCTCAATGTCGGATCGATGACGTGAACCTCCAGAATCGACGCGCCCTGCGCCGACGTCTGGATCTGTATGTCCGCGATCCGGTCAGAAAGATCGGTGAACACCGGGCCGCCTGACTGGTTGTTCAACTGGTCGGCCATACTCTCCGCCAGGAACTGCAGGACGGACGGGTCCGTGACCGTGACAACGTCAAGGCCGGCGTTCTGGGTGGTGCCGACCTGTAGCGGGTTCCAAACCCCCGTCTGCTGCGGGTCGGTGAGGAACGGGTCCGCGCCCGTCGGATCAGCCATCGGCTAGCTCAGGACCCGAAAAACTGTCACCGACTCGTGGCATCAGAAGCTCCTCGTCGCCTCAAGCGGGACGCCCGGCCGCGCCCCAGCCGGCAACGGCTCGGGCGGGAGCGCTGGCTCGGCTGGCATCGGCGGCGGGGTCATCAGCTTGTCGATTTCCCGCCGAGCTCGGTCCGCTTCCGCACGCACCTTCGCCACCTTCGCCGCAGCCCGCCGCGTCTCTTCGTCGGCCCGAGCGGTCAGGGCGGCCCGCTTGGCCTGTAGCTGCTCGACCTCCGGTTGGACGCGCTCAAGCTGCTCCTCGTACGCGGCGGCCCATTCCGCACGAACCCGCTCGCGAGCTTCGCGCAGCGCGCGCTGGCGCTTGAGGCCCTCCGCGGCAAATCCTTCCTTCGGCTCTGGGACCTCGCTCGGCCGCGACTGAAGCAACTTCACTTCCTCCGCACGCTCGTGCTGCGCCCGCAGGCGCTCCAACTCGGCCTCAATCGCCGCCAAGCGATCGGGAGTGATGTGTTCCGTCTCGGTCATCGCTCCTCCGCAGCCGGGGCAATAGCGGTCGTCTCGAACCTTTCGCCCGCACGCCGAACCACCGTCCGGTCGCTCGGGTCATCCAGCACCAGGACCGTGCGCAACTCCTCTCCTAGCTTCGCGACCAGCTCTGCCGCTTTGTTCCGCTGGTCAGTGCCGGAAAACGGCAACACGCTGACCGCCGCCTCCAGATCGGCGACGCGCTCGCTCACCGCCCTGAACGGGTCGGCCGGCGGATTAGCTTCGGGCTTCTGCTTCGTAGATGCCATGTGCTTCCTCTCGATAGTCGATGGTCAGCGCGACCGTCGCAGCTCTGCGACGCGCGCGGAGTAGTCGATCGGTGCCCGGCGCGCGGGAGCGACCTCCCTGCTTCTGGCCGGCACGTTGTGGCGCAGCAACGCAACGCGCTGCCGATAGCGGTCAAGCGGCACCGTCCTCGCAGCCGTAGCCGCGGCCCTGGCCGAAATCTGTGAGCTGGCCGCTGGATTAGCGCCAAAGTCCACGATGCTGACGTCGCCTTGGTGCAAAGTCAGGCCCGTCACGCGCCTCGTGGCCCGGTCATCGCTCCACCTATCGGCCGTGACCCGAAACGCGAAGCTCGCCCCGTCCACGTCGCCACGTCGCATCTTCGGCACAAGCAGCTGCACGTCAGGATCGCTTGCGTCGAGCTCGGCCGCGAAGTGCAAGCCGCGGTCGTCCTCCCGCAATTTCAGCGTGCCGGATTTCGTACGGGCTAAAGGCAGCCCGCTCAGGCCGCGACCATGCTGCGCCACAAGGATGACGTCGGGCGATTCGCTCAAAGTTCGGGTGAAAGCGCCCTTCGCTAGAACCTCGGTGAACCCCCCGCGCGACGGATCGCCGATGTCGTAGGGAATTTCTGTGGCAGCGGCGTAGCCCTCCACCGTCACGGCAGCGCCATCGTCGGTGGCGCGCAGCTCCAGCTGCGGAACGGCGAGCGTGCGGCGCTCGACGGTGCCGCGCAGATCCGCGGTCTTTCGGAGCCGAAGCTCGGCTAGCTGATCCATATGTCGTTGTCCTTGGGTTGGTCGGGTTGGTGGCGCGCCAGGTCGATCGCGCTTTCGAGGATCTCCTCCAAGCTGGTGTCGCTGCCCAGCTGCCGCTTGGCGCGGTAGAGGGTCAGGAAGTAGCCGCCAAGAGCTTGCGGTTCGACGTCGGGGGCGAGCCTGCGGCAGATTTGGCGGTATTGCTCGACGGCACGGATAGTTTTCACGGCCCAGCGCGCGAACTCGCGCATCCCGTCGCCGTCGTCCAGATCCTCGGCAAGGTCATAAAGCCGATAGCGCTCGTCGCACAGCTCGTCCTCGGACATGGCGTTGTAGTGCTCCAGCCACTCGCCGTAGTCGCGATCTTGAACCGCCATCACGCCTCCTCGTGTGCTGTGGCCATCGCCAGGGCGTCCCGCGCTAGTTCGCGCGGGGTGGAATCGACGCCCAGCTCGGAACGCGCGTTCAGCGAGGTGCAACAGCGCCCGCAAATACTCGTCGGGATCTGTTGCCGGATGGTGCTCCGCGAGCCACGGCGCCGTTTCTGCGTCGAACCACTCGCGCAGATCAAGCGCCCGCTCGTACATCTGAAGCAGCCACCGATAACCGCCCGCCTGCTCCTCGTGAAAGCCGCCCTCCTCGCCAAGCTCGCGTAACACGTCGAGATGAGCACGCAGCTCGGCCGCGTCAGCATTGACCAGCCCATCGAGAAACCCGGCCAGCCACGGATTCGGCTCAGGGAAGCTCATCGCATCAGCCGCCCGAAGGTGTCCACGCTGTAGCCGAGCTCGCCGATCCGCGAGCGTCCCCGCTCGATCTCCGCGATTTGCTCCTCCTCCGTCAAATCCACCGGGAGGGTGGCGAGGTTGATAATCCGCGTGCGGCGCCTCTTGAGCGGCGGCTTTCCCAGCCGGATCGCCTCGCTGACCTTGTCGTTTGCGCGCCTCATGCCGTCGCCTCCGTTGTCTCGGGCCGCTTACGTCGTGGCTTGTACACGGCGGCGCGGTCGACGGCCATCACCATCGCCACCGCCAGGTCGATGTGCCGCCGCTCGCGCTTCGAGTCCTTCGTGATCCGGGTCCCGCGCGCGTCTGTCTTCGTCACCGCGTTGGCGACGTGGCGGGCGAGGTCGGGGTCGCCGTCGTGGGTCAGCTGCTGCGCTCATCACCAGCTCGAACACGCGCTGGGCTGGCGGCGATCATCGTCGGGCCGGTCTGCTTGAACTCGACGACGGGCAGGCCCTCGTCGCGCAGCCCCTCAAGGTCGACTCGCCAAAGATACGGGTCGGAGGCGATCTCCTTCACTCGCCAGACGCGCGCAGGCGCGCGCGGATCGCCTCGAGCACCTCGATCGCCGGCACGATCCAGTCCGCGCGGATCGTCCGGGCCTCGCTCCCACGCGGCCACGAACTCGACGTGCGGGTCCGGGCCGAGCGTGCAAGCCACAGCGCGGTACAAGTCGCGGTTGTAGAGCCGTCAAAACCGAGCACGACCTGCTCGCCCTCCGCGATCTCCCGCCAGGGGTCCGCGCACGCCTCCCAGGCGCCCGCCGGAAGCCAATGCTCCGTCCATCTCGACCGGCTGATTGAGCCAGTAGCGCCGACAGTCATTTTCGCGCTTGGTCGGGTCGCGAAACTCGGCGATGATGCCGTCGATGTTCGTCCACGCTGCCGCCGGCCCGTAGAGCCACTCGAGAGCCGCCCGAAGCTGCTCGTCGTCGGTGATATCGACGTCGACGGCGCGGACTTGTGGTCGAACAGGAACCCCGGAGTTGTCCGCCGCCTGGTGCGTCTCCTCGGCGATCGACCCCTCGCCCGGCGCGTACATCGTCGAGGTCTCCAGCAGCCACCCGTTCGCGGCCTTCCGCTTCGTGATGTTGCGCGTCAAGACGGCGTGCAACCGCTTCAAACGCGGCTCGGTCCACAGATGCGTCTCGTCCGCGACGATGAACGTCGACTTGCCGCCATCCTTCGACGTGGCCGCCGCCGTGATCGGCTCGATCACCCCACCGCCCTCCAGAAACATCCGCGTCAGCCCAACATCGACCGGATAGGCGTCCGCGGCCGCCGCCGTTGCCAGCATGTACACCATGTTGTCGTACGTGTTGCCCGCCTGGCCCTCCTCCGTCGCCACGCACAGGATCTCCGGGGAGGTGACCGGACGGCCAACCGGCTCGCCATCCGCGTCCCAACCATCGAACCGGACCGGCGCGAGCAGCTCCGCGCACGCCAGCATCCCCGCCAACTCGCTCTTCGCGCGGCCCTTCGGACGGCTCAGGAACGCCCGCCGGTACACACGGCGCCCAGCGAGCGGATGATCGGCGCGGAAAAACCTCATACACGCGATAGATGAACGCCGGAACTCGTCGTCGAGCTCGATCGGCTCGCCCTGCACATCACCCGGACCGTGAACGAGATACGCCTCGATCCAGTCGCAAACGACCGGGCCAAGCGTCGGATTCAGCACGGTTTACGCTGGCCATCACGCTCGCTCCCTGCTAGCCGCGGATCTGGGCCGCTTCCGGCCGCCTAGCGGCGCTGCGCACGGCGATCCTCAGCCTCGGCAACCTGCGCAATCTCCCACTGCAACCGCCGCCGACTGATCGGCGACAGCCCGAACTCGCGCCCCGCAAGCGGATCTCCTGCGATCAACTTGACCCGCTGAGACGCTTCTCGGCCCGGTGAGAAGTCCTCCACCAACTGCGGCCAGCATCAGCAGACCATGAACATCGACGCCGTCAGCTCCGGGGTGATCGGCGACGCCCACAACTCGGCCAGAACACCACCGTCGCCGGATGCGGATCCTCGAGCGGCAGCGCCGGCGGATCGACCGGCCCGACCGCCCGCAAAGTCGTCGCCGTGGCCGTCCCGGTTGCGCCGCCGACGCTGCGCGCGCGGCTTCGGAAGCGGGCCGCTCATCGCCCAAACGCGGCGCCTGCCGTAGCGAGAGTCCCCAACGCGTAGCGAGAGTCCGAAAAACTGTGACGGATCGCGGACGAGATCGTCGGCAAGATCGCGATGGGGCATTGGTCATGCTGCTACCCCGCGCTGGCCCTTGGCGCTGTTGCAGTGCCGGCAGGCGGCCACCAGGTTCGCGCATGAGCTGTCGCCGCCGCGGGAGCGTGGGATGACATGGTCAACCGTGGTGGCATGGCCGGTGCAGCCTGGTAGTTGGAGCTGGCAGACGTAGTTGTCACGATCGAGGATGCGCTGGCTGATGGCCGGCCAGCCTGAGCCGTGAGGCGCGCTCGCTGCTGCTGCCGCATTTTGGCTTCCCAGCGCGCACGTGCGACCGGGCGGCAGCGCTCGCCAGCACGATGCACAGCGCCACATACAGTGACGCCGAGCGCGCGGCAGGCTCTTCATTAGGTCGCCTCAGGGTTCAGCGCTTTCCCGTCGGTCTTCTCCAAACCGTTGCAACTCGCGACGGTGTCTGAAGCCACCTCATCGGTTTCGTCGAGCGCGGATGGTAAGCAGATGTCCAGCCAGCCGCGAGACGAACATTGCCTGATATTGGCGGTCGGCGATCTCCCGAAGCCGGTCGGCGACATCGGGTGGAACTCGCGTTGTAACGACGGTGCTTGTAGCCATCGGCATCCGTCCTTTGGTGTGGGTGGCGCTGCCGACACGATGCGGGCAGCGCAAGACTTCCGACCTCTTACGTGGCGCCGCGCGCTTGAACTTGCGGGGCGAGTCCTGAGAGTCTGCGGGCAAGCCTTTCCCGACGGAACGGCGAGCGGCGGTGAATCAGCGGTGGCTAGCGCTCGTGTCAGATCAGGCGGTGCGGCGAAGCTGAAGGGACTCGATCACGGAGCCGTACCCGGACGAGCTGGCGTTCTTGGTCGCTAACACGAACGAGACCACGTGCTCCCCGTCAGTCGGGACCGTGAACGAGACGGTGGCCGTCTGGTTCCACGTCGCGGAGGCCGCGTAGCAGTCGATCGTGCCGACCGAAACCCCGTCGAGCTTGACCGTGATGATCCCGTAGCTTGAGTTCGCGAGGAACATGAGCGTGAGATTCCACGAACCGGCCGCGAGCCTGAGGGGCTGCCCGATCGCGTCGTTCTGAGCCGCCGAGCCGTTCGCGATGTACGTGTAGGACGCGGCGCTGGTGCTACCGGCGTTCGTCCAGGTGCCCACCTTCGTGGCCGCATCTTATCGGCCACAGGCTATCTTCGGGGCGACGAACCCAGGGCAGGCTCGCGTCGGCGACCGTTGTGGGGCCGTACTGGCGCACAACGCTGAAACTGATCGTGCCCGTGCCCGGCGCCTGAGTGAGCGCCGTGGTCGACCCTGCCCGTGCCGGTAACGATGTGCGTCAGGTTCTCTACCCGGCCGTGAAGCAGCGCGCCCGACGTGACCGCCGTGTCCAGATGGGAGATCAAAGTCACCCACGACACGTAGGAGTCGTCCTCGATTTCCCAGTGATAGATGACCAGGGGCACGGGTTGGACGTGGCCGCGGAGACTATGTGCCGGGGACACGCGTACGTCAGCAGCCGGTGGATCGTCGCGCCGAAATAGCCTGAGAGCACCTGGATGGCCTGAAGGCAATGGCTGATCCTCACGTCCTGCGCGACGAAGCACTCGTTGGGCGCCAGGCCATACGTGTAGCCGTCGATGCTCAGCGCGCCGACACGCACGTAGTTTCGGTTGCCCACGTTCGGGGCGAGCAGACCGTAGCTTAGCTGGGCGCGGCGGTCGGCTGGACCGCAACGCCGTCGTAGGCGATGGTGTCGATTCGCACCCCGAGGCGAGCCCCGATCCTCATGCCGGACCGCCCAGTACAAGTTCAGAGCTGCAATGTTGCTGGCCGGGGGAGTACGGATTGTCACCCCGTCGAAGCCGATGACGGCGTTGGTCATAAGACCACCAGATGCCTGGGCGGCGAATACGCTCGGGCTGCCGCCGGGATTGGTTTGTAGCGAGCAGAAGATCGCCCCGTCGTTGTCGAGCTGGCTGGCGCCGGTGTATCCCGGATCGCCATATGGGGCGTTGTAGCCCTCAAACCCATAGCTCTGCGGGGTCGCGGAGTATGGAAAGGCCACCTGGGTCTTTACGGCTCCGGAGGCTGCGCCAGCCACGATGTAGATGCCGTCCGGCACCATCGTGATCGCATAGCCGCGCGCTGCCATGGCGGTTACCGCCGACTGGATCGCTGCGGTGTCGTCAGTCCCGAACGTGACGAACGCGCCGGAGACGGTCGTGCCGGCATTCGCGGCCAGAATCACATGACCGGAGTCCGTGTACTCCGAGATCGTGGTCAGCAGGTTCGCTCCACCCGCGCCCGCGCCGATAACGAGGATGCTCTTGCCGACGCTCGCGGCCGTGAACGGCGTCGAGGCCGCGCACGCGAGCGTCGCCGTGCCGAGCTAATCGCGCC
Source organism: uncultured Solirubrobacterales bacterium (assembly GCA_963756965.1). Taxonomy (GTDB): domain Bacteria; phylum Actinomycetota; class Thermoleophilia; order Solirubrobacterales; family Solirubrobacteraceae; genus Palsa-465. The sequence goes on from CAVWPT010000011.1 coordinate 13,572, forward strand.
GTCGCCGACGATCTGGCCGTCCCCAACGGCCCCGAAGTCGAGCTTGAGGTCCCAGCGGGCTTGGCTTCGACTGCCGTTAACCACCGATGGTGATGTATATGCAGCCAGGCGCGTCTCAAGATCGATCAGCGCCGCAGCGTTGATCGGCGTGCCGCCAGAAACGCCGTCCTCCAGGCCTTCGGAGTGAACGCCATCGGGTAGAACACCTTTCATGTGGATGGGATGCCGCCCGGAACGTCCCCGTGCGGGCAGCGCAAGACTTCCGGCCTCTTACGTGGCGCCGCGCGCTTTGAACTTGCGGGGCGAGTCCTGAGACCGGTGTATCGATTGTAATCGGCATCGCTAATGGTCTACCTAACTGGCCTATCGCAGATCGTTGAGGTACTTACGCATCCGCTGGCTGTGGTGAACGAGGCTCCGCGCGGTTTCTCGCCGGTCGCCGCGCAGGAGCTCGCGCACGCGTTCTACTGCCCGGATCGCATGTAGCGCGGCTTGGTGGATCTCTGCATCATGCTCGGCTTTCTCGACCTGTTGTCGGCGCTTGTCCTCGGCGGCCTCGCGCTGGCGCCGGTCGTGCTCGGCCTCAGCGAACCCACGCTCGACCTGGCGGCTGACCCGCGGCTCGCTCTCAAGCATCCGCCAGTCCGTCTGTTCGCGGCGTCTCAGACAGGTCTCGCAGTCGCAGTTGCTGTCTGACGGATCATGCGGCTTGGTCACGGCCGCTTCGCGCCACCGCGGCGCAACCAGCCATCCAGTTCACCCTTTCGAGCGAGTAGTGCCGAGCCGTCGCGCTAACCGGCAACCTGCCGGCGCTGCTCAAGCTGTACACCCGGCTTCGCGGACAGTTGAGATAGGCGGCGATTGCGTCCGCGCCGCGCAACCATTCCGACCCGCTCGGCTGTTGACCACCTAACCGGTCAGCAAGCAGCGGCGCGAGGCGCTCCGCCAGCTCAGCCAGATCCTCAGCGCTCAACTCATCAAGCAGTGCAGATGCGAGGCTCATCCCACGGCCTCGATAATCGCGCCCGGGAACAGCTTGAGCAACTCGTCGTCGGACAGGTCAGCAGCGGTGCGACCAGAGCCTTCATCGACATCCGGTCCCGCTCCATAGGCGCTCACATTCAACGGGTGAGCGCCTATGACCGTTTACGGGCTCCGTAATATCGCTTTTTCCCTGTAAATAAGGGCTTTCGTCATAGAGGCTCACGTCGCTGCCCGCCTCGGCCCCTGAGCGCCTATGCACCTCGCATTCGGGCAGACTGAAGAGCACCACTGCCCAGCCTTGCCGAACCCCTTGCGCGTCGCCTTGACGCCGAGCTTCTTACGTGCCCGGCGCGCAGCGTCGCCTCAGAGATTCCTCTGGCGACTGCGCCATCCCGCATCTTGACCTCCAGTCGCGGGCCGCTCTCCAGCTCCCCTGCGACGAAATCTGGGACGCCTCGTCGATCGCCAACTGGTCGTCGTCACTTGGCCCGCCGAGCAGGTCAGATGTCGTCGCCTCGCATTCGCCGTGGAAGCGCAGCCGCGACGTGCGCACATCACCGTCCAGCTCGACGCTTTGATCTCGAACGCCAGCGATGCGGCTTCCGGGCCGACGTTGCACTTGCCGTGAGCAAGGACCCGCCTCACGCCCCGCTCGCCATCGGGGTCTGCCGGGTCGCGAGCGACCAGCAGGATCGAACTGGCGACCGGTGAACCCAACCGACGCTCCGACGCGGAGAAAGAACTGACGAGACTGGCTCTTGTTGACATGCAGCACGCCGATGACGCTCGCTTCGTATTGCTCAGCGAGCTGCGCTAGCGGCGCCAGCACTCGCCGTACATCCTGGTCCCGGTGGGAGTTGACCTCGCCCTGGACCGAGGTGATGATCGAATCGACTGCGAGCAATCGCGCGCTGGTGCGCTGAATCGCGGAGCGGATCAGCTCGACGTCATCGGGAAGGGTCAGGAGGCCTTCGGGGAGTCGTCGGCCTGGTGCTTGATGCCGATGGTGTGCACACGGTCAAGATCGGCGTTGGCAGCTTCGAGCCGCGGGCGAAGTACCGACGCGACGTGATCCTCGTAGGTGACGATCAGGGCATCGCTCGGCTGCCCGTAAAGGTCGCCATCGAGATCGCCGCGCGTCAACTTGGCCGCCTGGTCGTAGACGAACGTGCTCTTGCCTAGCCCGGGCTCCCCGACAACGAGGTTCAGCATCCCGAGGACGATGCGCTCGGAGCTGAGGAAGCGAACCGCCTCGGCGCGCACATCCGACATCTTCTTCGGCGAGGACGAGCTGGCGTCCAGTCCCGCCCGCTGACTTCGTGGGCGGATCGATGAGCAGGTCCCGCTGGCGTACGCCGAGCCTGTGGGCAAGCACGTATTCGTCGTCACACGCGCAGTAGAGCCGCAACCTTCTCTGCCCACTGCGCGCGTCCCAGGTCACGTCGCGCACTTCCAGCGTCCCGGTGCAGAACAGGCACGGTGCGGTCCACGCGCGGCATCGTCAGGATCGGCGGTTAGCGAGAGACGTTCCAGCGGCCCCAGGAACGCCGGCAACGCGTTGCCGTTCTGGCCGCTCATCGCGCGGCCTCGCTGCTGCTATGAAGGGTCTGAGTGGAGCCGGCGCTAAGGCCGGCTCACCTTCGCCAGGTCCGTCGTCAGGACCCGCGCGGGCTGTGCGAGTCGACCTACGCCGCGAGCGGCTGATGCGAGGCTGGCGGTTGCGCGGGCGCGGCATGGAGGTGGGTTGTACCTGCAAGAGGATCATGTGCCGCATCGTCGACAGCGCCCTGAAATAGTGCGGGCGACGCGCGTGGCGTATCCCGTCTAGCCGTCGTAAACGAGCGGCGACATCACTGAGGGAAGCGTCCGCCGGTAGCGCGAACACCTCGTCTCCCTCTTCGATAAGGCTCTCTGCTGCCCGAATATGGGCGCGTAGGGCATCCGCTACCGAACTACTACGGCAGTCGTCGCGAGCATCGAGCGCACGAGCCGCTCCCCGCAGGTGCGACGCCAAGCGCTCGGCCTCGTACCGCGCTTCCAGGTACTCGTCAGCTGCTGTCATGGCTCGTCGCGGACATGCCGGGGATCTCCACCGGACAAGGTAGAACGTGCTGCGGACGTGTTCCTGAGATGCAGAAACGGCGCCTTTCGGCGCCGCGTCCGCGGGAGATTCTCGGTTGTCGGCCTGACCAACGAGCCATCACAGAACCTATCGAACGGGCCGGATCGACCGTGGTGGCGCTTACCATCCGTTAGTTGTCATGGCAACCATTGTCCCGGTGCTTCTGTGCTGGTGGGAGGTTCCGTGGGTATGCGGCACGGTCGCCGGCACCCGGCACGTCCGAGCGCCGGACGCGCTGAGCGCTCAACACGACTTGCAGGAGCACCCGAGCGAGTTTGGGTTGCCACATCAGTCGGTGATCGTCGGCAAGGCCGTCAGGCTCGACGAAAGTGCGGGAGAGGTGTGGTGAGCGAGCAGACACGGATGCCACTCCACGACGATGCGGCCCTGTTCGTGACCGACGAGGAGCTCGCGGACCGGCTGCTCCAGCTTGAGAACGGGCTTCTCGACTTGTCCGCGCGGCTGCCTGCGATGGCGCGCGAAGCCGCAGCGATCAGAAGGTGGCTCGTGACCGGACGCGGAGCCTCCGAGCCCAAGAGTCGCGGTCTATGAGCCGTTCCGTGGTTTTGACCGCTGCCTTCAACCAGGCTGCCGCCTCGCGGTACCGGGCATCGCTCACCCCGAGCTGCTCTCTGATCGCAGCGGTGCGATAGCCCGCCAGCTGAAGCGTGGCGATTCTGAGTGCGTCCCGGATGCGTTCGTCGGAATGGCGCCTTAGCTCGCGCTCGACGTCGTGCAGCAGAAGCGGGACTGAGCCCTCCAGCAACTCCCCATCCTCCGGCCTGCCCATCGCTGCCGATGATGGACCCACGCTGTTACACCGTCAACCCCGAGCATCTTTACTTCGCTCCCCGGCAGCTAAGAGAATGCGGGCGGAATGCTCATCCCGGCCTACATCTCCAATACCACCGTCCTCTGGATCGTCATCGGCTCGGCGGCTATGTGGCTCCTCATCGCCGCTGCGGTTGCCGAATACGCCAGGGATCTTGGGTTTCCGTTCTTCCCGATCTTCCTCGCAGCCTTGTTCTCGCCACCCCTGCTTGGCCCGATGTTTGTGCTTCTTCTCGTGACCGTCGGGGCCGGCCCACGTGGGCCGGCATTGCCCGCATGCGGGCGTTTCATCAGGGAAGGAGAAATGCATTGCGCTACCTGCGGCTATTCGTCTGCCAGGGCGGCCACCGCGCCACCGCATACGATCCGACCGCCGAGCAGATAGCGGGCGGTTGCCTCTCTCCGCGTATTGCCCAATCCATTGCCCTTAACCCCCGCAACCTGCCGCAATCTCCAAAGCCGACGCCCGGACTCGAACCGGGGACCCCTTCATTACGAGTGAAGTGCTCTACCAGCTGAGCTACGTCGGCGTCATCGGACAGCGTAGCGGCCCCCTGGCGGAGCCCTGAGGCAGGCCGCAGCCGCGCGGCGAAGCCGCGAGGTCAGGGCGAGCTGAGCGTCCCGTGGCCGTCGGTGGTCGCGAACAGCGCCCGCCCGTATCCCGGCGGGGAGCGGCCACTCCCCCTCGAAGGCTGGTGACTCTTCCCGCAGGAGCAGGCCACCGTCAAAGCCCGGAGTCCGTCACTGGCTCCCGACGGTCTCCGTTCGCCGATGGGTTTCCTGGAGTCCCCTCCAATCGTCGGCCAGAATCGCCCACCGCTCGTGATCCCGCCAGCGCCCCGCGATCTTCAAGTAGCGCGGCGAGAACCCCTCACGGCGAAAGCCCGCGCTGCGGGCCAGCGCGATCGAGGCAAGGTTGCCGGGCTGGATGTTGGCCTCGATGCGATGCAGTCGCATATCGGTGAACGCGTAGCGCAGCACGAGCTGGATCGCCTCCCGCATGTAGCCGTGGCCGGCGTACGGCTCGCCGACGGCGTATCCGACATAGGCACTTTGGAGCGATCGACGCACGATCTGAGACAAGTTGAAGAACCCCAGGATGGCCAGGTCCTCCCGGCGGCAGACCAACATCGCCTCGAAGTCCGGCCGGCGCGAGTCCGCGAGGTATGCCGCAAACCGCTCCTGATCGGTGGGAGCCGTTGCCCAGGGCCGGTGGAACGAGCGGCTGGCGCGCATCAGCGAGACGAACTCATCCCCATCCCGGGCCGCGGGTGAGCGCAGGAACACGCGTCCGGCTCGGTCGCCGCGGCCGTTTCGGCGGTCAGTCGGCAAGCTGGCGCTCCAGTCTGTAACTCAGCGCTTCACATGCCAGCTCCTCGGACACGTTGAGCTCAAACCGTCGCCGCGTCTCCTCGACCAGGTCCATAGCGCCGAGCAACCGGGCCGGATCTACCGGCCGCTCGGCGTTCAGTACGTCCATTCGGTGGACGTGGCGCACCAGCTCCGGCGCGTTCCAGGCCAGCGCCGCCATGTCCGCGTACCAGAGCGCGACCAGCTGGAGTGCAAGATCAAGCGTCCGCGTCTCGACCCGCCGCCGGGTCCGCCTGATGCGCTCGGTCCACTCCGTCTCAACTCGCCGCCGGTCTCTCGCCGGATAGAGCTCGAGCTCCGCCTCCGCGCGGCGCTCAAGCTCCTGACGGACCGCGTCCCCGCGCGCCCTTACCGCGGCCAACAGCTCAAGCCCACGGCTTGCCAGACGACGCCTCTCCAGCCAGCGCGGCCCGGGCCAGTCGCTCCGCCTGGGTGCGGATTGCGGCCCCTTCCCCCTCAGCCAGCTCGCGCGCCCGGTCGAGGTCGCCGAGCGCGAGCCTGGCGCACGCCAGCGACTCCTCGGAACTCACTCCCAGCTCCTGGATCTGCGCCGCCATCTCCTCCTCCGAAGCAGCATCGAACCGAACCAGCTGACACCGCGAGCTGATCGTCGGCAGGACCTCGCTGAGCCGGTCGGTCAACAGGATCAGGTGTACAAACCGCGCGGGCTCCTCAAGTGTCTTGAGCATGCGGTTGGCCGCCTCGTCGCCGAGCTCGTCGACCCGCTCAATCACGAACACGCGCCGGCTCGACTCAAATGGCGTCTTGCTGGCCGCGGCCACCACTGGCCCGTCAATGTCGCTGACCAGGATCTCGTGCGCGCCGCTCGGGATCACCCAGGTCAGGTCCGGGTGGGCACCGGAGAGCACACGCGCTCGCGCCCCGTCCGGGTCGAGTGAGCCTTCCGACAGAAGCTCCGCCGCCAGCTCGCGAGCCACCACCCGCTGGTCCGCGCTCCCGGAGCCGTGGAACAGATACGCGTGCGACGACGGGCCCTCCGCAGCCAGCGCGGGTGCCAGCACAGCTCGGGCATGAGGATGTCGGTCCAGCACGCTAAGCACCTAGACGATGCTATTCGCCGCTACGGTCCTGGGGACCCATGAGCAGAGGACGGCTGATCACGATCGAGGGAATCGACGGTGCCGGCAAGACCACACTGGCGGTCAAGCTTCAGGGTGAGCTGAGCGAGCGAGGACTAGACATTCACCTGCGGCGCGAGCCCGGCGGAGTTGCCGCCGCCGAGCGGATGCGAGACCTGGTGAAGGATCCAGCACTGCGGATTGGCGCCCGTGCCGAAGCGCTGCTGTACGCAGCAGCACGTGCCCAGCTGGTCGAAGAGGCGATCGAGCCCCTCCTTCAGACCGGCTCCTGGGTGCTGCTTGATCGATTCGTCGACTCATCATTGGCGTATCAAGGGGGCGGCCGCCGGCTCGGGATCGAGAACGTCAAGGAGATCAACGAGTTCGCAACCGGAGGCCTACGTCCTGACCGGACTCTGCTCCTGGTGCTCGACGCCGACCTCGGGCGCTCACGCTCCCGGTCACGTTCGGAGCCGGTCGACCGCCTGGAGCGAGAGTCCGATGAGTTCTTTGCCAGGATCAACGATGCCTACCGCGAGCTCCAGGCTCTTGAGCCGGAGAGGGTCAGGCTGGTCGACGCCAGCCGACCGGTCGAGAGCGTCGTGGCTCAGGCGCTGAGCGAGCTGGGCGACCTATTCTGAATATCCGCGCAGATGGGCTTGGGCGAAGCATTAGTTGTCGGTCGCCCTCGCTATTTCGCGCCGAGGGGCGTGGGCTTGGCCGTGGGTGAAGCCGCCGGCGGTGTCTGCAGGAGTCGCGAGTAGATCAGGCTGAACGCGGCTTTGCTCTGGGGGTCGAGCGCGATGACACGCTGAGCGGCCTGACTCACACCGGCACTGTCTCGCAGCAGTGCGTCGACATAGGACAGCTGATCCCACGCCGGGGCATCGGTCGGATCACGTTCGACGGCTTGCTGGAGGTAAAGCCGTGCGCGGGCCGGCTGACCCTGGTGGAGGGCCACCGTCGCCAGTACTCGCAGGCCTGCGTCTGAGAGCGGGTCAAGCGAGCTCGCCTGCGCCGCGGTAGACCGCGCCCGAGCTAGCGCAACTGGACTTGTGCTCGAGGCGTCCAGCAACGCGGCACTGGCTTTGGCCGCGGCCAGGTTCGGTAACTCCACAGAGAGGGCAAGCGCGCCGAGCCAGAGCGTGAGCACGGCCAATGCTGCGGCTCGCAGAGCGAGCGGCGCGCCTCCCCCAGCCACATTTCCGGGACCGACAGATACGCGCGCGCGCGAGGACATGAGCGCCCCGAGCAACAAAAGTGCCGGCAGGGTGACAGCCGGAATCTCCCAGTCCCAGTCGTATAGCGAGTGAATCGCGTACGCAAGGCCTCCTGCCAGCGCGGCACCGGCCAGCAGCCGCCCCGAACCGGGCGGGCGACGCCTGACCGCAGCGACGCCGGCGCGCAGCAGCAAGATCAATGCACCTAGTCCAAGGATTCCCCCGACTATCCCGGTCTCCGACAGGAACTGGAGCGGAACGCTGTGTGGCTGCTGGACAGAGAGGTCGTTGCGCCGGTACAGGAGATGGACAACGGAAAATGATCCAGAGCCCCACCCCCCGAGTGGGCGGTCGCTGAACGCGCCCGCCGCCTCCTTCCACCACACCCACCTGTTCTGGGAATCCGCCGACAGCAGCCGCTGGGGGTCGTTGCCGGTGGCCGACTGGGTGGCAGTGAACGTCTTCCAGGCGTGTGAAACCGTCCCGGTCAAGCCACGAGATGAGAACGCAAGGGCCATCAACACCCCCGCGACCGCGATCACCGCCCCAAGCACCGCGAGCCTCCGCAACCCTGGTAGGCGCTCCGGCGTGATCCGGATTCGAGACTCCATCGCCATCAGCTTGCGAGCCCCTACGACCAACGCAATCAACGAGAGGACAACCAGGCCCGCCAGGATCAGGCCCGCAACCTCTCGGCTGCCGAGCGTCTCGCCGGCTGTGTTGAGCTGGGGCGAGGCCAGGCCGAAGACGACCACGGGCACTCCGGCGACCGCCGCGAGGGCGAGCCACATCGCCACGCGCAGCCGGTCTCCGCTGATCAGGATCGCCACCACCAGGGCGATGCCGAGGGCGAGCAGGCCGCCGCGGGAATAGGTGAAGACGATCGTGGCGGCCATCAACGCGATCGCGCAGAGCGCTGCCACTCTCAGCCGCCGCGGCCGGCTCGTATCAGCCGCGCACGCAAGCGTGGGCGGCACGGCCATGGCGATGAAAAGGGCCAACGCATTCCAGTAGCCAAGCGGTTCCTGGAGGCGCGGCAGTGGGCCCGCCTGATTGAGGTCGAACACCCCCCGGACATGAAGTCCGGGAAATAGCTTTTGACCGAGTGCATAGGCGGTGACGGCGAGTGCGACCAGCACGAAGCCGAGCACGATCAGCTCGAGACCCCGGGCGTGGGATGAACCGATCGCGATCGCCAGCGTCAGGACGAGTACGTACGTGGCGACCCGGTTGACCTCGCTCCAGGTCTGATCCGGGGCCACGCTCCACAGCATCGTGATCCCGCTCCAGATGGCGAAGGCAGCGAGCAGGCCGACGGCTATCGCGGCAGTTCGCGGCGCGGCGATCCGCAGAGTGCCGGTCCACACCCACGGAACGAGCGCGACCACCGCGAGCGCCGTGGCGCCCAGCTCGATGCGAGCATTCACCGCGGGGGACACGGCTCCATGGTCAAACGCTGCGTAGAGGACCAGCGCAAGCAGCGCGGTTCCGATGCCCGCGGGCACCGCAACCGCCGACCGTGACCGCGGCCCCCACGAGTCAGCAGACGACCGCGGGCGGACTGCGGTCAGCTGGGCCGTCGACATGTGAAGCGCGAAGCTAGCAGGAGCACGTACCGGCGCTCTTCTGCTGCCCAATGGCGGCGCCCGAGCAGCCGGGAAATGACGGCTTGCGCAGTAAAATTCCTGCTAGATCCGTAGTTGCCAGCCGGCTATCAGAGCCGCGTCCGGAAGACTCTTTTCCGTCCGGTCCATCCGCGAGTCTTCGCTGTTGTGCCTCGTCCGCGTTGGAGTCGAGGAATCCCGGAAGCGGAGCGGAAATAAAGGAGCCGTCGGTATGGAGAAAACCCCGCAAACCAAGACAGTTTCAGCCTCGAGCGCAGGCGCGGGACTCTCCATCAAGCGCTATTTCACGACTGCAGGCGAACATCCCTTCGACACAGTGGACTGGGAGGTTCGGGACGCCCGCATCGGTCATGGGGACAAGGTGTCGTTCGAGCAACTCGGGGTCGAGTTCCCAAAGAGCTGGTCGCAGAACGCCACCAACATCGTCGCTCAGAAGTACTTCCGCGGCCGGCTGGATTCGCCGGAGCGTGAGCGCTCGGTCAAGCAGATGATCACCAGGGTGGCCGGGACGATTGCGGACTGGGGGCGCGAGCGCGGCTACTTCGCCACCGATGACGACGGAGACGCCTTCGAGGCGGAATTGATTTACATCCTGCTCCACCAGATGGCGGCGTTCAACTCGCCGGTGTGGTTCAACTGCGGCTGGCATCCGGTGGGGAGTCCGAAGAATCAGATGAGCGCCTGCTTCATCCTGAGCGTCGAGGACAGCATGGAGTCGATCCTCGAGTGGAACACCAAGGAGGGGATCATCTTCCGCGGAGGGTCCGGCTCCGGGATCAACCTCTCGAAGATCCGTGGATCGATGGAGCCGCTGAGTCGAGGTGGAACCGCCTCGGGACCTGTGTCGTTCATGCGCGGAGCGGATGCCTGGGCGGGCTCGATCAAGTCAGGCGGCGGCACACGGCGGGCAGCGAAGATGGTCGTACTGGACATAGACCATCCGGACATCCGCGAGTTCATCTGGTGCAAGGCCAAGGAGGAGGACAAGGCCCAAGCGCTCCGCGATGCTGGATTCGACATGTCGATCGACGGCGACGGCTTTCATTCCATCCAGTACCAGAACGCCAATAACTCAGTCCGGGTAACCGACGATTTCATGCGGGCCGTGGAGAACGACGAGGACTGGCGTCTGATCTCGCGGACCACCGGAGAGCCGATCGGCGAGCCGGTCCGGGCCCGCGAGCTGATGAATGAGATCGCCGAGGCCGCGTGGCGCTGCGCAGATCCGGGCGTCCAATACGACACGACGATCAATACGTGGCATACGGATCCCAACACCGGTCCCATCACCGCATCCAACCCCTGCAGTGAGTACATGAGCATCGACGACTCGGCGTGCAACCTCGCGTCCCTGAATCTCATGAAGTTCCGGCGGGCCGACGGGACGCTTGACGTGGAGTCCTTCGAGCACGCCGTCGACACGGTCTTCCTGGCCCAGGAGATCATCGTTTCCCCGTCCAGCTATCCGACCGACAAGATCGGTGACAACGCACGGTCTTTCCGTCAGCTCGGTCTCGGCTACGCAAACCTCGGTGCCTACCTGATGTCGAACGGAATGCCGTATGACTCGGACGAGGGTCGGACGACAGCCGCTGCCATCACCGCAGTGATGACCGGCCGCGCCTATCGGCAGTCGGCACGGATGGCAGCCGTGATGGGGCCGTACGAGGGCTATCCAGTGAACCGGGAGCCGCACAACGCAGTGATGCGGATGCATCGGGACGCAGCCGCGGCGATTCCGGACGAGTCCTGCGCTGATGCCGCGCTCCTCGCCGCCGCCCGGACCGCCTGGGACGACGCTGTCGAGACCGGAGAAGAGCACGGCTATCGCAACGCCCAGGCTACGGTCTTGGCGCCCACCGGGACCATCAGCTTCCTGATGGACTGCGACACGACCGGCGTCGAGCCTGACTTCTCGCTGGTCAAGTTCAAGGAGCTGGTGGGAGGCGGCCAGATGACGATCGTCAACCGCACGGTTCCATTGGCGCTCCAGACGCTCGGCTACTCAGACGAACAGATCGAGCAGATCGTCGCCTACATAAACGACAACGGCACGATCATCGGCGCGCCTGACCTGGCCGAAGAGCATCTGCCCGTATTCGACGTTGCCGTCGGTGAGCGCGCTATCTCGCACATGGGCCACATCAAGATGATGGGAGCGGTGCAGCCGTTCATCTCGGGTGCGATCAGCAAGACAGTCAATCTTCCCGAGTCGGCGAGGGTCGCTGACATCGCAGACGCGTACCTCCAGGCGTGGAGGCTGGGTGTCAAGGCGCTCGCCATCTATCGGGACGGCTCCAAGACGGCGCAGGCGCTCCGTACCGACGCCCAGAAGGAGAAGCCCATCCCCGCCGAAGAGGCCATTGAGCAGGCCGTCGCCGAGGCCCTGGAGAAGGCGCCGCCGAAGCGCCGTCGTATGCCGCGTGAGCGTCAGTCGATCACGCACAAGTTCTCGATCGCCGGCCACGAGGGCTACATCACCGCAGGCATGTACGAGGACGGGACCGTCGGGGAGATCTTCCTGACCGACATCGGCAAGGAAGGGTCGACCCTGCGCGGGATGATGAACGCGTTCGCAACCTCGATCTCGATAGCGCTCCAGTACGGCGTCCCTCTCGAAACGTTAGTGCGCAAGTTCAGCTACATGCGCTTCGATCCGGAGGGGATGACCACGAATCCGGAGATCCCCTTCGCCAAGTCGCTCCCCGACTACATCATGCGCTGGCTGGCCTCGCGGTTCCTCGACGCCGACCTGCAAGAGGAGCTCGGAATCCTCACTCCTGAGGTGCGAGCTCGCAAGGCGGCGCAGGATGCCGCGCTTGCCGGGCGGACGGACACGGCCACGCCGGTCCCGGGCGAGGACGGCGACGTCAAATCCGAAGGCAACGGAAACGGCAGCGGGTCCCCGCCGGCCGCTTCAGCTGCGCCAACCTCTGCGCTCACCGACGAGCCACCGGTTGTGCCAGCGATCCGGACGGGACTCGATCTCGGTCCCGCCTGCCAGCAGTGCGGCGGGATGATGCAGCGCACCGGCAGCTGCTACACCTGCTCCAGCTGCGGGTTCAACACGGGCTGCGGCTAGAGCTAAGCGAGCTTCGCCTGCCGCCGGTATCGGTCGGCGGCCGCCCTGCCGTCCATTCGAAGGAGGACCCAATCCATGATCAGCAAGCTCGACTTTGTCGGCATCCCCTCACAAGACGCCGAGCGCTCACGCCGCTTCTACGCGGAGACGCTTGGTCTGCGACCGGACGAGCACGGGCAGTTCGAGGTCTGGGCCGGCGAAACCTGCCTCGGCATCTGGGAGCCGGAGCGGCTTGGCATGGACTTCGCGCCGCAAAAGAACGGTCATCTGGCGCTACACGTCGACGATGTGGCCAAAGCACGATCCGAGCTCGAAGCCAAGGGCGTCGGGTTCTTCGGCGAGACGCTCGACACGGGCGTATGCCACATGGCGTTTTTCACCGATCCAGACGGCAACGACCTGATGCTCCACCACCGGTACGCCCCCTACGAGTGAGGGGCCGGGTCCGTCGCCCACGAGTGAGAGGGCAAACGTCCCGCCCACGAGCGACAGGGCAAACGTCCCGCCCCCTCCCGCCCACACGGAAACGTGCTGGAAACGTTTCAGCAACGGGAATTCTCGATGCTGTGCGTGTGACACATGGAGGACCTACCTCGGCGGGGCGCAGCGCTAGCGTTTCTCCGGGCTTTCGGGGCACACGAGCCCAGGAGACGCCTAGCGACCGATAGGCCGAGGTAAGTGGGGCGGCACCACGTCCTCCTGGGCGCTGGGCTGTCAACTACGAGAGCGGGCGGTGCTGCAGACCACCTCCCGCTCTTCTTTAACTCCCTACCCGACAGGCTCGGCGTTGACGATCACGGGGCGGCCACCCACTTCCCGCCACTGGGAGCGGATCGTGACCGCCTTGCTCTCGCCTGAGTAGCGGATGGTGGCGATGCCTTCCTCGCCGCTCATCTCGACGCTTTGAACGTCAGCCGACTCCACGGGTTGAGGAAGGACTTGCGCCAACTCCGGCACTCGGGGCCTCAGCTCTTCAGAGAAGTCCGCCACGATGGCATCCATGTCGCCGCGGACAACGGCGTCGGCATGGGCCTGAATGTGGCTCTTGGCAGCTGTCTCATCCATAGGCTCCTCCATTCGGTAGGGCGGTTGGTGGACCAGTACCCCGAATACGGGGCGGCTAGTCGAGCTGCTTGACCCAGCGGGACCATCGCTCCTGGCGCTCGTATCCGGTCTTTTTCCAAAGCAGCTGTGCCGGGTCATTGTCGTCCAACACGATCGCGTCGATGCGCGCGCACCCACCCCTGCGCGCCCGGCGCTCGGCGGCCTCTAGGAGCCGGCTGCCGAGGCCGCCGCGCCGATGCGAGGGATGGACCGCAAGGCGATAGACGTGGCCTCTCCAGCCATCCCATCCTACGATCACGGATCCCACCATCCGCTCGCCGTCGATCGCCACGATCAGGGCCCCCGGATCGTGCTCGATCAGGGCAAGAACCCCTCGGAGGGTGTCCTTTGGTCGATCGGACTCTTCCGCCGCTTCCTCCCAGAGCGCGAGGATCCGCTCGGCGTCCTCCGCTCGAGCGGTCCGGAGAGCCAGACCATCTTCAGCTGGGTGGTTGATAGGTGGCGCCTCCCGAGGGATCGGAGCATGTCGATCCTCGCCGATAGCCGCTTCTCCCGCAACGGCACCGCGCGAACCGGACCGGCCCCGCATGGCCGCCACGGGCTGCCAGACTGACAGTTGATGCGACCGGTCGACCGTCAGACGATCCTCGTGACCGGCGCCACGGCCGGCCTGGGGAAGGAGCTGGCGCGTGAACTGGCTGCGCGTGGCGCGACCGTGCTCGTCCACGGCCGAAGCCAGGAGCGGATCGAGCAGACGGTGGCAGAGCTCACGCAGAGCACCGGCAGCGACCGGCTCGTGCCGATCAGGGCTGATCTGGCATCGCTCACCGAGGTTCGCCGGCTCGCCGAGGCGGTTTCAGGACGAGAGCGGCTCGACGCACTGGTCAACAACGCCGGCGTCGCGATTCGCGAACGCACCGAGAGCGCGGACGGCTACGAGCTGACGTTCGCGGTCAACTATCTCGCTCCCTTTCTGCTGACCGAGCTGCTGTTGCCGGCGCTGCGCAGCAGCGGCCCGGCTCGAGTGGTGAACGTTGCCTCGGTCGGCCAGGCGCCGGTCAACTTCGATGACGTCATGCTGGAGCACCGCTACGACATGGGGTTCGCCTACTCGCAGAGCAAGCTCGCACTGATTGCGTTCACGTTCGAGCGAGCCCGGCGGCTGCGGGAGACGGACGAGTCCGAAGTCACCGTGAACGCGCTCCACCCCGCGACGCTGATGCCGACGAAGCTCGTTTTCGAGAGCATCGGCCGTACCCAGGACACCCTGGAGCAGGGCGTTCAGGCGACCTTGCGGCTGGCGGTGGACCCGGAGCTGGACGGCGTCAGCGGCGAGTACTTCGACGGCCTGGAGCGGTCCACCGCCCATCGCCAGGCCTATGAGGCCGAGTCCCGGCAGCGTCTGTGGAGGCTGAGCGAAGAGCTCTGCGGGCTCTGAGGCGGATCAGACGGCGCCGACCTCACCCGCCAGCTCGATCAGGCGCGCCCGAACCAGCTCAGGTCGCTCGTCGGCGATGAAGTGACCGCAGCCGGGTACCTTCTCCAGCCGGTAGTCATCGGCGTTTGCGGTCGACTCCGAAGCCAGCGAAACGTGGATGGCGGCGTCCTGCAACCCGAACAGCGCCCGGGTGGGAACCGTCGAGCGGCGCTCTTCGGGGCGGCCCGCGCTCGCGGGAAGCTCACGCAGCCAGAACGTGCGGTATGTGTCTGTGGCCGCCCGAGCGCACACCGGGTCGCGGAACCGATCGCCGAAACGCCGCAGGTCCTCGGGCGAGACCGCGGTGCGATCCACCAGCCCAGCCCGGATCGCGATCTCGACAAAACGCGTGTGCCTCATCAGCACCATGCCGAAGGTGGCGATCAGCGGCTGGTAGAGCAGGAAACGCCACATGTGAGGAAGCGTCGTACGGGGCGTCTGCCAAGGATGCGGGATGTTCAGAGCCAGATACCCCTTGACCCGTTCGGGCGCCCGAAGGACCAGCAGGTGCCCGATGTAGCCGCCCCAGTCGTGGCCCACGAGCAAGACCTGTTCGACCGCAAGCTTGTCCAGCAGCGCCAGGAGGTCGCTGACGACCTCCTCCTTTAACCACCGGTGCGGCGGCGGCCCCGACCAGCCGTACCCCGGCAGGTCCGGGGCGATGATCCTCATCCCTTCCGGCGGATCGGCCAGAAGGTGGCGCCACTCGTGGTGGTGCTGGGGCCAGCCGTGCAACGCCAGCACGGGCGCGCCATCCGGCGATCCAGCTTCGGTCACGTGAAAACGGACACCGCGCGCCGGCACGAAAGAACGCCGGGTGCCCTCAATCGGAGGCGGCTCAAGGAGCGTGCTTGGGCGTCGTCCACTCATCAGAACTGCTCCGGCGGCGCGAAGCGGTAGAAGAACATCCCCGTGTCGTTGGCGATCGCGAACGCCAAAGTCAGGAAGCTCTCCTGGGCGGCGGCGTTCTCAAGCCCGCCTGCGTAGATCGGCTCATAGCCCGCGTCGCGATTCAACTGCTCCACCGCGGAGCGAGCGTCGTCATCGCCACACCAGATATTGCCCGGAGGGGTGGCGGCATCCGCGATCCGGTCGTAGAGCCTGGCGAAGTTGACGTTGAACGACTTCGCCGTCGGTCCGCCCGTCTTTGATTTGACAAACTCGGCGTTGGAGGCAAAGCCTGCGGGCGGGGAGGCGCCGATCAGGTTCGTGGCATCGATCACCGTCTTCCCCTCGAGCCCGCTCACCGCGTCCAGGGCATCGGCTATCGCCCCGCCGGGCATAGCAAGCAGGACCGCCTCCGCGTCTGAGACGTCGCCGCCCTCGCGGCCGAGCCGCGTCACCTCGTGCCCGGCCTTCTCCCAGAGGTCGGCGAGCCCACCACCGACGTTTCCCTTGCCTACGACCGCGATCTTCATCTCCTCCTCCTCGATTGGTCTATTGATTCTTGCGGGTTCGGTTAGGGTCCGCACATGGAGAACTCCACCGGCAGGGTTCTGGTCACCGGAGGAACAGGATTCCTCGGCGGATGGTGTATCGCGTCGCTGCTCGAGCGCGGCTATGACGTGAGGACGACCGTTCGCGGAGATCTCGCCAGCCGCGAGCCAGCAGTGCGTGGTGCCGTGGCCGCTGCAGGGGTCGAGGCGGACTCTCGCCTGGAGGTCACACAAGCTGATCTGGGCAGAGACGACGGCTGGCACGATGCGGTCGCCGGCTGCCGGTACGTGTTGCACGTGGCATCTCCATTTCCGCCGGCGCAGCCCAAGGATCCCGACGAGCTGATCGTCCCGGCCCGTGACGGCGCGCTGCGGGTGCTGGGCGCCGCGCTCCAGGCTGGCGTCGAGCGGGTGGTCATGACCTCGTCGATTGCGGCGGTGCGCTCCGGCCGGGCGAGCTCGGAGGCCGAGCCGTACACCGAAGCCGATTGGACCGATGGCAGCGACGAAGCCCGCACGCCGTACGTGCGCTCTAAGACGCTTGCCGAGCAGGCGGCGTGGGAACACGTCCGAAACGCGGGTGCGCAGGAGCGCCTGAGCGCGATCAACCCCGGCGCGATCATCGGGCCCACGCTCAGCGACGACCACTCGTATTCGCTGCAAGCGATCCAGCGCCTGGTGGACGGGATGCCGGCGGCGCCGAAGCTGGGGTTCACGTTCGTTGACGTCCGTGACGTGGCGGATCTGCACATCCGTGCGCTCACCAGTCAGGCCGCCGGAGGCGAGAGGTTCATCGCCACCGATCAATTCCTATGGCTGGGTCAGGTGGCGGCGATCCTCCGCGAGCGTCTCGGGGAATCAGCCAAGAAGGTGCCCACTCGTATCGCTCCAAATGTCTTGATCCGGGGGATGGCCCTGTTCGATCCCAGCGTCCGCTCGGTGGTCGGCGATCTGGGGAAGCGAGCCTGGTTTTCCAGCGACAAGGCCCGGAGCACGCTGAGCTGGCAGACGCGACCGGTCGAAGACTCGATCGAGGCCTGCGCTCGCAGTCTCCTCTAGTCAGCGCTTAGGCAGAGCGCGGGCGGCTATCACGGCCGCACCCAGGCCGGCACCCGACGCGGTCCAGAACGCCAATCCGTAGCCACCCAACGCGGCCACGGCGCCGGCCGCCGGCGCCCCAACTCCCATCCCCAGATCAAAGAATGCGGTGAAGCCACCGAGCGCGCTGCCTCGTGCCTGTTCGCCGGTGACCCGGACCACCCCAAGGGCCAGCGCGGGATACAGCAACGAGAAGCCGACGCCCATGACCACGCCACCCCCCACAGCAACCGGCCACGAGTTGGCCTGTGCGATGACCGCCAGTCCAGCCGCTTCGGCCAGCCCGGCGAGAACGGCGCTGCTTCTCGCTCCGATCACGTCCGGGAGGCGACCGAGCAGGAGCCGGCTGCCCACCACGGCGACCGCATAGGCGCTGAATACGAGCGCGCCATGGCCGATGCCGCGGCGGGCGAGGTGGAGGACGACAAACGCCGCCATCGTCGCGTAGCCGGCGTTTGCGAGGGCAAGCGCAGCCCCGGGGCCGAGCACGGCCCTAGGCACAAGCGGACCCGGATCCCCAACCGGCGGCGAACGCCTGGACTCCGAAAGGCGCCATGCCACCACGCCGCCCAGGAGCGGCACGAGCACCATCATCGTCCACACGGCGTGGTAGCCGGAGACGGCAAGCAGCCGATCCCCGATCAGCGGGCCCGCGGACATCCCGCCCCAGACGGAGAGACCGAACAGGCCGATCACCTGGCCCTGGCGATCGTCGGGCGCCAGGTCCACGATCCACGCGCTCCCGGCGGTGAACAGCAGACCTTCTCCGCACCCCATCACGAGTCGGGAGAGGATGACCACCGGCAGCGTCGCCGGAGCAACGAGCAGGATCAGACCAGCGATCGCCGTCAGCAACGTCCCGCCCACCAACACCGGTTGACGGCCACGGCGGTCGGCCGCTCGCCCGGCGAGGGGTCGAACGACGATCGCGCTCACCGAGAACGCGCCAATGACCAGACCGACGGAAACATCGCCTGAGTGGATCGGGCCGTGGACGAACCGTGGCAGGACGGGGAGGGCCGCGCCCGCCGCCAGGAAGCCGGACAGCGTGGCACCGAATACTCCGACCGCGGTGGGCAGCCACGCCGGCCGGCGGGCGGCCAGCCGACCGAGCGAGGTGGTCCGTGCCTCCATTCGCCGAGCGTAAAGCGAAAAGGGTCGCCAGGACCGCTAAGTGGTGTCGCCCTGGCTCATCCGGCGCCAGAATCTGACCCACTCGCGCTCGTGCCCGATGCCGGATTCAAGCGACAAGCGCACGCCCGCGGGCGTCTCCGGGGGTAGCGCCTTGGCGAGCCGCTCGTACCCCTGCAACCGCCGTTGATGAACGGCGAGCTGGACTTCGCCCAGGACCGAGGGATCCGCACCGAAGTACAGCTGGAGCAGACCCGGGTCCCGCAGCTCCGTGAATTCTGACGTGGGCGTCGAGAGCCAATCTTCAAGCGCCTTTCGTCCCTCAGCCGTCAGGCGGAAGCGCCTGCGACGGCGGCCCTGCTCCTCGCGATCCTCTTTGAGCAGCCCCTGACGCGCGAGGCGCTCCGTCTCCCGGTAGACCTGATCGTGGCGCAGAGTCCACAGCCCGGATAAGCCGACGGCCATCTGCTTCAGGTCATACGGCGTGGCCTCACCGGCGCTGTGGATCAAGCCGAGGACGAGATAGGAGGTTGATGAGAGCGGGGTTGACAAAGCTCGGGATGCAATGGTAGCATTGCGACTATTGCAGTGAAACCGTCGGAAAGGAACCATTATGGCAACGGCAGCGGAAGAAACCAAGCTCTTCGGCCCCCAGCTCGGCTACCACAGCCTGGACAGCGAGGTGAGCTTGGACTCGCTTCCCATAGAGGGAGAGCTACCGAGCTGGCTGTCAGGCAGCTTGCTTCGTAACGGCCCCGCCCTGTTTGAGGACCAGCACCGCTCCGTGAACCACTGGTTCGACGGTCAAGCGATGCTGCACCGCTTCACGCTTGCCGATGGCCGGGTCTCATACGCCAACCGGTTCCTCAGAACCCGGGCCTACGAAGCAGCCCGTTCGGGGCGGCTGGCGTTCTCGGAGTTCGCCACCGACCCGTGCCGGTCGATCTTCAAGCGGTTGATGACGGTGTTCGACCAGCAGGTGACCGATAACACCGCGGTCAGCCTGACCAGGCTGGGAGAGAAGCACTACGCGATGACCGAAGCGCCGATCTCTGTCCAGTTCGATCCAAACACGCTCCAGACGCTTGGGTACGGGGAGCGCTGCCCCGGAACGTTCGCTACCGCGCATCCGCACCGCGACCCAGTTAGCGGCGCGCTGATCAACGTCGCGACCCGGATGGGACGCGCGCAACAGCTACCGGTTCTTCTCGCAGACGCCAGATCAGCGCCCACGCGTCCTGGCCAGCGAATCGGTCAGCGAGCCCGGGTACGTCCATTCGTTTGCGATGTCCGAGCACTACATCGCGCTTACCGAGTTTCCGTTCACAGTGCGTCCAGTCGAGATCCCGTTGAGAGGTCGCGCTTTCATCGAGAACTTCCGCTGGCACCCTGAGCGCGGCACCCGCATCCTGGTGTTCGATCGGCACAACGGACAAAAGGTTGGGATCTACGAGACCGAGCCGGGCTTTGCGTTCCACCACGTTGGCGCCTGGGAGGAGGACGGCCGCCTGGTCATGGAGTACTGCGACCACGGGTCGCCGGCGGTGATCGACGCGCTGTATCTCCGGCGCCTTCGAGAGCCCCGCGGCGAGGGCCAGCGATTGGGCGCGCGCCTTAGGCGAGTGGTGGTCGACCCGGCCGGCGGCACCGTCCGCACCGAGTACCGCAGCGACCAGGACATCGAGCTGCCCCGGATCAACGAGGAGGCCTGCTACCTGCGGCCGTACCGCTACGCCTACGGGATCTCGACGGGCGAGGACAGCGAGTACGACTCCGCTGACACGCTCGCCAAGGTCGACAACGAGACCGGTGACGCAGTGGTCTGGCACGAGCCGGGCGCATACGTGGGTGAGCCGATCTTCGTCGGCTCACCGAGCGGGCGGGGCGAGGACGACGGCGTGATCCTCTCGGTTGTTCTGGACGCCCCGCGCAAGCGCTCATATCTCCTGGTCCTCGACGCGGGCTCGATGACGGAGCGTGCGCGGGCGTATGCGCCGCACGGAATCCCCTTCGGCTTCCACGGCCAGTTCTATCCGGAGGTGTGAGCGCCGCTAGATCGTGCGCCGCGGCGCCGCTAGATAGCTGCGCTGCGGCGCCGCCCACCCTCCACCCAGCTCGCTGTAACTCCGGAGAGCCTGAGTGAGTGGGGGTCGATCGCGGTTCCCGAGGCCAACTCGTGGTCACCTGGCTTAGCCGTCGAGGCCGCGTGGACGGAGTAGCCCGGGCTTTCGGTGGTGCCACCGTGCTGGACCCAGGCGACTGCCCCGGCCTGGGTGACGGCAACCGCATCCACGCTCACGAAGTGCGGGACGACGGCGACATGGCCCGCCGGGACGGTGAATAGCCGGTGCCCAAGGCGGATATCGGCCACGGTTATTTCGGTGGCGATCGTGTCGACGCCTTGGCCCCGGCTGGTCGAGTAGGCGACGGTGGTCCCGTTGAGGGCCGTCTTGCCGAGGTTGACGAGCGTGTCCAGCTCGGTGCGCCGGTATTGCCCGACGATGCACCCAAGCAAAGCCACTCCGGCACTGGTTGCGCTCGCCACCGGGTCCGCACGCGTCAGGCGCGGAAGCGTGTAAACGACCGCCTCGTGGCTCACGGCTAGGACGCGGCCCCCGCGCGGCGTACAGCGTCGCACTTGAGCCGGCGTGGCTGGCACGGGGGCTGGTTGCGTTCCCGGCTGCGTAGTGGGCGTCGCCCGCCCCATCGGGTTGTTTGAGCCGCACGCGGCGGCCACCGTCGCCAACAGTGCGATCGCCAGCGCTCCGAGGCAGCGCTCCATCGATCGCTCGCGTGCTACGCCGCTGCGAGCTGGCCGCGCTTGGCGGACGTCCAGCGGTCGCTGACCTGCTGAAGGATCTCGACCATCACCCTGGCGGGGCCAGGGTGATACCCGGCGGGGAGCGACGCGACGATCGGGCGGGTGAGCGTGTCCGAACCCAGAGAGCAGATCCGCACGCCGTCCGGGGCGGAGCGCGCAACCATCTCCGGGACGGGGGCCACACCGACGCCAGCTGCGACAAACCCCAGGATCGCTGTGTAGTCGTCGTTGTGGAAGGCGATCTGAGGATCAAATCCCGCCTTGTGAGAAGCCCGGATGAAGCGCCCCGCGTCCGGGCAGGAGGTTGTGGTCCCCAGCATCCACCGCTCCTCGGAGAGATCAGCGAGCCGCAGGCGCTTACGCTGCCCGTACCGGTGCTCGGCGGGGAGTGCCACCAGCATCGGCTCGTCGAACAGGTGCACCGAGTCCACGTCTGGCAGCTCAAGGTGACTTCCGTCGTTGCACAGCGCAAGGTCGAGCTCCCCCGCCCGCAGCAGCGGCAGGACTCCTGCTGGGTCGACCATCGCAACCGACAACTCCACCCCGGGCAGCCGCTGGCGGAACTCGGCGATCGCCAGGGGGACGATCGTGGCGGCGGCCGAGGTCAGGGTCGACATGCGGAGCCTGCCCGTACGCAGCCCCAGTAGCTCACCTAGCTCGTCCTCGGCGTCCTGGAGGCGGGCAAGAACTGCGTCGGCGTGGCCGACCAGGAGCTCGCCGGCATCGGTCAGCTTCACCCCGCTCGGGCGGCGCTCGAGCAACGTCGTCCCGGTCTCGCGTTCAAGCAGCGCAATCTGCCGCGAGACAGCGGGCTGGGTGTAGCCCAATGCATCCGCCGCCGAAGAGAACGAGCCCCGGCGCGCGACCTCCCTCAGGACCTTGAGTCGCCGAACGTCCAACATAACGTCAAGTTATACCGCATAAGCCCAATCCCTATTTGCATTTATAGGGCTCGGACGTCATCGTGTGGCGCATGGCTGCCCCCTCCCCCCTCCCCATCACAATCCGGCCCGCGTACGCGGACGATGAGCCCGCGCTGCGGCGACTAGCGGCGCTCGACTGCAAACGCCCGCCTCGGGGCCCGCTCCTGCTGGCAGAGGTCGATGGCGAGCTTCGTGCGGCCGTCGCGTTGGATGACCTCACGGTGATCGCGGATCCCTTCCATCTGACGGCGGACCTCGTGGCCCTCCTGCGTAGTCACATCGCCCGCTCCAACCACTCAGCGCCGTCCCGGCCGTGGATCGGCCGCAGGTTGCTGCATCCGGCCTGGGCCTCGTAGGACCCGGTCGCATTCTTGCTCCAAACAGGGATCCGGTGGATCCCGGCGAAGAGCTTCCACTCGGGAAGTTCGAAGAAAGGAACCACCGTGTCCGAGTTCCAGGACCACGCAACCGGGCTCGAGGAAACCACCACGCCTCGGGGACCCGGGTTCCGGCTGGCTGACCTTCGCCACCGGATTACGCACTCGCTCTCGCGTCCGCGCGACGCCGAGAACAATCATCTGACCTACCAGCACGAGGCGGCCACCTGGCAGGACGACATGCCGAGGTTTTCGGTCGTGCGGCACGGATACCACTGCGCCTCGGTCGATCAGTACGTGAGCGAGCTGGAGCAGGAGCTGGGTGAGCTCGACCGCGAGCTGGCGGAGTTGCGAACCCGCTGGTCTGACCCGCAGCCAGCCCAGCCCGAGCCAGCCCGGCCCGAACCGGAATCAAGCTCCGAGGCGGTTGCCGCGGAGATCAAGCGGGTCGGTGAGCAGACCTCAGCGGTGTTGATCGCCGCCCACGAGCAGGCCCAAGCGACCGTACGCGAGGCCGACGCGAAAGCCGAGCGCCGCCTGACCGAAGCACAGTCTGAGGCCACCTCGATCATCGACCGCGCCAATGAGAGGCTGCATGAGCTTGAGACGGAAATGCTTTCCGTACAACGTGAGCGTGAGCGCCTCCTGGGCGAGGTACGCAGTGCTGCCACGGCGCTGAGCGAACTTGTCGACGTCAGCCTCGAACGCTTTCCGCCACCGGAGACGGCGCTCGAATCCGCAAGCGCGGCAAAAGAGCCGGAGCCCGTGGCCGAGGAGCCCCTTATCGATAGCTCCGAGGCGCCCGCTTGAGCCCAGCCCAGTTCTCGGGGTCGTGCCCAAACACGATCAGGGCACCGCTTTCCTCGGCCAGCCGATGCAGCCGCTCGAGCGACCGAGCAGCGTGACCACGATCGAATAGCGCCCGCGGGTGGGCGCGGCCTTCCCACTGATCTCGGTTATCCGACGCATCGGCGGTCAGGAGCATGGG
Organism: uncultured Solirubrobacterales bacterium; assembly: GCA_963756965.1. GTDB lineage: Bacteria > Actinomycetota > Thermoleophilia > Solirubrobacterales > Solirubrobacteraceae > Palsa-465. The sequence goes on from CAVWPT010000011.1 coordinate 37,202, forward strand.
CCCCGTCTCCTCCAGGTGCAGCAGCAGCGACAAGTGACCGGCCGAATGGCCTGGCGTCTCCACGAGGCGAATGGCTCCGTCACCAAACAGGTCGGTTTTGCCATCGACCGTCTCCCAGCGAAGCTCGGGCCGCTCGTAGTCGGCCTGCACGTAGCCCGAGGTCATTGGATTGTCAGCGGCGCGAGCGGCCTCGAGCTCCCGGGAGTGGACGATGACCTTCGCGTCCGGGAAATGTCCCAGCGCCCCGGTGTGGTCGATGTGCAGATGGGTCTGGACCACATACGAAACGTCGTTCGCGTCTAGGCCTATCCGTGTGAGCTGAGCCGCGCAGTGCTGCTCCTCGGTCATGTGCACTTCAAACACGTTGGCCAGCTCACCCCAATGGGCACGCGGGTCACGGGCGACGGCCAGCGGGTTCCCGCCGTCCACCACCACGTTTCCCTGGGGATGGCGCAGCAGAAAGAACGGGACGGGCACCTCGACGCCTCCCAGGGCGAGCGTCCCGCTGTCAAACAGGAACACCTCAAGCCCGGTCACGGGCGCATCCTAAGGGAGCGACGCTCACGCGGGCGCGAGTCGCCGACGGCTCAACCCGGGCGCTGGCGGGGGCAAGGGCGTGTGAGCGAACGTAGCGTTCGCTTATCCGCCCTTGCCTCGGCTGCGCGAGGCTCGCGCAACCCGGGCGCTGCATGTTTGCCGCGGCCTCAGATGTGCGCCGACCCGGAGCCCGGTCCGCCGTTGTCGCCCGGCTGGCTCGGTGCCCTGATCCACTCGACGATGCGGCCGTGCTTAATCAGGAAGTTGGTCCTGGCCGTTGCCCCGGCTCCGGTGCCACACCCACCACCTGCACCGGGCCGGTCGGTCAGGCGAAACAGCGCGTTGACGTAGCGCCCGCGCTTGTGGACGGAGATCAGCTCGGCTCCGCAGGGCAGTGAGGCGTTCGCCGACACGGCTTGAGCAAAGCTGCGGATCGCGGTGACATATGGCTCGCCGTCCTGACCCGGACCGTTGATGAGCAGGCTCGGCACCGCGAAGTACCTCGCGGCCCCGCGCACGTCCCCCCGGCGCAGGGTGCTCGACCAACCGCGGATCACCGCCAGCTCGCTTGCATCGACCGTGGCCGGCTTGGGATCGGAGGCGCGGCCGTGCGGCGCGGGCGGCTGCGCTCCTGCGGCGGACGCGCCGGCTGGCGTCGGCGTCCGCGTCGTCAAGCCGCAGCCCACCGAAGCAACGGTGCCGGCAAGCACCGCCAGGAAGGCCGTCGTGCGCACCAACCGATGATCGCACCTCAAGCTGGAGTGCCCTCCCGATCAAGCTCGTAGGCGTGCAGGCAGTGGCGCGAGCAGAAGTAGTGGGTCTCGCCCTCGAAGTCCATTCGGACTGCCCGGGCGCGATCGATCTTCATCCCGCACACGGGATCCGTCGCCCCGCGACGGAACGTCAGCGCCATCAGCGTGCTGAACAGGGCGAGGCCCGCGATGTTCGTGAAGAGCTTGTAGTTGACCTTGACCGAGCCGAAGATGTCAGCGCGGCTGGGGCGGGCGTGCGGGATCAGGTGCAGGCCCCCGAAGATCCCGTCCACTATGAGCGCAGCGATCACCACCGTGAGGAACATCAACGCGCTGATCCGGAACGCAAATGCGGCGCCGTAGTACTTGCGGTAGGCGGCCACGATCGGAAGCACGATCAGATCGGCGAACAGGAATCCCACAACCCCACCGAAGCCGATCCCGCCGGACCACAAAACGGCGGCAAGGGGAACGTTGCCGACCGAGCAGACGAAGCTCAGAACGGCCACGACCGGACCGACTACCGCGTTCTCGAGCGTCCGCAGCGCGTGGCTGGAGTTGTGGATGAACAGGCCGTTGAAAAAGTCGTTGCCGAGCTGACCGATGAACCCCGCAAGGACGAAGCCGACCGTGATCTCCTTCCACAGCATCGTCCAGTCGTTGCGGAAGTTGTGTGCGACGTCCGACCACGCATCGAGCGACGCCAGTCGCGCCCGCAAGCTCCCCTCGTCGCCGCCGGCAGCGCGGTGCTGGTGGCCGCTGCGGGCGTGCTGGGCGTGTTGGCGCGCCTCGGCTTCGAGCCGTGGCGAGACGAACAGGCGCAGCAGAGCCGTCATCACGACTATCAGCACCAGCCCTCCCACGAACTCGGCCAGCGTGAACTGCCAGCCGATCAGCACCCACAGCACGATCCCCAGCTCAAAGACCAGATTGGTGGAGGCGAACTGGAACGCCAGGGCGGACGCGGCGGAGGCTCCCTTGGCGAATATGGACTTGGCGATCGCAATCGCGGCGTACGAGCACGACGAGGACGCCGCGCCAAGTCCAGTCGCAAGCGCGACGCTACGCGGACCCGAACCACCCAGGGCCCGCTCGATCCGCTCCCGGGGCACCCAGGCCTGCACCACGGCTGAGATGAAGAAGCCGAGTACCAGCGCCCACCACACGGCCCAGGCCATGAGGAACGCGTCACGCAGGCCGTGCCAGACCACGCTCATGTATTGAGCGTAGTCAGGCAGTGGCCAGCATCAGAGCACGTAAGCGATCAGCCCGGAGACGAGGCCATAGAAGAAGCAGGCCTCGGTCAGGGCAAAGCCGAGCCACTGGATGCTCGTGATCTCCTCTCGCAGCTGGGGCTGCCGGGCGACGGACTCAATCACCTTCCCGAAGATGAGCCCGATGCCGACGCCGGCGCCGACCGCGCCGAGTCCGCCGCCCACGCCAATCGCGATCGCCCGGGCGGCACCCTTACCGGCATCCGTGAGGGAAGCGGCGAAAAGCAGGACATGGTTCATCGTCACGCCTCCTCGTAGGTCGGGGCGGGCGTGGCATGAACGAATTCCACAACCAGCTCGCCGAGGCGCTCCGGCGCGTCGAGCTGAACGAACGTGCGCGCCGAGTCGATCGTCTCCAGCCGCGCCACCGGGAACAGCTTCGCCAATCGCTCAGCGTCCGAGAGCGGGAAGAACTTGTCACGGGTTCCCCAAACCAGCAGGACGGGCCGATCGAACGTCCTGAGCCGTTCGGCCGCCCGGAGGGTGTGCTGGGGGGCGATGCCACGCACGACTCTGCGGAGGTCTAGCCGGATCGGGCGTCTGCGCACTGGCGTCGCCCACTCCCGGAGCAGCTGGTCGTCGATCGGCTCGGCGGACAGCGGCCCGTAGCCAAAGTTGCGCGCGAACCTGAGCCGCATCATGTCGGCCAGCAGCATCACCGCCCCGGGCACGGCACCTATCGCCTTCATCGCCAGCTTGAACGCCGGTGGCGGGAAGTGCTCGAACGCATCGCAGTTGGTGAGCACGAGCCTGGAGATCACGTGGGGATGCTCGGCGGCCACCAGCTGGCAGAGCGCCCCTCCGGTGTCGTTGCCGACCAGCGTGACCTCGCCGAGATCGAGCCGCTCGATCAGCTCCGCGATGAGCGCGGCCAGACCCGGAGGCGAGAGATCGACGTCGCCGCCCACCGGCAGGCGGTGGGCGCCGAGCGGCAGGTCGGGGACGATGCAGCGGAAGTGCGGAGCCAGGGCCGGAAGCAGCGGCTCCCACACCTTCCCGTTGACGAGGAGCCCGTGGATCAGCACTGCGGGAGGTCCGGTGCCCTCCTCGCGATAATCGATCGTCGCTTGCGAGAGTTTGATCTGAGGCATACGGTCCTCGTTTCGGAGTAGCTTTTACATACAGCGTGTACGTATCTTCACATACAAGCAGTACGTATGTCAAGCCTGAGAGCTCGGGCAAGGAGCAGCCGTCTGAGAGCTCGGGCGAGGAGCAGCCGCCTCAGAGCTCGGGCGAGGAGCAGCCGCCCCGTCCCCGCACGAAGGCGGCGCAACGCGAGGCGACCACCGCCGCGCTGATCACGACCGCCCGCGAGCTGTTCGCCGAGCGCGGCTACGCCGACGTTGGAACCGAGGAGATCGTGCAGCGGGCCGGGCTGACGCGAGGAGCGCTGTACCACCACTTCCGTGGCGGCAAGGAGGAGCTGTTCCGTGCGGTGCTCGTGCAGATCAGCGCCGAGGTCGTCCGGCAGGTGGCGGAGGTGGCCGCCGGCACGGACGATCCCTGGGAGGTGCTACTCGCCGGCTCGGAGGCCTTCCTCGACGCCTGCGCCAACCCGGAGGTCCAGCGGATCATGTTGATCGACGGCCCCTCGGTGCTCGGCTGGGACGTGTGGCGCGCGATCGACACCGATTACGGCCTCGGCCTGCTCGACGCAGCGTGCAGCGAGCAATGGATGCAGGCCGGCTCCAGCCAGGGCCGAGCACGGCGGTGGCTCATGTCCTCACCGGCGCCCTGGACGAGGCGGCAATGGTGGTGGCGCGCGCCGAGGACCCAGCCACCGCCCGGCAGGAGATGGGTCTGACAGTCCGGCGCCTGCTCGAGGGCCTCCGCGGTCCCTCTGCCTAGCGGCCCTCTGCCTAGCACCACCACCGCGTAGTCACGACTGGCACCGGGTAGACCGCTGCTAGTAGCGAGGCAGAACCCAGGAGGTAGACATGGCTGTCGCGGAGGCCACAGATGATCAGCTGAGGACCATCGAGACCGACATTCCGGCCAGGCTCGACAGGCTGCCCTGGTCGCGGTGGCACTGGAAGATTTTGATAGGGCTGGGGACCGTCTGGATCCTCGATGGGCTTGAGGTGACGATCGTCGGCTCCATTGCCGGGGCGATCTCGGCCAAGGGGAGCGGGATCAAGATCGCCGATGCCGACGTCGCCGGATTGGCGGCGTCGATGTATGTGGCGGGCGCCTGCTTCGGGGCCCTGCTGTTCGGTCAGTTGACCGATCGCTTTGGACGGAAGAAGCTGTTCATGATCACGCTCGGCGTCTACCTGGTGGCGACCTTCGCCACCGCGTTCTCGTTCGCCCCGTGGTTCTTCTTCCTGTGCCGCTTCATCACCGGGATGGGGATTGGAGGCGAGTACGCCGCGATCAACTCAGCGATCGACGAGCTGATTCCGGCGCGTCACCGCGGACGCATCGACATCATCATCAACGGGACCTACTGGGCCGGCGCTGCCATGGGCGCCTTGCTGTCCGTGGCCGCGCTGCATGTGTTCTCGCCCTTCCTCGATTGGCGGGTGTGCTTCGGGCTCGGGTTCGTACTCGGCCTGGCCATCCTGATCGTGCGCCGTCACGTGCCCGAGAGCCCCCGCTGGTTGTTCATCCACGGCCGGGAGCGCGAGGCCGAAGAGGTCGTGCAGCAGATCGAGCGCGAGGTCACCGACAGCGTCGGAGAGCTGCCACAGCCCGACGACGACACCATCACGATCCGCCAGCGCAGGACGATCGGTCTGCTGCCGATCGCCCGGACGATCGTCAAGACGTACCCGAAGCGAACGGTCCTGGGGCTGGCGCTGTTCATCGGCCAGGCGTTCCTCTACAACTCGATCCTGTTCGGGTACGCAACGCTGCTGGCGACGTTCTTCCACGTGAACACGGCCGATGCGCCTTACTACCTGGTGGCGTTCGCCGTAGGCAACCTGCTCGGCCCGCTGATCCTTGGGAAGTTCTTCGACACAGTTGGGCGGCGGCCGATGATCGCCGGCACCTACATCCTGTCCGGCGTCCTGCTGTTCGTCACGGGATATCTGTTCGATCAGCACCAGCTGACCGCGGGAACGCTGACGGCGTGCTGGGCGGTGGTCTTCTTCTTCGCCTCGGCAGGCGTCAGCGCCGCGTACTTGACCGTGTCGGAAATTTTCCCGATGGAGGTGCGGGCGCTGGCGATCGCGCTGTTCTACGCGGTGGGAACCGGTATCGGCGGGATCATTGGCCCGCAGCTGTTCGCTCCGATGGTCGCGACGGGCAAAACCTCGAAGGTGTTTGAGGCGCTGGCCATCGGCGCCGGGCTGATGGTGATCGGAGGCATCGTCGAGATTGCCTTCGGCGTCAAGGCCGAGCAGCGGCGGCTCGAGAGCATAGCCAGGCCACTGACCGCAGTGAGCAAAGCGGTCCGCTCCTCGGCCGACCGGGCGCGCTCCTCGCCGATCCGCGGCCGCGTGGCGCCTACGTGATTCGAAACACTGGATGATCGCCGGCGATGGCGAGGAGCTCCTCGTCGCTCGACTCTGCGCCAACGCCGGCGAAGAACGCGCCGACCTCAAAGCTCCACCGTTTCAGGTAGGCCCGGAGAACCGGCGGGCGCTCCTCGACGGGGAGCTCAACCGCGGTGAACTCCTCGCCGCGCCGGCCCAGGAGCAGGCGCCCCCGTCCGCTTGCTCGGAGGTTTCGCACCCACTGGGTGTGCCCGCGCGGCGCCACCAGGTAGCGCTGACCGCCAACGGTGAGCAGGTTCACGGGATTACGCCGCGGCTCGCCCGTCCTGCGTCCAGGCACCTCCAGCACGCGTGAGCCCCACACGCTCAAGCCCATCCGTGTCAGCGCCGCGACCAGCCGGTTGAACACATTGGTCGTGAACCACCCCGGTCGCTGGTAGTGCTCGGCCATCTGAGGCAGTATGGCTCAGCCATGCCCCACTCAGTCGACGCGCTTCCCGCCGAGGTGACGCTGCGCGACGGCACGCCCATCCGACTGCGGCGGATCACCCCTTCGGATGCGCCGTTGCTGGAGGAGGCATTCGCGCGCCTGAGCGAGGAGTCACGCCGGCTTCGCTTCCTCAGCGCAAAGCCCACCCTCAGCCAGGCCGAGCTGGCCTATCTGACGCACGTGGATGGGCACAACCACGAGGCGCTCGCGGCGATCGACCCCACCACCGGCGACGGGATCGGCATCGGGCGCTGGGTCCGCGACCATGACGACCGCTCTCGCGCGGAGGTCGCGGTGACGGTTGCCGACGACTGGCAGAGCCGGGGCGTCGGCACGATCCTGCTCGAGCGCCTGTCCGAGCGGGCACGTCTGGAGGGCATCCGGACGTTCACCGCGCTGGTCTCGGCGGACAACGTGAACATGCAACGCCTGCTCAAGCGGCTCGACGTCCCGGTGCAGAAGGTCAAGCCGCTTGGCGAGGCGGCCGAGTACGAGATCGAGGTGGAGCCCCGAGGCCTCGGGACCCGGCTCCAGGAGGCGCTGCGTGCCGCGGCGGAAGGTCACCTGCGCGTGCCGCCCCGGCTGTGGGATGCGCTGCGCTCGGTGGTCCCCCTGCCGCTCTCGCGCCGCCAGGGGCCCGGCCATCAGTAGAATTTCGCGCAATGGCCATTGCGGCAATGGCCATTGACCTCACAGGGGATGGGAAATGTCGTCTACCCACTTGACCCTCACACCCGAGCACGAGGAGTTCCTGCACGCGCTGCGGGATCTGGAGGGGGCCCTCGACGAGACCCTCGGCGCGGTAGAGCTGATGCGACGACGGACACGTGAGGTCCTGGAGTCCGCTGCCGCCGACCATCCCCTCCGGGACAGCGTTCCGCTCACCCAGCGCCCCGTACTCGTTCAGCTGCTGACTCAGACCACCGGCCTGCTGCACACCTACGGCAACCGCGTCCGGACAACCGAGGCGCGTGCGCTCTACGCCGAAGGTATGACCATGGATCAGATCGCGCGTCTGTTTGGCGTCAGCCGCCAGCGAATCTCGACGCTGCTGCGCAACCGCAGCGACGAGGAAGACTGAATCAGGGCGCTGGCGCCGCCGCGGCCCACGGGCTGACACGATCTGCCTGCGTGACCGCCGTGATCGAATCCGAACGCTTGGCCATCCGGTCTCTCTGCGAGAGAACCCTGCATGGAAACTGGATCGAGGGGAGCCGACCCGCCGACGGAATCCATTACGCCTACACCCGTCCAAGCCCCGGCCACTATCCGTGGCAGTGGTTCTGGGACTCCTGCTTCACCGCAATCGTCTGGCGGCGCTTTGATCCCGGCCGCTCACAGCAGGAGCTGGAGACGCTATTGGCGGCCCAGCGCCCTGACGGGTTCATCGGGCACACGGTCTTTTGGGGCGGTCCGCCCACCGACGTTCGCCGCTTCACCTACAACATCGTCTCCCGCGCGTCGACCATGACCGCGAGCATCCAGCCGCCGGCGCTGGCGTGGGCGTGGAGGATCGCCGTCGGTGACCCGGCCGAGGTGCCGGGCATCGCCCGCCAGCACGAGTGGCTGGAGGCCAACCGGGATCTGGACGGCGACGGCCTCATCTGGATCGTCCAACCCGACGAGTCCGGCCTTGACGCATCGACCCAATTCGACTCGATCTGGGGGCGGCGAGCGCATTCTCGCGCCGGATTTCCGTTGCTGGTCCGGCGCAACCGGCGCCTCGGTTACGACCTGCGCCGGATTTCGGCGGCAGGCGGCCCGGTGTGCTGTGAGGTGATGACAAACGTCCTGTACGGGCTCTCACGCCTGGCGCTGGGCAAGCCCTCGCTTACGCCGGCGATCATCGATCGCTTCTACGACGAAGCCCGAGGGCTGTTCTGGCTCCATGCGCGGCCGACCCCGTCCACGCGGCCGTCGCTGACCTGGGCGGCGCTGGCACCGCTGGCCCTCCCGGACCTGCCTGAATCGATCGGGCGGCGGCTGGTGGAGGACCAGCTGCTCGACCCCGAGAAGTTCTGGCTGGCGGTGGCGCCCCCGTCGGTGGCGGCAAACGATCCCGCCTTCACGCTGCGCGACGAGTTCCTTCCGGGGGTGCGTCGCTACTGGCGCGGGCCGGCCTGGGTCAACGCTGCCTGGCTTCTGTGGCTGGGGCTGGTCCGCCTTGGCTACACCGAGCAAGCCGATGAGCTGGGCCGCCGAATGGCAGGCGCCGTGGCCTCGAGTGGGCTACGCGAGTACTACAACCCCTACAGCGGCGCCGGGATGGGGGCACAGAACTTCGCCTGGTCGACCCTGGTCATGGAGCTCCTGGACCCGGACCCGCGCGCCGCTGAGAGCTATCTGGGCGCTCAGGAGCCCGCGGAGCGGTAGGCCTGGGCAGCGGCGGCATATTTGTCGAACGCCTCCTCCACCGCGTCCGGGGGCCCGTAGCGGACCCAGAAATAACCCCGATACACCCCGGCCCGCTCGAGCTCCTGGATCCGTGCCGGATCCCGCATGATGCCGGCCAGGGTCACCGGTATGGGGTCCCGACCGGCGTCGGCGGCCTTGCGCTGGAGCTCGGCGATCCGCGCCGCCAGGTCCTCGTCGCCGATCCGGTTGGGCATCCACTCATCGCCGAAGGCCACCACGCGGTCGAGCACCTTGGGTCCGTTCCCGCCCAGCAGCACCGGTGGGTGGGGCTGCTGGACCGGCTTGGGCCAGCACCAGATCCGCTCGAAGTTCACATAGCGGCCTGAGTAGCTGGCCTCATCCTGCGTCCAGATCGCCTTCATCGCCTCAACGCGCTCACGCAGGAGCCCGAAACGCCGGGAGGAATCCGTGCCGTGGTTGGTCATCTCCTCCAAGTTCCAGCCGGCACCGACTCCGAACAGGAAGCGGCCGCCCGACAGGCGATCGATGGATGCGACCTCCTTGGCGGTGATGATCGGGTCCCGTTCGATCACCAGGCATACGGCGGTCCCCACCTGGAGCCTCTCGGTGACCGTGGCGGCGGCTGCCAGCGCCACGAACGGGTCGTAGGTGCGGCTGTACTCAGGTGGGAGCTCGCCGCCGGCGGGATACGGGGTCTGGCGGCTGGCGGGTATGTGGGTGTGCTCGGGGAACAGCAGGAACTCAAAGCCCCGCTCCTCTGCCATCCTCGCCAGCTGGGCCGGATCCTGGATCTCCGCCGTGGGAAAGATCCCGACGCCAAATTTCATGGACGCGCAAGGTATCCGATCGGGGGCCGCGCTACCTTAGATGCATGGCCACACACAAGACAGAACAGCAGCGCCAGGTCGAGCTCTCAGACCAGGAGTGGCGTGAGCGCCTCACGCCCGAGGAGTACGAGATCCTGCGGCGCCAGGGCACCGAGCGGGCGTTCACCGGCAAGTACTGGAACGTCAAGGACGACGGCGTCTATCGCTGCGCGGGCTGCGGAGCCGAGCTGTTTGACTCGAAGACCAAGTTCGACTCCGGGACCGGCTGGCCGAGCTTCTACGAGCCGGCGATTGCCGAGAACGTCGAGCTCCGTCCGGACAACAGCCTGTTCATGCACCGCACCGAGGTGATCTGCCGCCACTGCGGCGGGCATCTCGGCCACGTTTTCGACGATGGCCCAGGCCCCACCGGCCAGCGGTACTGCATCAACTCCTGCGCGCTGGACCTGGACTCGGCCGCGGCCAAGGACTGACCACCACCCCAGCTAGCGGCGCGCCCGGCGCTCGCGCCAGACGAGAAACGCCACCGAGCCGACCGCCATCAGGATCAGGATCACTCCCCCGGCGATGCCAAGGTCGGCGAGCACGCCGGTGGCGGCCTTGCCCACGAAGTAGCTGACCAGACCGTAGGTCAGCCCCCACCCGATCCCGCCCAGGGCATTCCAGAACAAGAACAGCCGCCACGGCATGCCGTTGATTCCCGCCAGCCACGCCGCGGCAAACCGCACGAGCGCGATGAACCGCGCCAGGAACACGGCCTTTGGGCCGTGGCGGGCGAAGAACTCGTCGCCGTAGTCGACGGCCCTGACCCGGTAGGCATGCAGCGGTCCTTTCGCCAGTACCGCATCGCGCCCGAACCGGCGGCCCAGCAGGTAGCCGATGTTGTCGCCGGTGATCGCCGAGGCGATGCCGATCACCAGCACCAACCAGATCTGGAGCTTTCCCTGGCTGGCGAGGATCGCCGCCAGCACGAGCGCGGTCTCGCCGGGCGAGGGAATGCCCATCGACTCCAGCCCGATGATCGCCGGCAGGAGGTAGCCGAGGCTGCTGGAGATGCCAAAGATCGCCGCCTGGGCCCAGGTCACGGCCCGGGGTTTCGAAGCAGCGCCAGCAACGAGAGGCCCGCGGGCAGCCTGCGGCCGCGGCCGAGCCACCTGGCCTCCGCGCGCATCGGCAGGTCGAACACGGAGTTGAGCCATTGCGGGCCGAGCTCGACGTTGGGCTTGTAGCCGTCCTCGAGGCGCTTTCGCCGCTGGGCGAGGCGGATCAGAGCAGCCGGGGGCAGCGGGAGGCTGTTGAAGTACGACATCCGCTCAACGACCCACCCGGCTTCCCTTGCCGGACGCGCCAGCGTCGCCCGGTTGTAGCGGCGGTAGTGGTGGTTGGCGACGTCGTGGAGCGACCAAAGCGCCTGATAGGCCGGCACCGTCAGCACCAGCCACCCGCCGGGCTTCGCCACCCGCCGCAGCTCCGCGAGCGCACGGACGTCATCCGGGGTGTGCTCGACGACGTCGAGCGAGGTGATCAGATCGAAGCTCTCGCCTGGCCAGGGCAGGTCCTCCACCTGGCCCACCTTGACCTCGCCTATGCCCCTTGACGCCGCCAGCGCCGCCGCGTCCTCGTCGAGCTCGATCCCCGCGACCTCTCCGTAGGCGACGAGCTCCTGGAGCATCCGGCCTGAGCCACAGCCAGCGTCGAGGATCCGCGCGGGGGGATGCAGGGGCAATTGATCTAGCTCGATGCGCACGATCCGCCGCCTTCCCCGGTACCACCAGTGGTGCTCGTCGACCTGAAGCAGCACCTGCATCAGCCGCTGGTCCATCCGAGTGATGGTGTCAGGCGAGCGCTGCCGGCTCTTCCTCCGCCGCGGTGGCGACCGGCAGATGCAGCGTAAAGCGGGCTCCGTGCCCGTCGTGGTCCTCCAGCACCAACTCGCCGCCCATCCGCTCGGCCAGCTCGTGACCGATAGCGAGCCCGAGTCCGAACCCGGCGGAGCCGCCGGTCTCCCGCCCGCGCTTGAAGCGCTTGAAGATCAGCTCACGTTCCTCCTTGGGCACGCCCGGACCATGGTCGGAGACCGTCAGCGCGGCGTGCTCACCGTTGCCCAGCTCGACGGTGACGACGCTGTCCGGCGGGCTGACCCGGACGGCGTTGTCGAGCAGGATCCGGAGGATGCGAGCGACGCTCCCCGGGTCTCCCATCGCCCACACCGCGCCCGCCTGATCGTCAAGCGTCGTGCCGACGCCTCGCTCGACTGTCCCCAGCTCAAACTCGGCCAGCACCGCCCGGCTCAGCTCGCCAAGCTCCACCGGCTCGGAGCGCAGCTCCACCTGGGCATCAAGCCGGCTGAGGTCGAGCAGGTCGGCGGCCAGGCGGCTGAGGCGCCGCGACTGCGCTCGCGCTCGGTCAAGCAGCGCCTGGGCGTCCTCGAGGTCCGGGTGCTCGGACTGGAGGTCCTCTCCGAGCAGCTCGAGCATGCCCTCCAGCGAAGTCAGTGGGGTGCGCAGCTCGTGGGACGCGGTTGCGACGAACGCGCGCCGGGCCTCCTCCTGCTGCTTCAGCTGGTGCTGCATGAGCGCAAATGTCCGTGTGAGATCGCCAACCTCGTCCCGGGCCTGGTCCACGGGCACATCCATCGCGGGGCCCTCGTGCGCCAGCCGTAGGGCCGCCTGCCTCAGGCGACGCAGGCGGCGCACCAGGCGGCCTGACAGCGGGATGATCAGCACCGCGGTCATGGCGAGCGCCACCAGAGCAGCCGCCAGGAAGGCGGTTCGCACCGCGCTGGCCGCGCGTGGAATCTCGTCCGTTGGACGTCGCACCGCGAGCACGTACGTCATGTGCGCTTTGGTGAACGGCAGCGCAGCGCGGGCGTACTCGGTGCCGCCGACCGACTCGAACGAGTACACGGACCTGCCAGTGCGGAAGGCCTGGGTGACATCGCTGAAGCTGCTCGATTCGATCGCGGCGCCCTCACGCTGGGGTGAGAGCAGCAGCTCCCCGTTGCCCGCGGGATCGGGAAAACCCAGAACCGCGGCACTGGCCCCGATCCGGCCCCCCAACTGCTGCTGGGCGTTGAACAGCGCCGCTCGTGCGGACGCGGCGCGATCTGAGGTCAGAAGACCTGCCAGATCAAGTCGTTGGAAATCGCTTTTTGCGTGCTTGAGCTCGCTCTCGAACGTCTTCTGGGCGGCGTTTCGTAGCGAGCTCTCCAGCGGCCCCAGGAGCACAGCCGCCGCCACCCCGAGCGTGACCACGGCCGTGACGAGCACAGCCCCCACGATCCGGCCACGAAGGCCGAGCGCGGCCAGCCCGGACCACGCGCGCACCGCTACGGCCCCCGCAGGCGGTAACCCGCTCCTCGAACCGTGAGGATGTAACGCGGCTTCTCGGGCTCGGGCTCCAGCTTCTCCCTGAGGTGCCGGATGTGGACGTCGATCGCACGGGGGTCCCGGTATGCGCTGTCGCCCCAGATCGCGCGAAGCAGCTCCTGTCTGTTGAGCAGCCGGCCAGGATCGGCCATCAGCGCGTCGAGCAGCTCGAATTCGGAGAACGTCAGCCGAACCGGGTGGCCGTCGATCATGACCTGGCGCTGCGCGCGGTCGAGCACGATCGGCCCAACCGAGAGCACCTCGTCGCCCAGCGCTCGGGTCCCGGTGCGCCGGAGCACGGCCCTGATCCGGCTGCGCAGCTCGGCCAGGCCGAACGGTTTGGTGACGTAATCATCAGCGCCGGCCTCCAGTCCTAGCACCGCGTCGGCCTCCGAGTCGAGCGCAGTGAGCATGATGATCGGGACGACGTTTCGCCGGCCCCGCAGCGTCCGGCACACCTCGTAGCCGTCGGGTCCGGAGCCGAGCGCCACGTCCAGCAGCACGATGTCGAAGGGCTCGGTGCTGGCCCGGTCGATCGCCGCGCGGCCGTCGGCCACGGCCATCACCCGGTGGCCCTCGCGGGTGAAGGAACGGGTGAGCATCTCCCGGAGGTCAGATTCGTCGTCGACAACCAGGATGCTGAGCGTCGGATCGCCCCTGCGGGGGGTGGGGGCGGTTGGTGCTGCTGCCGCTTGGTTTGCGGTCATTTACAGGGCGATCGTAGCGTGCGGGCATAATCGCAATCCCTATGCGACTGCTCGTCACCGGCGGGGCCGGGTTCGTGGGTTCGAACGTCGCAATTGAGCTCGCCGCGCGCCATCCGGAGTGGAAGCTGGTGGGTCTGGACAACCTTCATCGCCGCGGCAGCGAGCTGAACCTGCCTCGGCTCCGCCAGGCCGGCGTGGAGTTCGTCCAGGGGGACGTCCGCGAGCCGGAGGACCTCGCCTCGGTCGGACCGATCGACGCGCTGCTGGAGTGCTCGGCCGAACCTTCGGCCCTGGCCGGCGTGGATGGCAGCCCGGACTATGTGGTCCAGTCGAACCTGCTGGGCGCCTACCACTGCCTGGAGCTCGCCCGCCGCCACGGCGCCTACTTCGTGTTTCTCTCGACGAGCCGCGTGTATCCGGTGGCTGCATTGAGCGCACTCGCGCTCTGCGAGACGGATACACGGTTCGATCTGGCGGCCGGACAGCGGATGCCCGGCGTGTCCCTGGCGGGGATCTCGGAGAGCTTCCCGCTCCCCGGAGCACGGACCCTATACGGATCCACGAAGCTCGCGGCGGAGCTGCTGATTGAGGAGTATCGCGAGACCTATGGCCTGCGCGCCGTGGTGGATCGATGCGGGGTCATCGCCGGGCCGTGGCAGATGGGAAAGGTGGACCAGGGTGTCTTCACCCACTGGACGCTGGCCCACCACTTCGGGTGGCCGCTCAGCTACATCGGGTTCGCGGGAGAGGGTAAGCAGGTCCGAGACCTGCTGCACGTGGAAGACCTCGTGGATCTGCTGGACGAGCAGCTGAGGAGCCCGGCCGAGTGGGACGGTGCGGTGCTCAACGTGGGCGGGGGCCGGGAGGTCAGCCTGTCGCTGCTCGAGGCGACCGCGCTGTGCGCCGAGATCACCGGCAATGCGATCGATATCGGGGCCGTGAGCGACACGCGGCCCGGAGACGTGCCCCTGTACATCTCCGATTGCTCGAAGCTCCATCAGCGCACCACGTGGCGCCCGCGCCGCGATGCGCGCCAGATCCTGACCGACATTCACGGCTGGATCTGCGCCCACGAGGCGGATGTGAAGCGGGCGCTTGAGCCACTACCCTGACGCCGCATGCCCACGGCAATCGTCACCGGCTCTGGCGGGCTGATCGGCTCTGAGTCCGTGGCGCATTTCGTCGAGGCCGGGTTCGACGTCATCGGCCTCGAGAACGACATGCGCGCCGAGTTCTTTGGTCCCGGCGCGTCGATCGCCCCGAACCTCGACCGGCTCCTTCGAGCCTACGGCGATTCCTTCCGTCACCTCGACCTCGACATCCGAAACGCGGACGGGGTGGAGCGGGTGTTCGCGGAGGTATCCGGTCAGCTCGAGCTGATCGTCCACGCCGCCGCCCAGCCATCACACGACTGGGCCGCCCGGGAGCCGCAGACAGATTTCACGGTCAATGCCAACGGGACGTTGAACCTGCTCGAGGCCACGCGCCGCCATGCCCCGACGGCTACGTTCGTCCTCTGCTCGACGAACAAGGTCTACGGGGACCTTCCCAATCACCTGCCGCTTGAGGAGCTCCAGACCCGGCTCGAGCTGCCGGAGGGGCATCGCTACCACGGCGGTATCGACACCACGATGTCGCTGGATCGCTCGACCCACTCCCTGTTCGGCGTCTCCAAGGTCGCCGCCGACCTGCTCGTCCAGGAGTACGGCCGGTACTTCGACATGCCGACGGTGTGCTTCCGGGGCGGGTGCTTCACCGGTCCGTACCACACCGGCGCGGAGCTCCACGGGTTCCTCTCATACCTCATGCGATGCACGATGACCGGCGAGCCATACACGGTGTACGGATACGGTGGAAAACAGGTGCGCGACAACATCCACTCCGCGGACCTGGTGAGCGCATTCGCCGCTTTCCACGGCCGGCCGCAGCGAGCCGCGGTCTACAACATCGGCGGAGGGCGCAGGAGCAACTGCTCGGTGCTCGAGGCGATCGAGCGCTGCCAGGAGATCGCCGGGCGTACGCTCCAATGGGAGCTCTCAGAGCAGAACCGGGTCGGCGATCACCGCTGGTGGATCTCGGATCTGGAGCCGTTTCAGACCGATCACCCCGAGTGGGAGATCACCTACGACACCGAGGCGATCCTTAAAGAGATCTACGAGCAGAACGTCGAGCGTTGGCAGGCCGGTCCCGCCCCGGTCCGCGCCGAGGAGCGTTTGAGTTGAGGTTCTCCGTCGTAATTCCCGCCCACAATGAGGTGGAGTCGGTCGGGGAGACGATCGAGCAGACGGTGAGCGAGCTTCAGCAGGCGGGCATTGACTACGAGATCGTGGTCGTCGACGACTCCAGCGGCGATGGAACCGGAGACGTGGTGCGGCGATTCGCCGAGGAGAACCCCAAGGTTCTCTACGTGCGCTCGCCGCTTCCGCCGGGCTTTGGCTACGCCGTCCGCGCGGGCCTCGAGGTCTACACCGGCGACGCGGTCGCGATCATGATGGCCGACCTCTCGGACTCACCCAAGGACCTCGTCCTCTACTACCACGTCCTGAGTCAGGGCTACGACTGCGCCTTCGGTACCCGCTTCAGCCATGGTGGCCAGGCGATCGAGTACCCGCGCCTGAAGCTTGTCATCAACCGGATTGTCAACGCCGGCATCCGCATCCTTTTTCACCACGGCTACGGCGACACCACCAACGCGTGCAAGGCCTACCGGCGCTACGTGATCGACCAGATCCAGCCCCTGCTGTCGAACCATTTCAACCTCACCGTCGAGCTGCCGCTGAAGGCGGTGGTGCGGGGCTTCAGCTACGCCGTGGTGCCTGTCACCTGGACCGGGCGCCGCCGTGGCACCTCAAAGCTGCGGCTCAACGAGATGGGCAGCCGCTACCTGTTCATCGTGCTGTACGTGTGGCTTGAGCACCACCTCAGCCACGGCGACTACCGGCGCAAGGACCTGCCTGCCGCCACACCGGAGGAGCGTGCCGGCGAGTACGCCGGCACCGGCGGCGTGTAGGTCTCGGCCACCTCGACCCTGCGTGGGGCCAGGCGGCCGGCCGCAGCGACGGTCCACAGCACCGCCAGCCAGCTCACCGTGGCCAGCCCCACGTGCACCCAAACGATGTCGGAAGGGAGGTGCAGCTCATACTGGACGCTTCCAACCAGTCCCTGCGCGGCCAGCAGCACACCAAGCACGGTCAGCGGCTCCAGCGTGCGGGCGATGCCGCGACGGCGGTGCAACAGCCATACGGCAATCACCGACACTCCGAACAATGCCGCGATCGTGGCGTGCTGGTGCACCACCCACGAGAGCGTGTTGGTGCCCTTGAAGTGAAGGCGGTGGACGCGGTCGCCCGAGACCCCGCCTGAGTGGGGCCCAGCGGCCGTCGCGGCGGTTCCCGCAAAGATCGCCAGGCCTCCGAGCGGAGCGAGGAGCCTGGCTGACCAAACCGTGGTCCGGTCGGACGCCCTTGACCGCGAGCCGGGCTCATATGCGCTGCGCCAAACCAGCGCCACCGCCCCGATCAGGATGATCATCGAGAGGCCGAAATGGGCCATCACGAAGCCGGGTGCCAGATGCTGACGGACGGTGAAGCCACCCAGTACCGCCTGTGCCACCACGCCCAGGGGGAGCGTGGCCGACAGCCACACGAGGTCCCTGCGGAGCGGCCGGCGCACGAACGACAGCGCAAATGCAACCACCGCGATAACCCCCACGAGCCCGGAGATAGCCCGGTTCGAGTACTCGATCACGGCGTGGGTCGACAGCGGCGGGAGGGCCTTCCCATAGCACCTGGGCCAGTCCGGGCAGCCAAGTCCGGAGTCGGTGAGACGGACCGCCGCGCCCGTCAGCACGATCACGCTGAGCGCCACCAGCGCGACGACCGCCACCCGGCGGTATTGGGCAGGGGTGAGGCTGGATCGGCCGCTCACGAGAAAGCACATGGTATTGGCCGTTCAGCGAGTCCTAGACTCAGGCCGATGCCGATCGAGATCTTCGAGGACCCGGTGTGGCAGATGTCGCTCGGCGAGCGCGCGGCGGTCGAAGGTGTCCTGACCCAGCTCAGGCCGCGGCTGGCCGTCGAGATCGGGTCGATGGAGGGGGCGTGCCTCCGTCGTATCGCCGCGCAGGGAGGCGAGGTGCACTCCTTCGACCTCAATCCCCCGACGCTCCAGCAGCCCGACAACGTGGTCATGCACACGGGCGACTCCCACCGACTGTTGCCGCAGTTTCTGACCGAGCTCGCGGAGCAGGGCCGCAACGTGGATCTGGCGATCGTCGACGGCGATCACACGTCCGAGGGCGTACGGCAGGACATCGAGGACCTGCTCAACTCGACCGCGGTGGCCAGGACGACGATCCTGATTCACGACACCGCCAACGAACAGGTGCGCCGGGGCCTCGACTCGGTCCGCTTCGCCGCATGGCCCAAGGTCGTGCACGTCGAGCTCGACTGGATCCCTGGGCAGCTGTTCGCCGAGACAGCGCTTCGCAACGAGTTGTGGTTCGGACTGGGCCTGGTGCTGGTTGATGTTTCGCGGCCCGCTTACCTCAATGGCTCGGTGTACGAACGGCGCTACCACCCGGCTGGGCCGCTCCTGGCGGACGTCCGCCGGCTGGTGCTTGCCCGCGAGCAGGTGCCGGAGGCGGGGATGCCGACGGAGGAGGCCATTCGGGAGCTCCGTGAAAAGGTCATCGACCTGAATCGCCAACTGCTCGATGCCCTGCGACGTGAGCGCGAGATGGACGCCGAGCTCGGTCCGCTGCGCGAGCGCGAGCGGCGGGCGCAGAAGGCGCTTCGTGACATCACCGGTTCGGCCAGCTGGAGGATGACCGAGCCGCTGCGCACCGCCAAGCGCCAGGTCTCGCGGTTCAAGCGCTGAGCGCTGGCACGTGAGCCTGCGGATCGCGCTGATATCCCGCGAGGTGTACCCGCTGGGGGGCGGGGGCATCGGTCAGTTCGTGACCGCCGCGGCGCGGCTGCTCGCCCGCATCGGCGAGGTCACGATCCTCACAACCTCGGTGTTTGAGGAGGCCTACGAACGGCTCCGCGCCGAGCGCGATCCACGTCTGCCCGGGCCGGAGGTGCGGATCGCGTTCGTCAGCGAGCCGACCGTGGAGGAGGCGGCGGGGTGGTATCACGTGATGCACGGCTACGGCGCGCGGGTGCTGGAGCGCCTGAAGGAGCTCTATCCGGATGGCGGTCCTGAGCTGATCGAGTTCCCGGACTTCCTGGGGGAAGCGTTCGTTCCGCTTCAGGCGCAGGAGGCGCTGGATCCCTTCCTGGCCGACTCCCGCATCTGCGTTCGCCTGCACACGAGCGCCGAGCTCTGCGAGGTGCTCGACGGCTACCTCAAACGTGACCTGGGCTCCCAGGCGCTCCACCACATCGAGCGGTATTCGCTTGCCAGGGCGGCCCGGGTGATCTGGCAGGGCGGGGACATCCTTGAGACCTACCGCCGCTTCTACCGATCGCAGCTTGCCCCTGGGACAAGGATCCGCTACCCGTACGCGGGCCCGGTGGCAGAGGACACGGACGGGACGTTCACCGCGCAGGGTCCACTGCGGATCCTCTACGCCGGAAGGCTCGAGCGGCGCAAGGGCGTCCACAACCTCCTGCACGCCGTCACCGGCCTGGAGCGCGACGACTTCCGCCTTACGCTGATCGGCGCTGACACCGACACGGCTCCGCTCGGGTTGTCGATGCGCCAGCAGCTCGAGCTGGCGATCGCCGATGACCCCCGAGTGGAGCTGCGCGGCGCCGCCGACCGCGAGGCGGTGGCGGACGCGATCCGCGATCACCACGTGGTGGTGATCCCGTCCCTCTGGGAGTGCTGGCCGTACGCCGCGCTTGAGGCGCTTCACCTCAACCGTCCGATCCTCGCAACGCCCGTGGGGGGGCTGGTCGAGCTCGTACAACCGGGACGGAGCGGGTGGCTTGCCCGCGGCACAGACCCCATAGCGCTCGAGTCGGCCGTGGAGCGCATCCTCGATCGGCGGGAGGAGATTGAGCAGCTGGTGGCGACGAGGGCTCCGTTACAGCTCGCGCGGGAGCTGGCGGACGACGAGGAGATACTTAAGGGCTACCGGTCGCTTCTGGCCGAGCCGCTCCGGCGCACGATGCGCCCAGCGCCCGGCGAGCGCTCGCGGCCGCCGTTGGTGTCGGCGGTCGTCCCGTACTACCGCGCCGCGCGGTACGTCCGTGAGGCGGTCGACTCGCTCCTCGCCCAAACCTATCCGCGGCTCGAGATCGTGCTGGTCAATGACGGCTCGTTCGAGGACGAGGACTGGGTGGTGGGCGAGCTGGCGGCCCGCGCGTCGGCGATCGTGGTCACGCAGACGAACCAGGGGCTGGGCGCGGCGCGCGAACTCGGCGTCTCCAGAGCCGCGGCAGGTACGTCTTCCCGCTGGACGCCGACAACGTGGCCGAGCCTGGGTTCGTCGAGCGCTGCGTGGAGGTCCTGGAGCGCCGCCCCGAGGCCGCATATGTCACCTCGTGGTCACGCTACATCGAGGAGGACGGCACGCCGCGCCGGGACGGAGCCCTGGTCACCAGCAGCTCGGCAACGAGGCTCCGATGGTGGACTCCGACAACGTCGCCGGAGAT
>CAVWPT010000012.1:0-18651 GCA_963756965.1 uncultured Solirubrobacterales bacterium
CTGCTGATGCTTGTAGCTAGCCTCAGCCGCAGGGGCGGCAGCGGCGGCTAGCAGAGCCGCGATAAGGGCGACAGGCTTCATTGTCGTTCGCCTCCGATGACAATTGTCGGATATAATACGGTAGAGGATACGGAAACTATGAGCGTCGAGCAACCAGCAACAGTGCAGTTGCAGACCGGCCGACGGCGAGGCCGAAAGCCGCGTCTCACCCGCGAGCAGATCGCCCGCCTGGCGCTGGAGCTGATAGACCGCGACGGGCTGGAGGCACTGACCATGCAGCGGCTTGCCGAACGCGCGGGCGTCGGCACGATGACCCTCTACGGCTACTTCCGCAGCAAGGACGAGCTGCTGCAGGCGGTGGTCGACCAAGCCGTTCGACCGGCCGAGCGCCCACGCCGGGACGGCAGCTGGCAGGAGCAGATGCGCTCCCTTGTGCACACCGCGCACCGGACGCTCAGCCGCCACCCCGCACTGGTCCAAATCCGCTTCCGCCAGCCGATCCTGCGCCCGGATGCGCTGCGCTTCGGCCAGCGGGTCGTCGGGATCCTCCGCCAAGCGGGATTCGACGATCGCGAGTCAGCCAGCGCCTTCCGCCTGATCTTCACCTACACCTTCGGCTTTGCCGGCCTCAGCCCCGCCTCTAGCGCGCAGCAAGCGCGCGAGCAGGCGGCCAGCGCCGCGGCTGCCCTACCCCCAGAACGGTTTCCCAACCTCACCGCCACCGCCGCCCACTGGTCTCACACCATGGCAGGCGAAGACGAATTCGACTACGGCCTGGACCGCATTATCGACGGACTCCAAGCCCGCCTCGACATCCTCCCGGCCCCTAGACCGGCTGGCGCCACAGGCGCCGCCCACACGTCTCCCGCCAGCTTCCACTGACCCAGACGCGGCGCGGAAGTACTACGCCCTGGGTCTCGCGTCGACGAGCAACAAGATTCAGATCGAGCCGCGCCGAGACGGCGCTCTCACTCCGCCATGTCTGCGATCGTGGCACCCGGCAGTCGAGCGCCCGGATACTCGCCGAATCACGAAAGCGGACCGACCGCGTCAGCACACGCAGGTCCCGAGATTCGTGCCAAACCCGGTCTGCGCCACGCTCTTGCCAAGGGACCGAAGTGACGCTGGTTCAAATCGCGAACCGGGCCAACGCGACTTCCTCCTCACCCCCGACGACGACGCCCGAGCGTGGCCTCGATCTCTGAGGTCAGCAGGTATAGGTCGAGCTTCTGTGGATCCTGCGGATCGAACGGGTGAAATCCGAGGCGCTCCCACCAGCCCCGCGCGGCCGCGTTGAGAGCGGTCACCACCACCGCGCGGCATGCAACCTTTTCATTCAGCTCAACCGCCGTGGCGAGCACGTGGGCGACGAGCGAGGTCCCGATCCCGAGGTTCGCATGATTTCGATCCACGGCAAGCCGGCCGAGCAGTAGTGCGGGAACCGGGTCGGGCGCTTGCTTTGCGAGTCGGCTGGGGCCGCGGAGCGATCGACCGCCGTGATTGCCACACTCGCATACGCGACCACGGCATCGGCCGGTCGGTGATCACCCAGGTCGCGGCGGTGTCCCGACGGCGGCTCTGACCGGCGTAGCGCCGAAGCCACTCGTCCAAGATCGGCTCGCCGCTCTCAAATCCGGTCCGGTCGTGGAGACGAAGGTCGAGAAGCCGCGGGCGGCGAAAATCAGTCAATCCACCCGAACTTGCGCCGCCGGCGCAGCGCCCGAGCAAACCGCTCGTTGACCCGCGCCGGCTGCTCGAGCGCCTGATTGAAGGCAGCCGCCGCCTCGGCGAGAGCCGAATACTCGGACGTCGGCAAGCACCTCCTCGGCTCTCGCGGCCGCGGCCTGAACAACGAACGCCGACACGTTCAGGTGCGCCGCCGCAGCGGCCCGCTCCAGCAACACCTTGTCAGCCGGATCGACCCGGATCTGAAGCCTGTCCGCCTTCAAATTGCTCATGTACTCACAATGGCAGTACCGCCCAAACGTCAAGCGCCGAATCCCTAAGCGTCAAACGGATGCCGGGGGACGCTGCAGGATGTTCGGTATATGTTCGGCAAACCGTCTCGCGTCAACCTCGGTCGCCACCACCTCAATAGCAGGACTGTTCTCAAGCCGCGCGGAAAAGTTGACAGTCCGAGCACACGAGCGTGATCCCTCCAGCGCCATCCCAGAAGCGCCCTGGATACAGGGGATTCGGAGCTCCCCGGACACCCCTACCCGGATCTCCGTCCCCACCCGGCGGAACCCTCGCTTCAGCAAAATCCCTGCAATTAGGCACCTTTTCAGTACCGCTACCGGGATTCGAACCCGGGTTTCCGCCGTGAGAGGGCGGCGTCCTAGTCCCCTAGACGATAGCGGCGAGGAAGCGGCTGGCAGCGTGACCCGAGGCCGACCGCCGCGCCGCGGGCAAGGGTAGCGGGTGGGTCCTCAGCAGGGGTACGCTGAAGCTGATGCCGTACGACGATGATGATGACTGGGTCGGAGAGCCGCCCGAGGGCCGATATAGCCGCGACCGCGCCAAGCCCGGGTACTGGCAGCGGCCATGGCCCTGGGCAGGGGCCGGCATGGCACTGCTGATCGTGATCGTGATCATCGTGCTGGTGGCGCGCTAGACGCGGCCCGAGCACCGCTTTCCGTCCGGACGCAGGCAAGTATCAAGTCTCTGTAGAAGCCCGACCCGAGTAGACTCCGCCCGTATGGGTCCGATTGGGCAGGGACTTGTCCTGCTAGGGCTGGCTGGATCGGGCCATTTATCTTCTGGGGGCGGCTCACCC
Organism: uncultured Solirubrobacterales bacterium; assembly: GCA_963756965.1. Lineage (GTDB taxonomy): Bacteria > Actinomycetota > Thermoleophilia > Solirubrobacterales > Solirubrobacteraceae > Palsa-465. The sequence goes on from CAVWPT010000012.1 coordinate 2,777, forward strand.
AATTGGTTCTGGATCGTTCTTATCGTCGTGGCCGTTGTCCTCGCGCTGTGGTTTGTCGGGCGCGGCGGGTGGAGCGACAGAGACCGGACGCGTTGAACGGGCATTACCCTGTGTTGCATGGACCTCGCAGAGCAAGTTTTGAAGGGCCAGCAGCAGGACGTGATCTCGGCGCTCCGAGAGGAACTGGAACGCGTCAAGCCCGACGAGAAGCGGGTGGAATCGTTAGTGGCGGCGGCGCGCGAGTACGGCATCCCCGAAGAATCGATACAGCGAGTTCTCGGGGAGTCCACGCAAGTCACGGAGAAGGGGTTGAAGATCCCCGTGCCGACGCGCGGCGAGTTCGATGAGCTTGTTAGGAAGGTCGCGCCGCCAGCAGGTCGTAAACGCCCTGACGAGACAGAGCGGCCTCCCGGCAATCCGACTGATCGAAACGCCGTCCGCCTGCGCTTGGCGAACCGCCGCGTAGGTCGGCGGTCGCTTCCCGACGCGCTCGATCGGCACGCTCGCGCTGGCGAGCAGCGTTGCGGATGCCCTTGATCGCGGCGGATTCACTCATGCCGCCGCCCGCTCTATCAGCGATTCGAACATCGAGCGGTGCATGTTGCTGCGCGCGTTGTAGCGCCACACGTACTCATTCAGGTAGGACTGCAGCCACTTGCTCGACACCGCGTGATAGGTCGCCGCGAATCCCGTTCTTGAGGTTGCCGAAAAAGCCTTCGACGGTCTGCGTGTGAACGTCTCCGCTGACGTAGACGCGGTCCTCATGGCGAATGCGCCTGTGTCCCGCGTACCTGGCCGTAACTCGGTCGGTGTAGCCCATCCATTCGTCGGTGAAGATCATCGAAGTGGGCAGCACGTAGCTGGAAGATCGGCGGCTCAACGTCCAACGTCGAGCGCGACTTCACGACCTGCGCTCGGACGCGTCCTCCGCGCTCGACAGCAGCCCAGATCGTCGGACGCCTGCTCATCTTCGCGAACGTGAGGACCCCCCGGGGATCAGACGCGCGGACGTGCTTTCGCCACCGGCAGTCTCATCAATCTCCACGTCGCCCTCTAGCGGCGTCTCGTCCTGGCGCATCAGCTCGGTGCGGATCTTGTTCAGCATCCGCCAAGCCGTCGGATAGGAGACGCCTATCTCGCGCTCTAGCTGCTTGGCCGAGATGCCGCAGCGAGTGCTCGTCATCAGGTACATCGCGTAGTACCAGAGATGCAGCGACGTGGAGGACTTCTGGAAGATCGTCCCGGCCGTGGGATGAACATGATGCCCGCAGCCGGTGCAAGTCCAAGACTGGCGGCCCTGCGCCGTCTGATAGCGCTTGAACGACCGCCCCCGCTCGCACTTAGGGCAATATGCGTGCTCGCCGTCAGCCGAGCAGCGCGTTCGCCACAGATGCTCTAGACATGCGGCATCGTCGGGGAACTGTCGCATGAACTCCATGAGTGAGAACTGCGAATCCGAGCAACCAGTCCGAGTCGGTTCGTGTCGATTGGCCGGTGGCATGCTGTCAAGATACTTGACAGTCGCGTATTTGTCAAGTCGCTTTACACCATGCTCCGGTGAATAGTCGAACGGGAACGAAGTCGGGAGCGGGATCGACTTCCTCGGCAGATGCGTGGCAGCGCATTGAATGGGCGAATCACGATGGAGAAGCTTCGCCACGATCTCCAGTGGCTTCCCGGAGACGGGCGCGTATGCGGTCAGTCCAATCCCAGGGTGATCGTTGGGAGGCCCGCTTCTACCGAATGATCGAGCCAGAGATCGAGGCCGAGAATTCAGCGAATTCGCGCGATTCCTTGGAGGTTCCTCGACCACTAGCGCGAGCGGCGCTCAACTACCTCGCGTATCAGCTCGCGCTTGCCGCGATCCGAGAGAACCCAGGATTGAAGGGCCAACTGAAGCCCGAGAGTGTCGAATTCCCGATCTTCACGCAGCCCAAGCTGTTAGAGCGTAAAACCGGGTAAAGAAGCTCCCCAACAAGTACCAAGGGAGCGATCGAGGAGGTACAGCCTTACGAGGACGGTTCCAGGACTCTGGGCACTCCACGAACTCGCGCGGGAGTTCCGCCACCGAGTCATCCACCCGGCCGCAATCGTGTCCGTCCCCGAGTTTTACGAAGTCCGCGTCGATGGCGAGTCATGCCACCCCGATGACCTTGAGATCGTCCCTCACAAACGCCTCGAAGACGGCGACATAGTCCTTTACTTCTCGCTGCCCTTCCACAACCCGTACGCGAACGTGGACCCCCAAGTCGCCGCAGCGGTAGGCATCGACCATCCCCTGTGTCGCGGCGTTCAAGGCACGAGCGTTCTCGACCAGATTCGCTCGGACGTGGGGTACGTCATGGAGACCTTCGCAGTCACGTTCTTTGACTACGACTACGGCCTTACGGCGTGACGGCGTCATCCGGAGCCTCTACAGAGACTTGATACTTGCCCGGACGCACTGCGAACATGCGTTCGATTCCGGATGGTCAGGACCTTGCTAAGTTGGTGTCCCCCGCGGCTGTGGTGGAACTGGCAGACACGATACGTTCAGGTCGTATTGCTCGTAAGAGCGTGGGGGTTCGAATCCCTCCAGCCGCATCGGGCACCACGCGAACATGCATAGCCCGGCTCAGGTCGCCGCGGTTCTGTCCCTTCGAGCCACGGGATTAGGCGCCAGACGGATCGCCAAGCAGACTGGTCTTCCGCTGGCGACGGTCCGGGACTGGTTTGCAGGAAGCTGCCGAAGCATTCGCGAGGCCTCGACGGACGCAGCGAGATCATCCCGGCGTGTGCGGTCTGCGGACACGCCGAGCACCAATTTGGGGAACTCCCTCTTGAGTACGTCTATTTGCTCGGGCTCTACCTCGGCGAATGGTTGTATCTCCGCGCACGCGCGAAAGGTATTCAGATTGCGCGGGCCGAAGCGGTAAGCCTCGCCTGGACGCCCCCGCGCGATCGCGTAACCAGGCGGCGCCCGCATCTACCCCAGCACCCCCGCCCCATCCGGTTATCGTGAGTCAGGGCAGCAATCCGACAGATTGGAGCAGGCATGAAGACGCGCAAGCTGGGTCAGCTGGAGGTCTCGGCGCTGGGGCTCGGGTGCATGGGGATGTCGGCCTTCTATGGATCGACCGACGAGGGCGAGGCGATTGCCACTATCCAGCGGGCGCTGGAGCTGGGGATCAACTTCCTCGATACGGCCCAGCTGTATGGACCGCTGACCAACGAGGAGCTGGTGGGCCGCGCGATCAAAGGCCGCCGCGAGGAGTACCTGATCGCCACCAAGTTCGCCCGGCGGGCGGACAATGCCACTCCGGGCGACATGACCAGCCTGGGCCCGCTGGACGGGTCCGCCGAGCACGTCCGGAGCGCGATCGACATCTCGCTCAGGCAGCTGGGCACCGACTACGTTGACCTTTTCTACCAGCACCGGGTTGACCCGAACGTGCCGATCGAGGAGACCGTCGGCGCCATGGCCGAGCTCGTCGACCAGGGCAAGATCCGGCACATCGGCCTGAGTGAAGCCGCCCCGGAGACCCTGAGGCGCGCGCACGCAGTCCACCCAATCACCGCGTTGCAGACCGAGTACTCACTGTGGTCGCGCGACCCCGAGGCCGAGGTGCTGCCGACCTGCCGAGAGCTGGGCATCGGTTTCGTGCCCTACTCGCCGCTCGGCCGCGGGTTCTTGTCCGGCCGGTTTAGCTCTCCCGAGGAGCTCGACGAGAACGACTTCCGGCGCCAGGGGCCGCGGTTTACCGGTGAGAACCTCGAGGCGAACAAGAAGCTTGCGGCCAAGGTGGCAGAGATCGCCGAGGAGAAGCAGGTCACGCCGGCGCAGCTGGCGCTCGGCTGGGTCTTGGCACAGGGGGAGGATCTCGTCCCCATCCCCGGAACAAAACGGCGCACGTATCTGGAACAGAACGCCGCTGCCGTCGACGTGGAGCTGACCGACGAGGACCTACGGAGAATCGACGCCGAGCTGCCACCCGTCGCGGGCGAGCGCTACGACCAGGCCGGGATGGCGTCGGTCAACCGGTAGGCAGTGTTGGGCCACGGCGGGTCGAGCACGCGGCGCTGCGCACGCTGGCCGCTTCACTGATACCGGCTAGGGAACGAGCACGAGTTTGCCGTGGGTGTGCCGGTCGGCCAGCTCGCGGAAGGCGTCGCGCACCTGATCGACCGCGAACACGCGCGCGATCGGAACCTCGAGCTCCCCGTCAGCCACCAGCCCAGCGAGCTCGCCGAGCAGCGCGGCGGTGGCGATCGCATGCGTGCCCTGTGCCTGCACGTCGTGGCGCTCGACGGCCTGGAAATCGATGATGTCTGTAACCGCACGTGTTCCAAGAATCCACGAGGAGGTGCTCGACTACCGCGGTGGTTCGCTGTGCGGCCGCCGCCGATCTGCTTCCCCTGCAGGAGGAGTAGCCCCACTCTCCCGAGGCGGCGCTTCGGCTGGGGAGAGCAGGGCGTCCCGCCTCCGGCGGGTGCTGGCACTGGGCGCGCTGCTAGGGGCCAGCGCGGTAGACGGTCGCGATCAATGCATTCACGGTTGGCTCCTCCCAGGTGACGATCGCCTCTCCTCGGGGCCCGAACGCACCAGCCAGGTTGGAGACTGTGACGCCCGGAGCGGACAGCCGGTGGACCGGGCCGAAGCCTCCGGAGGGTCCGGTCCTGGTCACTGCGTAGATGCTGCCGTTGGAGGCGATCCACGCGATCAGCTGGTCGCCGATCGCATCGCCCACCAGCAGTTGGAGCTGGCCATCGGCGGTGACCTTGCGCGGTTTGTCGAACCGCTCATGTGTGTCACCCGTGCTAACGCTGATCGAGCAGCGCGGGAACGGGACGCACCTCTGCACCGCCACATCCCCGTCACCCACCAGGCCGTCGACACCGTCGTGGGGCGACCTCGGCGTGCTCGCCAGCGTCTGTGAGCGGCCCCAGCCGCGGTCGCTCCCAAGCGCTGCGCCGACCGAGCATCCAAGCTGCTGAGAGCCGCACTCAAGCCACCCGACTGTGACACCTCCATTCCTCCCCACCACAGGCCCGTTGGTATCGGCGAGCTCTCGGTTGCCGGCGCCCAGCAGATAGGTGTTGGCGACATAGGGCGTCGTAGCAACCACGTGGGGCCGCCCAACCCTCGCTCTACGCCACAGATAGACCGCGATTCGCCCGCCCGGCGGGCCTCGGTGGATCAGCGCATAGATCTCGGAAACGGCCGCATAGCCGTCTCCTCCGGCCCCCACCCGCACCTGATCGACGCAATCGAACTTGCAACCCGGCGGCCGCCGCAGCATGTGGCTTCCGAACCCCCCTCCCGCAGGGCGATAGGCGAAGCATCCGCCGTTCCCGCAGATGGCTGGCGCCAAAAACGCGCCGCCGGCGTCATCGATCGACAGCGAGAAGAGGTCGCCGCTCTGATCGGTGCCGGGACCCGGTCCAGTTGGGCCGAAGCTGGTTCCGCCCTGCGGCAGGACCCTGGTGCCGCCGCTTTGATCGTTCATTACCACGAGAACCTCGCCCCTGGAGCTGGCGAGCATCCTGGCGTTCGTGCGCGGCGCGTCGGGGTTGTCGGCCGGGGCGAGTTCCTGCGGCGGCTCGAACGTCGCGGCCCCCGGTGGCTGGACCAGCGCGTCCCAGGGCGCGCCGCCCGCAAGCACACCGTCGCGCCCCCGGCCGGGAGCGCGACCGCTTGCGGGGGACCTGGCAGGGCGCCGGGAGCGGCGATCGTCACCGGCGCCTCGAAGGTTCCGTTGGCCGGTCGGCGCACAATGTACGGGGCGCCGCTCGCGTCCGTCGAGACCACCACCGCCTCGCCAGTGGGCCCAAACACAAGGACCGGAAAGCTTCCCGAGCCCACTCCGCCGATCTGGGTCGGGGACGACCAGGCGGCCCCCGCCGTCGGCACCACCGGAACGGCGGCCAGCACGAGCAGAATCGCGAGCGCCAGATATAGCGCAGCCCCGACGACACGCATACGACCGTTAACCATTGGCATCGCTATTTGTCTCGGCCATCTCGCAGGCCCTGCTAACCGTGTACTCGGGGTCACACCCAATGTTGTCTCCGGCTGCGCTGTTCCGCGCAAAGGATGAACGTGACCTGATTCGCACGTAGGCCAGCGACAAGCCCGAACGCGGAAAGTTGGGGCGTCGAGCGACCCTTCTACATCTCACCGCCAGAACAACATCCACTCTTGGAGGCTTCAACTGACTCGCGTATGGCCGAGACGCGTCCGTGGTCCACAGTGAAGATGAGGATCATTTCAAGGTCAAGCGCTAGGCGGCCACGTGTTGCGGTGTTGCGGGTCCGAACCAACACTTCGCGCTCGCCCCGGGAGTGAACGCGCACCGGTCTCATCCGCAGCGTCCCGCGACTCCGCCATAGGACCCAAGCGATCAGCCGGCCCGTCGCCAGCCGACCCCGCGCGCACGTTCCATCTGGAAGCGTGTTGATCCGCGCCGGATCGACGCCCAGCTCGATCGCGAGGTCGACGTAGCCGCCGCCGAATGTGCCGATGAAGCCGTCGATCGCGCCGCCGGCTGCCTCCGACCTGCCGAGAGCTGGGCATCGGTTTCGTGCCCTACTCGCCGCTCGGCCGCGGGTTCTTGTCCGGCCGGTTTAGCTCTCCCGAGGAGCTTGACGAGAACGACTTCCGGCGCTCGGGGCCCCGGTTCACCGGCGAGAACCTCGAGGCCAACCAGAGACTGGCCGCCAAGGTGGCGGAGATCGCCCAGGAGAAAAGCATCACCCCGGCCCAGCTGTCGCTGGCCTGGGTGCTGGCCCAGGGGGACGATCTGGTACCGATCCCCGGGACCAAGCGACGCACCTACCTCGAGCAGAACGCGGCCGCGGTCGACGTAGAGCTAAGCGATGAGGACCTGCAGCGAATCGACGCCGAGCTCCCCCCGGCGGCCGGCGAGCGCTACGACGAAGCCGGGATGTCTGCGGTCAACCTCTAGCTCAGCCCACCGGTTTCTCCGCGTGGCCGCCGAACGCCTTGCGCATCGCTGAGAGCGTCTGGTTGGCGAAATGGTCGAGGTCACGGGAGGCGAAGCGTGAGAACAGGGCGGTGGTGAGGACTGGCGCGGGGACGCCCTCGTCGATCGCCGCGATCGCCGTCCAACGGCCCTCGCCGGAGTCCGACACACGCCCGGAGAACCCGCTCAGGTCGGGCTCCTCATTCAGCTCCTGCGCGGTGAGATCGAGCAGCCAGGAGGCCACCACGCTGCCCCGCCTCCAGACCTCGCTTACCGCGGCCACATCGATGTCGTACTGGTAGAACTCGGGCTCCTCCAGGGGAGCCGTCTCGGCATCTGCCTCGCGCTGGACCTTTCCCGCGTTGGCGTTGCGCAGGATGTTCAGGCCCTCGGCGTACGCGGCCATCAGCCCGTACTCGATGCCGTTGTGGATCATCTTGACGAAGTGGCCCGAGCCCACCGGACCACAGTGGAGGTAGCCGTGCTCGGCCTGCGCCGGCTCGCCGGTGCGGCCCGGGGTGCGCTCAGCCCCGTCGACGCCCGGCGCGATCGAGGCAAACAGCGGCTCCAGCCGCCCCACCACCTGCGGCTCGCCCCCGATCATCAGGCAATAGCCGCGCTCCAGTCCCCAGACGCCGCCGCTGGTCCCGCAGTCGACGTAATGCACGCCCTTAGTGAGCAGCTGCTTGGCGCGTCGGATGTCATCGCGGTAGTAGGTGTTGCCGCCGTCGATGATCACGTCGTCGGCGTCCATATGGGAGGCCAATTCGTTGACGGTGCTCTCGGTGATGTCACCAGCGGGAACCATCACCCACACGGCCCGCGGAGGCGTGAGGCTCTGCACGAACTCCTCCACCGAGCCAGTACCGGTCGCCCCCTCGCCGGCGAGCTCCGACACCGCGTCAGCGCTGACGTCGTACACCACACACTCGTGGCCGTCGCGCATCAGTCGCCTGACGATGTTGCCACCCATCCGGCCCAGCCCGACCATTCCCAATTGCATGCTCAGCCTCCGTTGTCTAGTGGGCATCCTCAGCGGGTGTTTCGCACCCGTGGGCGGCCACGGTTAAGTGCAGTTCCACGACGTCATCACTTCGGTCTCACGCTCGAATCCCAAGCTGCTGATCGCCCCCGCCGACAGCGCCAGCCGCGCGCCGAAGGCAGCGGGCTGGGCGACCCAGCGGGCGGCCACCACCCGCAGAATGTGCCCATGAGCAAAGGCAATCGAGTCCCCGTCCACTTGGCGTAGGCGGTCAAGCACGCGGTCCGCCCGGGCAGCGACCTGATCGGGTTTCTCACCATCCGGACACCCGTCCCGCCACAGGAACCAGCCCGGACTCCGCTCCCGGATCTGAGGTGTCGTAAGCCCCTCATACTCGCCGTAATCCCACTCACGCAAATCGTCCTCCAGCACCGCCTGCGAACCGAGCCCCGCCAGCTCGCAGGTCTCGCGGGCTCTGCGCAGCGGGCTGGACAGAACGAGCGCCCAGTCACGTCCTCCGAGTTCTTCCGCAAGCGCCCGCGCGCGGTCGCGCCCCGCCGGTATCAGTGGAAGGTCGGTCCGGCTCGTGTGCTGGCCGCCGAGACTCCACTCGGTCTCGCCGTGGCGCACGAGGACGACCTGCACTCACTCGCCTCCGGTGCGTTCAATCTCCTGCACCATTCCACGCCGGCGCACATGCCGTTCCTCGTCCGAGATCTCAGCCCTCAGGAAGGCGGTGACGATCTCGGCCGCCAGCGCGGCGCCGACAACCCGCCCGCCCAGGCACAGCACGTTGACACCGTCGTGCTCGACCGCTTGGTGAGCCGTGTACGTGTCATGAATCGTGGCGGCCCTGATTCCGCGGATCTTGCAGGCGGCCACGGAGACCCCGGCGCCGGACCCGCAGACGATGATCCCTCGCTCCGCGGCACCAGAGACCACTGCGCGCCCCACCTCAAGCGCCTTCTCCGGATAGTCGATGGGCTCCGGCGCGTCGGTCCCCAGGTCGAGCACGTCGTGTCCTTCGGCCTCTATCAGTGCGAGCAACCGGCTGCGAAGCGGAAAGCCGGCGTGGTCAAAACCGCAGGCCACGATCATTGCCCTACTCCCTCGCGGGCAACCGCACCGATCGGCGGCTGGTCCTGGTCCTCCAGCTCGTGAACCGCCAGGAGCGCGGCACCGAGCACTCCCGCGCGGACGCCGTGTCGGGCCAGGCGGATCGTGGTCCGCTCGCCCAGGCCAGGCAGCACGTATCCACGAGCCACCGCCGTGGCAGGCTGCAGCAATAGCTCGCCCGCGCGCGCGCCGCCGCCTCCAATCACCACCTCGTCAGGATCGAACGTGTTGATCGCGTTGGCAATTCCGATGCCCAGCCGGCGCGCCCAGAGCTCTATCGACGAAACGGCAAGCGCATCCCCCGCGTGAGCAGCGGCGACCACGTCTGGACCCAGCACGGCGTGGCCTTCCAGGGAAGCGTGCCGGGCCAGCTCAGATTCCGGATGTGAAGCCGCCAGCTGCGCCCCGAGCGCGTCGAGTGCGTGGCCGGAGGCCAGCTGCTCCAGCGACCCGCGCTGCGGAAAGGTCCGGCCCGGCTCAGGAACTGAATCCGCCAGCGACATGCCGATGAGCGTGTGGCCGAGCTCGCCCGCCGCTCCGGTGGTTCCGCGGTAGATACGCCCCCATAGGACCAGGCCGCCGCCAACGCCGGTTCCCACCGTGAGCATCACGAGGTTTCTCGCCACCAGGTGCAGCTCCTCGTCGTGAGCCTCGGCCAGCGCAGCGACCGTGGCGTCGTTGTCCACGAAAACCGGCACGCCCAGTCGCTCTCCGAGCACGTGCCGAAGCGGGATGTCGGCAAGCGGGATGTTGACCGACGACACCACACGCCCGGTTTCGAACTCGACGACGGAGGGGACTCCGATCCCCACGCCATCGAGATCCCCCATCCGGGCTTCGTCGACCAGGCCCGCAAGTTGGTCGATGAGCGCGTCGTGGCTCGAGAGCTCCGTCGGCCGCATCACCGAGTCCGAGAGCGACCCCCCTTCAAGGCGCGCGGCCGCCACCTTGGTGCCGCCGAGATCGACGCCGATGACCCTCAAGCAACTACCGTCCAGGCTCCACGAAAAGTGGGGGCACGCGCGGGCTCACAGCCGTGACGCGGCCGGCGGGTCGAGCAGCACTGTGATTTCGTCGGCCATTGGCACGATCATCGAAGCCGGCACCGTCGGATCCGGCTTGGACTCCGGCCCGAATGCACGGGCGACGGCTTCGGCCTTGCCCTCCCCGGTGACCAGGAACACGACGCGCTCGGCATTCGCCAGCACCGGAAGCGTCAGCGTCACCCGCGGGACGTATGGCTCAAATCCTGCCTCAGGCACACCCAGCGCCAGACGCGAGCGCTCGTTCAGCGACTCCTGACCGGGGAACATCGAGGCGATATGGGTGTCGGGGCCCAGGCCAAGCAGTACGAGCTCGAACCTCGGCTCCCCGGCCCCCACCAGATCCGCCTCGTAGGCCTCGGCGGCGTCGGCCGGGCCAAGCTCGCCGTGGATCCTGCGGACCTCGGGTTGGGGCCGGCCGTCAAGGCGCTCGAGCAGCGATTCCTTGAGCAGCCTGAAGTTCGACAGCTCGTCCTCCGGGTCCACGCACCGCTCGTCGCTGAACCACAACGTCGCCGACGAGGAATCGAGATCCATCTCATTGAGTGCCGTCGCGAGGTGGGCGTAGGCGTCGCGCGGCGTCGAGCCCCCGGTGACCACCACGTCGCCGCCGCCGAGAAGCGCTCCGACCAGCATCGCCGAGCAGGCTCGAGCGGGGTCGTCAACCGTCTCGATCTCCAGGCTCACCGCGCCATCTCACGTGCCGCAGACAGCGCCGGGCCGTAGGTGGGATCACGCAGCAGCGCCTGCCTGACCCCCTCCCCCAGGATCCCGGCCTCCCCGCGCGAGGCGCCGATCACGCGCCACTCACGCTCCCCGCCGCCACCGCATTCGCGGGCCAGTAATCCGCCCACCGAACGGTCGAGCGACAGCGATGAGTCCTTTCCCCAACCCACGGTTACCCCAACTAGCCCCGGCGCCTCCTGTTCGTGGGGCTCGAGCGCAATCTTCACCTCCCAGCGGCCTCGGTCAAGCAGCGCGGTCCCTCGCCGGCCGGTGCCGTTGGCGCTGTAGAACTCTCCCATCTGCCAGTTCAAGCGCGAGGCCAGCCATCCTGTTAGCAACATGGCGCTGGCTTCCGAGTTGGGCCGATGGCGGATCGCCAGCTCACGTATCCGGGCGAGCGCCTGACGACGATTTGGAACGTCGAAGCTCGCGGCGAGGCGCTCCCGCCAGGGCGTGGTGCGAAGCCAGGCGAGATCCACCACATAGGCCGACTTCAGGAGCTCAGCCGCTTGGTGAAGGCCCGAGCTGGGTTCGAGCTCATGGTCCGAATCAAGCAGGATCACGTCGCACATCCCGACCAGCGCCGCAATCGCCTCGTTATGCCCGTGCGGAGCCCACAACAGGGTCGTCAGCTCGGCCATCTTGACCGGATCGACGATCGAGTCGAGATGGCTCAGGTGGCCAGGACCGATATCGATCTCCACCTGCTCGTGCATCACGCTGAGACACCCGCCAGGAGAAGGGTCGTAGTGCATGACCGCAACGGCGTCGAGGGTTTCTCGTCCCTCCTCGACCGCACAGAGGATCGTGCGCGACGCGTGGTAGCGCCCCACCCGCTCCAGCCGGTTGGCGATCTCACCCTTCCACGCGCGGTCGACGACCACGATCAAATTGAGGACCCTTGCCTCCGCTAGCTCCTGGTGCGTGTTGTGATGCTCACGCAGCAGCCGCCTCAGCGCCGCCTCAATCGCGTCGGGAGTGGTGTCTTGTGCCGACCAGACGTCGTCGGCCGGAGGGTCTGATGCCCCGGCCATCAGAGCTTTCTCCAGGTGTGCCCGCGCTCAAGCAGCGCGTCGGCCTCCACCGGGCCCGCCGACCCCGATTCGTATTGCGGAATCGGCGAGCTCTGGTCCTCCTTCCAACCGGTGAGGACCGGGTCGATGATCCCCCACAGCGCCTCAATCTCGTCGTTGCGTGTGAACAGCGTGGCCTCGCCGCGCATTGCGTCGAGGATCAGCCGCTCGTAGGCCTCAGGAGACTCCGACATGAACGACGTGCCGTAGTGGAACTCCATGTGCACCGGCCGAATCCGCATCTGCGGGCCCGGGATCTTCGCGCCTAGGGAGACCGACACGCCCTCGTCAGGCTGCACCGTGAGGATGATCTGGTTCTGCTGCACCCCGACCGAGCCCGTGCTCCGGAATGCCAGGTGGGGGACTGGCTTGAGCGTCACCGCTATCTCCGTCACCTTTCGAGCCAGCCGCTTCCCGGTGCGCAGGTAGAACGGCACTCCGGCCCAGCGCCAGTTGGAGATCCGCAGCCGGAGCGCCGCGTACGTCTCAGTTCGGGAGTCCGGAGGGACCCCTTCCTCCTCGAGGTAGCCCTCGGCTTCCTTGCCCGCGGACATCCCGGCCCCGTACTGACCCCTCACCGCGATCGACTCCACCTCTTCGATGGCCGGCGGCACGATTGCCGAGAGGACCTTGAACTTCTCGTCCCGCACACGATTCGCCTCGAACGAACTCGGCGGCTCCATCGTCAACAGGGCAAGCAGCTGGAGCATGTGGTTCTGCACCAGGTCCCGGAGCGCGCCCGCGTGGTCGTAGTACCCAGCCCGCCCCTCGATCCCTATGTCCTCGGCAGCGGTGATCTGAACGTTGTCAATGAAGTTGCGATTCCACACGGGCTCAAACAGGGCGTTGGCGAACCGCAGCGCCATCAGGTTCTGAACCGTCTCCTTGCCCAGGTAGTGATCGATCCGGAAGACCTGAGGCTCGTTGAACACCTCGAGCACCTCACGGTTGAGCTGCTGAGCGGAATCCAGGTCGTAGCCAAACGGCTTCTCAATCACGATCCGGGTGTCGGCACCCTCCGTTCGGGCCAGCCCGGCCGCACCGAGCTTCGTCGCTATCACCGGGAAGAACTCTGGAGCGGTTGAGAGGTAAAAGACGCGGTTCAGCTGGTGTCCCGCACGCTGGTCGAACTCGCTCAGCACCTGTCCGAGCTGCGTGTACACCTGGTCGTCGTCGAATGTGCCCGGGACGTAGCGCACGTCCTCAAGCAGCCCCTCGAGCACAGCTGAATCGGGCTCGCGGCGAGAGAAGCGTGCGATCGACTCGCGGGAGGTCTGGCGAAAGTCCTCATGCGGCTGGTCACGCCGGGCGACCCCCACCAGCTCGAACCGCTCGGGCAGGAACCCCTCGTGGGCCAGGTTGTACAGCGCGGGCAGCAGCTTGCGGTGGGCCAGGTCGCCCGTCGCGCCAAAGATCACCAGCGCCGTGGGCCGCACCGGCTGCCGCTCCAGCCCCTCGACGAGCGGGTTCTCCGCGATCTGCTGCTCTACCACCGCGCACATGCCATGCCTCCTATTGCAGTAGGGCTCGAATCCGGTCGGTGAGCGCGCGCACGGCTTCCGCGGGATCACCCTTGAGCTCGACTCGTTCGGCGGTCAGGCCATGATTCTTAAGCGTCTGGAGGTCACCTGCGGACTGCGCGGCGATCAGCGTGGCAAACGAGTAGCCGGCACCTGGGATCTCTGCGTCCCGCTGTGGCTGGTTCACCAGCTGGAGGAAGCGTCCGGTCGGCGGTCCCCCCTTGTGGAGCTGGCCGGTGGAATGCTGAAAACGCGGGCCGTAACCGAACGTCGTCGCCGCCCCGGTGGCCTCGCGGATCGTGATCCGCAGATCCGCGACGGCGGCATCGAGCTCGGAGGAGTACGGAAGGTAGCCGAGGATGGCGACGTAGTGCGGCGGGGACGCGTCGCCAAGCAGCGACCGCAGCGCGTCGTCGTCAGCCGACTCGAACTGAGGTATCGATCCGGACTCCAGCACCTGGTTGGTGTTGTCCTTGGCCTCCTGGACATTTGGTTGGTCGAACGGGTTGATCTCGAGCGCCCAGCCCGAGACTGCCACGCCAAATTCCGACAGGAAGAAGATCCTGCCCAAGTCGGCAGCGCCGTGGGTGACGACCGTAACCGTGGGGTGGCCCGCCAGCGCGAGCTCTTCGAGGCCCTTGTCCAGGCTTTCATCGGCGCCGTCCTGATCCCGCAGGTAGACGAAGACCCGGTCGTCGCCATAGACGTCCGGCTCACCAAGCGGTTCCTCCGCCACCGGCAGGATCCCGCGGCCGTGCTTGCCGGTTGATTCGGCGATCAGCTGCTCAACCCACAGACCGAAGCTGTCGATCGGCGGCGGGACAAAGAATGTGAGCTTGTCGCGACCCTGCCGAGCCAGCTCCCCGAGCGCCGCCCCGAGCCACAGGCCTGAGTTCGACTCGCTGGAGTCGTAGTGAGCGCAGTTCTGCTCGGCGACCTGGCAGCCGTGGAGCAGTGCCTCGATGTTGACCCCCATCAGCGCGGCGGGCACCAGCCCAAAGTAGGAGAGCACTGAGTATCGCCCACCGATGTCGGGGGGGTTCAGGAAGGTGCGGCGCAAGCCGTCGTCGGTCGCGAGCTGCTCCAGCGGCGTTCCCGGGTCCGTCACCACGACGAACTGGTTCGGCTTGGCGAGCTGCTTGAAGTGGTGGTAGTGGGAGAGCGTCTCCACCGTCCCACCGGATTTCGAGGAGACGATGAACAACGTCCTGGAGATGTCGAGGGACTCCTGAAGGCCGAGGATCACATCGGGATGAGTCGAATCGAGAACGTGCAGCCGGAGCGCGTCCGACACCTCGCCAAACGAGCGACGGATCACCTCGGGGCCCAGCGAAGAGCCCCCCATCCCCAGCAGCACCGCGTCGGTGAAGCCCTCCGCCCGGCACTCCGCGGCAAACTCGTGGAGGTCGGGAGCCTGCTCCATCATCGTCTCGGAAACGGTCAGCCAACCCAGCCTGTTCTCAATCTCGGGTACTCCAGGACCGCCCCATAGCGAGGGATCACGCCGCCAGACACGCTGGGCGACGTTCTCCTCCATCGCCCGCTTGACGCGCTCGGCCACCGGGACCTGAAGCGGCTCTTGCAGCTTGCCCTCGATCGTCTTCGGTCGACCGGTCAGGACGGCCGCTCGGTGCTCGTCGATACCCGCTAGAAGTCTCCTCATCGCGTGCTCGAACTGGTCGACGCCATCGACCAGCAGCTCGTCGGTGACCTGGCTCATGTCGATGCCGGCCTCGCGCAGGGCAGCGAGCTGCGACGCCGGGTCCGCCTCGGCCGTGGGTCCCGTGACCCGGCCGTGGTCGGCGAACGCGTGGAGCGTAGCCATCGGCATGGTGTTGACCGTGTGCGCCGCAACCAGCTCTTCGACGTACTTGGTGTCCGGGAACTGAGGGTTCTTGGTGCCGGTCGAGGCCCAAAGAGGTCGCTGGACCGCGGCGCCGGCGTGGCGCAGCGCCTCCCAGCGGCCCCCGGCGAAGAGCTCCTTGAAGCGCCGGTAGGCGGCTCTGGCGTTGGCTACGGCCGCCGTCCCGGCCAGGTCGGTTCTGCCCAGCGCCTCCAGCTTCTTGTCGACGTTGGTATCGACGCGGGAAACGAAGAAGCTGGCCACCGAGTTGATGTCGAGGGAAAGCCCCTCCGCCTGACGGCGCTCCAGCCCCGCGATGTAAGCCTCGGCAACCCGCTCGTAGGCCTCCACCGCGAAGAGCAGCGTCACGTTGACGTTGATTCCCTCGTAGATCGCCTGCTCGATCGCGGGGACTCCCTCCGGACTGCCCGGAATCTTGATCATCACGTTGGGGCGATCGACGGCCTTCCAATAGGTACGAGCCGCTTCCAGCGTGCGCTCGGTGTCGTGCGCGATGTCAGGCGCAACCTCGAGCGACACGAAACCGTCCCGGCCACCGCTCTCCCGGTGAACACCGCTCATCACGTCGCAGGCCAACTGGACGTCGTGG